>CAZTHL010000026.1:27460-44451 GCA_964613585.1 uncultured Mycobacteriaceae bacterium | reverse complement strand
GCCGCCGGCGCCGACAGCTTCCGTCACATAGGCCCACCGCCCCGACCTGTCAAACGCTTGTCATGAAATCCGTCGATGGGATTATGCATTAACTGCACCCTTTGGTAAGAAATACGGATTTATCAGAGACTTGTCGCGCGTTCTTGCGTTATTGGCGGAAGCATGCCAGAACCCCGCCGGCTCGGCAGGCGAGCCACCCCAGCCCGGCCATCCCGGCCATCCCGGCCATGTCGGCACGAACGACCGCTCACGCGGTTGACACGGATCGCGAATGCACCTCATCTTGAGGCCAGTCAATACTGTGCCACAAGATCTGTAATAGCGTCTATAAACACGGTCCTACGAGAGGGAGGCCGCAAGTTGAAGGTCAATCTACCATTCTTGGGATTCGCCGCCTTCGCTGCCACCGTCCTCATTCTGGGCCCGCCCGCCGTCGCGGTCGAGCCGCCGGGGCAGCCGCCGCCGACGCCGGCGGACGCCGACCGACAGGCCTCGGCCGAGGCCCGGCTGCAGCAGGTGCTGCTGACCTCCACCTCCGACAGCCTGCTCGAGGCGAACTATTGGACCGGCCGCGAGAACCGGTCCGTGCGCCTCGGCCGCGGTGACACGCTGTTCCGTCTGCTGGCGCGCGAGGAGGTGGCGGCGGCCGACGCGCATGCCGCCGCCCTCGCCCTGGCCGAGGTGTTCGATCCGCGCCACCTGCGGGCCGGCCAGCGGATCACCCTGGATTTCCAGCATCGCCGCGGCGAGCGCCGGTTTGCCGGGCTGTCGCTGCTGCCCGATCCGGACAGCCGGATCGAGGTGGTGCGGGCCGGCGCAGACGGCTTCCAGGCACGCGAGCTGGCCAACCGACTCGAGACCCGCCGTGTCGCTGCCGGCGGCCTCATCGAGACCAGCCTCGCCGCCGGCGCCGCCGCGGCCGGCGTGCCGTTCGACGCGCTGCAGGCGGTGATCCACGCCTATTCCTACGAGCTCGACTTCCAGCGCGACATCCAGCCGGGCGACCGCTTCGCACTTCTGTATGAGGAGGAACACTACGCCGACGGCCGCTTCGCCCGTACCGGCGACATCCTGCTGGCGCGGCTGACCCTGTCCGGCCTCGACCTGCCGATCTACCGCTTCGAGACCGCGGCGGGGACGATCGACTATTTCGATCCCGAGGGCCGCAGCATCCGCCGGGCGCTCCTGCGCACCCCGGTCGACGGCGCCCGCATCAGCTCCGGCTACGGCATGCGCCGGCACCCGATCCTCGGCTACAGCCGCATGCATCAAGGCATCGACTTCGCCGCGCCGACCGGCACGCCGATCTTCGCGGCGGGCGACGGCGTGGTCGACCGCATCGGCCGCAACGGCGGCTACGGCCGCTACATCCGCCTGCGCCACCATGCCGGCCTGGCCACGGCCTACGGTCACATGAGCCGCTTCGCTCCGGGCCTCGGCCGCGGCGACCGGGTCAGCCAGGGTGATGTGATCGGCTATGTCGGCAGCACCGGCCTGTCGACCGGCCCGCATCTGCACTACGAGGTCCTGGTCGACGGCCGGGCGACGAATCCCCTGACCATCGACCTGCCGACCGGCGAGGAGCTGACCGGCGCCGATCTGATCGCTTTTCGCGCGCGGGTCGCCGAGCTCGACCGCGACTACGAGCGCCTGCTCAGCCGTCGCCAGATCGCCGAGGCCTCTGCGCCGAGGGACTGACACCGCCGGGCCGACGAAGCGAACCGGCGGCTCGGCTATGGGCGCGCCCGCCACCCGAGCCGCCGCATCGCGCCGGCCGATGCGGCCCTCACCGACGGTCAGGGTCGCTTGGGCACAGCCCGGGGACCATCGGGCTTCACTCTTGACAAGCCTGTCGCCCAGACCGGACCCAGACCGGGTGGAGCCCCGGCGCCCGACGTCTCCTCCGTGACCGCGAGGCCATCGCCGTCGGCGCATGCCCGACCTCGGCGCTTGAAGGCCCGCTTGGGGGGAACGCTTGGGGGGCGGAGAGGCACGGTGGGGGCCCATGCCCGGGGCTTCTCCGGAACCGGCGTGTCCGTGACCGCCGGGGCGCCGGAACCGGCCGGCCGGGCGCGCGTTCCGAAGCCGGTCGAGCGCGTCGCATGGTCGTTTCCATGGGCGGATGCCAGATCGACGGGTGACAGCGTTTCCGGAGGGGCATCACCGGCCCGCTCGTCCGCCCGGCCACCCAACGACGGCATGATCGAGGGCCGGCCGGGCGGGGCGATCGGCCGGTGCCGATTCCGCGTCACGCGGAAACGCCCTAAGGTCACCCGACGCGGCGACCGGGCCCAGCGCCGCCCGCGCCGTTCCCGGTCTCCCGCGCGCGCCAGCGGAGCGGCGTATGTTTCCCATCGGCACCACGGCGCCGCGCGTCGGCACCCCCAGCGTCGTCTACCTGCTGATCGCCTCCTGCACCCTCGTGTTCCTGTTCGAGGCCAGCCTGTCCGAGCGCCAGATGTTCGAGTTCGTCGCCCGCTACGGGCTGATCCCGCGGCGCTACGAGGACCCGCTGTGGGCGACACGGGTCGGCCTGGAGCCGGGCGATTACCTGCCGTTCCTGACCATGGCCTTCCTGCACGGCGGCGTCCTGCACCTGGTCGTCAACATGTGGACGCTGTACCTGTTCGGCCGCGCGGTCGAAACGCGCATGGGCAGGCTCCGCTTCGTGCTGCTCTACCTGCTGTGCGCGCTGCTGGCGAGCTGGTCGCACACCCTGGTCTATCCCGAGAGCGAGGTGCCGACACTCGGCGCCTCGGGCGCGATCGCGGGGGTGCTGGGCGCCCACGCCTCGCTTTATCCCCAGTCTCGCGTGGTGATCCTGGTGCTGCTCGTGTTCATCCCGCTGTTCTTCCAGATCTCGGCCCTGTGGTACGTGGCGATCTGGTTCGCGCTGCAGATCCTGCAGGGTGCCGGCGCGCTGATGCAGCCGAGCATTGGTGGCGGCGTGGCCTGGTGGGCCCATATCGGCGGTTTTATGGCGGGCCTCGCCTTCGTCCAGTTCCTGACGCCGCCACCATCGCAGCAGCAGCGGAGCGCCGGGGCGCGGGAGTAGGCGCGACCGCCCGGTTGCGATGGCGGCCTGTCCTGCCGAGGCGGCCCGACCGATCCCGGCCTCGCCTCACGCCGGCGGGGTGACGGCGGTGAGCCGGGCGGTGGCCAGCAGGATCACGGCGGCCAGGGCCGCCTCCGCGCGGATCGACCGGCGCAGCCGGTCGGCGGCCCGGGGATCGCCGGCGAGCAGCGCCGGGGTCAGCCGCCGATGGTTGAGCGCGGCGAGCCCGATCAGACCCGCGACCGGCACCAGCTTCGCCAGCAGGGCCTGCCCGTAGGCGGTGCCGAGCGCGGCGAGCGGCGCCCCGGTCAGCAGCGCGACCAGGGCGGCCCCGGCGGCGACAAGACCGGCGACGACCCACAGGGCGCTGCGGCCGAAGCGGCGCGCCATGGCGCCGGCGACCGACGGGGCCGCGTGGCCGGCCAGATGGTGCAGCGGCCAGAAGGCGCCGATCCAATAGGAGACGGCCAGCAGATGGGCGGTCAGCAGGGCCGCCAGGAGGGCGCGGGGCTCGGCCAGGGTGTGGCCGGCGAGGGCGAAGGAGGCGGCGACCGCGGCGGCGCCCGCCGCAGCCGGCCAGCGCGTCCAGGGCCGGTTGAGCAGCAGGCCGGCGATCGGGACGAGTCCGGCGCCGCGCAGGGCCAGGGTGTCGCCGAGCGGGCTCGCCAGCACCACCCGAAGCAGCCCCGGGTCAAACGCGGGGCCGAGGCCGCCACCGCCGAGGAAGCTGGCGCGCGCCGCCAGCTGGCCCGCGGACAGCAGCAGGGCGAGCAGCGCGGCCGCGCCGGCGAGGCGCCGGGTGCCGCGCGCGGTCGCCGCCCCGAGCCCCGGATGCGCTGCCAGGAACAGGGCCGCGCCGGCGGCGAGCAGCGCGGCGGCCGAGACCGCGGCCGGCAGGAACAGCCCGGCCAGCGCCATGAGCGTCGGGCCCATGCCGGTCCTCGGCCGGATCGGAACGGCGGGCCGGGCCTGCTGCCGATCGACCTCGCGCGCTATTCGACCTCGAAGGTGAAGCGGCCGTCCATGGCGTGCCCATCGGCGGCGAGGCCGCGCCACTCGACGGCGTAGCGTCCGGGCGGCAGCGTCGGCGGCGTGGCCTCGAAGCGGGTGGTCGGCGCCATCCCGTCGGCACGCTCCAGGGGATGCTCGGCGCCGGCGGCGTCGGTCAACCGGGCCATGGTGACCGTGACCGGCGCGCCAAAGCGAATCGCGATCACCGGCGGCGAACCGGCGACCGTGGCGCCGTCGGCCGGCGTGGTGCCCTCGCGGGTGGCATGCGCGGCCCCCTGGCCCGGAACGAGCAGCAGCAGCAGGACAAGCAGGCCGGAGATGCGAATGGCGGTCACGGGGCTCAGCCTCCTCTTCTGCGGAGATCCGCCCACGGGCCGGGGGCGAGGCCGGGGCCGGCGGCCGGCGATCGATCCCGGCGCCGACGGCACCGCCGCGTGCGGGCCGCGCGGCCAGTCGAAGGGTTGATATCGGCGGGCCGATGACTTCGGTCATCGGGGAGCCAGGGCGCCCGGGCGGCGCCAGGTTGGCGGCACCCGGGCGCGCCGACCCGTCATCCCGTCGGCCGGTGCGGTATAAGCGCTGCGGATCCCGGACGGTCAAGCGCCTCGGTCGCCGGCTTGACACCGCCGTCACCGGGACCCTGCCGCGCCGCGCGGCTGGCCGGGAGGGGAGCCCGGCGTTCGGCAGGATGCCCGACCGAGGGCATGCCGGGACGCCAGGCGGCCTCCAGGGCGGCCCGGCGTCATCCGGCCCGGCTGCCGCCCGGCCGGCGCCCGGCCGGCGCCCGGCCGGCGCCCGGCCAGCGACGACGATCGCGCCGGCCCGGACCCGGCCGCGCGGCTCACACTGTCCTCTCCGTTCACCTTATTGTCCGTTCACCCTATTGAAAGGTTTGAATGCCTATTACTGGCAATATGTCTGGCGAGCGAGGGCTTCTGGTGGCAGTGACGGGAACGGCGGCAAGATGTGGGACCAGGAGCCGCGCCGATCGGCGCGCGGGCTCGAGGCTGGGCGGCGTCCGTTCGCCACGGCGCTGCCGCTCATCAACCGACGCGGCGGACAGGCGCCGTCATCCAACGGGAGCCCACGCCGCGCGACGGCGCGGCCGCCAGGATCCGGAGGGCCCGGACGGACGCGGCGATGGCCGACGGCCGGGCCTCGCGCCGGCGGCGCCCGACAAAAGCCTACGCTTCGCTACCCGGCAAGCCCGTGCCGAGGGGCGACCGCCGGGGCCGGGCTTCCCGACCGGTCGGGACCGGGTCTATGCTGAGCCGCGACGCCACGAGGGGCGCCAGCACGGGAGGAGCATGCCATGCAGGTCACGCTGGTCCATGTCCGGGTCGTGCCGGACCGGGTCGCCGAGTTCATCGAGGCCACTCGCGCGAACCACGAAGGCTCGGTCGCGGAGCCGGGCAACCGCCGGTTCGACATCCTGCAGGACCCGGCCGACCCGACCCGCTTCGTGCTCTACGAGGCCTATGCCACGGCGGAGGACGCCGCCGCGCACAAGGAGACCGCGCATTACCGGGCCTGGCGCGACGCGGTGGCCGGCTGGATGGCCGAGCCGCGCCGGGCCGAGCCGCTCACCGGCCTGTTCCCGGCGGGCTGAGGCCCGGCCGCGGACACGCCGCCCGAAGCGAGGCCGGGAGGTCTTGAGGCCCATGGAGCCGATCGCCCCGTTCTCCAGCGCCCGGCTGCCGCGGCTGCGCTTCGGCAGCGGCGCGCTCGACGCGGTGCCGCAGGAGGCGCGCGCCTTCGGGACGCGGGCGCTGCTGGTCACCGGCGCCCGCTCGGCGGTCGAGTCGGGCGTGCTGCCTCGGCTCAGGGACGGAATGGCCGAGGCCGGCCTCGACTGGACGCTGGTGACGGTGGCGGACGAGCCGTCGCCGGAGCTGGTCGACGCCGCCGTGGCGGAGCAGCGCGGGCGCGGCGTCGAGGTGGTCATCGGCCTCGGCGGCGGCAGCGCCCTCGACGCCGCCAAGGCGATCGCCGGGCTGCTGCCGGGCGGGGGCTCCGTCATGGACCATCTGGAGGGGGTCGGCCGGGGGGTCGCCTATCGCGGGCCGGCGACGCCGTTCGTCGCCGTGCCGACCACCGCCGGCACCGGCAGCGAGGCCACCCGCAACGCGGTGCTGAGCCGGCGCGGGCCGGACGGGTTCAAGAAGTCGTTCCGGGACGAGGCGCTGGTGCCGCGGGTGGCGGTGCTCGACCCCGATCTGCTGGCGAGCTGCCCGCCCGCGGTGATGGCGGCCAACGGCATGGACGCATTCACCCAGCTGCTCGAGGCCTACACCTCGGTGAACGCCAGCCCGTTGACCGACGCCTTTGCCTGGTCCGGGCTCGAGTCGTTCGGGTGCGGCTTCTTCCCGGCGTGGCGGAACCAGGATGCGGCGGAGGCGGCGGCCGGCCGGGGCCATCTCGCCTGGGCGGCCTATTGCTCGGGCGTGGCCCTGGCCCAGGCCGGGCTGGGCGCGGTGCATGGGCTCGCCTCGCCGCTCGGCGCCTGGTTCCCGATCCCGCACGGCGCGGTGTGTGGCACCCTGGTCGCCGAGGCGACGGCGGTCAACCTGGCGACGCTCGAGGCGCGGGCGCCCGGCAGCGCGGCGCTCGGGCGCTACGCCCGGGTCGGCCGCCTGCTCGCCGGTGCGCCGGGGCTCGGCGAGGCCGAGGCGCGGGCGGCGCTGGTCGAGCGACTGCGCCGATGGCTCGACGAGCTGGGGCTGCCGCGGCTGGGACGCTTCGGGGTCGGCCCCGACGAGGTCGGGCGCGTGGTCGCCGGCAGCCGCGGCGGCAGCATGCGGACCAACCCGATCGTGCTCGAGGACGGCGAGATCGCCGCGATCCTCGAGCGCCGGCTCTAGCGCGCCGGTCGCCTGATCATGCGCTCAGCCCTGGAGCAGGGAGAGGGCGACGCCGGTCGCCTCGCGCGGGTCGATGTCGAGGCTGTCGCCGGTGTGGCGAAAGCGGGCTCCGGCCTGCTCCAGGTGGCGGCCGGCCGCGGCAAGGTCGTCCACCTCGACGCCGAGGCCGAGCAGCCCCTCGAGGCCGGGCTCCGACGGGCCGATGTGCAGGATGACCGCGCCCAGGCGGACCGACAGGCCGGCCGCCTCCAGGGTGACCGCGTCGTCGCCGAGCAGGCGGCGCCAGGCCGGCGCGGCGGCGGCCGGGTCGGGGACGGCGGCGGTGAGCACGCGGAGGCAGCGAGCGCCGTTTGGATGCCGCAGCCCGTCCGGCCGGCGCAAGGGCTCCGGCGAGCGGTGCCCGCGGGCCAGGACGGCGACGCCGAGCCCGGCGCCGAGCGGGGTCCCGGCCGCGTCGCCGGTGGCGAGCGCCAGGGCGATCAGCCCCTCTGCCGAGGCGTCCGGGCGACGGAGGGAGCCGGGCTCGGCCGCGCTCACCAGCTCCAGGTGATCGCCTTGAAGCAGGATCGCGCCGCCGGCGTCGGCGGCGCTCCCGTCCCGGTGCCCGCCGACGATGAATCCGAGGCGCTGCCAGGCGGCGCGCGCCGACGCCGGGTCGCGGGCGCCGATGAGCACGTGGTCGAGGCGAGGGAGGGTGCCGATCATGGGCGCGGGTGCTCCGGCTCGGCCAGGTACCTTTGCTCCTCCGGCGTGGACTCGCGGCCGAGGGCCTTGTTGCGCTCGGGAAAGCGGCCGAAGCGGTCGATCACGGCGCGGTGGTGCTCGGCCCAGCCGAGCCAGCGGAGGCCGTCGGGGTGCTGGTCGCTGAGCGCGCGGAAGAGGCCGACGCTGGCCTGCTGGTCCGCCGGGTCCTCGCTGTGCTGATACGGCAGGTAGAGGAACAGCCGCCGCTCCGGCGGCAGGCCCTGGTCGAAGCCGCGCTCGCGGGCCCGACGGGCGACGGCGCGGGCCCGCTCGTCGCCGCCATAGGCCCGGGGGGTGCCGCGGAACAGGTGCCGGGGGAACTGGTCAAGGACCAGGATGAGCGCCAGCACCTCGTTCGGGGTATCCTCCAGGCTGCCGAGGCCGCCGTCGAGGGCGGCGTCGACGAGCGGGCCGAAGCGCTCGCGGATGACGGGGTCGAGGCTGGCATCGCCCTGGAACCAGCGTGCGGGATCGAGCTCCTCGAACCAGAAATGAAGGATGGCGTCGGTGGGGGTCATGGGCCGGCCGGGTCCTTGGGCTTCGGTGTCATCCCCGACACATCGGCGCGGCGGGGCCGGTCCGCCACGACCGTCTTGACCTCAAGGGTGTCTTTTGACCGGTCGGCCGCGCCGCGGTCGCGCCGCCGGGGCGTCACGGGTGGTGGGAGCGCTGCCGATGGGTCTGCTTCGCCGGCCGCGGGAACCCGATCCCGCCGCGGTGGCCATCGCCCTGTTCTTTTTCATCAACGGCATGGTGTTCGGCAGCTGGCTGCCGCGCATCCCGGACGTCAAGGCCGGCCTCGGGCTCGGACCGGCGGCGCTGGGAGCGGCCCTGCTCGCGGTGCCGGTGAGCGCTCTCGGCGCCATGCTGCTGAGCGGCTGGCTGGTCGATCGCCATGGCGGGGCCAGAACGACCCTGGCGGCCATGCTGGCGCTGTGCGCCACCGTCCCGCTGCCGACCCTGGCCGGAAGCTGGCTCGTCCTGGCCCTCGCGCTGGTCCTGGTGGGCGCTGCCATGGGGGCGTTCGACTGCGCCATGAACGTCGAGGCCGCTGCCATCGAGAAGCGCAACGGCCGGGCGATCATGAGCACGTGCCACGGGGTGTTCAGCCTGGGCGCCATGGCCGGAGCCGGCAGCGGCGGCCTCATCGCCGCCGCCGGCCTGGCGCCGCCCCCGCATTTGGCAACGGTCGCGCTGGCCATGGCGGCGCTCGGGCTGTGGCTGAAGCGGTTCCTGCCCCACGTTCCGTCCGCCGCGGCGGACCGCGCCCCGCTCCTGGCGCTGCCGTCGCGGGCGCTCGCCGGGCTCGGCCTGATCGCCTTCTGCGTCCTGTTCGGCGAGGGCGTCATGGCCGACTGGACGGCCGTCTATCTACGGGAGAGCCTCGGCGCCGGTGCCGCGATGGCCGGCCTCGGCTTCGCCGCCTTCGCCGCCGCCATGGCCCTCGGCCGGCTCACCGGCGACCGGCTGGCCGCTTGGCTCGGGCCCCTGGCGCTGGTGCGCGGCGGCGCGCTGGTCGCGGCCATCGGCATGACGGTCGGCCTGGTCGCCGGACAGCCGTGGGCGGCCTTGGGCGGCTTCGCCCTGGTCGGGCTCGGCTTTGCCGGGGTGATCCCCATCGTCTTCCGGGCCGCGGCCGTCAAGGCCGGGCGGCCGCCGTCGCACAGCCTGGCGGCGGTCGCCCTGACCGGCTATCTCGGCTTCCTCGCCGGCCCGCCGGTGGTGGGGCTGATCGCGGAGCTGGCCAGCCTGGAGCGTGCGCTCGGCATTGTGGCCGTGCTGGCCCTGGCCATCGCGCTGCTTGCCGCCTGGGCGGGTGTGCCGGTACGGCTCACCCTGCCGACCAGCCCCGGCCTCGACGAGCCGTCGGCCACGGCCGACGAGGCGGGAAGGGGCGGCCTGTCCGGACACCCCCTTCCGTGACGCGCGGAACGACCCGCATGAGCGCTCCACCTAGTGAACGTCGGACCAGACCCGGCGCTTCACGGCGTACATCAATCCCGAGAAGACGATCAGGAACACCATCACCTTCACGCCCGTGTTCTTGCGCTCCTCCATGTGAGGCTCCGCGGTCCACATGAGGAAGTTGACGACGTCCCAGGCCTGCTGCGCCGCGGTCGCCTCGGTGCCGTCGTCGTAGACGATGCCCCCCTCGAACAGCATGTTGGGCATGGCTACCTGGTGTCCCGGATAGTATTCATTCCAGTACATGCCGGGCATGACCTCGACACCCTCGGGAGGCTCCTCATAGCCGATCAGGAAGGCGTAGACATAGTCCGGCCCGTACGGCCGCGCCTGGGTGATGAGCGACAGATCCGGCGGATACGCCCCGTTGTTCGCGAAGCGGGCCGCCTCCTCGTTGGGGAACGGCGCCGGAAACCGATCGGCGCCGGAAGCGGGTCGCTCGTACATCTGGCCGGTGTCGTCGGGTCCATCGGTCACGAAGTATTGCTCGGCCAGCGCGGTCACCTGCTCCTCGCTGTAGCCGAGATCCGCCAGGTTGCGAAAAGCCACATACGACAAGGCATGACAGCTGGCGCAGACCTGCTGGTAGACTTGCAACCCTCGCTGGGCCGACATCCGGTCATAGGTCCCGAAGATCCCGCTGAACGGCCAGTCCTGCGTCGGCGGCTTGACGACCTCGGCCGCCCCGGCAGGCCGCGCGAGGAGGAGCGCGGTCAGCACCGCCAGCGTCAACATACGAACGAAGGGCATCACGACTTCTCCATCGGCTTCGCGGCTGCCCCGGCCGGCAGAGGACCGCCGCCCGGCGCCAGGACCGGCTCGCTGATGCTTCGTGGCAGGGGACGCGGCGTCTCGATCCTGCCGAGGATTGGCAGAAGCACGAGGAAGTGGAAGAAATAGTAGGCGGTGCCAAGCTGCGCGATCACCACCCAGATCCCCTCGGCCGGCTTGGCGCCGCAGTAGCCGAGCAGCACCAGCACAGCCACAAGAAGCCAGAAGAAGGGCTTGTAAAGGGGTCGGAAGCGGGTGCTCCGCACGGGCGACGTATCCAGCCATGGAAGGGCAAAAAGGATCAGCACCGACCCGAACATGGCGATGACGCCGCCAAGCTTGGCCGGGATGATCGTCGGCCCGAAGAAGATGAACAGCCCGATGTCGAACGTGATCGCGCGCAGGATCGCATAGAACGGCAGAAAGTACCACTCTGGCACAATGTGCGCGGGGGTAACCAGCGGGTCAGCCGGAATATAGTTGTCCGGGTGGCCCATGTAGTTTGGCGCAAAGAACACAAAAAAGGCAAAGAAAAGAAGGAAGATGCCGGTGCCGAAGCCGTCCTTGACCGTGTAGTAGGGATGGAACGGCAGGGTATCTTGCGGCCCTTTCGGCTCAACCCCAAGGGGATTGTTGGAACCGGTCACATGCAGCGCCGCGACGTGCAGAAAGACCACACCCACGATCACGAACGGCAGCAGGTAGTGCAAGGAGTAGAAGCGGTTGAGCGTCGGATTGTCGACCGAAAAGCCGCCCCACATCCACTGGACAATCGGATCCCCTACCAATGGAACGGCCGAAAAAAGATTAGTGATCACCGTAGCTGCCCAAAAACTCATCTGACCCCATGGCAGCACGTAACCCATGAACGCTGTGGCCATCATCAGGATCAGGATCACCACCCCCAGGATCCACAGCAGTTCGCGCGGCTTCTTGTACGAACCGTAATACAAACCCCGAAATATATGGATGTAGACCACAATAAAGAACATCGCGGCGCCGTTCATGTGCACGTAGCGCAGCAGCCAGCCGTAATTGACGTCGCGCATGATGCGCTCGACGCTGGCAAAGGCATGATCGACGTGCGCCGTGTAATGCATCGCCAAAAAAATGCCGGTGACGATCATGACCATGAGCACGATCATCGCCAGGGCGCCGAAGTTCCAGAAATAATTGAAGTTTCGTGGAGTCGGGAAGACCCCGTACTCCTTGTGCATCATGGTGAAGATCGGCAGCCGCTCATCGACCCACCGGATCATCGGGTTCTTGAATTCGGAATGCGCCAAGCCGTGAGCCATGACCGGGAAATTCCTTCAATCCTAGGGGCCTTTGAGCTTCCGCCGCGGTCAGCCGATGCGGATCGTCGTCTCGTCGAGGAAGACGTACTCCGGAAGGTCGAGATTCCTGGGCGCCGGCCCACGGCGGATCCGGCCGGCCGTGTCGTAATGAGAGCCATGGCACGGACAGAAGTAGCCGCCGAACTCGCCCCGATCGTCGTTCGGCTTCTGCCCCAGCGGTACACAGCCGAGGTGGGTGCAGATGCCGATCACCACGAGCCATTCGGGCTGGAGCACCCGCTCCGCATCCGGCTGCGGATCAATCAGCCCACCGAGCTCGGTCTGCCGCGCCAGCTCGATCTCTTCAGGAGTCCGATGCCGGATGAACACCGGCTTGCCGCGCCACGTGACCGTGATCGCCTGGCCGACCGCGATTGGAGAGATGTCCACGTCGATCGTCGCCAAGGCCAGGACGTCAGCAGAAGGGTTCATGCTGTCGATGAACGGCCAGGCAAAGCCCAGGACGCCGACGGCGCCCACGGCGGCGGTGGTCAGATACAGGAAGTCACGCCTCGTGGTCCCCTGCTCAACCGTGTCCTCGGAAGTGATGTCCGTCATTCCCATCTCGCCCAGTGCTGCATCGGCTTGCTTCGAGTGCCGCAACGCGCAGCCGAGCGCGCCCGTCCCGGCACGCTATCTCGCCGCACTGCGAAAGAGGATATACCGTCCGCTTCACAAACTTGCAAAGTACGGATGGCCGCACCCCTGCAGAGGATCGAAAATCCGCCGGTGCGACAATCCGCCCACGGGAGCCTCGATGCGCCTCGTCCTCTTCGAGCCGGACATCCCGCAGAACACCGGCGCCATGATGCGTCTCGCCGCCGCGTTCGGCGTCGGCCTGGACATCATCGAGCCGTGCGGCTTCCTGCTCGATGACCGGCGCCTTCGACGCGCCGCGCTCGACTACGCCGATCGTCTCGACCTGCATCGCCATGCGAGCTGGGCGGCCTACCGGCAGGCCCCCCATCGCGGCCGCCTTCTGCTGCTCACGACCCGCGGCGACAGGCGTCACATTGATATTGCCTACCATGCCGACGACCGGCTGCTCATGGGCCGGGAGAGCGGCGGCGTGCCGCCGGCCGTTCATGACGCGGCGGACCATAGACTGCGCATCCCGCTTCAGCCCGGCCTCCGCTCGCTCAATGTCGCCCAGGCGGCGGCGATCGCCCTGGGCGAGGCCTTGCGTCAGACGATCTGGCCCGCCCCCGCCGAGCGCTGACGTCAGAAACGCCACCATCTCCCTCTTTCAACACACTTGATGTGACGAAAGCCACTGACTTTGATACCAAAGGGTTCGTCAATGGGGCGGTCTGGGCCTTGTACGGCGCTCGACGCGAATTAAGCTGAAAACTACAATCGGTGCCCGTGCTTTGAGGCGACGAGATCGTGCTGTCCGGTAAACGCATCCTGCTGATCATCTCGGGCGGCATCGCCGCCTACAAGACATTGGAGCTGATCCGCCGCCTCCGCGAGCGCGGCGCCGCCGTCCGCTGCGTCCTGACCGCGGGCGGCAGCCGCTTTGTGACGCCGCTCTCGGTATCAGCCCTCAGTGAAGAAAAGGTGTACATGGACCTGTGGTCGCTCACCGACGAGGCCGAGATGGGCCACATCCGGCTGTCGCGCGAGGCCGACCTCCTGGTGGTCGCGCCCGCCACGGCCGACCTTCTGGCGCGCATGGCTGCCGGGCTCGCCGACGACCTGGCCAGCACGGTCCTCCTGGCCACCGACAAGCCGGTCCTAGTCGCCCCGGCCATGAACGTGCGGATGTGGGAGCATCCGGCAACCCAGGACAACCTGGCCCGGCTTCGTCACCGCGGCATCCGCACGGTCGGCCCCAACGAGGGGCCCATGGCCTGCCAGGAGCACGGCTATGGCCGGATGGTCGAGCCGGACGAGCTGCTCCAGGCGATCGAGAGCCTGCTCGCGCCCGAGCCGCGTCGTCTGGGCGAATCGCAGCTTCTGGAGCACGGCGCCACGCCCCATCTGCTCGGCCGCCGCGCGCTCGTCACCAGCGGCCCGACCCACGAGCCGATTGACCCTGTTCGGTACATCGCCAACCGCTCGTCCGGCAAGCAGGGTCATGCCATCGCCGGCGCGCTTGCGCGGCTCGGCGCCGAGGTCGTGCTCGTCAGCGGCCCGACCCACGAGCCGGATCCGCCGGGCGTCGCCATGGCACGGGTGACCACCGCCCGGGAGATGCTCGAGGCCTGCCGGGCCGCGCTGCCGGTCGACGTCGCCGTCTGCGCCGCCGCGGTGGCCGACTGGCGGGTCGCCGAGGCGGGCCCGCGGAAGCTGAAGAAGAACGATGCCGGACCGCCGGTGCTGACGCTCACCGAGAACCCGGACATCCTGGGCACCCTGGCCCGCCCCGGCGCCGAAAGGCCGAGGCTGGTGATCGGCTTCGCCGCCGAGACCGAGCGGGTCGTCGAGCAGGCGCTCGGCAAGCGGGCTCGAAAAGGCTGTGACTGGATCCTCGCCAACGACGTCTCACCCGCCGCCGGCACCTTCGGCGGGACCCGCACCACGGTCCACCTGATCCGCGAGGACGGCACCGTCGACTCCTGGCCGCCGGCCACCAAGGAGGCGGTGGCCGAGCGGCTGGCCCGGCTCGTCGCCGACCGGCTCCGCGCCAGTCCTGTGGATCCTCCCGTCGCCCGGGTCGCGCCGCCGTGACCGCCGTGACCGTCCCCGTGCAGCGGCTGCCGCACGCCGTCGACCTGCCACTACCCACCTATGCCAGCGCCGGCGCCGCCGGGCTCGACCTGCTCGCCGCGCTCGAGAGCGATCGGCTGCTCGCGCCGGGCGAGCGGACGCTGGTGCCGACCGGCCTCTCGATCGCCTTGCCCCCCGGCCTCGAGGCGCAGGTCCGGCCACGCTCCGGCCTCGCCCTGCGGCACGGGCTCACCGTGCTCAACGCCCCGGGCACCATCGACGCCGATTATCGCGGCGAGGTCGGCGTGCTGCTGATCAATCTCGGCGCCGAGCCGGTGACACTGCGTCGCGGCGACCGCATCGCCCAGCTGGTGCTGGCCGCCGTGGCCACGCTCCGCTGGGCCGAGACCGACGCCTTGCCGCCCACGCCGCGCGCTGCCGGCGGCTTCGGCTCGACGGGGCGGCGATGACCGATCCCTGCCGCATGACCCCCCAGCCCCGGGCGACCCCCAAGGGAGCCACAAGCGACGGAATGTTCAAGCTCTCCAAGAAGCTGCTGTTCGCCATCGAGGCGGTGCTCGACATCGCCTACAACTCTGTCGACGCGCCGGTGCAGAGCGGCGAGATCACCCGCCGCCAGGGCATCCCGCGCCGCTATCTCGAGCAGGTGCTCCAGCACCTTGTCCGCGCCGGCGTGCTGGCCGGCGTGCGCGGGCCACGCGGCGGCTATCGGCTGGCCCGCGAGCGCCGCCGCATCTCCGTGGGCGAGGTGGTCCGGGTGATCCGCGCCATGGAGGCCGCCAGCGAGGAGCCCGAGGAGGCGCCGGGCTCCGAGCTCGGTCAACGGGTGGTCCGGCCGCTCTGGCAGGAGCTGCAGGAGCACTGCATGGGCCGGCTCGACGCGCTCACCATCGAGGATCTGTGCGAGCGCGCCCGCACCCAGGAGATCCCGCGCGCCTTGGAGCGACCGGCCGACTTCTCCATCTGACCCGGCAGGCTGCCGTCCTCAACGCCCGGCAACGCGGCTTGCGGTCCGCAATAGCACGCCATAGACTGTGGAAACACGCTAATTTACAGCGACGTTCGGGCAAAATGGCGGCGGACGCCCCGCGCCGGGCACGGCCGCCGCAGATTGCTGCACACAAGGAGGCAGGACGGATGGGCGACGCCACTCCGGAGTTTCGCGGCCGGATCTACGACTCGATCCTCGACACCATCGGCGCTACGCCGCTTGTGCGGGTGCGGCGGTTGGCCGAGCAGCACGGGGTCAAGGCCGACGTGCTGTGCAAGCTCGAGTTCTTCAACCCGCTGTCGAGCGTCAAGGACCGCATCGGCCGCTCGATGATCGAGGCGATGGAGCGCGCCGGCCGGATCGAGCCGGGCCGCACCGTGCTGGTCGAGCCGACCTCGGGCAACACCGGCATCGCGCTGGCCTTCGTCGCCGCCGCCAAGGGCTACCGGCTGATCCTGACCATGCCGGAGAGCATGTCGATCGAGCGGCGCAAGATGCTGAAGCTGCTCGGCGCCGAGCTGCATCTGACCGAGGCGCCCAAGGGCATGAAGGGCGCCATCGCCCGGGCCGAGGAGCTGGTCGAGGAGATCGAGGGGGCGGTCATGCCCCAGCAGTTCAGGAACCTCGCCAACCCCGAGGTGCACCGGCTCACCACCGCCGAGGAGATCTGGCACGACACCGACGGCCAGTGCGACATCCTGGTCTCCGGCGTCGGCACCGGCGGCACCCTGACCGGCGTCTCCGAGGTGATCAAGGAGCGCAAGCCCGGCTTCCGCACCGTGGCCATCGAGCCGGAGGACAGTCCGGTGCTCTCGGGCGGCCAGCCGGGGCCGCACAAGATCCAGGGCATCGGCGCCGGCTTCGTGCCGGACATCCTCAACACCGGGATGATCGACGAGGTGATCCGCATCGCCAACGACCGCGCCTTCGCCATGGCGCGCGAGGCGGCCCGGATCGAGGGCATGCCCGCCGGCATCTCCTCCGGCGCCGCGCTCGCCGCCGCCTTCGAGGTCGGCAGCCGGCCCGAGAACGAAGGCAAGCAGATCGTCGCCATCATCCCGTCGATCGCCGAGCGCTACCTCTCGACCGCCCTGTTCGAGGGCCTCGAGTAGGCCGGGGCGGCCGGGGCCCGGGCGCGCCGGACGCGGGATCGGGGCGCCGGCGCCTGCCGCGGCGTCCCCGACACGCCCGGCGGCCGCGTCGGGTAGCTTTTTGTCGGGAAGCGTAGGGTGACCCGGCCGCCACCCGTAACCCGGACGGCAGCCGAGGGCGCGGGCGGCAGGGCTCCGGCGGCATCGACTGCCGAGCCGGCGCCAGGCGCACCTCGCCCGTTGACGAGCCCGAGGATGCCGCGGGAGGGGTTAAGGAACCGTTGCCGACACGTAGCCATTCGCCTGCAGTTGATCGAGCGCCTTGTCGATGCTGGCGAACGGCACGTCGCAGCCGGCGCGCTCGGTGATGCGCGATCCAGGAACGCGATCGACGGCGGGAGCGTGCCCGGGAGGACGGGCAGGACACCCGCATCGGCTTCGAGGACGACCTCACCCTTCCCCACGGCCGGCCAGCCGCGAGCAACGCGGCAT
>CAZTHL010000026.1:0-27360 GCA_964613585.1 uncultured Mycobacteriaceae bacterium | reverse complement strand
TGGCTCGGGCGGCATTGGCTCGGGCGGCATTGGCTCGGGCGGCATTGGCTCGGGCGGCATTGGCTCGGGCTGCGGTGGCGCTGTCCGCGTGGGGCCGGTCTCCGGAGCCACGGCGACCCGCACCGCCGCGCCGAGCGCCACCGGGCTCGCGCCCGACGACGAGGCGGCCCGGCCAAAGGCCGGGCGGCGCCGGGTGCATGCCGCCGCACCAGCGCTCTCGCCTGATACCCGATCGGCATTGCGTCATCGGTCATTCGCTGTCCGGTCCGGATCGGCGACAAGCACGGGGCGCAAGGATGATCCCTTGACCGAAAGCGTTTCGACCATCCTGCACAGACCCCCTGGCACCTTCCTGCCAACGCGCCCGCCGGGACCGGATCTCAGGGTCTCGGCCCCCGGCTTCGGCGCCATGGGCATAAGCGAGTTCTACGGACCGTCGGACGACGCCGCCTCGGAGCGCCTGCAGCATCGGGTGATCGACCGCGGCGTCACCCTCATCGACACCACCGAGATGTACGGGGGCGGCCAAAACGAGCGGCCGATCGGCCGGGTGGTAGCGGCCCGCCCGGGCGGCTGTGCCGACGGAAGAGTTCGGGTCGCCACCAAGGTCGGCATCGAGCGCCCGGTCGGCGACCCGTCTGCCCGGCGGAAGCGGGGCGCAGCGTCGGCAAGACCCGGCCCGAGTCCGGCGCCTTCGCATGCCGGGGTTCGCTTCGACGCCCTCAGGCCAGCGCCGCAATCGACCGCATGGCCAGATAGCCGCCGAGCAGGAGCAGGCCTACCAGGAACAGGCGCCGAAACGAGTCCTCCTTGATGCGGCGGCGGACCCGCGCGCCCAGGGCGACGCCGGCGAGCACGGCGGCCACGGCGACCAGCACCGGTCCGCCGAGCGACAGCGAGAGCGCCCCGGACATGGCGAGATTGAGCCCGAGCGCCAGCGCGGACACCGTGAAGGACAGCCCCATGGCCTGGATCAACTCGTCCTTCCCGAGGCCGATCGCCTGCAGATATGGCACGATCGGCATGGCCGAGACGCCGGTGCCGGCGGTGGCAACGCCGGTGAAGGCCCCGGACAGCGGGCCCAGCCACGGCTCGACCCGGGCTCCGAAACGCCAGGGCGGCCGTGTCAGGCTGACGGCGGCGTAGGCGCACAGGATCAGGCCGAGCGCGCCGATCGCCAGGTCCGGCGCGCCGTCGGCCAGCCAGCCGATGCCCGCCAGCGTGGCAAGCGCCGACAAGGCGAGGACCGGCCAGAGCCGCCGCAGCAGCCGGAGCAGATGGGGGCCCGACGCCGCCTGCCACACATTGGTCAGGAACGACGGCAGGACCAGCAGCGACGCCGCCTCGACGGGCGGCATGGCCAGCACCAGCAGTCCCATGGCGATCGGCGGCAGCCCGAGCCCCAGGCCGCCCTTGACCAGCCCGGCCACGCCGAAGACGGCGGCCACGAACGGCATCATGAGATCCACGGTCCGCTCCCCGCCGCGAGCGCCGACAGCGTTGTTCCCGGGCCAGCGCCAGGGTCGGTCATGCCGCAAGGGGCCCAGACAAGAGCCTTCCCGTCTGGTGACGCAAGCAACGCCAAAGCCCTGCCATGCACGTCCCCTTCAATCTGTCCGCTTCGGGCAGTGCCGGCATGACGCCAGCGCGAAGCCGACAACGGTCGCTGGCGAGCCGCGCCGCATGTGGCCATGCCCTCATTGCCATCGCAGAAACCTTTGGCTCGAAAAGAAGAGAAATTCGCCATCGCTCTGCCGTCAACATGTTCGCCCGCCGAACCATGCCAAGTTACAAGAGTTTTCATTGCAAGCGAAGCGGAGGAGCCCAACTCCCTCCTCGCGCTGTGGCGAAAAAGACTGGATCGCCGCGCTAAAGCTCGCGATGCCGACTTTGGTTTTGAGTATTTGTTTGGTCAGTTTTCGCTCGTCCGGAGGCATGGTCAGGGACTGCTTGACTGCACGCTGTCAACGAAATGTTCCGGGCGAGGCGCCAAAGACGGCACGGCATGTCATGCGGAGACGCGTCAACCGTGATGCTTGCTGGCACGATACCGGATTTGCCTTGATGGCTACGACGACATGGCCGGACGCGGCGCAGCCCATGAATGACCGATGTCAGCGGCTCGCCGGCATCGGCCTACCGCTGCAGCACTCGCCGACAGGCGGCTTCCCGCCCCTGCCAGCCGGCGCGCTCCAGCTCCGGGTCGGTGTGCTCCTCCTCGGGCCAGCCGAGGCAGAGATAGGCCACGAAGCGCCAACCCTCGGGCACGGCAAGGGCGCGGGCCACGGCCTCCGGCTCCAGGATGGACAGCCAGCCCAGGCCGAGCCCCCGGGCGCGGGCTCCCAGCCACATCGTGTGAACCGCCGCCACCACCGAGTAGCGCCGGCTCTCCGGCATGGTGCGGGCGCCGAGGCCATGGCCCTGCCCGGTCGTATCGTCACAGAACACGGCAAGATGCACCGGCGCCCGCTCCAGCCCCTCCAGCTTCAGCCGGGCATAGCGCGCGCGCCGCTCCTCGGCCTGCGCCGCCAGCGCCTCGGCATTGGCGCGGGCGAAGGTCTCACGGATCACGGCGCGCCGGCCCGGATCATCAACCCGCACAAAGCGCCAGGGCTGGCTGTTGCCGACCGACGGCGCCAGGCACGCCAGGTCGAGAAGCTCCTCGATCAGCGCCGATGGCACCGGATCCGTCCGAAATCGCCGCACGTCGCGACGCCAGCTCACCAAGCGGGCGAAGCCGTCGAGGAACGACGCGTCGAAGGTCGGCCCTGTCATTCGCCCGGTCCCAGCCCATGTGAACGGAAGGGAGCCGGGCGGGGCGCCCGCACGATGCTTGGGCACGCGTCGCGCCCGGCCGGCCTCGGCCGCCCGACCCTGTGTCCAACGTTCCGATGCCCGTTCATGATGCCGATGATGAGACCGTTCCGTCGATGCCTGCTCGCGGCGCTGCTGGCCATCAGCGCGCCGGCCGGCCTGGCCGGCGCCCAGGAGCCTGCCGCCGCGTCCCTGTCGGAGGAGGATCGCGCCGACCTGGCGCGCATCGAGGTGTACCTGAACACCCTGACCACCGTCGAGGCGCGCTTTACCCAGGTGAGCGAGACGCAGGGCGTGGCCAGAGGCGACTTCTACCTGCGGCGGCCGGGCCGGATGCGCATCGAGTACGATCCGCCGGTGCCCTATCTCTATGTGGCGGACGGCTTCTGGCTGACCTTCTGGGACGCCGAGCTCGAGCAGCGCTCCGACGTGCTGCTGGGGTCGACTTTGGCCGACTTCATCGTCCGCGAGGACATTGCCCTTTCCGGCGACATCCGGGTCACGGACGTGAGCCATGTCCAGGACACCATCGAGGTCGACCTGGTCCAGGCCGAGGATCCTGCGGCGGGTCAGCTGACCCTGGTGTTTCAAGAACGGCCGATCGAGCTGCTGCGATGGCGCGTGGTCGACGCGCAAGGCCTGACCACGGATGTGTATCTGTCGGATGCCCGCTTCGGCGTGCCGCTCGACAACGACCTGTTCGTGGCGCCGCGGCCCCGCCACGGGGGCTGATACCGGGACGCGGGATGCCGGTCAGGGTCGACCCGGGTCCGAGCCGTTGCCGGGCACGGAGGGCGGCGCGTCCATCAAGTCGATGACCGTCCGCGGCAGGGCGAAGCTGGCGACGTGCAGCTCGGGAGTGTAATAGCGTGTGCGCAGGCCTGCCCGAGCCACGCGGGTTCGCACCTCATCCACCGGGAGACGGCGCAAGCCGGCATCGTCGGTTGCCCAGCCGAGCGTCATGATGCCGCCGATATAAATCGGGACCGCCACGCTGAATGCCCATACATCGGCGAAGGTCGGACGGAGGTTGCGGAAGGTCTGAGCCTGCACCCAGCCGTCGATGGCCGGAACGCTGTTCTGGTTGACCAGAACGCCGTCGGGCTTGAGACAGCCTTTGCAATCGGCATAGAAGTCCGGTGTGAACAGCACCTTCCCCGGACCAATAGGATCCGTGGAGTCGATGATGATCGCGTCGAAGCGCCGGTCGGTCTCCCGCACATAGCGGCAGCCATCGGCGATTACGAGATCCGCGCGCGGGTCCTCGAAGGCGCCGTCGGCCAACTCCGGCATGTAGCGGGTGCACAGGTCGATGACGTACCGGTCGATCTCCACCATGGTGACCCGCTCGACCGGATGCATCAGGCAATGCCGGAGCGCGCCGCCGTCGCCGCCGCCGATGATCAGCACCTCACGAGCGCTGCCGTGGGCGATGAGTGGCACGTGCACCAGCATCTCATGATAGATGAACTCCTCGCCCGTCGTGGTCTGCACCACACCGTCGAGGGCCAGCACACGGCCGTAGGTGGGATTGTCGAAGATGACCAGGCTTTGGTGCTCCGTGGTCTCGCGATAGACCACGGAGGCCATCTCGAGACGCTGCGCGAGATGCTCGTGCAGCGTCTCGGTGAACCATTCGGTCATGCCTGCCCGTTCCAGCCGGCAGCGGACTCCTCGCCGCGATAAAGGTCGGAGACGACGACCTCGGTCGGCTTGAAGGCGCTGCGCAGCACCGGCACCGTGCGGTCGGGCTCGGCGTCGCCGCACATGAACACGTCGAGCGCCGCGTAGCCCTTCTCCGGCCAGCTGTGGATGCTGATATGGCTCTCGGCGAGCACCGCTACCCCGGACACTCCGCCGTTCGGCGTGAAGTGATGCAGGTGGATGTGCAGCAGGGTCGCCCCGGCCGCCTCGACCGCATCGATCAGGGTCCGCTCGACATGCTCAAGGTCGTCGAGACGCTCGCCGCCCCACAGGTCGATGATCAAATGACGTCCGGCGAAGCTCCGGCCTTCGCGCATGATCCAATGATCCTTGGGCCAATGGTCCTTTCGCCATTGGTCCCTGGGCTCCTCGCGGTCGACGCTTCGTCGATACTCGACAACGGCGCCCGGCGCGGCTTCGGCGGCGGAAACTTCCTCTTGGGCCTTCCTTGGCGCGTCGGAACCGATGTGGCGAACGCCACGAGGCCCTGGAACGCGGTCGTCCAAGTCCATCCCCAATTGGAAGACAGTGGCGGTGTGAGCCATGACGGTCCTCCAGTCAGCAGATGACCCGGATAAGCACGGGAAGCCGGTATATGTTCGCCAGGACGCTGCGGCGCAAGAAAAAACTTAAAAATTGTAGGGGTCCTCGGCCGTTGCGCGCGGGCGCCCCTGCCGCAAGCGCCGCGTCAAGGCTCCGGCCCCCCGAAAGGGCCGGAGAATCAGCTCAGCCATCGGCCGGTCGTGCTCGCGCTCGACCCCGATGGGCATGTCCGGGCGCCGTGCCGTCGGGCTGCGCGAGCCGAACAGCGGGTCCCACACGCTCAGGATCGTCGCGTAGTTGCTGTCGGTATCGGCGCGAACCGCATGGTGATGCACCCAATGGATCGAGGGCGTGACCACCACCGCGGACAGCGCCCGCTCCACACGGCGCGGCAGCCGGACGTTGGAGTGATGGAAGAGGGACGCCAGCAGCACCAGGATCTCGAACACCAGGACCGAGACCAGCGGCATGCCCAGCGCGATGATGATGGCGGCGCGCGCGCCGGCGCTCAGCAGCACCTCCCCGAAGTGGAAGCGCACGGCGCTGGTCGTGTCCAGGAACTGATCGAGATGGTGGATCTCGTGGAACCGCCACAAGAAGGGCACCGTGTGGTTGAGCCGATGCCACCAGTAGATCAGCATGTCCAGGATCAGGACATCCAGCACCAGCCCCGGCAGGCCCGACCACCAGTCCGGGCGCAGCCCCGGCCAGCCTGCGCCCACGCTGGCGGCCCAGGCCGAGATCGGCACGACGGCGAGCGGCGAGAGGGCGACGTTGAGCAGCCATAGTGCACCGTTGCGCAGCAGCCGTCGCGGCCCGAGCACCGTCGCCGACCCTGTCGGGCGAGCCGCCGGCGCCAAGCGCTCCATGACAAACAGCAGCCCCAGCCAGCCGAGGACGAGCAGCGTCTTCCACGAGAGGATCGCCTCAACCATCTCTACCTATTCCGCCCCTATTCCGCTCCGCGGTCGATCCCCGAACGCGTGCCACGAGAGCCTTGCTCGGATCAGCCCCAGCACCAAGATGCACCCGCAATGCACGATACCGTCTCAACCACGCCTACCATCTCCCGACCGCTGGTCGGCATCGTCTGTTGTGCCCGCCGGATCGGCGACCACGATTTCCATGTGGTGGCGGACAAGTATGTCCGCGCGGTGGCCGAGGGCGCTCAGGCGTTACCCTTCCTCGTGCCCGCCCTGGGCGACGATCTGGACCTGGAGGCCGTGCTGGCCAGGGTCGATGGCCTGCTGTTCACGGGCAGCCCGTCGAACGTGGAGCCCTGGCGCTATGGCGGTCCGGACAGCGCTTCCGGCACCCGTCACGATCCGGCCCGCGACGCGGTCACCCTTCGGCTGATCTCGCGCGCCGTCAACCGCGGCACGCCCCTGCTGGGCATCTGCCGAGGGGTTCAGGAGATCAACGTCGCGCTGGGCGGCACCCTGCATCAACGTCTGCACGAGGTGCCGGGCCGCATGATGCACCAGGCGGATGACCGAAAGCCGGTGGAGCAGCGCTTCGGGCCGGCCCATCCGGTGCGGCTGACCGAAGGCGGCATGCTGCACCGTATCGTCGGAACCCGGGAGCTCGTGGTGAACTCGGTGCACAGCCAGGGCATCGACACGCTGGCGCCGGGACTGGCCGTGGAAGCCGTGTCGCCGGATGGTCAGATCGAGGCGGTGTCGATCCCGGCGTCGCGCAGCTTCTCCATCGGCGTGCAATGGCATCCTGAATGGTGCTTTGCCGACCGGCCAGGGTCGCAGGCGATCTTCACCGCCTTCGCCGACGCCGTCCGCCAACATGCCGTTCAGCCGCGCCGGCCGATGGACGATCCCGTGCACGGTGGCTGGAGCGGCATATGACCCGTCACCCCCAAGGTGCCTCGGATGGGCTTGCAGGATCGCCCCATCAGGATACGGGCATGCGTTGGGATGGCGCGGGCCGCCGTCGCCATTATCCCAAAGCGTTTGCGCCGTACGCGACATCGGCATCGGCCCGCCCGCCGCCCGACCAGCCCGAGCATGCTGCCGTCGGGTGGCCGGGCGGGGGGAGCGCCATGGTGGCCCTGGAGGCGGAAACGCCCCGGATCCACCGCCCCTGCCTCAGCGGGCTCGTTCGGCCCGGATCGACCTACGTGTCCGGCGCGACCCGGCGGAGCAGCGAGATCAGCGTCGCCTGCTCTTCCTCGGACAGGTCACCGCTGATCGCCCGCTCGTGATCCTCGACCCGGCCGACCATCTGATCGAGCAGGCTTTCCCCCTGCTCGCTCAGGTGCAGCGCATAGGACCGGCGATCGGACGGCGAGGGGGCCCGCACGACGAGCCCTCGCCCTTCCAGCCGATCGATGACCGCCACCATGGTCGATCGGTCGATGCCCAGCGCATTGCCCAGCTCGCTTTGGCTCAACCCCTGATTCTGCCGGATCAGCAGCAGAACGCCGAACTGGCCGGGCGTGATGTCGAAGGGCGCCATCCAGGATTGAAAGTTCTGCGCCACCGCGATCTGCGCGCGGCGCACATTGTAGCCGACCAATCCAGGCAGCATGCCCAGATCGATCGTTTCCCGCTCTCGCGATCGCTGCCTGGGCAGCTGAGGGCCGGAATCAGGCACTGCCGTTACTCCCCCGATGGACGCGCGGATCCTTCCGTCGCGAGGCACGCCGCACGACGCGCCTCAGCTTCTTCTTATCAGGCACTTTGCTACTGAACCTGTTGCATGACTTAACAATCGGGGCACGGATGTCAATCGCCGACCCCGGCGGGATGAGACAAATACGGTCGATTTTTTCTTGGCAGAGGCAAGGTTCATCCGTCCCTTCTAATAAAGAAGCCGTACAAGCGTTAGGGATATGTCGGGAACCCCCAGGAGCAAGAGTATCCGCAAACCGTCGGCGGCGAGAAAGGGCACAATTCCCTTGTAGACGTCCTGGGCCGGGACGTCGCTGGCGATGCCGGCGATTACGAACACATTCAACCCAACGGGCGGTGTAATCAGACCGACTTCAACGACGACCAGCGCGAGAACACCGAACCAGAGCGCCGTCTCCTCCGGCGGCAGCCCGAAATCGAGCGCCATCACCACCGGGAAGAAGATCGGCACCGTGAGCAGGATCATGCTGAGGCTGTCCATCAGGCAGCCCAGCAGCAGCAGGGACAGCAGCATCGTGGCCAGCACCAGCCGCGGCGGCAGCCCGCTCTCCGCCGCGGCCGACGCGGCGGCCTGGGGCAGGCCGGTCAGGGCCAGGAACACGTTGAACACCGAGGCTCCGAGCAGGATCAGGAAGATCATGCCGGTCGTCTGCGCCGTGCCGGTCAGGCAGTCGATCCAGGATCCGCGGTCCCGGGCCGGCACCGCCAGCATGAGCGCGCCCGTGGCAAAGGCGCCGACCGCCGCGCCCTCGGTCGGCGTGAACCAGCCAAGATAGATACCGCCGATGACCAGCGCGAAAATGCCGGCGGCGGGACCGGCGGCGCGCACGGCGGCGAGGCGCTCCCGCCGCCCGGATCGCGGGGCGGCCGGCGCCGCTTCCGGGTCGAGGCGGGCCACCACGGCCACGGCGCCGAGATACCCGAGCACGGCGAGCACGCCGGGAATCAGGGCTGCCACGAACATTTTGGCGATGTTCTGCTCGGTCAGGATGGCATAGAGGACCAGTACGATCGATGGCGGGATCAGGATGCCGAGCGTGCCGCCCGCCGCCAGCGCTGCCGTGGCCAGCGATCCGCCGTATCCCTGCCGACGCATCTCGGGCCAGGCGACGCGCGCCATGGTGCCGGCGGTGGCCAGCGACGAGCCGCACACCGCGCCGAAGGCGGCGCAGGCCCCGACCGTCGCCATGGCCAGGCCGCCCCGGCGATGGCCAAGCCAGACGCTGGCCGCCGCGAACAGCCCACGGCTGACCCCGGCGCGCGTGGCGAATTCGCCCATCAGCAGGAACAGGGGGATGACGGCGAGCGTGTAGACGGACACCTGGGCAAACGGCGCGGACTTCAGATAGTCGAGCAGCGGTCCCCAGCCGTTGATCGTGGCGAAGCCGCCAAGGCCCACCGTCAGCATCGCCACCCCGATCGGCACGCGAAGCGCGATCAGCAGGAACAGCAACGCGAAGCCGCCAAGGCCGAGCCAGAGTTCGCCGGTCACGCCTCCCTCGTCGTCCGCGTGAGCCGGCCAATGGCCTTGGCGGCGTCGTGCGCGCAGATCAGGGTGAGCACGGCGAGCGCGGCGACGGACGGCAGATAAGCCCACCATACCGGCAGCCGCAGAACCATGGTTGTCTGGCCGACATCGAGCCGGTCGAGGAGACCGGCCGCCAGCCGCCAGGTCAGGAGCCCGGCGATGAGCGCGTACACCCCGTGGGCGAAGGCTTCCAATCCGGCCCGCGCCTTCGCGCCAAGGCGCTGGGTGAAGACCGTCACCGCGACGTTTCCCCCGCGGAGCTGGCAATAGGGCAGCGAGGCGAAGACGGCGACCGCCACGCCGAGCTCGATCAGCTCGAAGTCCCCCGCTGGCGGCCGAAGCTGGCCCAGAAGCGGCAGACTGCGGAACCAGTCAAGCCCGGCGAGGCGGCGCAGCACGATGCTGCAGACCGTCAGGAAGACCAGGCCGAGCAGCAGGATGCCGCCGGACACGGCGAGGCCCTCGGCCACGCGCTCAAGCCAGCGGCCCAGGCCGCCGGGCCGAGCCACGCCCCGGCTGTGCCCACCGATCGTCATGCGTGACGGTCAGCCGGCCTGTTCGCCGGCAAAGGAGGCGACGAGGGAGCGGGCCTGCTCGACCAGCGCGGCCCCGTCGATGCCACGCCCCGCCATGTCGTTGATCCATGCCTCGATGACCGGCGCGGTTGCCGCGCGCCAGCGGTCGAGCTCGGCTGCGTCCAGCCGGACGATGTCGTTGCCCCGCTCGATCGCCGCCTGTCGTCCGTCGGCCTCGGCCCGGTCCCAGACCCGGCCCATCTCGCGGGCGAGCGCCAGCCCGGAATGGGAGTCGAGGACCGCCCGCAGCGCCTCCGGCAGCCCGTCATAGGTCGCCTTGTTCATCGCAAGAAGGAACACGGCTGTGTAGAAGCCGCGCTCGTCGAAGGCCTGGGCATGGTGATCGACCAGTTCGTGGACACGCAGCGCCCGGGCGACCTCCCAGGGGATCACCGTGCCGTCGATGACACCGCGCGACAGCGCCTCCGGCACCTGGGGAACCGGCATGCCCACGGGCACGGCGCCCAGCGCGGCCAGGGCGTCGTTGGTGACCCGCGTCGGGGCGCGCAGGCGGCGGCCGGCCAGATCTTCGAGGCGCCTCACCGGCTCATCGCGCAGATGAAAGGTGCCGGGGGCATGCGTATGCAGGAGCAGCACGTGCACGTCGGCGAGCTCCTCGAGGCGTCGCCGTTCGTGAAAGGCCTGCACCGCCTGGCTGGTCGCCTCGGCCGAGGCCGCCATGAACGGAAGCTCGAAGACCTCGAGGCGTGGGAAGCGGCCCGGCGTGTATCCCGGGAGGGTCCAGACGATGTCGACCACCCCGTCCCGCGCCTGGTCGTAGAGCCCGGGGGGCGAGCCGCCGAGCTGCATGGCCGGAAAGATCTCGATCGCCAGCCGGCCGTCACTGTCGCGCTCGACACGTTGCGCCCACGGCACCAGGAAGTCGGCGTGGGTCGTGGAGCTTGGCGGCAGGAAATGATGCGCCCGCAAGGTGACCGTCTCCGCCCCGGCCAGACCAGGGCCGGCGCCGGCGCCGAAAAGCCCCAGAAGCAGGGCGCCGACGAGCGAGGCCGCCGCCGCGGGAAAGGTCGTGAATCGTGCCAAGGCCGGCATGCCAAATCCGTTCAGATTGCTGAGAGAGCGCACGCGCGGGCGCGGGTGCGGTTCGACAGAGTGCCCAAGCTTGGGCCGCCTGTCGCGCACATTAAGCTTGGCGACGATCCCGCGTCGTCGACCCCCGACGCTTCCAAGCGGGATGGGGACGGAGCCGCTCGCGAGGGGCCAAAGCGCGCACCGGTGGGCGCCGGACCTGGCCATGCCGCCGACCGACCGGGCACGGCAGGGCCCGCCCGGCATCGGGAGGCCGTCATGCCCACGAGCCGCTGATACCAACCATTCACGAGCTTCGCTGCATTCGCCTCGGTTGCCATTGCAGTCGAAACAAGACCCGGTAGCCAAGAACGAAGAGCACGACAGTGTGTCCAGGGCAAAACCGGCATTGCCGGCGAAAGCGCCCGTGCCCGGGCCATGGTGATCCCGGGCCGCCGTTCGCGGCGACGGACCGGGGCGCCGGCGCCGGCACGGGTGGCCAACGGGTCTCGGCGGCAGCCTCCGCGGTCTTTCCCGGCGCCCGCCTCGCTGGCATGGTGATCCCCGCGAGAGGCCGGCGTACCGCACCGGTGGCAACGCCGACGGCCCGCCCGGCTTCGGCCCCGCGTCAGGAAGGTCGCCCATGGACTTCGTCATCACAGCGCCCGAACGGCCCGTCCTGCCCGTGGTCGGCACGACAGCCCTGTTCCCGGTCCGCCGCGTGTACTGCGTGGCCCGGAACTACGCCGCCCATGCCCGGGAGATGGGGGCGGATCCCGCACGCGAGCCGCCGTTCTTCTTCGCCAAGCCGGGCGATGCGGCGGTGCCCGACGGCAGCGAGATCCCCTACCCGCCGGCCACGGCCGATCTGCAGCACGAGGTCGAGCTGGTGGCGGCGATCGGCCGCGGCGGCGCCAACATCGCCCAGGACCGGGCGCTCAACCACGTCTTCGGCTACGCCGTCGGCATCGACCTGACGCGGCGCGACCTTCAGGCCACGGCCAAGGCTGCCGGCCACCCCTGGGACATGGCCAAGGGCTTCGACGCGTCGGCGCCATGCAGCCGGATCCGCCCCGCCACCGGCCTCGATGGTCCCGGTACGGCGACGATCAGCCTCAGCGTCAACGGCGCCGAACGGCAGCGCGGCAGCCTGTCCGACATGATCTGGAGCGTGGCCGAGATCGTGGCCCTCCTGTCGCGGCTGGTCACCCTGGCGCCGGGCGACCTGATCATGACCGGCACGCCGGAGGGCGTCGGCCGGCTGGAGCGCGGCGACCGGGTTGAGGCCGGCATCGACGGCATCGGCACGCTGGGCGTCACGATCGCGTGAGGCCTCACGCCATCGGGTGCGCCGAGCACCGGCTCGACCGTCCGCACCTGGTCCACGATGCTGAGATCGCGGCTCGAGCGTTCCCGCCTGACGCGGGATCGGCACCGGCCCGCTCCGCAGCGCGGCCACCCAACGACAGCATGCCCAGGCTGGCCGGGCGGGGGAGCGAGCCGACGATGCCCCATGAGTCGGAAACGCTCTAGCCGATCCCGCTTGACGTGAGCGAGCATTGTCTTGAGGGCGATCGAGCTCGGGATCCTGCGGTTCCCTGCGCCGGCCGGAATCGCCGCCTTTGCGGCACTGACGGTGGCAATGATCTCCGCCGTGCTCCTGTCCCTTTCGAGCCGGGCCGATGGATGGCGTCAACCCGTGAGCCGTGCGACCGGCGGCGGCGTCCCTTGGGCGCTCCGCCGCCTCATCGAGCGGCTGTTCGGCTCGTCCGCGTGCGCGTATCCTCCCACCGCTTCGTTCGCGGTCCCTGAAGGCGACCGTAGCCCGACCAGCCGGCTCTCGTGCGCATCGCCACCTGGAACATCAACTCGGTGCGGCTCCGCCTGCCGCTGCTGCTGCGGCTCCTCGACGAGCTGCGGCCCGATCTTCTGTGCCTGCAGGAGACCAAGGTGCCGGACGGCCTGTTCCCCCGCGAGCCGCTGGTCGAGCGCGGCTACGCGCACATCGCCGTCTCCGGCATGAAGGGCTACAACGGGGTTGCCATTCTCTCGCGGCTTGCCTTCGACAGCCATGAGATCGCGCACTGGTGCGGCCGGACCGACTGCCGGCACGTGGTCTGCCGGCTGCGCGGCGACGCGACCGGCGAGCCGTTCGAGCTGCACAGCCTGTACGTGCCGTCCGGGGGCGATGTTCCCGATCCGGACGAGAACCCGAAGTTCGCGCACAAGCTCCAGTTCGTCGACGAGTTGACGGCGTGGTGGCCGAGCGCGCGGCGAACAGCCGACCGGATCGTGCTCACCGGCGACCTCAACATTGCGCCGTTGGAGAACGACGTCTGGTCGCACAAGCAGATGCTCGACGTGGTGAGCCACACCCCGGCCGAGGTGGAGCGGCTCACCGCCATGCAGGGCTCGCTCGGCTGGGTCGACGCGGTGCGCCACTTCGTGCCGCACGGGGAGAAGCTGTACAGCTGGTGGAGCTATCGGGCGCGCGACTGGGAGGCCTCCGACCGCGGGCGCCGGCTCGATCATGTCTGGGTCACGCCACCGCTCGCCCATGGCCTGCAACGGGCCGGCATCCTGCGCGAGGCGCGCGGCTGGCAGCCCAAGCCGTCCGACCATGTGCCGGTCTGGGTCGATCTGGACCTGTGATGCCGCCGGACCGACGCGATGCCCGGTCGGCGCGGCAGCGGCGCGCGACCATCAGCGCGGCCATCACCCGCGCGCCGGCATGACCCGCGGGATGCGCGCGTCCTCGGGGGCCCGGTAGAGCCAATAACGGCCCGGCTTGACCGTCGGCGGCAGCGGCAGCGGGCGCCACGCGGCGACCGACAGCGCGTGGTTGGCCAGAACGATGCCGCCCGGGCTGAGCAGCGGCGCCAGAAGCGGGCCGAGCCGTTCGGCCAGGGCGGCATTGGCCGCGGCGTCGCCGGTGCCGAGGTCGGTGTGGATCAGCGCCGCCACCGCGCCGAGCCGGCGCGCCAGGCACGGCAGCGTCTCCTCCACCTCGCCCAGGACCATCCGTTCCGGCGGCGGAATGCAGTCCGGGTGGGCGGCGATGCGCCGGTCGAGCACATAAATGTCGCGCTCCGGCAGCCGCTCGCGCAGATGATCATAAGTGCGGCCGTTGCCGAGGCCGAGCTCGAGCACCGGGCCCGGCCGGTCGGCGATGGCGCCCGTCGCCCAGTTCAGGCAGTCGCGCTGCGCCTGCATGCGCCGAATGAAGCTGTCGAGGCGGCTCACGGGCGGCCGTGCCCACGTGGCGGGATGCCGGCAGTGCGCGATCAGGCGGGCGGCGCCGGCGGCTGCACCTTGGCGAGGCGCGCTGCCGCTTCCTGCGCCTCCTGGCGCGCCTGGGCGGCGTCCTTGGTCGTGCGCTCCAGGCGCTGCGCCAGGACGCGCATCATCTCCACCGCCATCTGCGGAAACTCGTTGACCAGCCGGAAGAACAGGTCCTTCGAGATGCACAGGGTGGTCAGCTCGGTGCGGGCGGTGACCGTCGCCGTTCGCGGCACGTCGCACAGGATGGCGATCTCGCCGACAAAGTCGTTCTTGGACACGGTGGCCACGGTGATCGGCCCGTGGGGCGTGCGCACCACCACGTCGGCCTCGCCGCTCATGATGATGTAGGCGGCCTTGCCCATCTCGTCCTGCTCGAACAGGGTCTCGCCCGGCCGGAAGCGCACCCGCTCGCTGGTGAAGGCCAGCAGCTTCAGCTTCGAGGTCTCGATGTTGGCGAACAGCGGGATCCGGCGGAGCAGGTCCACTTCCTCGACAAGGCTCACCGGTCACCTCCCTCGCCATCGAATGCACTATTCCGCATGAATCAACTCGCGCAACGCCTCCTCGTGCGCTGCCAGCTCGTCGAAGCGGCCGCGGGCGACGAGGCGCCCGCCCTTGAGCACCAGGACTTCATCGAGCGGCCGCGCCAGGCTCGGCCGGTGGGGTGACCAGATCAGCCCCTTGCCGGCCTGGCGCCGGCGCACCGCCTCGGTCACCCGCGCCTGGCTGACGCCGTCGAGCGTGCCCGTCGCGCCGTTCATCACCAGCAGCTCCGGACCCTTGAGCAAGGCTCGGGCCAGACCGAGCTTCTGCCGCTGCGCCGCCGACAGCCGCGATCCGGCGACCCCGACGGAATGGTCGAGCCCGACCGCGATGATCGGATCCCTGAGAGCCATCTGGTCGACCATCCCGGTGATCAGCTCCTGCACCTGGTCGGCGACACCGGCCTGACCGTAGCGGACCTTTCCGAACAGGATGTTATCCTGGATCGAGGCGGCGGCGTTGTAGCGCTGGGCGTCGAAGAACTCGACCGCCGGCCGCAGCGCCTCCGGCAGGTCGCTCGCGAACAGGCGGCGCGCCTCGACCAGGCGCTCCTGCATCGGCCCGTCGACAAGGCCGAGCCGGTGGCGCGACACGATCAGCTTGAAGGGCAGCGACATGACCCGCGAGCGATCCTCGCCCTTGAGCGCCTCGGCGCCTTCCTTGCGCGCCCGGGTGACGAGAGGCTGGAACTCGGGCAGCTCGTCGGACGAGATGAAGCTGAACTGCTCGAAGAACTCGTGCCCTGGAGGCAGATCGGCGAACAGCTCGATCATCGTCTCGGCCACGCTGACGCCCATGCGCAGGAAGTCATCAGTCAGTGCCACCCGGTCGAGCACGGTGAGGACGTACTCGTTGGCCGCCATGTTGTCCGGGCTGAAGGTGGGCCCGACCGGCGTGCCGAAGAGCAGGTTCTCGGCGACCGTGGCGCTGGTGTTGTAGCGCTCGGCGTCGAACAGCTCGACCAGGCCGGACAGAGTCTCGTCGCCGGCCAGCCGCTCGCGGACGGCGACCCGGGCCCGCATCACCTTCTCCGCCGTCTCCTGGTAGCGCTCCGGGTCGATCGAGCCGTTCAGCCCGAGCCGGTAGACATCCTCGACCATGTCCACGTCGTCCAGGATCTCCACCGCCTTGGTCTGTAGCTCGTGCGGGCCCTCGACCCCGGCCGCCGCGTAGTCGATCCAGTCCGCCCGCACGTCCTGGTCGGTGTTGCCGGAGGCCAGCGCCTCGGCGATGCGCTTGCGGCGCCACTCCAGGTCGTCACCCTCGTAGTCCACCTGACGGACCGGCCGGTGCTTGAGCCCATAGTACAGGTTGGCCCGAAGCGTGTCGGTGAACATGAAGCTGCTCGGGCCCACGTAGGTCAGGCGCTCCCCGATGATCGACTCGGGCAGCTCCGCGTAGTTCAGCTCGCCCAGCCGGATGCGCCCGGTCGTCGGCACCAGGAGCCGGCCCAGCAGCAGCATCAGCTCGTCCTTGCCGCTGGCGTTGCCGCCGAGCACGCCGATATGGCGGTCGGTCGGCAGCGAGCAGGACAGCCCCTCGAGGATCGCCACCCCGTCGTCCTCGGCGAAACCGACGTTGCTGAGCACGAGCTCGCGCGGCAGCGGGCCCTCCAGACGCTCGTTGGCGGTCAGCTGCTCGGTCGACATGATGTCCTCGGGCTGGAACTGCTCCACGACTTGAGCGTACTTGATGCGGACATCCTCAACCCTTTGATAGTAGTTGAGCAGCTCCCGCCACGGCGAGGACAGGTCCTTGTAGGCCGCCAGGACGGCGACCAGCGCGCCGAACGACAGCGAGCCCTGCAGGACCAGGTAGCCGCCGATCGAGTAGAAGAAGAACGGCGTCAGCTGGTTGAGAAAGTTGTTCAGGAACTTGATGAAGAACTTCCGCCGAAAGATCTCGTAACGGATGTCGAAGATGGTGCCCAGCTGATCGGACACCTCGGCCAGATGCAGGTTGGCGGTGCCGTGGGCGTGGATCTCCGGGCTGCCGGCCACGGTCTCGCCGACCTTCTCGGACAGGCGGCGCACCGTGCGCACCCGCTCCTTGCCAAGCTGGTTCACCCGCTTCTGCAGCCTCGGGATGAGGTAACCCTGCAGGGGGTAGAGCGCGATCGAGGCGGCGCCGAGCACCGGGTCCTGCACGAAGATGAACACAAGGTAGACCAGCAGCGTGCCGCCCTGGAAGGCCGGCAGGGCGAAGGCATCGCCGACGAAGCCGCCGATCGGCTCCACCTCGCCGGTGATCATCGGGATGATCTCGCCCGAGCTCGTCTTCTTGAAGCGGGGCAGGCGGAAGCGCAGCACGCGGCTGTACAGCTCGTAGCGCAGGCGCCGCAGCATGCGCTCGCCGAGCTGGCCGCGATAAACATTGATGTAATACTTGAAGCCGCCGTTGATGAAGACCAGGGCCAGGAATATGCCGCACAGCGCGAACAGGTACGGCACCTGCTCCAAGGACACGCCCAAAAGCGCCTTGGGAAAGTCTTCGCCGGCGATAGCCTCGTTGATGATCAGCTTGGGCAGCTCGAGGCTATAATAGAGAAAGGGAAAAGAAATCAGCGTCAGCGTCAGGACAAAGATCTGTTGTTTTCTGCTATGTCGGTAGATGAACCCGAAGACGTTTCTTTCCATGCCGCGCGTCCGAAGTGCGCGGGCCGGCGCACGCTGTGGCGGGAACGACCACGGACGCTAGCGCATTCAGCCGGAGACGGCAAATCCCGTTACCCCGGAGCTGTGGTCGTGTTACAGATCCCGTGAACGATGAGCATTGTCGATCATCTTTCCCGCACCCAGCACACCGCGGAGAGCGCCACGGCGCGCCGGTAGCCCCGGGCGTGCTCGCGAGCCCGTCGCCACCGATCCGATCTCGTCCCGTGCCATGGCCAAGCGCACCCACAGCAGCCGCGTCCTGATCTACAGCCACGACTCCTTCGGCCTCGGCCATCTGCGCCGATGCCGGGCCATCGCCCATGCGCTGGTGCAGCGCAACGCGGGCATGTCAGTGCTGATCCTGACCGGCTCGCCGATCATCGGCAGCTTCGATTTCCGCGTGCGCGTCGACTTCGTCCGCGTCCCGGGCGTGATCAAGCTGCGCAACGGCGAGTACACCTCGCTCAATCTCGACATCGGCGTCGAGGACACGCTGGCCATGCGCGCCTCGATCATCGAGCACACGGCCGACACCTTCGATCCCGACCTGTTCCTGGTCGACAAGGAGCCGCTCGGCCTGCGCGGGGAGGTGCGGCCGACGCTCGAGCTGCTCAAGGCGCGCGGCACGCCGCTCGCGCTCGGCCTGCGCGACGTCATGGACGAGCCGGCCCTGCTGGCCCCGGAATGGCAGCGCAAGAACGTGCTGCCGGCGCTGGAGCAGCTGTACGGCGCCATCTGGGTCTACGGGCTGCCGCAGGTCTGCAACCCTCTCCAGGGGATCGACCTGCCGGCGTCGGTGCAGGACATGGTGACGTACACCGGCTACCTGCGGCGCAACCCCTCGGCGGCGACGGCGGCCACGCGCCTGCCGTTCGATGGGCCGTACATCCTGGTCACGCCGGGCGGCGGCGGCGACGGCGCCGACCTGGTCGACTGGGTGCTGAGCGCCTACGAGACCGACCGCGCGCTGCCGGTTCCGGCGCTCATCGTGATGGGGCCGTTCATGCCGGCCGAGCGCCAGCGGCAGTTCGCCGCCCGGGCCGAGGTCCTGCCCGACATCGAGACCATCACCTTCGACGCCCATCTGGAGAACCTGATGCACGGCGCGGTCGGCGTCGTCGCCATGGGCGGCTACAACACATTCTGCGAGATTCTGTCCTTCGACAAGCCGGCTCTCCTGGTGCCGCGGGTCCGCCCGCGGCTCGAGCAGTTGATCCGTGCCTCGCGGGCCGAGGCGCTGGGCCTGGCGCGCATGCTGCCGCACCGGCCCGACCGCGATCCGGCCGACATGGCCACGGCGTTGCGCGCTCTGCCCGGGCAGAACCGCCCCTCGGGCGCCATGATCCCGGGCATGCTCGACGGGCTCGACCGGGTCAACGAGCTTGCCGTCGAGGCGATCGCTGCGGCGCGCGTCATGCCCTACCCGGCGCGGCAGCGGGCCTGAGCCGTGGCCGCCGGCGAGCGGACCGCGATCGTCGTCAAGGGCTACCCGCGGCTGTCGGAGACCTTCATCGCCCAGGAGATCCTGGGGCTGCAGGAGCGCGGCCAGCGGCAGCTGATCGTCTCGATGCGCCGGCCGACCGACCCGGCGATCCACGACCTGCACCGCCGGATCACCGCGCCCGTGCTCTACCTCCCGGAGTATCTGCACGAGGAGCCGGGCCGGGTCCTGCGCGCGCTCGCCTGGGCGCGGCGGCGGCCGGGCTTCGCCGCCGCCTGGTCGGCCTTTCGGTCCGACTTGGCGGGCGACCCCAGCCGCGGCCGCGCGCGACGGTTCGGCCAGGCCTGCGTGCTCGCCCGCGAGCTGCCGGGGGACGTGCGCTGGCTCCACGTTCACTACCTGCACACGCCGGCCTCGGTGACCCGCTATGCCGCGCGCTTGGCCGGCCTCGGCTGGAGCGTCTCGGCCCACGCCAAGGACATCTGGACCACGCCGGCCTGGGAGCTGCGCCGGAAGATCGCCGACGCCGCCTGGGCCGTGACCTGCACCGCGGTCAACCGCGACCATCTCGCGGCGCTGGCGGAGCCGCCGGGCAAGGTGGCGCTCGTTTACCACGGCCTGGACCTCGGGCGATTTCCGCCGCCGCCGCCGCGGCCGCCGCGCGACGGCTCCTGGCCCGAGGACCCGCTGCGGCTGCTCTCGGTCGGCCGGGCCGTGGCCAAGAAGGGCTTCGAGGTCCTGCTGGCGGCGCTGGCCCGACTGCCGCCGTCCCTGGCGTGGCGCTGGGTTCACATCGGCGGCGGCGAGCGGCTGGGGGAGCTGAAACGGCAGGCGCGGTCGCTCGGCCTTGAGGAGCGGGTCGAGTGGCGCGGGCCGCAGGACCAGGCGGCAGTGATCGAGGCCTACCGCGAGGCCGATCTGTTCGTGCTGCCCTCGCGCGTGGCGGCGGACGGCGACCGCGACGGCCTGCCCAACGTGCTGATGGAGGCGCAGGCGCTCGGCCTTGCCTGCCTGTCGACCCGGGTGTCGGCGATCCCGGAGCTGATCGAGGACGGGGTCACCGGCCGGCTGGTGGCGTCGGACGACACCGCGGCACTGGCGGCGGCGATCGAGGCCCTGGCGCGCGACCCGGCGGCGCGGGTGCGGCTGGGCGCGGCCGGCGCCGCCCGCGTCCGCCGCGACTTCGCCTTCGCGCCGGGCCTGGACCGGCTGTGCGCGCTTTTCGGGTTGCCGCCTCGGACCGTGCTCGATGACGCTCCCTTGCTCGAGGCGCGGTGAGCCTCAGAACAGCGCCCGCGCGCGGATCGTGCCGTCGATGCCGCGCAGCGCGGCCAGGATCTCGGCGCGGTCGACCTCGCCTTCGGCGTCGACCACCACGTAGCCGATCTCACCGTCGGTCTGCAGGTACTGGGCGGCGATGTTGAAGGCGCGCGCCGAGAACACCTCGGTCACGCCGCGCAGCACGCCCGGCACGTTGCCATGGATGTGCAGGAAGCGCACCCGGCCCTGGTTCACCGGCAGCGACACCTCGGGGAAGTTGACGGCGCCCACGGTCGAGCCGTTGTCGCTGTAGCGGATCAGCTTCTCCGCCACCTCGCTGCCGATGCCGGACTGCGCCTCCTGGGTGCTGCCGCCGACATGCGGGGTCAGGATCACGTTGTCGAAGCGGCGCAGCGGGCTGTCGAAGGCGTCGTGCCGGCCGGCCGGCTCCTCCGGGAACACGTCGATGGCCGCGCCGGCGATGTGGCCGCGGTCGAGCGCCGCGACCAGCGCGTCGATGTCGACGACCGTGCCGCGCGAGGCGTTGATCAGGTAGCTGCCCGGCCGCATCGCCCGGAGCGCCGTCGCGTCGATCATGTTCCGGGTCAGCGGGGTGGCCGGCACGTGCAGGGTGACCGCGTCGGCCGCGCCGAGCAGCTCCTTCAGCGAGCCGCATTCCCGCGCGTTGCCGAGCGCCATCCTCTTCTCGATGTCGAAGAAGCGCACCTGCATGCCGAGCGCCTCGGCCAGCACCGACAGCTGCGAGCCGATATGGCCATAGCCGACGATGCCGAGGGTCTTGCCGCGCACCTCATGGGCGCCGGCGGCCGACTTGCGCCAGATCCCGGCATGGGCCAGCACCGACTTCTCATAGGTGCCGCGGAACAGCATGATGATCTCGGCTAGCACCAGCTCGGCCACCGAGCGGGTGTTCGAGTAGGGCGCGTTGAACACCGGGATGCCGGCCTGCTTGGCGCGCACTAGGTCGACCTGATTGGTGCCGATGCAGAAGCAGCCGATGGTGAACAGCCGCCGCGCCGCCGCCAGCACCCGTTCGGTCACCCGGGTGCCGGAGCGGATGCCCAGCATGTGCACCTCGGCGATCCGCTCGACGAGCGCGTCCTCCTCAAGCGCCCCGGCCTCGGTCTCCAGGGTTTCGTAGCCCGCCGCGCGCAGGCCCTGGACCGCGCTTGGATGGATGCCCTCGAGCAGCAGCACGCGGATCGCCGTCCGCGGCAGCGTCAGGCGGCCGGCGGTCCCGGTCGTTCCGGTGGCGGCAGGGCGGTCGTTCGGCATGCTGCGGCCCTCCTCTGCGGCGCCCGCCCGGGGGGCGCGACGGCGCGGGCCTCATGCTATAGACCCGGGCGGGTCCACGACGAAACCCCGGGAGCGGATCGATGCAGGTCAACATCATCCTGGTGCCGGACATGGTGCCGCTCGACCTGGTCGGGCCCTACGAGGTGCTGAGCCGGGTGCCGGGTTGGACGGTCGACCTGGTGGCGGCGACGCCGGAGCCGGTGCGCACCGGCGCGGGCCTCGCCATGGTGCCGACCCGCACGCGGGACACGGCCGCGCCGTCGGAGCTGCTGGTGGCGCCGGGCGGCGGCGGGATCGACGCGGCGCTCGGCGACCCGGCCTGGCTCGGGTTCGTCGCGCGGCACGCCGCCCGCGCGCGGATCGTGTTGGGGATCTGCACCGGCGCGCTGCTGCTGGGGGCCGCCGGCCTGCTCACCGGGCGACGCGCGGGCTCGCACTGGCAGGCCCGCGACCTGCTGGCCCATTTCGGCGCCGTGCCGAGCGACGATCGCGTCACCGTCGACGGCCCGATCTACACGTCGGCCGGGGTCAGCTCGGGCATCGATGCCGCGCTCCGGGTCGTCGCCGAGCTGGCGGGGGAAGAGCGCGCGCGCCGGATCCAGCTGGCCCTCGAGCATCACCCGGCGCCGCCGTTCCCGGGCGGCACCCCGGCGACCGCGCCGCCCGCCCTGGTCGAGCGCGAGCTGGCGGCCTCGACCGTGCGGCGCGCCGACCGCGAGCGCCGGGTCATCGAGGCCGCCGACCGGCTGCGGGACCGGCGGCCGGGTGACGGGCGGATCTCCGGCGCGACGTGAGTCGCGGCTGCGGGCTCAGCCGTCGTCCCGGCTGCCGGACCGGTCGGCGTAGCCGCGGGGCGTGTAGACGAGCGGCCGGCCGTGACGGCGCGGCACCAGCCGGGTCTCGCGGGAACCCACCAGGATCACCGTCAGCATGTCGGCCATGGCCGGCGCCAGCGTGCCCAGATCGGTGATCTCGACCCGCTCGGCCGGCCGCCCCAGGCTGCGCGCCAGCACCACGGGCGTCGCCGCGGGCCGGTGCCGCAGCAGGATTGCGCGGGCCCGCTCGAGCTGGGCCGTACGCCGTTGCGATACCGGGTTGTATAGCGCCAGGACGAAGTCGCCGGCGCCGGCCGCCGCCAGCCGCCGCTCGATCACCGGCCAGGGCGTCAGCAGGTCGGACAGGGACACCGCGCAGAAGTCGTGCCCGAGCGGCGCGCCGGCTCGGGCCGCGGCCAGCTGCAGCGCCGACAGGCCGGGCACCACGGCAAGATCGATCCGCTGCCAGTCCGCGCGGCCGGCCCGGTCGAGCCGCTCGGCGACCAGTGCCGCCATGGCATAGATGCCGGGGTCGCCGGAGCTGACCAGCGCCACCGAGCGGCCGGCGGCGGCGAGCCCGAGCGCCCTGTCGACCCGCTCGGTCTCCTCGCCCAGCGCGAAGCCGTGGCGGGCCTGCTCCGGTGCCGCCGGCTCCAGCAAATCGAGATAGCCGCTGTAGCCGACCACGTCGGTCGCCTCCGCCAGCGCCTGCGCCGCCTCGGGCGTGCGCCACGCCGGGCCGCCCGGGCCGAGGCCGACCACCGCGAGCCGGCCGCGCGCCCGGCCGACCGCTTCCGGATCGATCGGCGCCGGCGCCCGCGCCACGGCGCAGGTGGCACGGCGGCTCCTCGTCTTGGCGACGATCAGCTCCGCCTCCGGCCCGGCCGCCGCCAGCGCCGCGGCCTCGGCGACGCCGTGGCAGCCGACCTCGCGGAACACCGCCGCCGACGGGTTGGCCAGGCGCGGCGTCTCGGCCTCCAGCGTGTCCGCGGCGAACACCCGCAGCGGCACGCCGAGTTGCCCGGCCAGCGCCAGCACCGCCGGCTCGTCCTCCTTGAGGTCGAGGCTCACCACCGCCGCCACGGACGCCGTCGCGAGTCCGTGATCGTCCAGGACCGCCTGGACAAGGCCTGCCAGCTCGCCGGGCTCCGTGCCCCGCTCACAGCCGACCCCGAGCGCCAGGACGGCCGGGTGATAGACGAGATGTCCGGGACCGCCGGTCGCGCGCCGCGCGGTCGTCTCCAGCGTCGCCACCGCCGCCGGGTCGCCCGGCCCGGTCACGGGCAGCCGCGACCCGGCGAGCCAGGGCGCCGAGCCCGCCAGGCGGGCGCAGCCGCCGGCGAGGAGCGCCGCCGTCACCTCTTTCGCGTCGCCGGGGTTGGCCAGAGTCCAGCCCGGCGGCGGCTCGTCCAGCGCGATGCCGAAACGATGGTCGCCGGCGGTCGTCACGGCGGCGCGGCCGCCCAACCTGCCGGCCAGGCGACGCGCCAGCTCGTTGGCACCGTGATGGCCGCCGAGCAGCGGCACGACGCAGCCGCCGTCCTCGGCCACCGCCAGCACCGGCGGCTCGGCCCGCTTGTCGGCCAGCGCCGGCGCCAGGCTGCGGATCAGAATCCCGGCGGCGCAGATCCCGACGACCGGGCGCCCCTCCCGGAACAGCGCGCGCAGGTGCGGCCCGACCTCGCCGACCGCAACGCATCGGTCCGGCACCGGATCGAGACCGCGGACGTGAAGCCGGGCACCGGGCAGGGCCGCGGCGACGGCGCGCCCGGTGCCGAGCCCACCCGGCCCCAGCACCAGCACGGCCGGCGCTAGAGCGTCCATGCCCGGGCCCGGCGATGCACCAGGATCATCGAGAAGTAGGGCGCCTTCTCGGCCGTGGCCGCGGCGAGCGGCAGCACCGTCTGACCGTCCAGCGTCGCCCGCTCGACGTACTGCGCGTGGTCCAGCAGCCCGGCGCGATCCAGCAGCGCGCGCAGCCGCGGCAGGTGCCGGCCGACCTTGAGGATGGCCAGGGCGTCGGCGGCGGCCAGCCGGGCCTCGAGCGCGTCCGTGTCGAGCGGCGCCGGCAGCACGGTCAGGACGTCGTTGCGCGCGGCGAGCGGCGCCCCGGCCACGGCGGCGCAGGCGGTCAGCGACGAGACGCCGGGCACCACCGCGACCGGGAAGCGCTCGGCCACCCGCCCGAACAGGTACATGAACGAGCCGTAGAAGAACGGATCGCCCTCGCACAGCACCGCGACGTCGCGGCCGGCCGCCAGATGCCCGCCGATCTCCGCGGCGGCGCCGTCGTAGACCTCCTGGGCCGGAAAGCGCTCGGCCACCATGGGCATGCGGATGGCGATCTCGATGCGGCCGTCGGGCAGGTGCGGGGCCGCGATCGCCCGGGCCAGGCTCGGCCCCTGCTCCGGCGCGGGGTAGGCGATCACGGGGGCCGCCCGGAGCAGGCGCAGCGCCTTCAGCGTGATCAGCTCCGGATCGCCCGGGCCGACGCCGAGGCCGTGCAGGGTTCCGGTCATTCCGGGGCGTGTCCCTTCTCGAGGATCCATTGCGTCACCGGCATGAGCGGGCGCCAGCCGGTGAAGCGGCCGACCGGCTCGGCGCGCGCCACGGCGAGGCGGGTCAACGCCCCGCCGAGCCGGGCCTGGGCCGCCAGCAGGACCGTCTCGCCCTCGACGGTGACCGCGTTGGCCACCAGTCGGCCTCCGGAACGAAGCGCCTGCCGGCACGCCTCGATCGTTCCGGGCGCGGTCAGCCCGCCGCCGAGGAACACCGCGTCCGGCCGCTCGAGCCCGGCGAGCGCCGCCGGCGCCGCGCCGCGGACGATCTCCAGGTCGGGGACGCCGAGGGCGGCGGCGTTGGCGGCGATGCGGGCGCAACGATCCGGCTCCGGCTCGACCGCGACGGCGCTCGTGCGGGGATGGCTGCGCAGCCACTCGATGGCAACCGAGCCCGAGCCGGCGCCGACGTCCCACAGGTGATCGCCCGGCATCGGTGCCAGCGCGGCCAGGGTCACGGCGCGGGCCTCGCGTTTGGTCAGCTGCCCGTCATGGTCGAAGGCCTCGTCCGGCAGGCCGGGCACCCGCGGCCGCGGCCGGGCCTCGCGATCGGGCATGACCGCCACGGCGAGCGTGTTGAGGTCTGCGACGCGCCCAGCCGGATCCCCGGGCGCCGGCCAGTCCGCCGCGGTGCCGTCGCGGCGGCGCTCGGCGGGGCCGCCCAGGTGCTCGAGCACGGTAAGCCGGCTCGGCCCATAGCCGGCCCGGCGCAGCAGGGCCGCCGCGCCGGCCGGGGTGGTGCCGTCCCAGCTGAGCGCCAGGATGCGCGCGCCGGGGTGGAGCAGCGCGGCCAGCCGCTCCAGCGGTCGACCGTGCAGGCTGATCGTTTCGCATGCGGGCCGGGACCAGCCGAGCCGGGCGCAGGCCAGGGTGAACGCGGACGGCGCCGGAACGACGGTCATTTCGTCCATGGAAAAGCGCTCCGCGAGGCGAGCGCCGATGCCGTAGCAGAACGGATCGCCCGAGGCGAGCACGCAGACCCGTCGGCCGCGTCGTTCCGCCAGCGACTCGATGCCGGCCGCGATGGACGTCGGCCAGACGAGGCGCTCGCGCCCGTCCTCCGGCACCATGGCGAGATGCCGGCGGCCCCCGGCCAGCACCTCGGCGCCGTCGACGAGGCCGCGCGCCACCGCCGGCAGGCCATCGAGGCCGTCCTCGCTGAGGCCGACCACGCTCAGCCAGACCGCCACGGGTCCACCGGCGCCTCGGGGTCCGGCAGGGCCGCGGCCAGCGCGTTGACCGCCGCCGCCGCCAGCGCGCTGCCGCCGCGGCGGCCGTGGAGCGTGAGATAGGGCACGCCGTGGTCGAGCGCGGCGAGCGCCCGCTTGCTCTCCGCGGCGCCGATGAAGCCGACGGGAAAGCCGAGGATCACGGCCGGTTGCGGCGCGCCCCCGGTCAGCCGCTCGAGCAGGCGGAACAGGGCGGTCGGCGCGTTGCCGATGGCCACGACGGCCCCGTCCAGCATCTCGTCCCACAGATCGACGGCGGCGGCGGAGCGGGTCGTGCCCAGCCGCGCCGCGCCGGTCCCGGCGCGCGGATCGTCGATCGTCGTGACGACCGGGCTGGCCGGCAGCTGCGCCCGGATCACCCCCTCGGCGACCATGCGGCTGTCGGCCAGCACCGCGCGCCCCGCGGCGAGCGCCCGGGCCCCGGCCGCCGCCGGATCGCCGCCCCAGGCGAGGTCGTCGACGATGTCCGGCATGCCGCAGGCGTGGACCAGGCGGACGGCGACGCCGTGCAGCCCCCCGGGCAGACCCTCAAGCCGGGCCTCCTGCTCGATCGCGGCGAACGAGCGCCGGTAGATCTCGGCCGGATCGCGCAGATAGTCGAGCATCGCCGCCGGCTCAGCCGCCGGTCAGGCTCTTCGGCCCAAGCGGATGGTCGGCGTGCGGATACGGATGATGGCCGTGGCCGTCATGGCCGTTCCCGTGGCCGTGCGCATGCCCGTGACCGTGCGCATGCCCATGCCCATGCCCATGACCGTGCCCATGCCCGTGACCGTGACCATGCCCGTGGCCGTGGCCGTGCGCATGCCCATGCCCATGCCCGTGACCGTCACCATGGCCGTGGCCGTGGTGGTTGTGGTGCCCGTGCCGTTGATCTTTGCCGTCGCCGTCGCCGTCGCCGCCCTGGCCGTCGCCGCCCGGGCCGTGGCCATTGCCGGTGCCGATGCCCTCGACGTGATGGTGATGGCTTTCCTGGGCGAGGCCGACCTCGGCCTCGAAGCCCAACACCTGCTCCCGGTACTTGCAGGTCTGGCAGTTCATCACGGCCCGGCCGCCGGCGGCCTCCTCGAGACGATCGAGGAAGGTGTCGATGACCAGCGGATGGTCGTTGAGGTAGGGCGCCTTGATGATCTCCAGGTCCGGGTGCCGGGCCGCCACCCGATCCGCGGCGTCGTAGATGCGCTGCACCAGGATCCCGGTGAACAGGAAGTAGGGGAACACGACGATGCGCCGGTAGCCGAGCCGGGCGGCGTGCTCGAGGCCGGGCTCGACCAGCGGGAAGGTCACGCCGGAATAGCAGGTCTCTGCCCAGCCGAAGCCCATCCCCTCCCAGAGCAGGCGCGTCACCATGGTCACATTCGAGTTGGCGTCGGGATATTGGGCGCCGAGGCCGACCACCATAAGAAGTGTGACGTGCAAGGGCCCC
>CAZTHL010000025.1:0-45785 GCA_964613585.1 uncultured Mycobacteriaceae bacterium | reverse complement strand
GGTTAGGTGCGCGGTCACGGAGCCGCGGGCATCATCTCGCTTCAATCGGACGGGCCTTCCCATGGCGTGCGACGATGATTCGCCCCTCATGCTCCAGGAAGCGGCGCAGGCGCCCGGTGTGGTGGCGGCGCAGGCGACGGACACCGAGCTCTATCGCGCACTGGCGGAGCGGCTGCGCGCGCGGCCACCACGCTTCGCCCTGACCGTCGCCCGCGGCAGCTCGGACCACGCCGCGAGCTTCGCGCGTTATCTGCTCGAGAGCCGACTCGGCCTGGTGACCGGCACCGCGGCTCCCTCGGTGGTGACCCTCTATGGGGCCCGGCTGCGAGTGGCCGACGCCATGGTTCTGGCCATCTCACAATCCGGCGAAAGCCCGGACATCCGGGAGGTGCTGCGCCAGGCGCGTGCCGACGGGGCGCTCACCGTCGCGCTGGTCAATGCCGAGGCGGCGCCCCTTGCCCAGGTCTCCGAGTTCGTGCTGCCCATGCGCGCCGGCGCCGAGCAATCCGTCGCCGCCACCAAGAGCTTCATTGCCAGTCTGGCGTCTCTGGTGCGACTGGTTGGGCACTGGCACTATGACGACACTCTTCTGCGGGCCCTCGACGAACTGCCCGGCTGGCTGATCGAGGCAACTCAGGCGGACTGGTCCAGCGCCCTGCCGAGCCTGCGGCACGCCGATCGCGCCTTCGTGGTGGGGCGAGGCCTCGGCTTGCCGATCGCCCGGGAGATGGCGCTCAAGCTCAAGGAAACATGCGGGCTCCATGCGGAGTCGTTCAGCGGCGCCGAGCTGCTGCACGGGCCGGTGGCCCTGGTCGAGCCGGGCTTTCCGATCCTGATGGTCGGCACCGCCGATCCGACGCTCGACGGCCTGATGGCGGCCAGCTGCGTGCTGCGCGAGATCGGCGCCCGTGTGCTTATGGCGTCGGGGGCGACCCAGGCTGTGCGCCCGGGGCAGACGACCCTGCCGCTGCCGAGCCCCCTGCACCCGGTCCTCGACCCGATCGTCGCGATCCAGGCCTTCTACGGACACGCGGTGCGTCTCGCCCAAGCCCGCGGGCTCGATCCGGATCGCCCGCGCCACCTGCGGAAGATCACGCGCACTCTGTGATTCCGCGGGGCCGACGAGATGACTCGTCGGCTCGGCCGGGGGCGCGCCCGCCGACCCTGCCGCCGCCCGGGCGCGCCGTCGTGAGCCAACGGCTGAAGCCGTGGATTCGCCGGAATGAAGTGTGTCCGCAAACCCTGCCGCTGCCCGGGAGCGCGGGCCCTTCCCTTGACGGACGCCATCCGCTCGCCGGTATGGGTCCTGATTTCAGGTATATGATACCCTGTGGTGACGCGGGACTTGAGAGGGGACGGGGCCCATGGGACCAACCGCCCAGCCGGCACGCTGGTGCGACGGCGTGGCTGACTTGGCCGGACGATACGATGCCTTCCTGGTCGATCAATGGGGGGTGCTGCACGACGGTACGACCGCTTATCCCGGCGCGGCCGATGCCCTGGTGCGTTTGCGCCGGCTGGGCAAGCCGGTCGTCCTGATCTCCAACTCGGGCAAGCGCGCCGGCCCGAACAGCGAGCGGCTCGCCCGGCTCGGCTTCGGTCCGGACTGTTACGATGCCTGCGTAAGCTCGGGCGAGGCCGCTTGGCGCGAGATGGCGGCGGCCAGCCACCCGTTCACCGCCGCGCTGGGGCGCCGGTGCCTGCTGTTCAGCCGGGGCGGTGACCGCAGCATCGTGGACGGCCTGGATCTGATCGTCGTTGAGACCGCGGACGAGGCCGATTTCGTCCTCCTCAGCGGTCACGACGAGCGGCGCGCGCCAGCGGACTACCGTCCGCACTTCGATGCCGCGCTGGCTCGCGACCTGCCGCTGCTGTGCGCCAATCCCGATACGTCCGGGCTGACCGCCGACGGCCTGGTGCTGAGCCCGGGCGCGCTCGCCGATCACTACGAGGCCCGGGGCGGCCGGGTGCGCCGGATCGGCAAGCCGTTTCCCGAGATTTACCGGCTCTGTCGCCAGTGGATCGGTGACCTGCCGCCGGAGCGGGTTGTCGCCATCGGCGATTCGCTCGCGAACGATATCGAAGGCGGTGCCGCGGTCGGCCACGCGACCGCCCTCATTCTCGGCGGTCTCCATGCCGATGTGTTTATCGGCGCCGAGGACTGGTCCTCGCGGCAGGCGCGTCTCGCCAGGCTGACAGGACCCGACGGAGTAATCCCCGACTGGATGCTGTTAGCCTTTCACTGGTAGGCGTCATGCCGGACGTCGCGAGCCGGCTCGTGGAGCCGGCGCGGTTGCCCGGCACAGGGCATGGACAGGGTGCAATTCGTCCGAAAGACCACGCTGGACGGCCTCGAGCAGCTCGGGACGGCCGATGGGCCGGCGGTCGAGCGGCACGCTGAGCTGCGGGCGCTCCTCGTGGAGCGGTCCGGCTCGGCCGCGGCCGATCTGTTCGCCGAGCCGGTGCTGACGCGCGGCAACGGCGCCGTGCCGTCGACGGCGTCATGGTACGCGCCGGTGAGCGGTGACCCGGTGCCCCTGGCGGCGCTCGACGGCGGCGCGCGCCAGCGGGCCGAGGACGCCCTGGCGCAGCAGCTGGCCGCGCTGGCGCCCCTGCTCGACGATGCTGTGGTGGCGCCGCTGCTGGGACCTGCGCTCCACATCTCGCAGGCCGAGGACATCCTGGTCGCCAACGACCGGCCGATCCTGACCAACTGGGCGCTCTTGCCGCCGGCGGCCGCCGCCGACGACACGGCCCGGCATCGCCATTTCGAGGCCACTCTTGGCCGGTTCGCGCCCTTTGCCGCGCCGCCACTCGCGGGCGACGCCGCGGCCGGGCCGGCGGCGGGCCCCGGGGTGGCTGTCCCCGGCGCGGCCGCCGCTGCTCTGCCGGAGCGTGACAACCGGCCCGGTGGCCTGCTTCCGCCCGGGGGCTTGCCGGCCGGCGGGGCGCCGGATGGCGGCGTGTCGGCCGCGGACCGGGAGACCGCGGCGCGCCGGCCTTGGCTCGGCGTGGCCATCGCGACCGGCATCGCGACGCTGCTGCTGCTCTTCCTGCTTCTGCCCGGCGTGCTGCTTTACCCACCGGAGCCGGAGGCGGAAGCAGAGCCGGACTACGAGCGGCTGATAGCCCTGCAACGCGAGGTCAATCGCTCCCTCGAGGAGCAGGTGGCCCGGACCGAGGCGGCCCTGGGGGCCGGCGCGTGCCGGATCGAGGACGGCACGCTGGTGCTGCCGGCCGAGGTGCCTGCCCAGGATCTGCCGGCCGGGCCGTTGCCCGCCGACCTCGTGCCGGCCCGCCCGGAGGAGCATGGCGTCCCGCAGGACGCGCGGCCCGAGAGGTCCACCTTCCAGGGCAGCCTTGTGGAGCTGCTCGATGCGTCGACCGCCCTGGTCGTGGCCGGCACGGCGGACGCGGCAAGCGTCGGCAGCGGATTCTTCATCGGGGACGATCTGCTCCTCACGAACAAGCATGTTGTCGCCGACGCGGAGGCCGAGCGGGTGTTCGTGACCAGCCCGGCGCTCGGCGGCCTGAAGCAGGCAACGGTCGTCGCGGCCACCGAGGAGCATCAGCCCGGCGGCCCGGACTTCGCCGTGCTGCAGGTGCCCGGGTCGGATCGGGTCATGCCGCTCACACTGACATCCGATGTCTCCCGCCTGCAGAACGTGATCGCGGCCGGCTATCCGAGCCTTGTGCTGAAGTCCGACCTGAACTTCCAGGCCCTGACCGCCGGCGATCGTTCGGCCATTCCCGACATGGTGCTCACCCAGGGCGTGGTCACCGTTGTGCAGAACCAGAATGCCGGCTTTCCGATCGTTGCGCACACCGCCGGCATCTCGCCCGGCAGCTCCGGCGGGCCACTGGTCGATGCCTGCGGCCGGGTCGTTGGCGTCAACACCTTCGGACGCTTCGACGAGCAGCGCGCCAGCCAAGTCAATTACGCCATAGCGACGGAGAATCTGATCGGTTTTCTCGAGGGTGCCGGGATCGGGTTCGCGCGCATGGCGGGGGACTGCACGCCCGTGGCCGTGGCCGGCGCGGCGTCCGCGGCCGTCTCGGCCACCGATCGGGCCGGTGAGGGCCGGGCTGCCCCCGCGGTCGAGCCGCCGCCGGTCGAACCGCCGCCAGCCGAACCGGAAGCGGGGACGGGCGACGCGGCGCCGGCGGCTCCGGCGGAAGCGCCTTGAGAAGGCGGTGGGCCGGCCCATGTCGCACGGCATCCTGATCGCGACCACATCCTCGAGCGGCCTGCATCCGCTGGGCAGCGGGGGGCAGACGGCCAGGGACGCCTATCGGCAGATCGTCCTGCACCTGCGAAGAACCTTGTCCGACGAGCATGCCCGCCTGCTTGCCGAGCCGAGCCCCAACCGCCAGCGCGGCACGGTCGACTGGTTCACGGTGGTGGAGGATGTGGCGACCCGGGCCGAGCCGTTCGCCGCCCTGCGGCCGGAACGCCGTGACGCGGTCGAGGAGACCCTGGCCCGCCTGCGGGAGGAGATCGACCGTGAGGCGACGGCGCTGGCGGCCGCTCGCGATCCCGGCCAGCGCTTGCTCGGCCGCCTGCTGGCGATGGCGCTGGAGGTCCCGGCGGAGGACCATGTGTACGCGGTTGGCGCTCAGCCGGTTCTGGTGGCCTGGGGTCACTTGGCCGACCGCAAGGACGCGCCCCGACGCTTGCTCTGGCGCATGGCGCCGCCCCGGCCGAGGCCGGCCGCGGCGCGGGGAACGGCGGGGAACGCGGGCGCGTCCGATCAGGCGGCGCTGCTCGCCTCCGCCCCGGCGCCGCCGCGCCACGCCACGGTGCTCGGCCTGCTGCTTTGGCTGGTCTTCACGGGGCTCGTGACCGCCATCCTCTACGTGCTGCTGAGCGGTTGCGGCGTCGGCCTGCCCCGGCCGGCGTGGCTGCCGCCGTCACCCATCGTCAGCCTCTGCCCCGCGACCCCGGCCGGTGCGCCGGAGGCTGCGGCGGCCCTCGAGGCCGAGCGGCTGCGCACGGAGCTGCTGGAAGGGAGGCTCGAGCAGCAAAGATTGTCGCTGACGGACGCCGCGGCGGCGTGCCGGCGGCGGGCGCAGACGGCCGCGGCGGCCGGCGCCCCGCCGCCCGGGTAATTTCGGCCGGAGCCCGAGACCTTACATGCTCAAGCCCTTGACCTCGTTCCGGCCGACCGTGAACCTGATCCCGTTCAGCGGCGTCCAGTTCCTCGACCTCGGCTTCAACATCGACGCGGTGCCGCGGGTCACGCGGCTCTTCTGGGAAGAGGAGCAGCCGGAGACACGAAGCGAGGACGGCCAGGTGGCCGTGGCCCTGCGCTGTCCAGTGCAGGACGCCGAGAGCGACGAGTTGATCGACCCGGCGTCGGGCCGCGCCGCGCCCGCGGACGAGATCTACTCCGTCAACACGCCGCGCGCCCTGGAGGTGTTCAACGGCAAATGGGTTCCGGTGCCCTTCTTCCGGGTGAAGGGCAAGGATGCGCTGGGCCGGCCGCTGTACGACGCCGGCCCGTCGAACTGGGCCCGGCTGCGGCTGGTCGAGCTGCCGGAGCGGGAGCCCGACGGCACCAGCCACCGGGTGGTGTTGGCCTTCGACACCGAGCTCGAGGCGCCTCAGTTCGGCCGGCCCTATCTGGTGCCGTCGCCGCGCGACAGCGAGGAGGAGCAGGAGTTCGCCTTTGTCCCCGGCGAGACCGACAACAGCTGGTTCCTCAACGAGGCCTGGGTCGACGAGTGGCTCGACGAACTGCTGCGGGAGCTCAGGCACGCGCAGCGGCGCGGACGTCCCGTGACCAAGGACGAGCTTCCCCATGCCTGCGAGCATTGGGCCCGCTATCTGACCTTTCTGGCCGTGCTGGCGGAGGCCGTGCCGTTCCCGCGGATCAAGCTCGCCGACACGGTCTCGGCCGAGACCAGCTACCAGCCCATCCAGGTCGACCTCGTGCTCGACATCGGCAACAGCCGGACCTGCGGCATCCTGGTCGAGAGCAGCGCCGACGAGCGTCTGGACCTCAACGAGTCCTATGTGCTGGAGCTGCGCGATCTCAGCCGGCCCGAGCGCTCCTCGACGCTGCCGTTCGAGAGCCGGATCGAGTTCGCCCGCGCCGAGCTTGGCCGTGACCCCCTGTCACGGCGCAGCGGACGCAGCAACGGCTTCTACTGGCCGAGCCCGGTGAGGATCGGCCCCGAGGCGACCGAGCTGTCCGGCGACGCGCAGGGCACCGAAGGATTGACGGGCCTGTCCAGCCCGAAGCGCTACCTTTGGGACGACCGGCCGCTCGGCCAGATCTGGCGCTTCAACACCTCACGCGGAGACGGCCGCGGCACCGAGCCGCCGGTCTCCGGGGCGCTGATGGCGCACGTGACCGAAAGCGGGAACGTGCTGCGGCAGCTCGGCCGGGGCGAGCGGGAACGCAGCGGCTCCGCGCTGCGTCCCAAGTTCTCGCGGTCGTCCTTGTTCACCCTTCTGCTGGGCGAGATCCTTCTGCAGGCGCTGGTGCAGATCAACGCTCCCGGGACCCGGGGTCAGCGCAAGCATTCCGACGTTCCCCGTCAGCTGCGCCGGATCATCCTCACGATGCCGCCGGGCATGCCGCTTGCCGAGCAGCGGACCCTGCGCTCGCGGGCCCAGGGCGCCGTCAAGCTGACCTGGGACTGCCTGGGCTGGACCGAGGCCGGTCGGCGCGTGCCGCCCGAGCCGCGGGTGGAGATCCCGTGCGACGAGGCGACCTGCACTCAGCTTGTCTATCTTTACACGGAGATCACCCGAAAGCTTCAGGGCGCCGGCACCGACTTCTTCCGGATCATGGGCCGGTACCGGCAGGGCGACCGTGACGAGCCCAGCCTGCGGGTGGCCAGCATCGACATCGGCGGTGGCACCACGGACCTGATGGTCACGACCTACCGGCTCGAGGGCAATCGAGCGCTGTGCCCGGCTCCGGAGTTTCGGGAGAGCTTCCGTATCGCCGGCGACGACATCCTGAGGGCGGTTATCGTAGGGCATGTGCTGCCGTCGGTCGTGCGGCATCTCGAGGCCTGCGCCGCGGCCGACGCGCGGGCGCTGGTGACGACGCTGTTCGGAGGCAATCGAGCCGGCATGTCCGAGCAGGAGCGGCATCTGCGCAAGCAGTTCACCGGCCAGGTGCTCGTGCCGATCGGACTGGCCATGCTGCATGCCTGCGAGGCCACCGGCCCGTTCGAGGAGGGCCGCAAGGAGACCTGGGGGTTCGAACGCCTGTTCGCGGCGGGCCCCCGGCCGGCGCCGCATATCCTTGCCTATCTGGCCGACGCCGCCGCCGCGGCGGGAGCCGTCGGCTTTCGCGTCGAGGATCTGGCCTTCGACGTCGACGTGGACGGGCTGTCCCGCTCGGTGCGCGGTGTCATGGCCGACATGCTGGGCGACCTCTGCGAGGTTGTCCACGCGCTCGGCTGCGATGTCCTGCTGCTGTCCGGCCGCCCCTCGCGGCTGCCTGCCATTCAGCAGCTGATCCTGGCGCGCCTGCCGGTCCCGCCCAACCGCGTGATTCCCATGCACAGGTTCAAGGTCGGCAGCTGGTACCCGTTTCGGGACCATCAGGGGCGCATCGAGGATCCCAAGACCACGGCAGCCGTTGGCGCCATGCTGTGTGGTCTTGCCGGGGGACAGATCCAGAACTTCCTCTTGCGCGTTGACGCCCTGCAAATGCGGTCCACGGCTCGCTTCATCGGACCCATGGAGGACTCGGGACAAATTCTTGCCGACAACGTCCTGTTCGCCGACGTCGACCTGGATGCCCACCCGGCCGCCGAGGAGGAGGTCCGCACGCTGCGCCTCTACGCGCCGATGCCCATAGGATACCGCCAGATGCCACTGGAACGCTGGCCGGCCATGCCGCTCTACTACCTGAGCTTCAGCAACCCGCAGGGCATCGCGCGCCTGCGTCTGCCGCTGTCGGTCGGCCTGCGCCGAGCGGCCGCCGACGCGGACGACGATGAACACAAGAAGGAGGATTTCGCGGTGGACTCGGTCGAGGATGCCGATGGCTCGGCCCTGCGCCGCACGGACGTCACCTTGCGGCTGCAGACCATGCTGCAGGAGGCCGGATACTGGCTCGATACCGGGACGCTGACGGAGGCATGAGCAGCCGGCGACAGCGAGGCGGACGGCGATGGGCGTGACGCCGACGGACACCCTGGCCGGGCTGTGCGGGGAGACGGCCTCGATCGCACGGGCCGCGGTCGACTGGTTCGACGCAAACCCGGACAAGCCGGCGCAGGAACGGGCCTCGCTGAACCGGGAGCTGCGCAAGATGGCGGCGGCCGCCGGTCAGCTGGAGCGGTCGCTGGACCGGCCGATGTGCGTCGGTGTCTTCGGTCCCTCGCAGGCGGGAAAATCCTACCTGATCTCGGCCTTGGCGCGGCGCGGCGACCGTCCGCTCATGGCGCGCTTTGCGGGGCATCGGGACAGCCTCGACTTCGTGCGCGATCTCAATCCGGAGGGGGGCCAGGAGTCGACCGGTCTCGTCACCCGCTTCACGCTGCGCAGCGCGGCAACGCCGGGCGGCTTCCCGGTGATGGTCCGCCTGCTGTCGCAGACCGATCTGATCAAGATCCTCGGAAACACCTACCTCAGCGACATCGACCCGAGCGAGGCCGCGGTGCCCGGCGCCGAGGCGGTGCTGGCTCGGCTCGACGCCGCTGCGGCCGAGGCGGAAGGCACGCCGGTGGACCCGCTGTCCGCGGACGACGTGTTCGACCTGCAGGAATACTTTGAGACGCACTTCAAGGGGGTGCCCGTCGTCCAGGCGCTCGGCGGCGCCTTCTGGTCGCGCGCGGCCGAACTGGCGCCCCGGCTGGCCCTGGACGGACGGCTCCGGCTGCTCGGGGTTCTTTGGGGCGATCTCGCGCCCTTCTCCGAGCTCTATCGGACCCTGTACCAGGCCCTGCGCCGGCTCGGCTTCGCCGGCACCGCCTTCTGCCCGATGGACAGCCTGCTGCCGCGGGAGACCAGCATCATCGATGTGCGCACCCTGGGCGGCCTGACCGGAGCCGCGGGCCATCCCGCCGAGGCCTCGCTCCCGGTGCGCGGCGACAATGGCGGCGAGGCGCGCCTCGAGCGTGCCGTCCTGACGGCGCTGGTGGCCGAGCTCAACATCGTGATCCGCGACCCTCCCTGGCCGTTCCTCGAGCACACGGACCTGCTCGACTTCCCCGGCGCCCGCAGCCGGGAAAGCATTCAGGACGCGGAGCGTCATCTGTCCCGGCCCGGCGAGCTGCAGTCGCTGTTCCTGCGCGGCAAGGTCGCGTTCCTGTTCGATCGCTATGTCGCGGAGCAGGATCTGTCGAGCATGCTGCTGTGCATCGGCCCGTCGAACCAGGAGGTGCGGACGCTGCCCCGGATGATCCGGGACTGGGTGGAGGCTACCCACGGGCCGGATCCGGAGGCGCGTCGACGCAACAGGACCGCGCTGTTCCTCGTGCTCACGAAGTTCGACGCCGAGTTCGAGGACAAGGCCGGTCAGGCCGAGACCTCCGAGGCGCGCTGGTCGACACGACTGCGGACCGCGATCACCGACTACCTGGGCAAGGCCGGCGATTGGACCGAGCAGTGGCATCCGGGGCGGGCTTTCGACAACACGTACTGGATACGCAATCCGAACTACAAGGCGAAGCACCTGCTGGACTACACCGCGGACGGCGCCGAGCTCGGGGTCAGGGCCAGCGAGCAGGAGCGCGTCGACCGCTTTCGCCGCGAGTATCTGGCCAACGATCTGGTGCGGAAGCATTTCGCCGATCCGGAACGGGCCTGGGACGAGGCGTTCCGCCGTGACGACGGCGGCATCACCTACCTAGCGGAGCAGCTCGAGCCGGTGTGCCGGCCGGAGATCAAGCGCCGGCAGATCGCCGAACGGCTGTCGCTCCTGCGCGGCGCCATGCAGCGGCTGCTCCGACGGTTCCATCATGCAGGCGACCTGGCGGCCCAGCGGGCCGACCGCGAGAAGGCGGCCCGCCGGGTCGTTCGGCACCTCGCCGTATGCGCGGAGCAGCAGCGGTTCGGCCAGCTCCTGCATGTGCTGCAGGTGAGCGACGCCACCCTGGCGGACTGCTTCCAGGAGGTTCAGGCCATGGCCGACGAGACCGGCAAGCCGGCCGCCGTCGGGCGGACGGCCGAGGCGCGGACCCTGCTCACGGCGATGTTTGGCGAGGCGGAGGACGGCGAGGCGGAGGACGACGAGGCGAAGCCGGGCGAGCCCGAGCCCGGGGGGACGCCCGAGGGCCGGCCGGAGGCGCCGCGGGATCTCGCCGAGCGCTTCGCGGGGGCCGTGCTGCGGCTTTGGATGGGAGAGGCCCATGCCCTGGCGCGGCAGGACCGGCTGGTCCGGTACTTCTGCCTGACGGAGAGAAGCGCGCTGGACCTAGTGGCGGAGCTGATCGCCGGCGCGCGGCGACTCGATATCGAGACCGCCATCGCCGAGCGGGTCCGCCGCATCACCAGCTTCCGGCAGACGCTGGAGAAGGCGGCGGCACGGCCGGCGCTGGTCGCGGCGAACATCCTGAACGATTACCTGAACACCCTTGGCTATGGCGACCGGCCGGAGGCCGAGCGCCCGGCATCGCGGCTCGACGGCCGGCCCGTGTTCTCCCCACGGACGGAGGCGAGCGGCGACAGAGGCCGGCTTCAGCTGCCCGAGGTGCCGGATCGATACGACGAGCGCCAGTACCTCGACTGGTTCAGCGCCTACCTCGCCCTGGTGGAGGCGAACGCCACGAGCCAGGACGGCCAAGTCATCGATGTGGCGGCCAATGACCGGCTTGGCCGCCTGGTCCACGCGCTCGACGCGTCCGCGCGGGACGCGGCATGAGCGGGCCCCATCTGATCGTTCGCGAGGATGCCCGGGCGGGCGGCGGCCATGCCGTCATCGAGGTGCACGGGCTGGCCGCCGTGCCGGACTCGACCGAGCTGGCGATCCGCCGTGCCGAGCATCAGGCCAACAACCTCGCGGCCGGCGGCTGGCAGGGGCCGGAGGCGCGCATCACGCCCCGCGAGAGCCGCTTCGAGAACGGGGTGCTCAGCCTCGGTCTCGGGCCCGAGGTGGTCGACCACCTGGAGCTCGGCACGCCGCTGGAGATCGAGCTGCCGGCGCTCGGCCTGAAGCGAAGCCTGCACTGGCCCCGCGTGGCGCCGTCGGTCCAGGCCTCCGCCCGTCGCCGGCGCGTGGTCGCCGGCGAGCGTGGCGAGGCCTCGGCCGGCGGGGCGCCGCCACGGGAGCGCCCCGCGGCAGCGTCGGAACGGGCCGCGCCAGCCTCCGCCCGGCCGGAGGTCGAGCCGCGGGCGGCCGCGGGCGCGGCCGGGCCTGCGACCGCCGGACCGGACCGGGGGCCGCCCGGCCTTCACCGCCGATGGATGCGGCCGGTTCTGCTCGGCCTGGCCGCGCTTCTGCTTCTGGCGCTTGTTGGAGCCGGGGTGGCGGCGCTGCTGAGCGAGCCGGCGCCGCCGCTGGTCGCCGAGCCCGACCCGGCACCGGCCGACCCCGCCGCGCCCGACCCGGCCGCCGCGCCCGAGTCGCCCCCGGGGGCGCCGGCCGAACCCGGCGGCGCGGACGCCGGCGCCTCGGCGGACCCGGTGGCCTTGGCGCGCTCCTATCTGGAGACCCAGCCGCCGCACGCCGAGGCGCACGCCTTTGCCCTCGACCTGCTGCAGCGCGGCCGCGCCGATGCCGCATTGCTGATCCTTGAATATGGCGAGCGGGCCGGCCACGGGCCGTCGCTCGAGAGCATTGGCACCATGTACGACCCGGTGTTGTTCTCGGAGGATCGGTCGGGGTTCTCCGAGCCGAACCCGCGCCGGGCCGTGGCGCTGTACCGTGCTGCCGAGCGGGCCGGCCATGAGCCCGCCGGCGACTCGCTCGAGGCCCTGCGCCGCTGGCTCGAAAGCCGGGCCGGCGCCGGCGACGCCGAGGCGCAGCGCCTGCTCGACGAGGAGTGGGGATGATCGGGTCCGCGACACGTTCCTGCCCGGTCCGGCCGGGCCTCGGCCGGGCGCTGGCGCTTGTCGGCGCGCTCCTGGTGTCGGGCCTCGCGCTCGGTCTCGGGCCCGGCGCCGAGCCGGCCCAGGCCCAGGCCCAGACCCAGACCCAGACCCAGACCCAGACCCAGACACAGGCCCAGGCTGGAACCCAGCGTCCGCTGCTGATCGAGGGCAAGACCACCTTGTACCAGCGGGTGCTCAGCCGCCCCGGCGCGGTGCTGCGCGAGGCGCCGGCCGACGACGCCGCGGTCGCCGACGCCGCCGTGCCGACCTTCAGCGTGTTCCATGTGTTCGAGCGCGCCCAGCGCAACGGGGCCGAGTGGCTTCTGGTCGGCGAGCCGGAGAGGGGTCCGGCGGCCGGCTGGATGGCGGCGGACGAGACGATTCCCTGGCGTCAGACCCTGGTCGGCGTCCTCACCAACCCGGCCGGCCGCGAGCGCGTCCTGTTCTTCGGCGAGGCCTCGCCGCTCATCGATCTCATGGACTCCGAGACCGCCCCGGCCCGGGCGGCGGCCCTGCGCGAAGGCATCGAGGCCGGCACGCTGCCGCCGGACGCGCCGGTCGTCGCCATCGAGCCGGACCGCTTCGTCGACCTGACCGAGCGCTTCTACCTGCTGCCGATCCTCGAGGCCCGTCAGGTCTTCCTGGCCAGCGGCTTCACCAGCAAGGTGGTGCGGGTCGCCTCGGTGCCGCTGGCGCAGGATGGCGGCGCGGCGACGCCGGTGGTCGACGCCGGGCAGGCGCTCGACGACTACAAGGTCGGCATCGTCTTCGTCATCGACACGACGCTGTCCATGGGTCCCTACATCGAGCGGACCTACCAGGCGGTGGAGCGCATCTACGACCGGATCGCCGGCTCGGAGCTGGCGGACCGCGTCACCTTCGGGCTGGTCGGCTACCGCGACAATCTGAGCCTCGCCCCCGGGCTCGACTATCTGACCCGGACCTACGTGCCGCTGCGGCTGGGCCAGAAGCCGGAGGCGATCCTGTCCCGGATCGAGACGGTGACGGCGGCCACGGCCTCGAGCGAGGGCTTCAACGAGGACGCGGTCGCCGGCATCGACGCGGCCATGGATCTTGCCCTCGCCGAGCCGGTCGACGCCCGCTATCTGGTCCTGATCACCGACGCGGGTCCGCGCGGCGCCGAGGATCCGGCCGCCGCGACGCGCCTGGGCCCGGCCTCGATGAACCGGCTGGCCCAGGAGCAGGGCGTCGCCATCTATGCGCTGCATCTGCTGACCTACGAGGGGCGCTCCAACCATACCTACGCGGCCCGGCAATACGCCGAGCTGTCCCGGTTCGCCGGGATCGACTCGCCGCTCTACCATGCCGTTCCGGCCGGCGACGTCGAGGCCTTCGGCGAGGTGGTGGACTCCCTGGCGCAGCAGCTGATCGACCAGGCCAACCGCAATCTGACCGGGACGGCGGCCGGGGGCGACGTCCGGCCGGGGCAGGCCGAGCGCCCGCTGGAGCGGCAGACCCGGGTGGTCGGCCGGGCCATGCAGCTGGCCTATCTCGGCCGGGTGCAGGGCACCGGGGCGCCGGAGGTGTTCCAGGCCTGGGCCGCCGATCGCGACCTGGAGAGCCCGACCCGGACCGCCATCGACATCCGGGTCCTGCTGAGCAAGAACCAGCTGAGCGATCTCAGCGACGTGCTGCGGGCGATCCTCGAGCAGGGCCGCGCCGCCCGTTTGGCACCGGACCAGTTCTTCGATCAACTGCGCAGCGCCGCGGCGCATCTGAGCCGCAATCCCGACCGGCTCGGCCGGCAGGGCTTCGAGCAGCTGGGCGAGCTGCTGGGCGAGTACCTGGAGGATCTGCCCTACACCAGCGAGATCCTCGACATCGACGAGGCGCGCTGGATCTCCATGGGCCCGGCGGCCCAGCGGGAGATCATCGACGGGCTGGAGGAGAAGCTGCGTCTGTACGAGCGCTACCACGACCAGACCGATCTGTGGGTCGCGCTCTACCCGGGGGCGCCGCCCGGCGAGCGTGTGTTTCCGGTGCCGCTCGACGCGCTGCCGTGACCGCGCCACCGCCGCTCCTGGCGCTCGAGGACGTGGTCAAGCGGCGGGTCTCGGTTGACCAGCACTTCACCCTGGAGGTCGGCCGCCTGCTCGTGGCGCCGGGCGACGCGCTGGCGCTGATCGGGCCGAGCGGCTGCGGCAAGAGCACGCTGATCGATCTGGTTGCGCTCGCCCTCCGCCCGGACGAGGCCGCCGGCTTCCGCCTCGCGGCCGACCGGTCCTGCGGCGAGGCGCTCGACGTCCATCGTCTGTGGCGGCGCGATCCCGGCCGGCTGGCGCGGCTGCGCGCACGCCATTTCGGCTATGTGATGCAGGCGGGCGGGCTGCTGCCGTATCTGAGCGTCCGCGAGAATGTCCTGCTGCCGCAGCGTCTGGCCGGCCGGCACGAGCCTTCCCACGCCGAGGCGCTGCTCGAGCGCCTGGGCCTCGCGCGGCTGCGGCGGGCCCTGCCGGCGCGCCTGTCGGTCGGCCAGCGCCAGCGGGTGGCCGTGGCGCGCGCCCTGGCGCACCGGCCGGCGATCGTGCTCGCCGACGAGCCGACCGCCGCGCTCGACAGCGCCAACGCCGAGACGGTCATGACCCTGCTGCTTGAGCTGGTGGCGGAGGCCGGGTCGGCGCTGCTGGTCGCGACCCATGACGGCGGCCTGGTCAGCCGCTTCGGGCTCGCCGCCGTGCCCGCCGAGATGTCCCGCTCCGGGCCGTCGGCGCGCACCTGCTTCGGCCGGGAGCCGCCGGTGCCCATGAGGGCCGCCGTCTCATGAGCCTGCCGCTGCGCCTGGCCCTGGCCGAGGGGTGGCACGAGCGCCACGTCCTGCTGTGCCACGCGCTCGCCCTCGCGGCGGTGCTGGCGCCGCTGCTCGTGCTGCTCGGGCTCAAGGTCGGCGTGGTCGGCGCCATGACCGAGCAGCTGCGTTCGGATCCGCGGGCCCGCGAACTGCAGGTGGTCGGCAACCGCCAGCACGGCGCCGAGTGGCTGGCCCGGCTCGAGGCCCGCCCCGAGGTCGGCTTCCTGGTGCCGCGGACCCGCTCGATCGCGGCGTCCCTGTATCTCCGGTCCGGGACGGGCGCCGGCCTGGAGCTCGCCGAGATCCTGCCGTCCGCGGCGGGCGACCCGCTGCTGGCGCCGGGCCGGCCGCGGCCGGAAGGCCAACGCGTCGCGCTCAGCCGGCCGCTGGCCGAGCGTCTCGATGCCGAGGCCGGCGACACGCTGACCGGCAGCGTCACCCGCACCGTCGACGGCCGGCCCGAGCGGCAGGACCTGACGCTCGAGGTCGCCCAGGTGCTGGCCGCGGAGGTGCTGGAGCGGCGCGCGGCGCTGGTCGACCTCGCCCTGGTCGAGGACATCGAGCGCTTCCGCGACGGCTACGCGGTGCCCCGCCGCGGCTGGGCCGGGGCGCCGCCGCCGCAGGGCGGGCACCGCTACGCCAGCTTCCGCCTGTACGCGGCGAGCCTGGAGGATGTCGGACCGCTGGTCGAGGCGCTCACGGCGGAGGGCATCGAGGTACGGTCCCGCAGCGCCGACATCGCCCTGGTCGGCACCCTGGAGCGCAATCTGGCCCGGGTGTTCGCGGTGATCGCCGGGCTCGGCGCGGCCGGCGTCCTGGTCTCGCTCGGCGCCAGCCTGTGGACCCATGTCGAGCGCCGGAGCCGCGACCTCAGCGTGCTGCGGCTGCTCGGCCTGTCCGCGCGCCAGGCCATGCTGCTGCCGGTCGCCCAGTCCTGGGCCATCGCCCTGATCGGCCTGGCGCTGGCCGTCGGCTTCTTCGCGGTGACCGCGGCCCTGATCAACACCCTGTTCGGCGACATGGTGCCCGGAGCGGCGGCATGCCGCCTCGGCCCGGCCCATCTGGGCGGGGCGGCGCTGATCACCCTGGCGGGGGCCTCGCTCGCCTCGGCCCTGGCGGCCTGGCAGGCGGGCCGGATCGAGCCGGCGGAGGGCCTGCGCCGTGCCTGACCGCCGGCCGATGCGACGCGCGGGTCGGACCGGCGCGCGGCTCGGCGCGCGGCTCGGCGCGTTGCTCGGTCTCGTGCTCGGCGGGCTCGCGGTGGCCGTCCCGGCCGGCGCCGCCGCCGCGCCGGAGGCCTGGGACACGCGCTTCACCAACCCACAGCCGCTGCCGGGTGACCTGATCCTGCCGCTGCCCTGCGGCGGCGCCCTGGTGTTCCGCCGGATCGGCACCCCGGCGAGCGACGACTGGCTCGACGACCACGCCGTGACCCTGGGGCAGACGGACGATGAGCGCGGCTATTCCGAGGCGGTGCGACGAGCCTTCCTGGTCGGCTCCTTCGGCACCCCGGGGGAGCAGGGACGCTACTATTATCTCGCGAAATACGAGCTGACGGAGGACCAGAAGGCGGCGATCGAGGCGGCCGGCGATCCGGCGCGCTGCCCGGAGCCCACCATGGCGGGCCGTCGGCCGGCCACCCGGCTCAGCTGGCTCGACGCCGCCCAGCTGGCCCAGGGCCTGTCCGAGTGGCTGCTCGCCGACGCGCCGGACGCGCTGCCGGACGAGGGCGGGCGGAGCGGCTTCCTGCGTCTGCCGACCGAGACGGAATGGGCGTACGCCGCGCGCGGCGGCGCGGCGGTGCTGGCCGCCGACTTCCGCCGGCCGCTGCCGCCCATGGAGGGCGGCCTAGCCGGCCATGCGTGGTTCCAGGGGCCCCGCTCGGCCGACGGGATGATCCGGCCGGTCGGGCTCCTGGCGCCCAACCCGCTCGGCCTGTTCGACATGCTCGGCAACGCGGAGGAGATCGTCCTCGACCTCTATCGTCTGAACCGGGTCGGTCGGCTGCACGGCCAGGTCGGCGGCTTCGTCACCCGGGGCGGCTCGTTCCGCACGCCGGAGAGCCGGCTGCGCACCGCCATGCGCACGGAATACTCCTTTCTCGACGAGTCCACCGGCCAGGCGACCCGGCTCGACAGCGTCGGCGTCCGCCTTGCCCTGTCCGCGCCGGTCTCGGTCGGCCTGGAGCGGATCGCCGAGCTCCGCCGGGCCTGGGTCGATCAGGCGCGTGATCTTCGCCTCGAGGAGGACGAGCCCGACCCGATCGACGCCCTCGACCGGCTGGAGAAGAGCCTGCCCGACCTCGGCCAGCAGCAGGCGGTCAGCCGGATCCGGGCGGCGCTGACCGCGGAGGTGCGCCGCCGCAACGAGATCGAGGGCCGCGCCCTGCGCTCGGCGATCTTCTCCGGCGCCCTGCTGATCCGCAACCTCCGGGAGGATCATCGGCGCATCGAGGGCTTCCGGAAGGTGGTCGCACTGCAGGACGAGCTGGGCGACGCGGCCGAGGCCGAGCGCTCCCGCGCGGCCCTGGACTCGGCCGTCGAGCGGTTCGAGATCACGGTGTCCGCCTATCTCCAGCAGCTCTATCAGACGGCCGAGGACTACTCGGTCGAGCGGCACCGCGAGCAGCTGCGGGCGTTCTCGGAGATGGTCCGCGAGACCGACATTGCCGGCTTCGCGGACCTTGCCCAGATCTACGTGGAGCAGTCCCTGGCCTACAAGGCGAGCCCGGAAGCCGGAGCCGAGCGGTTCCTGCCGGCCATCCTGGGTCACTGAGCGAACGGGAGCATCCCATGGCGACATACGGGGTAAGCCGGACCGCGCGGCGCCGCGGAGCGGGCCTGCTGGCGGCGGCCATGCTGCTGTCGGCGTGCCAGACCACGGCCGCCGGCGGCGGCGGCGACGCGCCGCTGACGGCGGAGCAGCGCGCTCTGCATCGCGAGGCCGAGCGCTTCAACGAGACCGTCGCCACCGGCGCCCTGGCCGGGGCCCTGGGCGGCGCGCTGATCGGCGCGCTCCTGTGCGGGGAGAGCCGGGCCGCCTGCGCGTTGGGCGGCGCCGCGGCCGGCGGCTTCGTCGGCGGCAACGCCGGTCATTACGTCGCCGTGCAGAACCGGCGCTATGCCGACCAGGAGGCCGCGCTGGACGCCCGCATCCGGGCGGCTGATGCGGAGATCGCCCGCTACCACGGGGTGATCGAGAATCTGGAGCGGGTGGTCGCGGCGCATCGGCGGACCGTCGCGTTCCTCGTGCACCGGTTCGAGGCCGGCGAGATCACCGTCGCGGAGTACCGGGACGAGCTGTCCCGGATCGGCGACGACATTGACGCGGCCGAGCGGCTCATCGCCGACAATCGGCAGGCCGTGCAGGCGATCGAGGGCGATATCCGCCGCACCGGCGGCTCCCGGCCGCTCCTGGCCCGGCGCGACCAGCTGGTCCGGCAGCAGCGGATCCTGCGCGAGCAAGTGTCCGAGCTGACCGCGCTGATGAACGTCGAGCCGGTCGCATGACGCCGCTTGCCGGAACCGACCGCCGTCGCCGGCCAGGCCGCCGGTGGACCGCCGCTGCCGCCGGAGTCGCCGTGGCAGCCGCCCTTGGCGGCTGCGCCGGCACCGAGGATCCCGCCCAAGCCGGCTTCCTCGACGGGATGGCCAATCTGGCCGACGGGACCTACGAGGATCGCCAGCTGCGCCTGAGCGTCGAGGCGTACTACCGGGAGCAGCGCGCCCGGGCGATGGCGGCGCGCGCCGACGCGCTGGAGCGCCGGGCCGAGGGCCTCGCCGACGAGGCCGCCGGCCTCGAGCGGGAGCTGGCCGCGCTCGACGCCGAGCTCGGCGCGCTCGGCCGGCGGCTCGAGCGTTCGCGCCAGCGGCATGCCGCCGCCGATCACGAGCTGGAAGCGCTCGAGGCGCGGCTGGCGACGGTCGAGCGGCGTCGGCGGCAGGCGGCCGCGGATGGCACGGTGGATCCGGCCGAGATCGCCCGGCTGGAGGAGGAGAACCGGCGCATCCGCGAGAGCCTCAACCGCCTGATCGCGCTGCAGAGCGTGGTCGAGTAGGCCGGGCCTGATGCCGCCGAGCCGACGGGATGGCGTGGCGGGATGGCGTGGCGGGCCGGCGATGCCGGGTGAGCCGGAAACGCTCTGCGGGCGCGCCCGCCACCCCTGCCGCCGGGCGCCAGACGCGCCCCTGGCGGAAGCCTTTGGCGCACGGGCATGAGCCCGACGGCGCCGGCAGGGCCTACAGAAGGCAGCCGTTGCCGGGGCGGCCGTCGGTCACGATGCCGCCCAGCAACGTGTCGACCGTGGCGCCATCGGTGGACAGCGGCAGCAGCAGCCGATGCGCGGCCGGGCGCGCCGGCGCGCCGGAGCGGATGCTGGCCAGCCGCGGCCGTCCTGTCTCGGCCACGTCCAGGGCGTCGGCGTGCACGCCCCGCAGGGCCGCGCCCCCGACCGCGTCGAGCCGGAGTCCACGCGGCTCGAAGCCGACATCCCGGACGATGCCGGTCCCGACCAGCCGGAACACGGGATCGACCTGGTCCGGCCCCAGGTCGATGAGCAGAAGACGCGGCAGCATGGCCGGGATCTCGACGGGATCGATGTCGTGGCGGGTCGGCATCGGACGGCCCGCCCGCTTGCGGTGCCAATACACGAGCAGCTCGCGCAGCAGAGGCTGAGGCACCTCCTCGGCCAAGCGGACCGTGCGGGCATCGACGCCCCAGGGATCGGTCATGCTGCCCATGTCGTCCTTGCCCGCCCCCTTTGCGTGGCCGGCGTCCGGCACCCTCCGGGCTTCGCCGACCGTCCGGCAGGGCGGCAGGACCGCACCTGAAGACCGCATTGGCACAGCTTCCATTCGCTGTGAGATTGCTTTGATTGTAAAGTGTGTCTTTTAAGGATGGTTGAAAGGGGGAATGCTGGAAATTCCCTTGGGCCCGGGCCCATGAGGCCGGCAAACCGCTATCAGTTTCCGGGCTCGTGGCCGGAACGACCACGGCCCCGCGGCACGAGGGGCTGCCGCCCCGAGGCCAGGGTCCTGCCCGGCGGCGGCGCCGGTCGAGCCGGCGCGATCCGGCGAACGCCCGCGGGCCGGCCGGGTCAGGCCAGCAGGGCCGCCAGCATGCCGGCGTTGACGGTCAGCGTGCCGGTCATGCCGGGCGCGCGGGCGTACGGGTGTGCAAGATAGCCGGCCCAGAACAGCAGCCGCGCGCCGAGGAATAGCAGGACGGCCAGCTCCAGCCAGCCCAGCCGGTCGGCCGGCAGCGCCACGGCCAGCGCCAGGAACACCGGCAGGAAGACCATCGACTGCTCGACCGTGTTGGCCAGCACCCGCTGAGAGGCCCGATAGAGCGGCGATTCCGCATCGGTCAGCGGGTTGTAGGCATCGCTGAGCGCCCGCGCCACCGCCGTGCCCAGGACCATGGCGAGCAGCAGGGCCGCCGGTCCTCCGAGCAGCGGCAGGGCGAAGGCGAGGCGGTCCGCCGGGGCGTCCGCGACCGGCGGCGGGCCAAAGCCCGGCGCCAGCAGGATGAACAGGATCACCGTCAGGATCGCCGCGGCGCCGTTGACCAGGGCCGCGGTGATCTTCAAGCGGCGCGTCACCGCCATGGCGTCTCGCCTCCTTTCGTGCCGTCCTCGTCGCCATGCCCGGCGCCCGACCGCGCGGTCCGGACCGGGGGCGGCCGGCCGCGCCGATCGGTCCTGGATCGGGCTTCCGCGATCGGCGAAGCTGCCCTCGCCGCAGCCGGAGGCCGCCCATGAGGATCACCGACGCCCGCGTCATCACCACCTGCCCGGGCCGTAACTTCGTAACCCTCAAGATCGTCACCGACCAGGGGCTCCACGGGGTCGGGGACGCCACCCTGAACGGTCGCGAGCTGGCCGTCGCCGCCTATCTGCAGGACCATGTGGCGCCGCTGCTGATCGGCCGCGACGCCCACCGGATCGAGGACACCTGGCATCTGCTCTACCAGGGGGCCTACTGGCGCGGCGGCCCGGTCACCATGACCGCCATCGCCGCCGTGGACGTCGCCCTGTGGGACCTTAAGGCCAAGGCCGCCGGCCTGCCGCTCTACCAGCTGCTCGGCGGCGCCTGCCGCGACGGCGTCATGGTCTACGGCCACGCCAACGGCGCCACGATCGAGGAGACCGCCGACGCGGTCGCCGAGTATCTGGCGCTCGGCTACAAGGCGGTCCGGGTGCAGACCGGCATCCCCGGGCTCGGTCCGGTCTACGGGGTCGGCAAGGGCAAGCTGTTCTACGAGCCGGCGGATCCGGACCGGCCGAGCGAGGAGACCTGGGACAGCGCCGTCTACCTCGACCACCTGCCCCGGCTGTTCGAGCGCCTGCGCGAGCGCTTCGGCTTCAACCTGCACCTGCTTCACGACGTGCATCACCGGCTGACGCCGATGGAGGCGGCCCGCCTGGGCCGGTCGCTCGAGCCCTATCGCCTGTTCTGGCTCGAGGACGTCACGCCGGCCGAGAATCCGGACAAGCTCCGGCTGATCCGCCAGCACACCGTGACCCCGCTGGCCATCGGCGAGATCTTCAACACCGTGTTTCAGGCGCGACCCCTCATCGAGCAGCAGCTGATCGACTTCATCCGGTGCTCGCCCGTGCACGCCGGCGGGCTGACCCACCTCCGGCGCATCGCCGACCTCGCCGCGCTCTACCAGATCCGCACCGGCTGCCACGGGCCGACGGACGTGTCGCCCATCGGTCTGGCCGCCACCCTCCATTTCGACCTGGCCGTGCCGAGCTTCGGCCTGCAGGAGTACATGCGCCACACGGACGAGACCGACGCGGTGTTCCCCCATGCCTATAGATACGCCGACGGCTCCGTGCATCCCGGCGAGGCACCCGGCCATGGCGCCGACATTGACGAGGCGGCGGCGGCACGCTTTCCCTATCGGCGCGCCTATCTCCCGGTCGCCCGGCTGCACGACGGCACGGTCTGGCACTGGTGAGCCGGACCCGGGGACGGGGCTACGGCCCGGCTACTCCGCCGGCTGGTGCATGCGGGTGGCGTCGACGAAGCTTTCGGTGGCGTCGTCGATCGCCCGGCCCCGGCGTCCCGTGCCGGCGTGCACGTAAAGGCTCTTGGGGCTGACCCGGTCGACGGCCGGCGGCGGCGGGGTCATGGCGTAGGGCACCGGCTTCTGGTGGTCGGCGAGCAGGAGGTCGGCGTTGTAGACGCTGTTGAACTTCCACAGCATGCGCACGAAGTTCGTCTGCCCGCGCAGCAGATGGCCGGCGGCGATGCGGCTCGCCTGGCCGAGCGCGGTCCAGCCGAGATGCTTCTTGTTCAGCACCTGCTGGGTCGACACCAGCTCACGGTAGAACTCGGCCAGCGGCAGCCGGGTCGGCAGCACGGCGTGCTGGATGTCGAACAGACGGTAGTCGTCGGTGGTCAGCCGCCGCTGCTCGGTGAGCCAGCTCTCGGTGCCCGGGTAGGGCGTGTTGACGCTGATGTTGACGATCTCCGGCACCTCGAGCGCCCATTCCCGGACCGCGCGGAAGCGCTCGCGGTCCCAGTCGGGGTCGGCGATGATGTTCACCGCCACCTTGATGCCGAGCGAGCGGGCGAACTCCAGGGCCTCGAAGTTGGCGCTCACCGGCACGCGCTTGCGGAACCGGGTCAGGCCCTCCTGGTCGATGGCCTCGAGCCCGAGGAACATGTACTTGACGCCGAGATCGCGCCAGAACCGGAACACCTCCTTGTTGCGCAGCAGGACGTCGCCGCGGGTCTCCAAGTAATACTTCTTGCGGATGCCGCGGCGGCGAATCGCCTCGCCGATGGCCATGCCGTGCTCGGCGTGGACGAAGGCGACGTCGTCGACGATGAACACGCCGGGCTCGCGGACCCGTGCCAGGTCCTCCACCGCCCGCTCGGGGCTGACGGTGCGGTAGGTGCGGCCGTAGAAGGTCCAGGCGCTGCAGAACGCGCAGTCCCAGGGGCAGCCGCGGGCGAACTCGATCGAGGCGGCCGGGTCGAGCACGCCGATGAAGTACTTGTTGCGACGGCGCAGCAGGTCGCGCGCCGGCATCAGCGCGTCCATGTCCTCGACGAAGCGGGGCGCCGGGCCCTTGCCGTCGGCGGTGATCGCGCCCGGCACGGTGGTCAGCGGCGCCGCCTCCTCGAGCGTTCGCAGGAGGTCGACGATCGTCGCCTCGCCCTCGCCGGCCAGGACGACATCGATGGCGCCCTCGGCATGCGCGAGAAAGGCCTCGGCGGTGAAGGACGCGCTGTGCCCGCCGACGATGACCGTGGTGCCCGGGCGCTGGGCCTTGGTCGCCTTCGCCAGATCGACGACCTCCGGGACGTTGGCGAGGTAGTTGCACGAAAAGGCCACCGCGTCCGGCTGCCAGCGCTCGACCTGCCGGTGATACGTCGCGACGCTGTCCACCTGCAGGTCGATGAGCCTCACCTCATGGCCGCCGCGGCGCGCCGCCTCGGCCACCAGCTCCAGGCCGAGCGGCTCGAGCCGGAGGAAGATCTTGGTGTACATCAACGGTCCCGGGTGCACGGCGAGGAGCTTCATCCGGACGGTCCTTCTGCGGCGGGGGCGGCTTCAGGGCACAACCGACGTACGCCGTCGGGCGGGCAGCGGGAACAGCGGCGCAGCCTCATCGGGATGGCGGCGCGGCGTCTTTCGACCCGGCACCTTAACGCACTGACGCGGTCGGACAAGCGCCGCAAGCCGCCGAGGCTGGCGGCGCGGCCGGGAGAAGGCTCGAGGGACGCAGCGGGCGCCGCGTCAGAAGCGGAAGCCGGTACGCGCGAACAGGCGGCTGGTGAGCGCGGCGGGGTCGTCGATCAGCACGGCGTCGAGACCGACCGGCAGCCCGTCGAGCGGCTCGATGGTGCACGCCAGCGACAGCTCCCGGCCTTGGGTCTCGCTCCGGTGCAGCGCGCCGAGGGCAAGGCTGCCGGCCGGCCAGCGCCAGCCCAGGTCGACGCCGGCCTGCCATTGCCGCGGGCTTGGCGCCTCCCCGGGGCTGCTGCGCATCTTGATGCCGAGGCGGCTGGGGCTGAACGCCGGACCCTCCGGCAGGTTGGTCCGGAGCTGCACGCCGTAGCTCTGCCCGGCGCCGGGCTCGACGGCGTCGAAGGCCGCCAGGCTCAGGCCGCCGAGGTCGAGGCCGAACTCGAGCCGGGCCCGGCGCTCGGTGTCGCCAGCCTCTCCCGCGGGCTCGGCCTCTTCGAAGGCGTAGCCCAGCTCGGCCGAGCCGTCGCGGAGCGGCAGGCCGGCCGCCGCGACCCCGAGCTGCCAGCGGTCGACCTGCCGGTCGTTCAGCCGCCGCTGCTCCCAGGCGGCATCCATGGAGACGTCGAGCGCGGGCAGCGCCATCGTGCTGCCCAGGCTGCGATGCTCGCCCCAGGCCTGCTCGGGCTCGCGCACGAATCCGGTGGTGCCACTGACCGCCAACTCGAGCCGGCCGGTGTCGAGCAGGGGCAAGGCGAGCGACGCCTCGCTGTCGAGCATGCCGGCATCGCGCTGCAGCGCCTCCACGGCCAGCGTCGCCGGGCCGCCGTTCAGCGCGGCGCGCAGATCGACGTCGCAATCGCCGCGGGCGCCGAAGCGGCCATGCTCCTCCAGGGGATCGAACCACCGGCCATCCGAGGGGACGCTCGGGTCGACCTGGATTCCGATCGCTGCTGCCCGGCCGTCGAGCCGGCGCGAGATCGCCGACGGGCCGCCCCCGTCCGGGCCCCGGCCATAGACATAGCAGTCGGCGCTTGCCGGGACGCCGGTCGTGCCCGGCAAGGCGAGCAGAAGAAGTCCGCCAATGATCCAACCAGCCCGCCGTCTCATGCCGCCACCCGGAAGCGCGTCCCTCGTCGTCGCGAAGGCATGCCGACCATGCGCGGGAAGCCGTTTGTTCTCGGTAAAGACCCGGACGATGGCGGGGATCGGGACAGCGGGGCGGCGGAGCCATCACCCGGGGCCGCGGGGCCGGCCGCGCCGGCGGACGGTCGGCGCGCCGGCCCGGCAGCGCCGCCGCCCCGCCTTGGCATGGCCGCGACGGCCCGCCTTGGCATGGCCGCGACGGCCCGCTCAGTGCACCATGGGCGCCGATGTCTCGTTGCGATCGGGCATGAGCTCATCAGGCGCCTTCACCCGCTCGCTCATGATGTCGCGGCTCGACACCACGCCAATGACGCGGCCGTCGCTGATCACCGGCAGGTGGCGCAGCCGCCGCTCGCGCATGGTCCGCAGCGCCTCCTCCACCGAGGTCGCCGGCGTGACCGAGACCGGGTCCGGTGTCATGACCTCGTCGAGCTTGGTCCGGTCGACGTCGCGGCCGGCGGCCACGACCCGGTGGACCAGGTCGCGCTCGGTGAAGATGCCCTCCAGATGATCGTGCTCGGTGATCAGGACGGCGCCGATCTTTTGCAGCGCCATCACCCGCGCCGCCTCGGCGACGCTGATGTTCGCCCGCATGTGCACGAGATCCCTCGGGATCAGCACATCGGCGATGGTCAAGCCTGGCATTACCAACCTCCCGTTTGGTCCGGTGTCCGGACACAGTGCCCTACCGAATACCGTCGGCGGTGGGAGACAACTCGCGACGGTGATGCCCGGACGGCGCCTCATCCATCACGGCGGGGGAAAGCCCGGAGGCGGCGCCGTATCCGACCTGATACCGTAAGGATTTCGTCATGCTACCCGATTTTCGGAAGTGCAGCGAGACAGCGCGTGCGCGCGAATGTCGCATGGCATTCCGATACCGTGGGTTGGCGTCGCGCCGGCCCTGACGTCCGCGGCCCGGCAAAGCCTCTTCGCCGTGGCGCCAGGGCCCGCGCGAGGCGGCGGCTCGCGCGGATCCCGAGAAAGCGTCGGCGAACGGAAAAAGGCGGATCCCCGCCCCCCCGCGTCTTGCGCCCGACAGGGTGTGAGGTGGGGTCAGGTCGCAGCGGTCACGCCAGCACTGCGAGGATTCTCCTGGGGCCGGCACCGTCGGCCCTCTCCCCTCTCTCCCCCGCAAGCGGCGCAGGGGAGAGAGGGCATGGCTTCGGGCGGCGTGTCGCCAGCCCGGGCGGTGCTGCGCCCGACGGCTACTCGGCGGCCTTCCTCATCTCGCGTACGGAGCTTTCGGCTTGCTCCGACATCTGCTCGGTCGCCCGGCTCGCCATCGTCCAGGACATCTCGGTCATGCGCGCGGCACTGCCGACCATGATCTCGAGCATGCTCTTCATGTAGTTGGCCTGCAGCCCGGCGAACTCGTCGACGCTGCGGGCGGTCCAGATCTGGTTCACCAGGTCGAGGTTGCGCTGGGTCGCCGCCTGCATGGCGTTGACGTACTCGAGCGAGGCCTGCTGCCAGCCGGTGACCAGCGCCATGCCGGAGCCGAGGCTGGTGGTCATCAGCCGCATGCCCTGCTCGAGGCCGCCCTGCGAGATCTCGAGCGACCGGCTGCTCCAGGCGTCGCCCGCGCTGAACGCCGTGGCCATGGTCTCGCGAGCGCTGCCGGCGGCGGCGTCGGCTGCCTTGCCGCTTTCGGCGGCGGCTGTCTCCACCGTCGTCTCCGCAGCCCGGGCAATGTCCTTGGCTGCATCGGCAGCGGCGTCGGCCGCGGGCTGGGGGTCGGGGGATTGGTTCTGATCGGTCACGGCTTGCACTCCCATCAAGGTGGGGGCGGACGGATGGTGCACTGCACATTAACCCAATTCGGCGCGACGCGCTGCCGATTCCGCACCGCGGGACCACGTTTTGCGAAACGGTCCCGGCGGGCGTCATTGACGGGCCGGGAGCCGGGACGCCGGACGGTAGGGAGCCGGGCGTCCCGCCGGGATCCCCGCTCCAGGGCGGCCGCCCCGGCCGCCACAAGCGCCCGGGCCCGGGCCGGAGCGTTTCCGGCTCAGGTGGCATCGCCGGCCAACTCCCCCGCCCGGCCACCCAGCGACAACATGCTCAGGCCCGCCGGGAGGGGAGCGGGCCGGTGCCGGTTGCGCGGCAAGCGGAAACGCTCCGGCAGTCTGTCGGATTTGGGCGAAAATCGGCCAAACCGTGAGATCTTCGTTCGCCCAGGGCGGCGCTGACAGCTGAATTGTCCGGTCAGCGGGTCCAAGGCGCACGTTTGTTCCAAGTTTTTGCCAAATTCCACAGGCTGCTAGGCCCCTCCGGCCGGACACAGCCGGGCGAGCGGGACCGGCGGTCCCGGCCGGGCCTCCGTGGGCGCCCCGCCGGCCAGCCACTCCCGGATGTCGGCGAACACCGTCTCCTGCTTCCGCCATTGCAGCAGCAGGTGCGGCCCTTCTGGATAGAGCAGCCCGGTCAGTGGGCCTGCCAGGTCGCGGCGCAACGCGCAGATCGTTGATTCGGGGATGGTGCCGTCGGCGCCGCCGTACAGCAGCAGGGTCGGCGTCTCGATGGTGGGCGCGGCGGCCGACGCCGCGTCGGCGAGGCGAATCAGCCCCCAGTACGTGTCGACGCGAACGCGACGCAGCACTCTCGGGTCGTCGGACAAGCGGTGCTGCGCCGCTTCCGTCAGCCGGGGGTTGTCGTCCCGCGCCACGGTCACGGCGGCCGCCGGCGCGACGTGGGATCCGGTCCACAGTGCGACATTGTACAGATGACGCAGCCTGATCCCCTTGCGCACGCCGGGCGCGGCCAGGATCAGGCCGGCGACCGGCGGCCCATCGGGTCCGGCCAGGGCGGCCAACGCGACCGAGCCGCCCATGCTCTCGCCCAGCAGGTAGAGCGGCGGGCCGCTGGTGCCCGGATGCGGCTCCGGCTGCTCGGCGGCGATGGCGGCGACCAGGTCGTGCACGTCGCGGACCATCGTCTCCTGACCGGCCCACAGCCCGAAATGGGGCGCGCCGCCGAAGCCGCGCTGGTCGATGGCGTAGACGGCGACGCCGCGCCTTGCCATCCAGCGGCCGAGGTCGGCGAAGGCCGCGCGATAGTCGCCGAAGCTGTGCAGAGCCACCAGCACCGCGGCCGGCTCGCCCTCCGGGCGCCAGCGCGACAGCGGCAGGCGCGCGCCGTCGCGGGCGACCAGCGCCCGGTCCGTCAGCATCGGCGGCCGCTCCGGCGGACCGGCGGGCCGCCACTGCGGCGCGCAGGCAGCCAGCGTGACGACGAGCAGCGCAAGGGCAGCAAGGCGGGGCACAAGGATCGGATCCAGGGCTCGGCAGCAGGGGGAGGCGGCGCGGGCCGCTCGCGCCCCGGCGCGAGGCGTCGCCGCTCGGCGACGCCCGACCACCACGGTTACGGACACAGTGTAGCGCCGGCCCCCGCCGCTTCAATCCCAGCGGAGCCTCGCCTCGAGGGCCTGGGCGGCGCTCTGCACCGGATCCCACGGGCTGCCGAGCGGCGGTGTGTAGGACAGGTCGAGATCCTCGATCTGCGGCAGCGTTGCCCCGTGGTGGATCGCGGTTGCCAGCACGTCGATCCGCTTGGCGATCTCCGCGCCGTAGGCGCCAAGCATCTGCGCGCCGAGCAGCCGTCCGTCCGGGCGGCTCGCCACGAGTCGGATGGTCAGGGGTGTAGCCTGGGGATAATAGGCCTTGTGATCGTCGGCCACGCTGTCATGGCTGACCGGGGTGAAGCCGCAGGCCCGCGCCTCGTCCTCGCGCAGTCCGGTGCGTGCCGCCACCCGGTCGAACACCTTGACCACCTGCGTGCCGAGCGCGCCGGCGAAGACGCGGTCACCGCCGGCCAGGATCTCGCCGGCGACCCGGCCCTGCTTGTGCGCCACGGTGCCGAGCGGCTGGTAGGACCAGTCGGCCGTCAGCGCGTTCCAGGTGCGCGCGCAGTCGCCCGCCGCCAGGATGCCGGGAGCCGGTGTCCGCATGCGCCGGTCGACCGCCAGGGCGCCGCCTTGAGCCAGCGGCAGCCCGGCCGCTTCGGCGAGCGCCGTCTCGGGCCGCGCGCCGGTGACGGCCAGCACGAGGTCGCCCCGGTGCTCGCCGCCGTCGGCGTCGATCGCCGCGAGGCCGTCTCCGTCCGACCGGATCGCCGTGACCCGGGTGCCGGTTCTCACCGTGACGCCGTGGCGGCCGAGCTCCCGTTCCAGGCGCTCGGCGAAGGGCCGGTCGAGGCTGCGCATGGTGGTCGGCCCGAGCTCGAGGACCGCGACCTCGAGGCCACGCCGGGCGAGCGCGTCGGCCATCTCCAGGCCGAGATAGCCGCCGCCCAGAATCAGCGCCCGGCCCGGGTGATGCGCCTCGATGAAGCCGTCGAGCGCCAGGCAGTCGCCCATGGTGCGCACGAAGAACACACCGGGCCGGCGCAGGCCGTCGATCGGCGGTGCCACAGGCACGGCGCCGGTGGCGACCAGCGCGCGGTCGAAGGGCAGGGCGCGCTCCCCATGCCGGCCGGACACGGTGACCCGCCGGCCGGCGATGTCCAGGGCCACGGCCCGTGTCTCCGGCATCAGCTCGAGGCCGGCCGCTGCCAGCTCCGCCGTGGAGCGGTGCGCCAAGCGGCGCCAATCCTCGACCTCGCGGCTGATGAAGAACGGGATGCCGCACACGCTGAAGCTCGGGAAGGCGTCGGCGAGGACCACCGTGACCTCGCAGCCGGGATCGACCTCGCGAGCGCGCAGGGCTGCGCTGGTGCCGGCATCGCTGCCGCCGATGATGACGATGCGCGGCATCCTCCACCCCCCGCTGCGGCGTCCCTCTGTGGCACCCATGACAGCTCACACCAGCGTCCAACCCGTGGCAGCGCGTCCGGTTGCGCCCGTCCGTTGCCCCCGTCCGGCTTGGCCGCGGCCTCCGCGCCGGGGGCGACGAATCAAAAGATCTCTAAGCGTTTGGTTATCTTCTGGTGCCAGGACGACGCGGGGCGGCTATGCTGCGCCGCAAACGAGGGCCCGTGCCTCGGGCCCCGGCCGCCGGTGGCGGCTACCAATCACGCTTATGCAGACGGGCGCGTGGCGCCGCGACCGGACGGGCTGTCGCGCCGTTCCGACAGCGGCCTTGCACGGCCCCGGTCCGGGGGGCTGGATGGAACAGATTCTGGCATTGGCGGCGGCGAACCTGCTGTCGCCGGTGGTACTCTTCTTCGTGCTCGGCGTCGCGGCGGCGATGGTGCGCTCCGAGCTGTCGGTGCCCGAGGCCATCGCCAAGGGCATCTCGCTCTATCTCCTGCTGGCGATCGGCTTCAAGGGCGGGGCCAGCGTCGCCGGCCATGGCGTCGACACCGGCCTCGTCCTGTCGCTCGTCGCCGGCGGGCTGCTGTCGGCGTTGATGCCGATTATCGCCTTTGCCATCCTGACCACGACCTCGAGGTTGTCGCGCGTCGACGCGGCGGCGGTGGCGGCACATTACGGCTCGATCTCGATCGTCACCTTCGTGGCGGCGACCAGCCTCGTCGACATCCGCGGGCTGGAGTATGAAGGCTATCTCGTCGCCGTGGCGGCGGTCATGGAGGCGCCGGCCATTGTCACCGCCCTGCTGCTGGCGCAAGGGGCCGCCAACGGTCGCGGCGCCGGGACCGCTCACGCCAACGGCAACGGACTCATCGATGCTTCGCTGTTGCGCGAGGTCATGCTGAACGGCTCGATTGTGCTGCTGGCCGGGTCCTTCATCATCGGCTGGATCACCGGCACCGAGGGCCTGGAGACGATCGAGGCCTTCGTGGTCACGCCGTTCCAGGGGGTTCTCTGCCTGTTCCTGCTCGACATGGGCCTGGTCGCCGGCCGCGGCATGCGCCAGAGCGCGCGGTTCCTGTCGGCGCCGGTGATCCTGTTCGGCCTGGGCATGCCGCTGATCGGCGCCACCCTGGGCTTGATGTCGGCCCTGCTGCTCGGCCTGTCCCCAGGCGGCGCCGCAGTGCTGGCGACCTTGGCGGCCTCGGCCTCCTACATCGCCGTGCCGGCGGCCATGCGCGTGGCCCTGCCCGAGGCCAACCCCTCCATCTACCTGACCCTGTCCCTGGGGGTCACCTTTCCCTTCAACCTCCTGCTCGGCATCTCGCTCTATCTGTCCGCCGCCGAGCTGCTGATCGCCTGAGGAGACGCGCGATGCGAATGGAGGAAGCCAAGAGGGTCGACATCGTGCTCGAGGCGCCGCTGCTGAGGCGCCTGGCCGATGGCCTGAAGACCCTGGGCGTCAGCGGCTACACGGTGCTGCCGGTGGTCGCCGGCTCGGGCCGCTCGGGCCCTTGGAACAGCGCCGGACAGGTCAGCCTGGCCGCCGACCGGGTCGCCGTCATGTGCGTCATCGAGCCGGAGCGGGCCGACGCGCTGCTCGAGATCGCCTTCAAGCTGATCGAGCGGCGCAAGGGCATCGTCACCGTGACGGACTGCCAAGTGGCCCGGCCCGATCCGGCATGATGCCGGTGGCCTCACAGGGCTCGCAGATCTCCGGAATGGCCGTGTCTCTTTGTGGCGACCGTGTCGACGTTGTCCATGGCGGTGTCGCGCCGCTGCCGTCCGAGGCGCTGAATGGCATCGCTGCGCTCGCCATGACGAGACATCTCATCCTTGGTCATTGAGCATGGCGGGACGTCGCTTGTCCCATACCAGCGCCCATCACGGCGGACGCGTCCCCGCATGACGTGCCGGTCCGTCTTCGGTGCCTCGCCGGGAAGATCCCGCCGACAGGGTGGGGTCAAGCAGACCTAACATGCATTTTGACGGGCGACACATTTTGACGGGCGACAATTGACCGAAGAATTACTCTAAAATACGCCGTTCTCATGAGTGAGCGCGGCGATCTGAATGTTCTTGTTTGCCGCATCAAGGCCAGTCTGGATTCGTTCGCTTCGCGCGTCATGACGACTTTTGTGGTTCCACTGGATATGGCGGCTTGTCTTGCTATGGTGGCAACATAGCCGTCCGCTTTGTCTTGTGGCAACCCAGGCTTGCTTTGCTGCAATAGCAACCAGGGCGGCTGCGGCGCGGCTCGCGAAAAGCCGAGATCGGCGGCTCGACGTATGAAGCCCAAAGGAAGCCTGTCCTCCTTCCGTGCCCCGGCATAAGATCTATGCCTGCATCTGTGCCTGCCAGGGCGCGGCACGGGTCGGGAGTAAAGGGTGACGCTATCGCCTCTTGGGCGATGGCAGCTGGAACCGCTGCCGCCGTACCGTGTTCCCGGTTGCCACAAGGCGGCGGTGTCCGGCCGTCGCCGCTGTCCCGATGACCCGGAGCGGAGGAGCCGGCATGGAACGCGTCGAGGAAGCCCCCCGCGAGATGACCGTCAACGAGCGTCTGAGCTTTGAGCTGAACGGCCAGCCCTACACGCTCGAGCCCGGCAACTATATCATCATGCCCGTGCCGCTCGACCGGCCGCCGGTCGACCCGGCGCCGACGCCGACCGCCAACTGGCGGGTCCTGCAGGACGACCGGCAAGTGGCGGTGATGCCGGCGACCCTGGGCGAGCGGTTCGCCCGAGAGGGCCGGCTGACCATGACCGTCTGACCGGTCGGGCAGCATTCCGATAGGGAAACGGGCCGGCGGCGGCAGCGCCCCGGCCCGTTTGCTTTCGAGACGGCTTTCCGGTACAGGCCCCGCAAGAACACAAAGCACGCGGGGATCATCCATCATGCACACCGGAACGCTGCGGGCCGCCCTGCTGGCGTCGGCCTCATGCCTGGCCGTCGCCGGCGCCTCCTCCGCCGTCCTGGCGCAGGACTATTTCGAGCGCGTCTCGACCTATCCCGTCTTCCTCAACCTGCCCGAGGGCACCGACCCGACGACCGAGACCGTCGCCGAGATCGTCGCCGTCACCGGGGACGGCATGACCCTCGTGTACACCGACGGGGAGAATGAGGCTCTCGGCATGGTCGACATCACCGATCCCCAGGCGCCTGAAGGGCTGGGGGAGGTGACGCTCGAGGGCGAGCCGACCTCGGTCGCCATCGCACACGGCATGGCGCTGGCCGGCGTCAACACCTCGGAGAGCTTCACGGAGCCTGATGGCCATGTGGCCGTGGTCGACATCGAGGCACGGGAGGTGATGCAGACCTGCGACCTGGGCGGCCAGCCCGATTCGGTGGCGGTCAGCCCGGACGGCTCCTTCCTAGCCGTGGCCATCGAGAACGAGCGCGACGAGGATCTGAACGACGGCGTGATCCCGCAGCTGCCGCCGGGCGCGCTGGCGATCCTCGACCTCGGCGAGGACGGGGTGCCGACCAATTGCGAGAGCGTGCGCATGGTCGACCTGACCGGGCTGGCCGAGGTCGCCGGGTCCGATCCCGAGCCGGAATACGTCGACATCAACGAGGACAATGTCGCCGTCGTCACCCTACAGGAGAACAATCACCTGGTGCTGGTCGACATGGTCGAAGGCGCGGTGACCGGGCATTTCAGCGCCGGCACGGTCGACCTCGAGAGCATCGATACCGAGGATGACGGCATCGTCCAGGGCACCGGCAGCCTGGCGGACGTGCCGCGCGAGCCCGACGCGGTCGCCTGGATCAACACGACCACCTTCGTCACCGCCAACGAAGGGGACTACGAGGGCGGCTCGCGCGGCATCACCGTGTTCAACACCGATGGCGAGGTGCTCTACGACAGCGGCAGCGACTATGAGCATTTGGGCATGGCCATCGGCCACTACCCGGACGGCCGCGCCGACAACAAGGGCATGGAGCCGGAAGGGGTGACCGCCGCCAGCTTCGGCGACGACGCGCTGATCTTCGTGCTGTCGGAACGGGGCAACACGGTCGCCATCTATCGCGACACGGACAACGGGCTTGAGCGGCACCAGGTGCTGCCCACCGCGGTGGCGCCGGAGGGCGTGGTCACCGTGCCCGAGCGGCAGCTGCTCGCCGTGGCGACCGAGGAGGACGACGAAGAGGAGGGCATCCGCGCGACCCTCTCCCTGTATACCCGCACGGCCGGGCAGCCGCCTTATCCGGATCTGCGCTCGACCACGGAGGAGGCAACGGGCGCGCCGATCGGCTGGGGCGCCCTGTCGGGCATGGTCGCCGACGACGAGGACGCGGACACGCTCCACGCCGTCAGCGACAGCGCCTATGCCGAATCGCGGATCTACACGATCGACCTCTCGAGCGAGCCGGCGGAGATCACCGGCTACGTGACCCTGACCCGGGACGGCGCGCCGGCGGCCCACGACCTGGAAGGCATCGCCCTGCGTGACGGCGGCGGCTTCTGGGTCGTGTCCGAGGGCGATCCGGACGACGACACCCTCAACCTGCTGATGGCGGTCGCCGAGGACGGGGCGATCGAGCAGACCATCGACCTGCCGGAGGACGTGTCGGCGACCCGGACCGGCAACGGCTTCGAGGGCGTGACCGCCTGGGTCGGCGAGGACGGCGGCGAGCGGGTGGCCGTGGTGGTCCAGCGCTCCTGGCAGCAGGATCCGGAGCACCACACGCTGCTCGGCTTCTACGACGTGGCCGAGGATGCGTGGCGCTTCGCCTACACACCGATCGCCGAGCCGACCTCGGAGCGTGGCGGCTGGGTCGGCCAGTCCGAGCTGACCTATCTCGGCGACGACCGCTTCCTGCTCATTGAGCGCGACAACCAGCCGGGCGTCTACTCGACCCACAAGGTGCTGACCGTGGTGTCGACCGAGGGCGTCGACCCGGCGCCGTGGGGCGAGGACGTGCCGGTGATCGAGGAGCGTCAGGTGGTCTTCGATCTGCTGCCGGTCCTTCGCGCGAACGCCGGCTGGATTGGCGACAAGCCCGAAGGCCTGGCGATCACCGCCGACGGGATGGTCTGGCTGGTCACCGACAACGACGGCGTCGACGACGCCCACGGCCAGACCCAGCTGCTCGAGCTCGGCCCGGTTGACCAGGTGACACGGCCGTAAGCCTCGGCAGAGGCAGGTCGCCGACCCGGCAAAGGACAATGATCCCCTCTCCCGCGCCTCGCGCGGGAGAGGGTCGGGGTGGAGGCCCTTGGGTGGCTGCCTGACGAGCAGCCGGTGGGTAGGCTGCGGCGCTGACCGGGCCCGTCGTGCCCGCGAGCCGCCGAGGTCAGTCGTTCAGGGTCGGCCAGGAGCCGGCCAGGAGCCGGCCAGGAGCCGGCCAGCCTGGGAAACATCAATCGGAAAGCAGGGACGAAGTCGGAGTTCACTTTTTGTTCATGATTCTGTTCCTATACGTTGAGTGGATCACGTCGGCATGGGCGGCGGGATCGACGGCGGGAGCAGGACATGGGCGTGGCCGGGCGGGGAACGGAGACAGGAGGGGTGGTGATCGGCCTTTGGCGCGGTGCCGTCCCGCTGGCCGACGCGCCTGACGGGCCGGGCTGTCCCTCGGGCCATGCCGGCCGGGGCGGCTCGCCAAGCCGGCTGGTCCGACAAAAGCCTACCTTTCGCTACCCGGCCGCGTCGGTTCCGATGATGATCGGATCCGCTTCCCACGAGGCCCGGGCACGGAACGTGCTCCTCGGCCCGCGCGCGGCCGACGGATGCTTTCTCCGAGGCGCCACCGCCGGGGCCTTGCGTGTCCACCTCGTCAGCGTCGGCTCGGCGGCGGTCGCCCGCCGCGCCTCAGCGTTTGCCGCCCCCGCCCGGGTGCCGGCCACCCCCGCCGCCTCCATCCCCCGTGCCGCCCGCGGCGGCGACGGCGCGGCGGCGGGCGCGGACGCGGCGCAGGCGGTGCACCGCCTCCCAGGCGAACACCAGCACGGCGGCGGCCAGCAGTGCGGCGAGGCCGTACCACATCAGGCCGCCGCCCGCGTCCTCGCCGGCGATGCTCCAGGACGCCACCGCGAGCCGCGCGCACAACACGCCGCCGACCACGCTGAACAGCACGATGGTGTAGTCGAACAGGGTACGCAGCCGGTCGCCCCAGCCGCCGCGGCCGGCCCGCGGGTCGGGCACCGCGTCCGGCTCCGCGCGCCGTTCCGGCCGTCGTCCGTGCGCCATCGCCGCCGCCCGGCCGTCCGCTCAGCCGCGCGCGGCCGACAGCACGGCCTCGGCATGGCCGGGTACCTTCACCTTGCGCCAGACGCCGGCCAGCGTGCCGTCCTCATCGATCAGGAAGGTCGAGCGGTCGATGCCCATGTAGCTCTTGCCGTACATGCTCTTCTCGACCCAGCTGCCGTAGCGCTCGACCGTGTCGCCCGCCTCGTCGGACGCCAGGATGAATCCGAGCCCGTGCTTGTCGCGGAACTTCTCCAGCTTGGCGACCGGGTCCTTGGACACGCCGATCACCGCGATGTCGCCGAAGTCCCCCAGCGTCTCGTTGAAGGCGACCGCCTCCTTGGTGCAGCCGCTGGTGTCGGCCTTGGGATAGAAGTACAGGACCACCTTGCGGCCCTTGAGCGACGCCAGCGACACCTCGCCGCCGCCCGCCGTGGGCAGCGTGAAGTCGGGCGCCGGCTGGCCAACCTCGACGGACATCCCCTGAGCCTCCTCGTTGGTGCGCACGCCTGCTCCCGGGCCGCCCTCCGGCGCCGCCCCGAGCGGGCGGCCGGCCGGCGCGACCGCTCGGCATGAGATTGTCGGCCCTCCGCCCGCCGACAAGCCGCCGCGCCCAGCCCGGGTCCGGCGTCACGCCACCGTGCCGGCGAGAGGAGGACGTCGGCCATGGGCGAGCCACGGCGCGTTCGGGCGGCACAGGGGTGGCGGCCGCGCCGCCAGCCGAGCCGATCCGTCATCTCGTCGGCTCGGCGACATCAGGCGTCGGCCGGCGGCAGCGCCTCGGCCGGCGCGTCGACCACCCGGCGGTAGCACGCAAAGCTGCGCTCGGCCACCTGGCGCATGCGTGCCGTTGCCGCCTCGAAGTCGGCTGCGCCGGCGTCCGTGCCCAGCACGATGCGGGACAGGCCGGTGCGCAGCGCCAGCGGCACGGTCTCCGGCTCGACCCGGCCCTCATGGGTCAGTCGCAGATAGGCCTGCACGTCCTCCCAGAGCCGGCGCGCCTCGATCAGCACTCCGGCCGTGTCGGCATCGAGCACGCCCGCCTCGCCCAGCCGCTTGAGCGCCTGCTCGGTGTTGGGATGCAGCACCCCGGGCCGCGACGCGGCCTCGCGCAATTGCAGGTATTGCGCCAGGAACTCGATGTCGAGCAGCCCGCCGCGGGCATATTTCACCCGCCAGGGGTCGTCGGTGCCGTGCTCCTGGTCGATGCGCCGGCGCATGCCGGCGACGTCGCGCAGCAACGACACCGGCTCACGCGGCCGGGTCAGCACGGCGCGGAAGGTCGCCTCGATCTCCCGCCTCAGCGTCGGCGGGCCGGCGATCACCCGGGCCCGGGTCAGCGCCAGATGCTCCCAGGTCCAGGCGCTCTCGGCGTGGTACCGACGGAACGCCTCGAGCCCCACGGCGATCGGCCCGGCGGTGCCGGACGGGCGCAGCCGCATGTCGACCTCGTAGAGCGCGCCCTCGCGGGTCGGCGCGGTGATCGCCGAGATGAGCCGCTGGGTCAGCCGCGTGAAGTAGACGCCGGGGGCGAGCGGCTTCGCCCCGTCGGACTCGGGCGGCGCGTCGGTGGTGTCGTAGACGATGACCAGGTCCAGGTCGGAGCGGACCGACATCTCGCGGCCGCCCAGCTTGCCCATGGCGATGAGCGCCCAGCGGCTGCCGCCGAAGCCGCCGTGGCGCCGAGCGAACTCGGCCTCGACCCGCGGCCGCAACGCCGCGAGGCCGGCATCGGCGACGTCGGACAGGAACGGCCCGCACTCGGTGCCGCGGCAGATGTGGCGCAGCACCTGCACGCCGGCCCGGAAGCGCTGGTCGTTGGTCCAGCGCCGCACGATCTCCAGCACGTCCTGGTAGTCGGCGGCCCGGGCCAGCTGCTCGTCAAGCTCGGCCTGCAGCGTCTCGGCCGGCGGTGGCCGCTCGAAGAAGCCGGGGGTCAGCACGCTCTCGATCAGGATCGGATTGGCCGCCAGGTAGCCGGCGAGGCGTGGCGAGATGCCGAGGATGCCGGCGACCAGGTCGAGCAGGTCGGGATTGGCGCTGAACAGCGCGAACAGCTGCACCCCGGCCGGCAGGCGGGCCAGGAACTCGTCGAAGTGGAACAGCGCGGAGTCCGGATGCGGGGTCTGGGCCAGCGCGTTGAGGAGCGCCGGCAGCAGCTGCTCGAGCAGGGCGCGGGCGCGCTCGCTGCGGGTCGCGCGGTAGCGGCCGTGCAGCCAGCCGCGCACCGTTGTGGCCACGCCGACCGGGTTCTCGTAGCCGAGCGCGCCGAGCGCGTCGAGCGTGGCCGGATCGTCGTCGGCGCCCATGAACACCAGCTCGGTTCCGTCCGGCACCGGCGTCTCCTCCTGGAACAGGGCCGAGTAGCGCTCGTCGACCCGCTCGAGCGTGCGGCGCAGGCGCCGCTGGAACATGTCCGGCGTGGCGAAGCCGAGGAAGCTGCTGATCGCGTCGATCCCGGCCTCGCTGCGCGGCAGCGCCTGGGTCTGCTGGTCGTCGACCATCTGCAGGCGGTGCTCGACCGTGCGCAGGAAGGTGTAGGCGAGGATCAGGTCGTCGGCCGCCGCGGCCTCGATGCGCCCGGCCTCGGCGAGCCCGCGCAAGGCGGCGGTCGTGCCGGGCGTGCGCAGGCGCGGTTCGCGGCCGCCGAAGATCAGCTGCTGGGTCTGCGCGTAGAGCTCGATCTCACGGATGCCGCCGCGGCCGACCTTCACGTCGTGGCCCTGGATGCCGATGGTGGCCGACCCGCGATGGGCGTTGATCTGCCGCTTGATGGCGTGGATGTCGCGAATCGCGTAGAAGTCGAGGGTGCGTCGCCAGACGAACGGCTCGAGGAAGCGCAGGAAGGCGGCGCCGGCCGCATTGTCGCCGGCGATCACCCGCGCCTTGATCATGGCCGCGCGCTCCCAGTTGAGCGCCATGCTGCCGTAATAGGTCTCCGCCGCGGTCACCGAGACGGCCAGCGGGGTGGCGCCCGGATCGGGCCGCAGCCGGAGGTCGGTGCGGAAGACGTAGCCGTCGGCCGTGCGCTCGTCCAGGATGCGCGCCAGCTGCCGGGTCGCCCGGACCAGGGCGCGATTGAGCGTGTCCGGCCGGCGGGTCCTGAGGCGGCCGTCGTCGTACAGGACGATCAGGTCGATATCGCTGGAATAATTGAGCTCCTTCGCGCCCAGCTTGCCCATGCCGAGAACGAACACGCCCGAGCCCGCGGTCGGCGTCGCCGGGTCCGGCAGGTCGATGGCGCCGGCCTCGTGGGCGCCCCGCAGGACCTGGCGCAAGGCCAGCTCGACCGCGGCGTCGGCGAAGCCGCTGAGCGCGCCGGTGACGCGGTCGAGCGGCCACAGCCCGCCGATGTCGGCAAGCGCGGTGACCAGCGCGACCTGCCGCCGAGCCAGCCGGAGGCCGCGCATCAGCCGCGCCGGGTCGGGCTCGTCGGCGAGCTCCGCCCTGGCGCGCTCGAGCACGGCGCGGAAGGCGGCGTCGACGCCGTGGTCGGCCATCTCCTTCAAGAAGGCGATCTCGCGCAGCAGGCACTCGGTCAGGAACGGGCTGTTGCCGAACACGCCCTCGAGCAGCCGGCGGCCGCCGGGCTCGGCGATCAGCCGGTCGGCGAAGGCCTCGAGCGCCGGGTCGTCACACAGGGCCGCCTGCTCGGCCCAGCGCTCCAGGCCGAGGCGGGCGCGATCGGGATCACCGGCCCGCGGCCAGTCCTCGACCTCCAGCAAGCGGGTCATCGACTCGGACCTCGGTTGCGCTCGGCCCGACAGGTTCCGGGAAGCCGTCCCTCGGGTCAAGCGGGCGACGTGCCGTTGACCGGCCCGGGCGCCCGCGCCGCGCGCTGGACCGTGGAGGCGCTCGGCCTGCTGGCGGCCGGCCTGCTGGTGGGCGCGGCGGTCGTCGTCGCGCGGCTCGCCGCCGGGCCGGTGCCCGCCGGCCCCCTGGTGCCGCTGGTCGAGCGGCAGCTGGCCGAGCACGGCTGGGCGGTCGAGATCGGCGAGGCCGAGCTGACCTGGGCGCGGCCCGGCCGGCCGCCGGTGCTGGCCGCGACCGACCTGCGGCTGGCCGGGGACGGGGCGGAGCGGCCGGCGGCGGTGCTGGACTCGATCCGGGTGACGCTCGATCGTGCCCGGCTGCTCGACGGTGCGCTGGCGCCGGAGCAGGTCGCGCTCCACGGTCTCGAGCTGACGCTGACCTTGGTACGCGCCGCGGACGGCGGCCTCTCGATCGCCGGCGTCGACGCCGGGGCGGCCGGCGGCGCCGGGCTCGGTCCGCTCGGGGTCCTGCTAGAGCCGCCGGATCAGGCCGCGGGCCCCTATGCGGCGCTCAGCCGGGTGAGCCTGGCGGAGGGTGCCGTCGAGATCCGCGCCCCGGCCGGAGGCGTGGTGGCGCGCGCGACCGATGTGGGGGTCGAACTGCGGCGCGGGGCGGCCGCCACCACCGCCGAGATCGGCCTCGCTGTGCCGGTCGGCGACGAGCCGGTCCGGATCGCGGCGCGCGGCGGGTACCGGCCGGCGGCGGGCGAGGGCCGGCTCGAGGTCGAGATGCGTGGCTTGGACACGGGCGCGCTGCTCGAGCGGCTGCCCCGGGACTGGATGCCCGAGGGCGGCCGACCGGTGGCGCTGGAGACCCGGCTCGATGCGCGTCTCGACCTGGGCCTGGGTCCCGGCCTCACACCGGGCCGGCTCGGCTTCACCGTAGACGGCGGGCCCGGGGTCTTGAGCGGCGAGGCGCTTTATCCGCAGCCGCTCGCGATCGCCGGCCTGTCGGTGCGCGGCATGGCCGATCCGGCGGCCCGGGCGCTGCATGTCGAGAGGGCGCGCCTCGATCTCGGCGACGGCCGGCTCGAGGCCGAAGGGGTGCTGACCGAAAGCGCCGGCACGGTCTGGGCCGACGGCCGGGTCGGCCTTTTCGAGGTTCCCACCGACCGGTTCGACCGGGTCTGGCCGCGGGGCGTGATGCAGGGCGCGCGCGACTGGATGACCGCCAACCTGGCCCGGGGCAGCCTCGACCGCGCCGAGGCGGTGGTGGCGGCGCGCCTGCCGATGGCCGACCTGGCCGCGGCGACGGTCGAGCGGCTCGACGGCGAGCTCGAGTTCTCCGGGGTCTCGGTCACCTATCTCGACGGGCTGCCGCCGGTCGAGGGGGTCGACGGCTCGGTCACGGTCGATCGCGACGGCATGACCGTGACCACCCGGGGCGGGCGGCTGCTCGATCTCGAGACGCCGGCCTCGACCAGCCGCATCGCCTTCCTGGAGACGGTGGAGACGGCCGACATCGCGGTCGACGTGGCCGGGCCGGTCCGCACGGTGCTGGAGCTCCTGGCCATGCCCCGGCTCGGCTACGCCCAGGCCCTCGGCCTCGACCCGGCCAGCGCCGGCGGCCGGGCCGCCGGCCGGCTCGAGTTCGCCTTCCCGCTGCTGCGGGCGCTGACCCTGGACGAGATCGCGATCGCCATCGACGCGGCGGTCGAGGACGGCCGGGTCGGCACGGTGGCGCCCGGCCTCGCGGCCGACGGCATCGACGCCGCGCTGGCGCTCGACGGCGCCGGCCTGGAGATGACCGGGACGGGCGCGGTCAACGGGCTGCCGGTCGCCTTCGACTGGGCCGAGCGCTTCCAGGACAATCCGGAGTTCCTGACCCGGCTGGCGCTGCAGGCGCGGGCGCCGGCGGCCGATCTGGCGCGGCTCGGCGTGCCGGCCGAGGAGACGCTGACCGGGCCGGTGGCGGTCGAGGCGGTCTACACCGACCTCGACCGGGTGCGGCAGTCCCTGGCGGTCGAGGCCGACTTGGCGGCGGCGGCGGTGGCGGTTGAGCCCGTGGGCCCGCTCAAGGCGGCGGGCACGCCGGGGCGGCTCGCGCTCACCGCGCGGCTCGAGCGCGGCGAATTGGTCCGGCTCGACGACGTCTCGATCGACCTGTCGGCGGCGGCCACGCCGCTCACGGCCGACGGCGCGGTGGTCCTGGCCCGGGAAGGCGGGCCGACGCTGGTCTCGATCGACCGGCTGGTCCACGGCGGCACCGAGCTGTCGGGGCGGGTGGCGCGCGCGACCGACGGCGCTGTCACGGCGGAGCTGCGCGGCCCCCGGCTCGACTTGGCGCCGCTGCTCGACGCCCTGCTCGACCCGGGCGCCGAACCGGCGGCGCCGTCCTGGCGCACCGACCGGCCGGTGGCGGCGCGCCTCGAGGTCGATGCCGTGGCCCTGCGCAACGGGGTGGCGTTCGAGGGCGTGCGCGCGCTGGTCCGGCACGACGGCGACCGGCTGCGCCGGCTCGACCTGGACGCGGCCGGGGAGACAGGCGCGGCTACCGGCGCAGAGACGGGCGCAGAGATGGGCGCAGAGACGGGCGCGGAGACGGGCGCGGAGGCCGCCGGGGTGCGGGTGCGCTATGCGGCGCCGGCCGACGGCTCGGCCGAGCTGTCGGTCGCGCTTGGCGACGCTGGACGGGTGGCGAGCGGCCTCGGGCTTCTCGGCACGCTGGAGGGCGGGACGCTCTCCCTGGAGGCGCGGCGGGCCGGATGGCAGGCGCCGCTCGCCGGTGACCTTGTGCTCGAGTCATTCCGCCTGCGGCAGGCGCCGGTTCTGGCGCGCCTGCTGGCGGCGGTGTCGCTGAGCGGCCTGCGTGACCTGCTGACGACGGAGGGCATCGAGTTCGGGCGGCTCGAGGCCGGGCTGGCCTTGGACGAGGAGCGGCTGCGGGTCGACCGGGCCCGGATGAGCGGCGGCTCGCTCGGCGTGACCCTGGAGGGTCGGCTTGACCTGGATGCCGAGCGGATCGACGCGGCCGGCACCATCGTGCCGATCTACGGGCTGAACCGGGTGATCGGCGCGATCCCGGTGCTCGGCACGCTGCTGACCGGCGGCGAGGGGCAGGGCCTGATCGCCTTCACCTATCAGGCGGAGGGGCCGCTCGACGATCCTTCGGTCAGCGTCAACCCTCTGTCGGTGCTGGCGCCGGGCTTCCTGCGCACCCTGTTCTTCCTGGACGCGCCCGGCCGCGGCGAGGGCTCGGACTGGCAGGCGGTCTATCCGGAGAACGAGTGAGCGGCGACCCGGCGCGGCGCGCCCGGTCGGCGTGGCGACGCAGGTCGGTCAGCGTCGCTTGCCGAGCCGACCCATGTCCTCGAAGAAGCTCTGGTATTGCGTGATGACCCGCTCCTGGGTATAGTGTCCTTGAAGCTGCTCGAGGCCGCCGGATCGAAGGACCTCCGTCAGGTCGGGGGAACCGAGCACGCTGTGCAGCGCGGCGGCGAGCGCGTCGGCGTCGTCGACCGGCACCAGCAGGCCGGTGCGGCCGTGCTCGATCAGGGCGGCGGGGCCGAGGCTCCGGGCCGCCACGACCGGGCGGCCGGCGGCCCAGGCCTCCAGGATGACGGTGCCCAGCCCCTCGTGGCGGGACGGCATGGCCATGACATCGGCGGCGCCGAGCACCGCCTCGACATCCTCGCGCCAGCCGAGGAAGCGGATGCGCCCGGCGATGCCGGCCTCGGCCGCGGCCCGGCGCAGCGCCGCCTCCATGGGGCCCTCGCCGACCAGCCACAGCCAGGCCCGGGGCAGCTGGGCCAGGGCTCGGATCAGCACGTCGAATCCCTTGCTCGGGTGCAGCCGGCCGAGGCCGAGCACGAGCGGGACGTCGTTCGGGGTGTCATGCCGAGCCCGGTCGACGGCGGGCGCCGGCCGTGGCACGTGGAAGTTGGGGATGACCCGGACCCGCTCGGCCGGCCAGCCGCCGGCCCGGGCGTGCTCGGCAAGCGGCGGGGTGATCGCCACGAGGGCGTCGCAGCGCCGATAGTATTTCAGGTTGTAGGGGTTGCCGAGGCGGCCGACATGGATCGCCCGGCCCCGCGGTGCGGCCGCCGAGGCCCGGTTCATGAAGGTGAGCAGGGTGTCGGCGCCGCTGCCCTGAAGAGCGCGCTCCAGCAGCCACGGCGTCAGCGGGTCGAGGCGGCCGCGGAACGGCAGGCCGGCCGCCGGCACGCCGGCGGCCTCGAGCGCGGCGAGGCGCTCCGGCCAGCCGCGGATGGCGGCCCGGACCGGGACGCCGGCCTCGCGGAAGGCGCGGGCCAGGGTGACGAAGAACTTCTCCGCGCCGCCGCGCCGGGCCCCGGCCATGGCCATGAGCAGGCTCATGGCGGGGGCGGGCGCGCCGACGGGTCGCGCGCCGGTGCAGGCTGGGGGGCGGCGGGGCGCGGCGACAGGGTGGCGAGGGCGAGACCGATCGCCAGCCAGAACAGGGTGCCGGCCCAGTTGGTGAAGACGCTCTGGGTGCCGATCAGCGGCCACAGGAACAGGAGCGGCTGGACGAGCGCGCCGACGGCCGCCGGGTCGCGGCGCGCAGGGCCGGTGAAGCCGCGGGCGAAGGCGGTGAGCCAAGCGGCGATCAGGCCAAGGAACAGCAGGGTGCCGACGAGGCCGGTCTCGGCCAGGAGCTCGAGGTAGAGGTTGTGCGGGTGCAGCTGGCAGCGGCGCGGCTCGGGCCCGTGGGCGTCGTAGCGCGGCGCCGGGCAGGCGACCCGGTAGTTGTTGGCGCCGACGCCGAGCGCCGGGTGATCCTGCCACATGGCCCAGGCGGTGGCGAAGATCATGCCGTAGTCGGTTTGCCCCAGGTCGGCGAGCTGGGCCGCGGTGTAGGACACCATGCGCTCGCGCAGCTCGGGCGCCGTCGCCACCGCCGCGCCGAGCAGCAGCCCGAGGGCCGCCGCCCCGGCCAGGAGCGGCCGGCGCGCCCGGGGCGCCAGCGCGGCGAGCAGGGCGAGGCCGAGCGAGAACAGCAGAAAGGCCGAGCGCTCGCCCGACAGGAACACGGTGGCGCCGACCAGCACCACGCCGCCGAGCGCCAGGGCGAGACGCGGCGGCGACGGTCGCAGGACGGCCCAGGCGAGCAGGCCGCCGAGCGCGGGGAAGCTGGCCTTGGCCAGGAAGATGCCGACCGCCGGGTCGCCGAACGGGCCGCTCAGCCGGTGCGGCGACGGGCGCGGGTGGCCGCTCAGCCCGGTGCCGGCGGCGAGCTGGACGAGGGCGTCGGCGGCGGCGTAGAGCACGGCGCCGAGCAGGCAGCCCAGCATGACCGCGCGGGCGGCGCGCTCGGCCAGCACCCAGTGCTGCAGCGCCGCGGCGAAGACGACGAAGCGAACCCAGGGCAGCGCCCGGTCGAGCGCCGTCGCCGGGTCCTCCGCCAGCGGGGCCGTGGCCAGAAGATAGGCCCAGAAGGCGAGCGCCGCCACGACCCAGCCGGTGCCGAGCCAGCCCCAGCGCCTTCGCCGGAGGCTGTGGCCCAGGAACAGCAGGGCGACCAGGGACAGGGCGATGTCGGCCGGTGCCCGGCCCCACAGGAACAGCGCCGGCAGCGTCCAGGTGAGCAGCCGCGCGGCCAGGAGGTCGGGCTCGGCGGCGCGGGCGGCCGGGACGAGGGCCGAGGGCAGGAGGGCGGTGCGCATGGGCGGGTGTGGGGACAGGCCTAGAGCGGTTCCGGCTCACGTGGCGTCGCCGGCCCGCATCAGGCGGGAAGGCTCTAGACCCGGGCGGCCGGCGTCGTCAAGCCGGTGGCGCGACGGTTGGGCGGTTGGCTGGGCGCCCGGCGGCGCACCCGGCTGCGTGATGGCGGGGACGGAGCGGGGCCGGCGGTCCGGCGACCGGCGGTTTCCCGATGCCATGGGTTGCCGCTGCCCGGTCGGGCGCGCTATCAAGCGGCCGCATGCAGGAGGGCTTATGCACGCGATGACCTGGCCGATCCGATCGCTCCTGGCGATCGGCGCCCTGGCGGCCGCGAGCCTGCCGGCTCAGGCGCAGGGCCCGTATTCCGATCCCGAGGTGCTGGAGCGCTTCCGCTTGGCACTCGAGCTGTGCAACGCGAACGGCTATTCGACCGCGACCTGCCGGCAGAACCGGGCCGATGTGCTCGAGGCCTGCGCGGAGGGTCGCCGCGGCTGGTGCGATCTGGCCGAGCTGATCGAGGAACAGCCGACCGGCGATGACGGGGCCGCGCTGTTCGGCGGCCGTCGCTTCCAGGCGCTGCCGGCCGAGCCCGGCGGGGCGGCTCCCGGGGCCGCGGCGCATCCCCGGACCGGCGCCCCGGCGGCGCCCGGCGGTGCTGCGGCTCCCGGGGCACGGTCTCCCGCTGCAGCGGCGCCGGCCCCGGCCGGGACACGCCTGCCGGGCGTCGAGGAGGCGGCTCCCGGCGGTGC
>CAZTHL010000024.1:38910-45915 GCA_964613585.1 uncultured Mycobacteriaceae bacterium | reverse complement strand
TTCTCCTGGGCACCAAATCGAAACCCTCCCTCCTATGCTAATCAAGCTGAATGTATTGGGAGGGTGCCGGCCTTTCCCACCGCGTGCGACCGTAGCCACGGCGTCTCGAACATGACAGGGGCCGTTGAAATGGCTCAGGTGACACTGCATCATGGCGATCTGCCCGACAACTTCGAGGCACCAAGCGTTCTTGCTCTCGATTGCGAGACAATGGGATTGGTGCCGCAGCGCGATCGCCTCTGCCTGATTCAGCTTTCGACGGGTGACGGAGCCGCACATGTGGTCCAGTTCATCGGACGTCGGTATCAGGCGCCAAACCTCAAGCGAATCATTGCCGATCCTTCTGTGCTCAAGCTTTTCCATTTCGCCCGCTTCGATGTCGCCGTGATCCAGGCGTATTTGGGGGTGACCTCCGCGCCGATCTACTGCACCAAGATTGCATCACGACTGACCCGTACCTATGCTGAGCGGCACGGGCTTCGGGACCTTTGCAGGGAGTTGCTGGACATCGAGCTGTCGAAGCAGCAGCAAAGCTCTGATTGGGGAGCCGAGACGTTGAGCGAGGAGCAGCTTCGGTACGCCGCCAATGACGTCATCTACCTGCACGCTCTCAAGCACCGGTTCGACGAGATGCTTGCCCGCGAGTCACGAACCGCCTTCGCAGCGGCTTGCTTTGCCTTTCTGCCGACGCGCGCCATGCTGGATCTGGCGGGATGGTCGGATATCGACATCTTCGCGCACTGAGCTTCGCGCCGTCCATGCAGCTGCTCAGCACCCGCGGCTCGGGCCTCATCGCTGCCGGTGACGCCGGCAAACGACTGTACGAAAGTCGCATTGATCGCCGTCGCGGGCTCGGTCGTCGCCAAGGCGATCCCGATCGACAGGGCCGCTCGCACGAAGCCCGCTGGGCACCTTCGGCGAGGCGCTCGGCCGTCATCAACACCCGTCGAGAGGTCTTGGACGAATGAATGGCGCGGCGGCATTGATCCCGGGGAGCGATGGCGGGTCCGCGATCGACGCGGACCGCGAGGCCGCCCGCACACTGCTTCGCCTGGAGGGGAGTGCGCTCGAGGAATTGGCGGAGACCCTCGACCATCGATTCAATGCGGCGCTGGATCGCCTCCAGGCCATTGCCGGGCGTGTGATCGTAACGGGGATCGGCAAGAGCGGGCATGTCGCACGGAAGATGGCCGCGACGTTTGCGTCAACCGGAACGCCGTCGTTTTACGTTCATCCAAGCGAGGCAAGTCACGGCGATCTCGGCATGGTCACCCGTGCCGATGCCGTTCTCGCGCTGTCAAATTCGGGCAACACGACCGAGCTGGCCGACCTGATTGGCTATGCGCGGCGTTGCGACATTCCCCTGATCGCCATCACCAGCAATGTCCGCTCGCCATTGGCGGAGCAGTCCGACATAACCCTTGTCTTGCCGCCCACGGCAGAGGCGTGTCCGCACGGCTTGGCTCCAACCACATCGACGACCATGATGATGGCTCTCGGCGATGCCCTGGCGATTGCCCTGCTTCGCCGACGTGGCTTCACCACTGACGATTACAGGGTCTTGCATCCGGGGGGAGCGTTGGGACGTCGCCTCAGGAAGGTCGCCGACGTCATGCACACTGGCCAAGCCATGCCGCTGGCCGGACCGCGAACGCCGATGAGTGAGGCCCTGCTCATCATGAGCGCGAAGAGCCTCGGCTGCCTGGGTGTCGTCCACGACGTGACCGGCGAGCTGATCGGCATTGTGACGGACGGCGACCTTCGTCGACACATGTCCGCCAAGCTTCTGGAGCAGACGGCGGAAGAGATCATGACCGCGCGACCGCGGACCATCAGGCCGGGCGCCCTGATCGAGGAGGCCCTGCGGACGATGAACGAGATCATGCCGCGGATCACCAGCCTTTTCGTCGTCGACGAAGGTGACAGGCCGATCGGGCTCGTTCACATGCATGATTGCCTGCGCGCCGGCGCGGTATGAGGCCGCGTCTCCGTGGACAGCACCGGCGATGAGCACGGTTGCTCCGACGCGCGGCGAAAGGTCTCGGCGCCTCGACCGCTTTGTTCCCGATCGGCGAGATCACAAGGCTGGCCGCTGGTACAGCCGCTTCGTCGGCCTGATGAAGATTGTGCTGCCTCTGCTGGCGCTGATGCTGATCGTGCTCGTCGCGGCGTGGCCAAAACTGCAAATAAGCACGCCACCTGAGGAGATGGACGAGCTGCGGGTCAACCGGGGTCAGATGATGGAGCCGCGCTTCGCGGGCACGGATCGAAACGGCCAAGCCTACAACGTCATCGCATACTCGGCAGCGCAACGTGAGGACAATCCGAATCTGGTGGACATGACCCGCCCCCAAGCCGAGCTGATGGAGCGCCGCGGCGCATGGCTCTCGCTCGTCGCCGATCAGGGCACGTACGATCAAGGCACCGACGCCATGCACTTGCAGGGCAGCGTCAACGTGTTTCGCGACGACGGGACGGAGTTCGTCACGGAGGAAGCGTTCGTGGACTTGAACGCGGGACGTGCCTGGGGAGATCGGTCGGTGCGTGGACACGGGCCGTTCGGCCGGCTCGACGCGCAGGGCTTCCGCATCTCGCAAAATGGAAATGTCATTGTCTTCACCGGCGAATCCAGCCTCTGGCTGCGGCAGGGTGGATCGGATCACCTGCCATGAGCCGTCTGCCAACCTGGGCCCTGCTGAGTGTCGCCGTTCCGGCGCTCATGATCAGCGCGCTTGCGTTGACACAGACAGCGCTTGCTGAGACGGGGTCAGAACCTCCGATCGAGATCGAAGCCGCCGAGTCCCTGGAGTGGCAGAGCAACTTGAATGTGTATGTGGCGCACGGGGAGGCGCGCATCAGGCAGGGCTCGCTCGAGCTGCGTGGCGACCGCATCGTTGCCTATTATCGGGATACCGACGACGGTGGCACCGAGATCTGGCGCGTCAATGCCGAGGGACGGGTGATCGCGGAGGATCGCGGTCATCGCGCGGAAGGCGACAGCGGCAGCTACGATCTTGATCGCGATGTCTTCATCCTGACGGGACGCGATTTGCGATTCGTGACGCCGAAGGAGGTGGTCACGGCGAGGGACAGCCTCGAATACTGGCAAGGTCGGGGAGTTGCCGTTGCCCGCGGGGACGCTGTGGCAATGAACGAGCGGGATCGGATCGAAGCGGATGTCCTCACGGCGGAGCTTGAGGATGGCGACGGCGGGGATCGGGCCATTCGCCTTCTGAACGCCTTCGGCAATGTCCTGATCACGACACCGACGGATATCGCCAGCGGCGACATGGGTGTGTACAATCTTGAAACGGACGTTGCTACCCTGACCGGCAGGGTCAGCCTGACCAGCGACGAAAACCAGCTCAATGGCGATTACGCCGAGGTCGACCTCGAGACTGGGGTAAGCCGCTTGCTGGCGGGGCCAAGCTCCGGCGACAGGGTGCGCGCGCTACTTGTTCCACGATAACGCGTCAGGAGCGATGCGAGTCGAGAAGTCCACCTCGGGCCGGGCCGGCAGCATGGTCCAGGACCAGCAGCGGCCGCGACCCCGCCTCATCACCCACAATGAGGGTTTGGTCGCCACGAGCCTTGGAAAGCAGTACAAGCAACGCCCCGTGGTGCGCAATGTCTCGGTGCGTCTGCAGCGGGGGGAGGCTGTCGGTCTCCTCGGCCCCAACGGCGCCGGCAAGACGACATGCTTCTACATGATCACCGGACTGATCGCGCCCGACACAGGCACCATCAGGCTTGATGGTCGGGATCTGACGGATCTACCCATGTATCGTCGGGCTCGTCTTGGCATCGGCTACCTTCCACAGGAGGCCTCGATCTTCCGAGGGATGACCGTCGAGCAGAACATCCGGGCGGTGCTGGAGGTGAGCGAGAAGGCGAGCGATGTCCGTGCCGCCATGATCGAGGACCTTCTGGCGGAATTCTCGCTAACCCATCTGAGACGGGCACCGGCGCTCGCCTTGTCCGGCGGGGAGCGGCGTCGAGTCGAGATTGCCAGAGCCCTCGCGTCTCGTCCGCACTTCGTGCTTCTGGACGAGCCTTTGGCGGGCATCGACCCGATTGCCGTGAACGACATCCGGGATCTCGTGTCGCATTTGCGCGATCGGGGCATTGGGGTGCTGATCACGGATCACAATGTGCGGGAGACCCTCGATATCGTCGATCGCGCCTATATCCTCCATGACGGTTGTGTTCTGATGGAAGGGCGGCCTTCGGAAATCGTCGCGCATCAAGACGTTCGCCGAGTTTACTTGGGCGAAAGGTTTAGTCTGTAGAGACATAATAATCATGGCGCTAACGCAACGCCTGGACCTTCGCCAGACTCAGTCACTCGTGATAACGCCGCAGCTGCAGCAGGCGATCAAGCTGCTGCAGCTCTCGAATCTTGAGCTGGCCGGCTATGTCGAGACGGAGCTGGAACGGAATCCCCTGCTCGAGAGGGATGAAGGCACCCCCGATGACGATGCCTGGGGAGGTGGAAGCAGCCTCGATGCCGACGGATCGGAAGCCGGATCGGTGGACTTCGGGGCGAGCGACAGCACCGGAACGGATCGGCTGGCGACGGCCCAGGGCTTGGCCGACCAAGGCGACGGTCCGCTCGATACCGACTACGGGAATGTGTGGGACGAGCCGACTTCCGGGCTGATCCACCCCGGCAACTCCGACGGCCTTGGATCCTGGGGCGGCCGCTCCGGCAGCATGGATTTTGAGGACGAGCCGCTCGGCTTCGAGCAGACGCTGTCAGAGCCGCCCAGCCTCCGCGAGCATCTGCTCGGCCAAGTGAACATGGAGTTCGACGATCCGGCGGATCGGCTGATCGCCCAGCAGCTGATCGACATGATCGACGGCGCCGGCTACTTCTCAGGAGATGTCGGGACCTTGGCAGCAGAGCTGGGGTGCAGCGTGGCTCAGGTCGAGGGAGTGCTCGGCCGGATCCAGCGGTTCGAGCCGACCGGCATCCTGGCGCGCAGTCTTGCGGAATGCCTCGCGCTGCAACTGGCTGAGCGCAACCGTCTCGACCCGGCGATGCAGGCACTGTTGAACAATCTGCCGCTTCTGGCTCAACGCCAATTCACGGCGCTGCAGCGCATCTGCGGTGTGGATGCCGCGGATATCAGCGACATGATCGGTGAGATCAGGGCACTGAACCCGAAGCCGGCCTCATCGTACCACCACGTCGTTGCGCAAACCGTGACACCGGACATCTTGATGCAGCCGCAACCCAGTGGTGGCTGGATCGTTGAGCTCAACAACGACACACTTCCACGGGTCCTGGTCAATCAGCCCTATTATGCGAAAGTGAGTGGCAATCACCGGAACAAGGCCGAGAAGGAATATTTGGCGGAATGCTTCGCGTCGGCTAATTGGCTGGTAAAGTCGTTGCACCAACGCGCGACGACAATTCTCAAGGTTGCTACAGAAATTGTGAGACAGCAGGACCGCTTTTTTGCTCACGGCATCCAATATCTGAAGCCGCTGATCCTCCGCGATATTGCCGATGTGATTGGCATGCATGAAAGCACTGTCAGCCGGGTCACATCGAGCAAGTTTATTGCTACTCCACGGGGACTGTTCGAGCTCAAGTATTTTTTCACCTCAGCCATTCAAGGTGCGAACGGCAGTGATACCCATTCGGCCGAGTCCGTTCGGTTTCGGATCAAGACATTGATCGACGGCGAGGCTGCAAACGGGATCCTATCTGATGACAAAATTGTTGAGATGCTCCGGGCGGACGGAATCGATATCGCTCGACGTACCGTGGCGAAGTACCGGGAGGGCATGAGGATACCCTCGTCGGTCCAGCGAAAGCGTGAAAAGTGCCTGCGTCTATAGGGTCGCGCTGCAAGCGGGTCACCTTGAGCAGCCGGGTGTCGACCAGCATCCGGCGCAGCCATGAGCAGGATCGTCGGCGGCGGCCCAGACTGCCATGCGGGCTGAAGAGGTTGTCGCGTTTTGGCGCCGGCAGGCGCATTCTGTCATCGGCTGGCGCGCGAGCGCGTGCCCATCTGAGCGCAAGGCTGCCATGCACATCACCGTGATCGGCAAGGACATCCTCCTGCAGAGCACCGCGGAAGCCGAGGATCCCTATCCCGCCTTCGACGCGGCCACAGCCAGGATGGACAAGAGGCTCCGGCGGTACAAAAGGCGCCTCCGCGATTATCACAAACGGGTCGTCGCTCAAGCGACCGTGCCAGCGCCAACCTATATAGTAGAGGCGTCTTCGGATGACCCGGTCGAGGACCGCGCCGAGCCCGGCCAACCCGTCGTCGTTGCAGAGATGCCGACGCAAATTGGTCAGATGACCGTAAGTCAGGCAGTGATGCGGATGGATCTGACGGATCAACCCGCCCTACTGTTTCGGAATGTCGCTCACGGCGGCCTGAACATGATCTATCGTCGTACCGACGGCAACATCGGCTGGGTCGATCCGCAGGGAAGCGAGCTCAAGGGCTCGTAGGGAATTTCCTTTCTGAACGCCACGCAAAGTGGGTGTGTCATGCCTGAGTTCCTGCCGGCGGATGCCATTGATGTGCGCCTTAAGGCGAACAGCAAAAAGCAGGTATTGCTGGAATTGGCCAAGCGAGCCTCGGCCCTGACCGGTCAGTCAGAGCGCCTTATCTTTGACGCTCTTCTTGAGCGGGAACGTCTTGGCAGCACGGGAGTGGGGCGAGGCGTGGCAATACCGCACGCGAAGCTGGATTCACTAGGCCGTGTCTTTGGCCTATTCGCTCAACTTGAGCGGCCGGTTGATTTTGACGCAATAGATGATCAACCGGTGGATCTGTTCTATTTATTGTTGGCGCCCGACCAAGCTGGCGCTGACCATCTGAAGGCTTTGGCTCGCGCGTCCCGGCTCTTGAGGGATGAGGGCCTTTGCGAGAAGCTGCGTGGTTGTCAGACAGCTGACGGGGTCAATGCCCTGCTCAACGAGCGCCAAGCGGTGCGCGCAGCCTGATCATTCGGCTCAGCGGCGTTGGCTCAGCGGCGTTG
>CAZTHL010000024.1:0-38810 GCA_964613585.1 uncultured Mycobacteriaceae bacterium | reverse complement strand
GGCTCAGCGGCGTTGGCTCAGCGGCGTTGAACGGAACGAAGAAGACGCCGCCCGTCCGAGCAGCGTCAAGACCGATAACGATGAACTCGCCCGCCAATACCAGAGCGGCTAATGCACGCTGAGCGGCTCCAGGTCGTTTTGTCGCACAAGGGCGAAGGCAATCTCACGGCTGGAGGCGGCTGTCAAGGCGGTGCCATCGGCGCCGTGAATGGCATAGACAGGCTGCTCACTCATCTCGACCTGCTTGACATAGGCCAGTTCCTGCAGGCCGAACGCCGCAAAGTCCGTGCTGGACATCTCGCGCAAGCTCTCCCGACTTTGCGCGACGACATTTCTACCAGAGGTCATGATTCATCCTTCCTTTCACCTGCGACCCGACCGCTCAATGTCCCTGAGAGGTGCCATCGGGGTCGACCTCGATCGAGGTCTCGGCCTGAGGACCATTACCTTTTCCGGTAATGGCAATGGTCCGAACACGGCTTTCAGGGAGCGGACGACGCAACTCGATCGCCAGCAAGCCCTTGTCCAGAGACGCACCTACGACGTCGATGCCATCCGCCAGCACGAATGAGCGCTGGAACTGCCGGGCCGCGATCCCACGATGGAGGAAGAATCGTTCAGGCTCGTCCGGCTGCTTGCCGCGCACCACCAACTGGTTGTCCTCAACCTGCACAGAGAGGTTCTCTCGGGCGAACCCTGCAACAGCAAGGGTAATCCGAAGCTGGTCCTCTCCGATCTGCTCGATATTGTAGGGTGGATACCCATCCGCCGACGCTTTCGAGACGCGCTCCACCGTACGCTCGAACTGCTCGAACCCAAGCAGCAAAGGACTGTTGAACAGGGACAACCGGGTCACGTCACCATCCCCTCGCATGAGCAAGATGTGTCCTCACCGACATGGGGCCGAAGCCCGGGATCGGCGCTTCGCCCATGCATCATCACGGCCACGCTTGACAAATGGGCATGGCGAGGGAAGCGATCAAGCAAGGCACCTGGCCGACGCACGGCAGGGTCGCCGCCGCGGCTTCCGAGAGCGATCCTCTTTCTGCCCTATTCCGTCTGCCATCATCCCCCCAGATCTTGTATCACAATGACAGCCCGTTGTCGTTGGTCGGCGCCACGGGCGTCCGGTCCGTGATCGAACCTGGCATGCCGCGCGACGTCATCTACCCTCCGATCGAGCCTTATGAGACCGGCTACCTCAAGTCCGATCCACCCCACGTGCTGTATTGGGAACAATGCGGCAATCCGCAGGGCGTGCCTGTGCTGTTCCTTCACGGTGGGCCCGGCGCCGGCGCCGCCCCCATGCATCGGCGGTTCTTCGATCCGCTTCATTACCGGATCATAATCTTTGATCAGCGTGGCGCCGGGCGGTCACGGCCGCTGGGGGAGGTTCGCGCCAACACGACTGACGCGTTGATTGCAGACATCGAAAGTCTCCGTGACTTTCTCAGGGTGAGAAGGTGGCACGTCTTCGGTGGTTCTTGGGGGAGCACACTCGCGCTCGCCTACGGGCAGGCCTTTCCGGATCGCTGCCTGTCCCTGGTGCTGCGAGGCATATTCCTCATGCGGCGTCGGGAGATCGATTGGTTCCTCTACGGCATGCGCGTGATTTTTCCGGAAGCTTGGCACGCCTTCACTCACTTCCTTGCCCCTGAAGAACGCGGCGACCTTCTTGAAGGCTACTACAACCGGCTCATGAGCGATGATCCCGCGATCCATCTCCCCGCAGCGCGGGCCTGGAGCATATACGAGGGCGCCTGCTCAACGCTGCTACCCAATCCCGAGACGGTCGCGGCAGCCGGAGAGGACGCTCATGCCTTGGGCTTGGCACGGATCGAGGCGCATTTTTTCAAGCACAATGTCTTCCAACCGGAAGACCGGCTTCTTTCCGGCGTCGAGCGTGTCCGAGGGATACCGGCCGCGATCGTTCAGGGTCGCTACGACATTGTCTGCCCGATCGTGACCGCTGAGGAGTTGCGGCGCGCTTGGCCCGAAGCCCAATACGTGGTCGTTCCCGATGCCGGCCATTCGGCGATGGAGCCGGGCATCCGCACGGCGCTCGTTGAGATCATGCAACGCTTCCGGTCCATCATGTGAGGGTCCCTGCGATTAATCTTCAAGCGGCGACGCCTGGCGACCGTCGACGATTGATCACTCCATCCATTTTCGCTAATGGGGCGGAACGAACCTCAGCCCCGAATTGCAGGAGTGATCCGTGCCGGTGTCAGGCAAGCAATGGGTGGTCATGCTCGGCGTCGCGCCGATCCTGCTGGCGCTTGCTGTTCCCGCTGCAGCGCAGGACAGCGTAAGCCATCTCTTTCTGGGTGGTGGCGTCTACAACATCGACGGCGACAACGAGGGCAACAGCAAGGTTCCGGCGTTCGAGCTCGAATGGCGTCCCGGCGCGCGATACCTTGAAGGGTTCGTCCCGGCGACCAGCATCGCCCCTTTCGTTGGAGGCTTCGTCACCACGGAAAGGACCGCATTCGGCGGGTTCGGCTTCGGGATCGAGGTCGCCCCCTTCAACAGTCTGGTCCTGTTCCCCTTTACCGGCGTCGGCCTGTACAACCGCGGCGATGGGCGAGACCTGGGACATCCCGTGGAGTTTCGCTCGGGGGTGGAGGCCGGATACCGTTTCTCCAATGGAATTCAGGTCGCCGTGTCCTTCTTCCACCTGTCCAATGCCGGCATCAGCGAGACGAATCCGGGCATCGAGCTCCTGACCTTGCGGTTTGGGGCCCCCTTGCGCTGGCTCCTACGGGACTGACGGCTGTCCGGATGCCGGCTCTCCGACAGACCTCCGCGGCGGCCCGCATCCGTCGCTCCATGGGGGCCCTGGGCACGGCATGAGGATCGGTGGCGTTGCGGGGGGAAGCGTTTCAATGTCGCCAATACGAGACCAGATAGGGGACTGAATGACAGGGTTACGGATGTCGCGAGTCGGACTTCCGCGCCATGAGGATAGGGGTGACCATTGGCTCAGACCATTGCGCTCGTTGACGATGACAGGAACATCCTGACCTCGGTGTCCATCTCGCTGGAAGCGGAAGGCTTCGACGTGCGGACGTTTGCCGATGGTGACGAAGCCCTCCGGGGTCTCGCCAGCCGCGCTGCCGACCTTGCCGTCCTCGACATCAAGATGCCCCGCATGGACGGAATGGAGTTGCTTCAACATCTGCGGAGGACCTCGAACATACCGGTGATCTTCCTGACGTCGAAGGATGATGAGGTGGATGAGGCGCTTGGCCTTCGGATGGGCGCGGATGACTACATTAAGAAGCCCTTTTCGCAGCGACTCCTGATTGAACGTATTCGGGCAATCCTGAGGCGTGAGCAGCTGTCGGCCGGCACCGCCGATGGCGAGCTGGATAGCCAGAGCGTGTTTCACAGGGGCGATTTGGCGCTGGACACCAATCGCCATGCCTGTCTGTGGAAAGGCCGGCCAATCGATCTGACGGTGACCGAATTTCTGCTTGTGAAGGCTTTGGCATCGCGGCCCGGACACGTGAAAAGCCGCGATCAGCTGATGGATGCCGCCTATGGCGAGCACATATACGTCGACGACCGGACAATCGACAGCCACGTCAAGCGCATCCGCAAAAAATTCCGGTCCATAGATCCCGAATTCGCTCAAATCGAGACGCTCTATGGGGTCGGCTATCGCTATAAGGAAGCGTAGTATCCGGAGCGTTCATATACCGCCTCGTGTCGGGTGAGCCGACCATGGAACGTGGGGCTAGCGCCGTTGGGCATTCCGCGGCATCCGATGGGAGGAACGGCGAACAGGTGCCACGCCTGGACGGCGCCTCCAGAAGCCACGAGCCGGTGGACCGCCGCTCGGGCCCCTGTGCAATGCCTGCCCTGCCGCCCCGGGCGAACATGGATGGGCGAGCGACCATTCGCCGTCGTCGCCGTCCCTTCTCGAAGCTGACGTCGCGCGTTTTGGCCGTGAACGTGCTCGCCCTGCTGATCCTGGTGGGCGGGCTGCTCTATCTGGGACGCTATGAGGATCGCTTGATCCAGGCAGAGCTCGACGCGCTGCGCACGGAGGCCCTGATCTTTTCCGGAGCCCTGGGCGAAGGCGCCATCGATGGCCAGGGCGACGAGCCCCAGTCTCTCGATGCCGAGATGGCGCGATCCATGGTTCGTCGCCTTTACGAAACCACTGACACCAGAACGCGGCTGTTCGGGGTCGACGGCTCGCTCATTGTGGATAGCCGGGTCATTGGCGGAGGTCCCGGGGGCACGGTGGAAGTGCAGCCGTTGCCTCCACCAGAGGAGGTCAATTGGCTCCGGCGGATCGTCGACCGCGTCTACGATACGCTGGTTGCGTTGATCCCCGAGAGACGCAGCTTTCCTGAATACGCCGAACGTCCGCATCAGCGCGCCGGGGACTATGAGTCCGTTGTCACCGCTCTGAACGGTGAGATCGGTCGCCAGATATGGGCGGCCAGCCGCGATGAGCTGGTGCTTGGAGTGGCCGTCCCGGTCCAAAGAGTAAGGGTCGTCCATGGCGCTCTGCTTTTGACCCGAGACAACGAAAGCATTCGTCGGGCTGTGCAGTCCGTTCGAGAGGACATATTGAAAGTTTTCGGTGTCGCCTTGGCCTTCACGGTCCTCATGTCCGTCTATCTGGCGGGGTCGATCACGCGGCCCATCCGTCGGCTTGCCGAGGGTGCCGAGCAGGTTCGGCGCGGGCACGGCCGACAGAATGAAATCCCCGACTTCTCGCAGCGGCGTGACGAGATCGGAGAACTGTCGGGAGCGTTGCGGGACATGACGTCGGCCCTTTGGGCACGGATGGACGCTATCGAGCGGTTCGCGGCCGACGTCGCCCACGAGATCAAGAACCCCTTGACCTCGCTGCGCAGCGCGGTCGAGACCACGGCCCGGGTCACCGATCCGGAGCAACAGAGAAAGCTGATGGCCGTGATCGTCGAGGACGTTCATCGGCTCAACCGGTTGATCTCCGACATCTCCGACGCCTCGCGCCTGGATGCCGAGCTCTCTCGGGCGGAGGCGGAGACCGTCAGCATCGCAGAGATGCTGCCGCTCCTGGCCGATCTTTACCGGAGCACGCTTCAGGAAACCGGAACGCGCATCAAGGTGGACATCCCTTCCGAGGACCGGCTGCCCGTGGCCGGCCTGGAAAGCCGCCTGTTTCAAGTGTTCAGGAACCTCGTTGCAAACGCGATCAGCTTCTCACCGGAGAACGGGGTCATCACCGTGCGCGCCCGGCGTTGCCACGACGCCCGAGGGGATACCGTCGAGATCACGGTCGAGGATCAGGGTCCCGGCATCCCCCCCAGCAAGCTGGAAGCAATCTTCGACCGTTTTTATAGCGAGCGCCCGTCTGGTGAGAAGTTCGGCACCCACTCCGGCTTGGGACTGAGCATCTCCAAGCAGATAGTGGAGGCTCACCACGGTGACATCTTCGCTGAGAACCGTGGCGACTCCGGAGCCCGCTTCACCGTGAAGATTCCCGCTCTGGCATGAGGCGATTGGGCCTCTCCTCAGGCCCGGGACATCACGGTTCGTTAAGTGGTCGGCTGCTAGAGCGTATTTGCCTGACGCGCAAGCGGCGCCGGCGATGCCCTTGAGCCGGAAACGCTCTAGGCGAAGATCGCGCCGACGGGTTCGGCGCCCGCCCAAATGACATTCGGCAAGAGGCCCAACTCGATGAACCGATCCGCCGTCCGTCAGCTTCTTGCCGGCAACCTGATTGCTTTCGTCTGCGCGTCGGCGCCGGTGGCGGCTTACGCCGACCCATCCGATGAGCCGGCGTCGCCACAAGACGGTACGCCGATCATCGCCGAGGAGGTGGACGGTCCACACTATGTCAGCTGGGCCTACGCGCACGTGCGTGCCGCTCCGTCGGGGACCGCGGAGATCCTCGACACCCTGCCCTTTGGAAGCCAGCTGACGGTCACCGGGCGGGTCCAGGGTCGATCCTGGCTTCGCGTGCAGCTGAACGACGGCTCCCAGGCCTTCGTCTGGGCACAGATCCTGAGGCCGTTGCTCATCACCGTGCAGGAGCCGGCGCCCGATGCCGCCTCCATGCCATTGAATTCACACGGCAACGACAACGACGAGGAGCCAAGCGCGGACAACTCGATGTCCGAGGCCGTGATGCTCGGCGTGCTCTCGGATGAGCCCATCAGGCGTCGAGGCAGTGTCGGGCCGGCCGATGAAACCGACTATTTCCGCTTTGAAGTGCCGGGCTGGACAAGCATCGATGCCCGTCTCGACCAGCTGTCGGCCGACGCCGATCTTCGGCTTCGCGACCAGGACGGCAACATCTTGATGGAATCGCGCGCCGGGAACACGGATCCGGAGCATATCGTCATGCTGGCCGGGCCGGGAGACTATTTCGCGGAGGTCTACCGGTATGAGGGGGCGACGCCGTATCGGCTCATCCTGAATGGCGAGGCCGCGAATGCACCGCCAGCCGATGAGGCCGGCAACGACGTCGGCTCGGCTCGTGATCTTGGTGATGCCGGAGTAACGACCCTGCAGGCCACGGACTGGGTCGGGCAAATTGACAAGAAAGATTATTATCGCTTCCATGTTGCCGAGCCATCGATGGTGACCGTCCGGCTTCACGATCTCCAAGCCGATGCCGACATCAGCGTCGAGGACGATTTCGGCTCGGTGCTCGCCACCTCGACGGAAGGTGGCAGTCGGCCGGAGCAGATCGATGTGCGCCTGGAGAGTGGCTACTACTTCGTCCTGATTGTTCCTTTTGCAGGAAGCACGAACTATACTGTGGAAATTCTTGCACGACCGGTCGTCGCTGAAGAGGGCGGCGCGGCGCCCGACCCGCAGGATCAACCGAGCTGACCCGTCGGCGCCACGGCGATTGACGAGGTTTCGGGACCGATGGACACTCGCGACTCATGCTTCGGGTCCATGGGACATGCGTCGCGATCGGCGACGCCGCCGTGCTCCTTCGCGGCCGGTCGGGCTCGGGGAAGTCCGATCTGGCCTTGCGGCTGATTGACCGGGGCGGCCTGCTCGTCGCCGACGATCTGACCGGGCTGGAGGCGAGGGATGGCGCCCTGTGGGCGGTCAGCCCCCGGACATGGTGCGGTCACCTCGAGGTGCGCGGTATCGGCCCTCTTCCGGTGCCGTCCATTGCCGCGGCTCGCGTGGCCCTTGTCGGGGATTGTCGGTCGTCCGCCGCTATCGCTCGACTTCCGGAACCAGCCTTCGTCCAATATTGCGAGGTGACCGTGCCCCTGATAAGCGTGGCGCCCTTCGAGGCGTCCGCGGATGCCAAGCTTCGGCTGGCTCTGCTCTCGGCCTCGCGCCGGCCTCCAGGAGGCTGGCTGCTGGCAGCACCGGCCTAGGGGGCAGGTGGCACGACCTTTGATTGTCGCCCCGACGGAGGCGCGTCAGTATGGAGCCGACAATGCGGGCGCCCGCGCGCGAAGGCCCGGATCTTCGCCGGGTCATGCTTGTCACGGGCCTGTCCGGCGCAGGGATGTCGACAGCGTTGAAGGCGCTCGAGGATATCGGATACGAGGCCGTCGACAATCTGCCCATCGCGCTTGCTCATGTGCTCGTCGAGCAAAGTCATCGCTTTGGGCCGCCGCTGGCGATAGGGATCGACAGCCGCACACGTGATTTCTCAACGGACGCCCTGCTCGGATACGTAGGCCACCTCCGGGCCCAGCCAGAGACGGAGGTGCAGCTCATCTTCGTCGACTGCGACGCCGAGGTGCTCCAGCGACGCTTCACGGAGACCCGGCGGCGCCACCCGTTGGCCGTTGATCGACCGGTGTCTGACGGGATCCGGAGGGAACGGATCCTCCTATATCCGGTGCGTGATCATGCCGACCTTGTCATTGACACCTCTCTGCTCAACATCCATCAGCTGAGGAGGTTATTGGATCAGCATTGTTCTGTCGTATCGGATAACCTTTATGTGTTTGTCACGTCATTTTCCTTTAGGCGCGGTGTTCCGCGTGAAGCCGATCTCGTCTTCGACGTGCGCTTCCTCACGAACCCACACTGGCGCGAGGATCTTCGACCCCTTACCGGCCTCGACCGGGAGGTTCAGGAACTGATCGCGACCGACCGGGATTTCGGGCCCTTCATGGAGCATCTGCGAGGCCTCTTGCGAACCGTACTGCCGCGCTACAACCTTGAGCGGAAGAGCTATCTGACCATCGCTGTCGGCTGCACCGGTGGACGGCATCGTTCGGTCTTCGTCGCCGAGCACTTGGCGGCTTGGCTGCGGGAGGAGCACCATAAGGTCGGGTTGCTCCACCGTGATATCCCGCGGTCCGATCCCGAAGGGAGCTAGCAGGCATGTCCAGCAGCGCTGGCCCGGAGGCACCCAGCATCGGCATGGTGCTGGTCACGCATGGCCGATTGGCCGAGGAGTTCATTGCCGCCTTGGAGCACGTCATCGGCACGCAGCATGGCATCGCCGCCGTATGCATCGGCCCGGACGACGACATGGAACAGCGAAGGATGGAAATTCTCGAAAGCGTCGCCAAGGTCGATAACGGGCGCGGGGTCGTCCTGCTGACCGACATGTTTGGCGGAACGCCGTCCAACCTTGCGATCTCGGTGATGGAAAGGGCGAATGTCGAGGTGATCGCCGGGGTAAACTTGCCGATGCTGATCAAGCTCGCATCGGTGCGTGCCGAGGAGCCATTGGCCGTGGCCGTGGCCAACGCTCGCGAAGCCGGCCAAAAATATATTAATGTAGCGTCGAGCCTGCTGGCCGAGAGCAGAAAGTAGAACATTCGTGTATAGTCGGTCGACAAGGGGGGAAACCATGGCCAGAGAAGGTCGATGGACGATCAGCGCGTCAAGAGCCAGCCGCTGGTCCGGACGCTGACCATCAGGAACCGGCGTGGATTGCACGCCAGGGCTGCAGCGAAATTCGTCAAGGTCGCCAGCAGTTTCGACGCAGAGATCCGGGTCCGCCGTCAGGGCATGGATGTCTGTGGCGAATCGATCATGGGCCTGATGATGCTCTCGGCGAGCCCCGGCTGCACCATCGATATCGCCGCCACGGGCGACGAGGCGGGTCCGGCGCTGGACGCGTTGGAGGCACTTATTTCGGGCAGGTTCGATGAGGACTGAGGGCATCCCGATGAGCGCTGAACGCGACATCGCCCGGCCTGGGCAGGACCATGTCCTGACCGGGCTGGGAGTCTCCGCGGGAATCGCGATCGGCCCGGCGCATATCGTCGAGAGCGGCTTCGCCCAGGTGCCCGAGTATCGCGTGGCGGCCGAGGAGACCGAACGCGAGCTGGCACGGCTTGCCGACGCTATCTCGAAATCCCGTCGGCAGCTGCGCAAGCTGAAGGCCAAGGCGATGGGGCTTCCCGAGTCGGCGGCCGAGGAGATCAGCTATCTGCTGGATGCCCATCTCTCGATCCTGTCGGGGTCGCGCTTGATCCGAGGCGTCGAGCGCCGCATCGCGGAGGACCTCGTCAATGCCGAGTTCGCGGTTCAGGCCGAGATGGCGGCCATCGCCCAGCAGTTCTCGGCCATGTCCGATCCCTACCTCGCGGGCCGCAGCCAGGATATCCGCGACGTCGGCGCCCGCTTGATCCGGAACCTGGTGGACCGGAAATATCAGGCGTTCTCGAAGCTGCCGGCGGACAGCATCATCCTGGCGGAGGAGCTGACGCCGGCCGACACCGCCCTCATGGAACCGGATGCGGTTGCCGGGTTCGCGACCGCATTCGGTGGCGCCGAGGGACACACGGCCATCATGGCGCGTTCTCTCGGGCTCCCGGCGGTGCTTGGCATCAGCGGGCTGATGAGCCGGGTCCGGTCCGGTCAGACGGTCATCGTCGATGGTACGGCCGGCCGCGTGATCGTCGCCCCCTCGGCCGAGACGCTCGAGGATTACCGTGCCCGTCAAGCCGAGAACCGGGCCGAGAAGGCGCGGCTGAGGGCGCTCATCAGCCTGCCGGCCCGCACGCGGGATACGGTTGACATCGCCTTGATGGCAAACATCGAGCTGGCACGGGAGGTGAGCTCGGCCGTTGACATCGGTGCTGATGGAATCGGTCTGCTGCGAACCGAATTCCTGTTCATGAATCGGGATGACCTGCCCAGCGAGGAGGAGCAGTACCAGTCGCTGCGGGCCATCGTGGAGGGCATGCAGGGACGGCCGGTCACCCTGCGAACCCTTGATGTTGGCGGTGAAAAGCTGGCCTCCGCGCTCGGTCCGCATTTTCTGGAATGCGCTAACCCGGCTCTCGGGCTTCGCGCGATCCGCCTCAGCTTGCGTGAGCCGCGGCTGCTCGAGCATCAGCTTGCGGCCATGTTGCGGGCGGGAGCCCATGGTCCCGTGCGGATCCTCCTGCCCATGGTCACCAGCGCGACCGAGGTGCGTCAGGTTCGCGCGGCCATGGAGCGAATTGCGCGCCGGCTGCGCCGGCGCCGGGTCGACTTCGCCGATCCGCTGCCGCCTCTCGGCGTGATGATCGAGGTGCCGGCGGCCGCGCTGGCAGCCGACTCCCTGGGGCCAACGGCCGATTTCTTCGCGCTTGGCACCAACGATCTCATTCAGTACACGCTTGCGATCGATCGCGGCGATGACCAGGTCGCCGGGCTGTTCGATCCCCTGCATCCGGCGGTCCTCCGGCTGCTTCAATTCACGGCGGAGGCCGCGCGCAGGGCGAGCATACCGCTCAGTGTATGCGGCGAGGTCGCCGGAGACCCCCGCTTCACCGCATTGCTCATTGGGCTCGGCATCCGCGAGCTGTCCATGGCTCCTGCCGCCTTGCTTGCGGTCAAGCAAAGGGTCCGAACGCTCGACAGCCTCGCCGCCACGAGACGCGTTCGCATCATCATGGAACAGCTCGATCCAGGCCGGATTGCTGCACTTCTTGAGGACTTCAACGAGATCGGGTGAGGCCCGGTTTGGCCGCCGGGGTCCCGGGGATGCGCGGCACCGGCGGCCATCGGGTCAAGGTCGCCGCCGCGTTCGGCCGGGCGACCATGACCGACATGGCACGGATGTCCGGGGCACGGTGCCCGTAACGGGCGCCCAGCCCGTCAACGCCGGCCTTGGGAAGTCTCGCCGCGCCGGCTACCACTCCACATCGAATGGCAGAGGCCGGACCTGATCTTCAGGGATCGGGTTTTGCGCGCCGATGAAGTAGACGAGCATCCCGTCGGGGCCGTATTGCGGGCGGATGCGCAGGCGGTTCCAGAACGGCGTGCCATCCCTGCGGTAGTTGAGAAGGTCGATCTCGATGGCCTTGCGTCGCTCGATCGCCCGGCGAATCCGCCGAACCGCCCGCGGATCGGTGCCCGGCCCTTGAAGGAACCGGCAATTGCGGCCAAGGGCCTCCACAGCGGGATAGCCGGTCTGCTCCTCGAAGCTCGGACTGACGAACACGATCGGATTGTCCGGCAAGGCCGGGTTGGTGATCACCACCGACTGGGCGATCTCCTCGGCCGCCAGTATGGTCTCGGCTTCCCGCCGCTTGAGAACGTCAACGTCGCTCATCCCGCATCCAACCCGGCCTCGCCCAGCGTGCCGCGCCCCCACGCGCATCATCCGGTGTTCCGCATCTGACGCACGGCTGCCTACCCGCGTCAAGGCGCAGGCCGCACGGGCCGGACGCCACCCGTTCACGATGGCGCGCGCCGCGACCGAACGGACAATGACGCAGCGCACCCTCGACGTGTCGGTAAGGCAACGGTAATAATAGAGGGCATCCGACTCGAACGACCGACCCCGCACCGCGCCTGCCTGCCCGGCCGGACGGCGCGGCTGTCGCCCGGGAGACCCGATACCATGAAGATCCTCGTCCCGACGAAGCGGGCCATCGACTACAATGTAAAGGTGCGGATCAAGGCGGATCAGAGCGGCGTAGATCTGTCGAACACCAAGATGTCGATGAATCCGTTCGACGAGATCGCCGTCGAGGAGGCCGTGCGGCTGAAGGAAAGAGGGGCTGCCACGGAGATTGTCGCCGTCTCGCTTGGCGTCCAGCAGTGCCAGGAGACGATCCGCACCGCCCTTGCCATGGGCGCGGACCGGGGCATTCACGTCAAGACCGACATCCCTCTCGAGCCGCTGGCCGTCGCCAAGATGCTCAAGGCGATCGTCGCCGAGGAGACGCCTGACCTGGTGCTCATGGGCAAGCAGGCCATCGATGACGATGCCAACCAGACCGGGCAGATGCTGGCCGCCCTTCTGGCATGGCCGCAGGGGACCTTTGCCTCGAAGGTGGAGCCGGCCGATGGCGGCCTCAACGTCACCCGCGAAGTCGATGGCGGCCTGCAGACCGTCTGGGTCCGGCTGCCCGCGGTGGTCACCACGGATCTGCGTTTGAACGAGCCCCGCTACGCCAGCCTGCCCAACATCATGAAGGCGAAGAAGAAGCCGATTGCCAGCAAGACACCGGAAGAGCTGGGTGTCGATCCCACCCCCCGGCTCGAGACGCTCAAGGTGACCGAGCCGCCCAAGCGCTCCGCCGGCGTCAAGGTCGGTTCGGTGCCCGAACTGGTCGATAAGCTGAAGAACGAGGCGCGCGTCATTTGACGCCGATCCACCAAGGCTAGGGAGGTCCGAGGAGCCATGGCCGTTCTCGTCGTCGCCGAGCACGACAACACGACCCTCAAGGGGTCGACCTATACCACCGTCACCGCCGCGGCAGCCCTGGGCGGCGACATCCATCTTCTGGTCGCCGGCACCGGCTGCGGGGCCGCCGCCGAGGCGGCCGCGCGCCTGGCAGGGGTCGCGAAGGTGCTGCTGGCCGACGCGCCCGAGCTCGACCACGGGCTGGCCGAAAACGTGGCACCGCTCGTCGTGAAGCTGGCCGAAGGCTACAGCCACCTGCTGGCCCCGGCCTCGACCTTCGGCAAGAACCTGATGCCCCGGGTCGCCGCCGTGCTGGACACCCAGCAGTTGTCGGACATCTCCGCCGTCCACGACGCCGACACCTTTGAGCGGCCGATCTACGCCGGCAACGCGATCGCCACGGTCCGGTCGAGCGATCCGGTGAAGGTGATCACCGTGCGCGGCACCGCCTTCGAGCCGGCAGCCGAGGACGGCCAAGCGGCGATCGAGAGAGTCGACTCAACCGGCGACGCCGGCGTCTCCCGCTTCGTCGGGGAGTCGCTGAGCGATACCGGCCGGCCCGAGCTGACCGCGGCCCGGGTGGTCGTGTCCGGCGGGCGCGGCCTCGGCAGTGGCGAGGCCTTCAAGATCCTGGACGGCATCGCCGACCATTTGAACGCCGCCATCGGTGCCAGCCGGGCGGCGGTGGACTCGGGCTACATGCCCAACGACTACCAGGTGGGCCAGACCGGCAAGGTCGTGGCGCCCGAGCTGTACATCGCCGTGGGCATATCCGGCGCGATTCAGCACCTGGCCGGGATGAAGGACAGCAAGGTGATCGTCGCCATCAACAAGGACGAGGAGGCGCCGATCTTCCAGGTTGCCGATTACGGCCTTGTGGCCGACCTGTTCACGGCGGTGCCCGAATTTGAGGAAGAGCTAAAGAAGGCAGGCTGAGCGGGGACCGGCGGCGAAGACATGGACGACGGGAGCCGATGCCCCATGCATTCGGCGCCCGGCCGGCGCGCCGCAAGCGAGGGCCATGACAGCCAGGACAGGGCGGGCCGGGCTCTCTCGAGCAGGCGGGCCGGGCGGGTGGTCAGCGCCTCGTGTCCAACGGACGCACCAGCGACAGCTCGCGGTTCCGGTCGGTCTCGGCTCGACCGGCAGGCGCGCCGGCATCGGCATACGAGAAGCCGGGCACAAGGCGACTGATCAGCAGCTTGAGCTCCTCGGCGTTGCCGCTGGCACAGCAGCTCGCCAACTCGTCGAACGCGCGCTGAAGCATGCCGAGCTCGATGGGCTGCGGAACCGCGGCCAGAATACCTTGCGCGGAGGTTGGCAAAGGCCGTTCTCCGACATCGAAAAGATCCTCATGCAGCTTCTCGCCCGGCCGCAGGCCGGTGAAGACAAGCTTGACGTCCTTGTCGGGCTCCAGGCCCGCAAGGCGCATCATCTGATGCGCGATATCGACGATGCGGATCGGCTCACCCATGTCCAGCACGAAGATGCGGCCGCGCTCGTCTGGATGGCTGAGGCCGTGGACGGTCGCCTGAAGCACCAGGCCGACCGCCTCGCGGACCGTCATGAAGTAGCGGCGCATCTCCGGATGGGTCACGGTCAACGGTCCACCCCGCGCGAGCTGCCGCTTGAACAGGGGCACCACGGAGCCGCTGGAGCCGAGCACGTTGCCGAACCGCACCGTCAGAAACCGTGTTTCCATGGTCTCCTGGGCCCGTCCCCCGGAACACGGACCATCGGCCAGATCGAGCGCCTGACAGTAGAACTCCGACAAGCGCTTGCTGGCCCCCATGACGCTGCTGGGATTCACCGCCTTGTCGGTGGAGATCGTCACCATGGCCTGAGCGCCGACCGCCATGGCGACCTCCGCGACATGCCTTGTGCCCAGCGCGTTGGTTCGTATGCCCTCTGCCGGGTTCGCCTCCACCAGGGGAACATGCTTGAGCGCGGCCGCATGGAAGATCAGCTCCGGCTGCGCGTCCTGCGCCACCTCGAGCAGTCGCCTGCGGTCGCGGACATCGGCAAGGACCGCATGGCGGGCAACCGACGGAGCCAGCTCACCAAGCGACTGGTCGATCTCGTAAAGGCTGTACTCACCGTTATCGACAAGCGTGATGCACGACGGTCCGAAGCCCGCCAGCTGACGCACAAGCTCGCTTCCGATGGTGCCGCCCGCTCCAGTCACCAGGACCCGCCGACCTCGCACCAGATCGCGGATAGCGAGATAGTCGATGGGCGTCTGCGACCGGCTGAGCAGGTCCTCAATGGCGATGGGCCGCAATTGAAGCCGGCTGTCGTCGAGCGCCGTCTTGAACTCGGTCAGGCTCGGCAGCTGCGCCAGGGTGAGCCCCTCCTTCTCCGAGATGCTCATCAGATGGCGCAGCATGCCGGGATCGGTGCGCGCGGTGGGCTCCGAGAGGATCAGTCGGCGCGGCCGCCTATCGACCAGGGCCAGGGTCTCGATGACCTGCTCGAGATCGCCCACGCGGCCAAGAACCGGCACTCCATAAATGTCGCGCCCGGTTCGCCGGCCGCCCTTCGGATCGATAAGCCCGACAACACGATAAGGAGCTTGGCGGTTGTGATTGACCGCCCGCACGAACAGGGCCGCCGGATCGCCGGTGCCGATCAGAAGCACCGGGATCCGCTCGCTGAGGAAGGTCCCCTGCCAAGTGGGCAGCCAGCCGTCACGGTAGAGCCGGTAGAGAAATCGCGGCCCGCCAAGCATCACCATGAGCAGGAGCCACTGGATGACCGGCACCGATCGCGGCACCGTCTCCAGCCGGTTGACGGCAAACATCAACGGCAGGAACAGGAGTATGGCAAGGCTCGCCCCTTTCGCAATCGCGACCAGATCCATGGTCGATGCGTACCGCCATATGCCCCGATACATGCCGGCGGCGCGAAAGGTCACCGCCGCGATGACCACGAAAAGCGGTATCCCGTAGGTCAGAACCTCGAAATACGGCTCGCTGACGCTCCATCCCAGGCGCAGCAGCAGAGCCGCCGGCAAGGACAACGCGGCCATCACCAGATCATGAAGGTAAACGAGCTGAGCCCGGCCAATCTTCACTGATGCCCCTCCACACCCCACCCCTTGTAGCCTGCCGGGCAATCGATTGTCATCGGTAGCGTGGCGCCGCGCGCCGGGTCCCGGCGCCGGGTCAGCCTTCAAGGGCCACGCGGGGTCAGGATGATTGGTGATGGAGAGCGGGTCGCTCCAGCGGCTAGAAGGTTTCCGGCTCAAGCGTCAACGCCCGTCCGCCCGGCCACCCAATGACAGCATGCGTGGGGTGGCGTCGGCCCTGGCGAGCGGGCCGGTGCCGATTCCGCGTCACGCGGAAACGCTTTAGGATCCGAGCCTCAGACCGGGGCGATGCCCGATCCACGGCCTCGCAGGCGTCGGCGGCGGGGTCGTTCACCAGCGAGCAAGGATTCTCGGCGTTCATGACGCCGGATCCGCCCTTTCCGCCGCTCACCCATACCGCCATTCGGCGCGGAGACCCGCAACGCCATGACCGTTCTCGTGACCGGGGCCGCCGGCTTCATCGGATTCCATTGCACCCGCGCTCTGCTGGCGCGCGGTGACGAGGTCATCGGTATCGACAACATGAACGACTATTATGACGTGAGCTTGAAGCGAGCCCGACTGGCGCAGCTGGAGCCCGCTTCCGGCTTCGCCTTCCGGCGGCTCGATGTGTCGGACCGGGGCAGCATTGACACCCTCCTGAAGGAACGGTCCGACATCACAAGGGTCCTCCACCTGGCCGCCCAGGCCGGCGTCCGATACTCCCTGGAAAACCCCTACACCTATATCGAGGCGAACGTGCTGGGCCAGGTCGTGCTGCTCGAGGCGGCTCGGACCCTGCCGAGGCTCGAGAACTTCGTCTATGCAAGCTCGTCATCGGTCTATGGCGGCAACACGAAGATCCCGTTCGCCATCGAGGATCCGGTCGACCATCCCGTGTCCGTGTATGCGGCAAGCAAGCGCTCCGCGGAGCTGCTCACGGAGGTGTACGCCCATCTGTATCGCATGCCGTGCACAGGCCTTCGCTTCTTCACCGTCTATGGTCCTTGGGGACGCCCGGACATGGCCGCCTACCTCTTCGCCGACGCCATCACCGCCGGCCGGCCGATCCGGGTGTTCAACTTCGGCCGCATGCGTCGGGATTTCACCTATATCGATGACATCGTCGCCGGCGTCCTGGCTGCGCTCGACCGTCCGGTCGAGCGCCATGACGGCGGCGCCCCTCATCGTCTCTACAATCTGGGCAACCATCATCCCGTGGAGCTGAAAAGCTTCATCGAGATCATCGAGACGGCGCTCGGCCTCAAGGCCGACATGCGCCTGGAGCCGATCCAGCCGGGCGACGTGCCGGAGACATTCGCCGACATCGAGGACAGCCGCAGGGATCTCGGCTATGAGCCGATCACCCCGGTCGAGGTCGGCATTCCCCGCTTTGTCGCCTGGTACCGCGACTATCATTCCAGCTGATGCCGACGCCCGCCGGCGGATACAGCCGCGTTGGCCAGGCTCGGTCGCGGCCGCGGACGACCGCCCACCAGGGTGCCGGCGACACCGATCGGGAACGCTGATCACGGTTCGCCGAGCAGGACGAACCGATCCACATCGACCATGCCCTTGTCCGTGATCTTCAGATGCGGAATGACCGGCAACGGCAGGAACGCCAAGTGCAGGAACGGCTCGTCAACCCGGCATCCGAGGGCGCGGGTCGCATCGCGCAGCCTGCCGAGCGCGTCGCGCACCGTCTCGAACGGCTCCCGGCTCATGAGCCCGGCAATCGGCAGCGCCAGTTCGGCCAGCACCGTTCCGTCGCGCGCGGCGACCAGCCCGCCATCGAGCGCGATCAGGCGGTTGACGGCAAGCGCCATATCATCGTCATCGCTGCCGACCACACAGATGTTGTGGCTGTCATGGCCGACCGACGAGGCGAGCGCTCCGCTTCGGAAGCCGAAGCCCTGCACGAAGCCGCGCCCGATATTGCCGTTTACGCCATGCCGTTCGAGCACACACACCTTCAAAATATCATTGTCCGGATCGGGGAGCCGCTCTCCTTGCCTCCGGGGCAGGTCCGCATGACGGAACTCGGTGATGATCTTTCCCGGAATCAGACCGATCACGGGAACGCGGCTGGCTCCGGCCGGCACACGCAGATCCTCGCGGCGGATGGCAGCGCGCTTCACCGATCCGGCCCCGACGGTCGCCACCGCCGGTCGGTGGCCGAAGCGTTCCGAGGACACCAGCCGCCCGTCCTTGACGACGCCGGCGACCGTGCAGCTCTCCAGATCCTCCAGCAGCACGAGATCGGCGCGCTGACCGGGCGCGATCAGCCCGCGATCGTCCAAGCCGAAGCCTCGGGCGGCCGACCATGAGGCGGCTCGATAGACGTCCACGACCGGCGCGCCCTGGGCAATCGCCGTCCGGACCAGATGATCGATATGGCCCTCATCCAGGATGTCGAGCGGATTCCGGTCATCCGTGCAGAAGCCGAGAAAGGGCGACGTTTCCGCGCTGATCAGTCCGGACAGTGTCCGCACATCCTTGGACACGGAGCTATCCCGGATGAAGACCTGCATCCCCTTTCGCAGCTTTTCCCGGGCCTCGTCCACCTGCGTGCTCTCGTGGCAGTTCCGGATCCGGCAGGCGAGCAGCGCGTTCAGATCCCGCCCCGCGACCAGCGGCGCGTGGCCGTCGATGATCCCGTCCTGAAAGGCGGCAAGCTTGTCAAGCGCCGGCCCCTGCTTCGTCAGAACCCCCGGATAATTCATGAATTCGGCGAGACCGAGGGCCCGGTCATGGCCCCGATACCGGGCGAGGTCCTCCGCCTCGAGCCGCGCTCCGGAGGTCTCAAGCCCGGTCGCGGGCACGCACGAGCTCAGCTGAACCCGAAGGTCCATGAGCGTGGCGGACGCACTATCGAGGAAGAAGCGCAGGCCGACCTCGCCCAGCACGTTGGCGATCTCATGGGGATCGCAGACAGCGGTGGTGGTGCCGCGGGGCAGGACACACCGGTCGAATTCCGCTGGGGTTACCAGGCTGGACTCAACGTGCACATGGGCATCGATGAAGCCCGGAACGGCAATCAATCCGCTCCCGTCGATCTCGATTCTGCCTCGGTAGTTCGCATAGGTGCCGACGATCCGGTCGCCGCACACGGCAATGTCGCCCGTGGCCACCTCGCCGGTGACAAGATTGAGAAACCGTCCACCCTTGACGACAAGGTCCGCCGGCGCGCGGCCGAGGGCTTGATCGATGCATTGCGCCAGGAAGGCCTGATCCGCCGTCACCGCCGTCGGTCCCCACGTCCCGCAATACCCATCGGCACGCTCCGGCCAAGCATCAGCCGATCATGCCCCGTGCGCTCACGAGGCGACGCCTGGTCAACCCCAAAGCAGCGGATCCGGCGGCTCGATTCGCGATCCGTCGAACCGCAACCCGGGATCATGATCCTGGGCCAGCAGCAGCGGACCATCGAGGTCCACGACCTCCGCCTCCTGGGCGAGCAGTACCGCCGGTGCCATGGCCAGGGAGCTGCCAAGCATGCACCCCACCATAACGCCTAAGCCGGCCGCGCGTGCCGTCTCGCGAAGCCTGATCGCCTCGGTCAGCCCACCGGCCTTGTCGAGCTTGATGTTGACGACATCGTACTTGCCCATGAGCCGGTCGACGGACGCGCTGTCATGGCAGGCTTCATCGGCACAAAGCGGAACGGGACTGCTGAAGCGAGCAAGATCCGAATCCGCATTGGCGGGCAGAGGCTGCTCTATCAGGCACACCCCCCAGCCTGCCAGCCGAGGCGCGAAATCGACCAGTTGATCGAAGCTCCACGCCTCGTTCGCGTCAACCACCAGCCGACATCCCGGAGCGCCGGCCTTGACCGCCGCCACCCGCTCGAGGTCGCCGTCGCCGGACAGCTTGATCTTCAGCAAAGGTCGATGCGCCTCGGCCCTTGCGGCCGCCGCCATGACGTCCGGCGCGTCAAGGCTGATCGTGTAGGCCGTGGTGACCGGCCGGGGCGGCACCGATCCAAGGCGCCGCCATACCGGCACACCGGTAAGCTTTGCCTCCAGGTCCCATAGGGCGAGGTCCGTCGCATTGCGCGCGGCCCCCGGCGGGAGAAGGCTCTCGAGCTCGTGACGACCGATCCCGTCTTCGACCTCCTTCGCAACGGTCGAGACTTGCGCGATCACGCTGTCGACCGTCTCGCCGTAGAGACGGTAGGGGATGGCTTCCGCACGCCCGGTCGCCTCGCCATCGCGCAGGATGACGTGCACGGCCTCAACCACGGTGCGGCTGCCTCGTGCGATGGCGAAGCGGCCCCGGACTGGCCAGGACACCGAACGAACCTCGATCGAGCGCCCCATCCTGATGCCGCCGGAGAAGCTCACGCCGTCGGTTGGGACGCCTGCTCGGCGATCGCCGCGTTGGCTTGATCGACCAGCGCCGAGAAGGCCTCAGGCTCTCGAACCGCCAGCTCGGCCAGCACCTTGCGATCGACCTCGATGCCGGCCAACGCCACACCATGCATGAATTTCGAGTAGGTCAGACCGTGCTCGCGGACGCCGGCATTGATGCGCTGGATCCAAAGCGATCGAAAGTCGCGCTTGCGATTCCGGCGGTCCCGGTACGCGTACTGCAGCGCCTTCTCGACCCGTTGCCGCGCGGCGCGGATCGTGTTCTTGGATCGTCCGCGGTAGCCCTTGGCGAGCTTGAGCACCTTCTTGTGACGGGCATGGCTCACCACGCCCCGCTTCACCCGTGCCATCCCTAAGGTCTCCTCAACCGTACGGGCGCATGTAGCGGCGCACCTTCTGTGCATCCTGCTTGGTGAGGATCTTGGTGCCCTGGTTGCGCTCCTTGGCCGACTTCTCCTTGCTGATCAGCCGGTGCCGACGGTAGGCCGAATTGAAGCGCACCTTGCCCGTGGCCGTAAGTCGAAAGCGCCCCTTGCTGGCGCTGCGGGTCTTTAGCTTGGGCATTGCGCCAACCTCTTGGTTTCATTCATCACTTTGCGCCGGGTCCCGAGCGTGCCTGCAAGGCTCGCCGGCGTCCCTCTCACGCTGGCACAGATCCCGGCCCCATGCTTCGTCGTCCCCGGATCAAGCGACAACGACACAAAGAAAGGGGCATATAAAGGCCCAGCTCGGTCACCGCAACCGCCGGGCTCGAGGAGCGTGGATCAATAGGACGGTAGACCCGGCACCGAGCAGCCGCCCCGTGTGTACACCTGCCGGATCCGACAACGCGGGCTGGTCTGGATCACCAGCGATCCCTCCCGGCACACCGGGTGATCGATCCAGTGGTTCAGCGCGCGAACCCGCTCGCTGTCGTCGCTCCCCGTCCTTTGCTCCACGGTATGGAACGAAATGAACTCGGGGTAGGCGACCCCGAGGTCTCGCAGGATGGCGTGGACCTGTGACGCGCAGTCCTGGGCGCCGGCCTCGACGGCAATGAAGGCCAGCAGGAACGCCAACGAAATCGACGCGACGGTCCTGCTCAGCGGCACTCGCCACCAGCGTAGCCTTGCGCCGAGCATCCCGTCCGGGCGCCTTGCGTCCAAACCAGGGGTAAGTGTCCGCAGGCAGATCACCCCTTTGGCTGTCCGAACGCTACTTCGGCGCCAGGATCATGATCATCTGCCGCCCTTCCATGCGCGGCAACTGCTCCACCTTCACCCGATCGCCGAACTGGTCGCGCACCCGATTCAGCACATCCATGCCCAGATCCTGGTGGGCCAGTTCGCGGCCGCGAAACCTCATGGTCAGCTTGACCTTGTCGCCCTCGTCCAGGAAGCGGCTGGCATTGCGCATCTTAACTTCGTAATCATGATCATCGATGGTCGGTCGGAGCTTGATCTCCTTGACATCAATCGTCTTTTGACGCTTGCGCGCCTCGTTCTTCTTCTTTTGATTTTCGTATTTGAATTTGCCGTAGTCGAGGATCTTGACGACAGGGGGCGTCGCGTTCGGCGAGACTTCCACCAGATCCAAGCCGGCCGCCTCGGCCGCATGAAGCGCGTCACGGATGGTGACGACACCTTGCATCTCACCCGTCGCGTCGACCAGCCGGACGGTGGGCGTGTCGATTTCGAAATTGACGCGAGGGCCTTCCCGGGTCGGCGGCACCGGGGTCGATGGTCTAGCTATGAACAGCCTCCTTCATTGATGAACCAGCCCAGCGGTATATTGTCCGGCCGCTTCTAGGCCGCAACCCGCCTGGCATCACGGTCCAGCGGCCATTGGGATTCTCCGGCCAGTGTAGACAGCGCCGCATCCAGGGCAAGGAGTTCTTGATCCTTGCCGCCCAGGCGGCGGACAGCGACCGTCTCCTGCTCGGCCTCGCGCCGGCCGACGACGAGCAGCACCGGAACCTTCTGCAGGCTGTGCTCACGGACCTTGTAGTTGATCTTCTCGTTCCGCAAATCGGCCTCGACCCGGAGCCCGCGCGCCCGGCACGCCTCGACGACGGCACGGGCGTACTCGTCGGCCTCGCTCGTGATCGTCGCCACCACAGCCTGCACCGGCGCGAGCCAAAGCGGCAACCTGCCAGCGTAGTGCTCCAGCATGACACCCATGAAGCGCTCCACCGAGCCCAGGATGGCGCGATGCACCATGTTCGGCGTGCGCCGCTCCCCGGCCTCGTCAACATAGGCCAATCCAAGCCGATGCGGCATGTTGAGGTCGACCTGAATCGTGCCGCATTGCCAGGATCGGCCGATCGCGTCGCGCAGGTAGAAGTCGAGCTTGGGGGCGTAGAAGGCGCCGTCACCCGGGTTGAGCTCCCAGTCGAGGCTGATGCGCTGACAGGCCTTGTGCAGAACCGCCTCGGCGCGGTCCCAGTCCTCGTCGGAGCCGATGCGCGTGTCCGGCCGGGTGGCGAACTTCACCCGAACGTCGGTGAAGCCGAGATCGGCGTACACCTCCTCGATCAGGCCGGCCATGGCGACCACCTCATCCTCCAGCTGCTCATCCGTGCAGAAGATGTGCGCGTCGTCCTGGGTGAACGCCTGAACCCGCATCAGGCCGTGTCGCGCGCCGCTGCCCTCCTTCCGGAAGACCTTGCCGAATTCCGCCATGCGGATCGGCAGCTCGCGATAGCTGCGCATGGCATGCCGGAACAGCTGGGCGGCGCCCGGGCAGCTCATCGGCTTCAGCGCCGCCGGGGTGTCGTCCTCCTCCTGGAAGACGAACATGTTGTCCCGGTACTTGTCCCAGTGACCGGAGGCCTGCCAGAAGCCGGCGTCGAGCAGCTGCGGCGTGTTGACCTCGGTGTAGCCGTGGCGGCGGATCTTGCGCCGCATGAAGTCGAGCAGGGTCGTATAGATGAGCCAACCCTTGTCATGCCAGAAGGGCTGGCCCGGCGCCTCGTCCTGGAAATGAAACAGGTCCATCTCCCGGCCGAGCCGGCGATGGTCGCGCCGCTCGGCCTCCTCGAGCTGATGGAGATACGCCTCCAGCTCCTTGCGGTCGCGCCATGCCGTCCCGTAGATGCGCTGCAGCATTTCGTTGCGGGAGTCGCCACGCCAGTAGGCGCCGGCCACCTTCATCAGCTTGAACGCGTCGCCGACATGACCGGTGCTCGGCATGTGCGGCCCGCGGCACAGGTCGAGCCAGGCACCCTGCCGATAGATCGACACGTCCTCGTCCGCGGGCAGATCACGGATGATCTCCGCCTTGTATCGTTCCCCCTTCTCCTCGAAGAAGCGGATGGCCTCGTCCCGGTCCCAGACCTCCCGGGAGAAGGGCTCGCCGCGCCGCACGATCTCGCGCATCCTCTCTTCGATGCGCGCCAGATCATCGGGTGTGAACGGCTCGGCCCGGGCGAAGTCGTAGTAGAAGCCGTCCTCGATCGGCGGGCCGATCGTCACCTGGGTCTCGGGAAACAGGCTCTGCACCGCCTCGGCCATGACATGGGCGGTGTCATGGCGGATCAGCTCCAGGGCCTCGGCGGCCTCGCGGGTGATGATCTCGACGCGGGCATCGCGGTCGATCGGCCGGGCGAGATCGCGCAGCTGCCCGTCGACCTTGATCGCGATGGCATCCTTCGCCAGCCGCTTGCCGATGGCGGCGGCCACGTCGGCTCCGGCGACCGGACCGTCGAACCGCTTCGTGCTGCCGTCGGGCAGGGTGATCACGACGTCGCCCGCCTGCCGGTGGTCCGGCCCGACATCCGCGTGACGCTCGATCGCCTGATCCATCGCTCCGTCCCCGTTACCGCCTAGGCGAACCAGCGGGCCGGAAGCCCGCTCTTCGTTGGTCATGCGCTCCGCCGGCGCATCGTCTCAAGGCTCGATGGGCCGGTCTCTCCATAGCTAGTGCTCTTCTCTCTCCCAGTGACCAAGCCGCTGGGACGGCCTTCCAAGCTTCCTCTCGCCAAGCCAGTGCTCTTCACTAAAGGGAAGGTACCGCAGTCGCAACGGCGGCTCTACCGTGGCGATGGTGAACGAAGCGCAAATCGCGGCCCGGCCCGTCGCCTCCCTGCGGGTCCACGCCCCCCTCCCGAAGCGATGCCGGCGATGCCACTTGAGCCGGAAACGCTCGAGACCATGCCCGAGCCACGAAAGCCGGTAGGCCGCGCTGCCGTCCTCCTGGACGTCGCGCCGGACCGGTCCGGACGCATCGCGGTCCGCACGAACACCCTGATCGCAGAAGGGCTCCGTTGCAGGGCGAGGCCGCTTCGCGCCTGTTCGGCCGCCCGGGCCCTCGAGCCCGGGCGCGCCGGCGGGAGCCAATGGCTGGGAGCCATTGGCTCGCTGCGATCAGGCCGGTTTGGCGTAGCCGACGCCGTGCAGCGCCTCGGCGATCTCGTCAAGGATGACCGGGTCGTCGATCGTCGCCGGGATCTTGAACTCCTCGCCGTCGGCCAGCTTGCGCATGGTGCCGCGCAGCACCTTGCCCGAGCGGGTCTTGGGCAGCCGGTCGACCACCACGGCGCTCTTGAACGCGGCCACGGCGCCGATCTGCTCGCGCACCATGGCGACGCACTCCTGCACGATCTGTTCCCTGGGCTTGGTGACGCCCGCCTTGAGCACGACGAAGCCGAGCGGCAGCTGCCCCTTGAGCTCGTCCTGCACCCCGATCACCGCGCATTCCGCCACATCCGGATGGGCCGAGAGGATCTCCTCCATGCCGCCGGTCGACAGGCGATGGCCGGCGACGTTGATGACATCGTCCACCCGGGTCATGACGTGGACGTAGCCGTCCCCGTCGATGAAGCCGGCGTCGCCGCTCATGTAGTAGCCCGGAAACTCGTCGAAATAGGCCTTCCGCGCGCGGTCGTCGGCGTCCCAGATGGTCATGAGCGTGCCCGGCGGCAGCGGCAGCTTGGCCACCAGCGCGCCGACGTCGCCGGGCTTCACATCATGGCCATCGGTGCCAAGCGCGTGGATGTCCCACCCGGCTGCGGGCTTGCAGGCCGAACCGTACTTGACCGGGAACAGCTCGGTGCCGAGCGGGTTTCCGGCAATCACCCAGCCGGTCTCGGTCTGCCACCAGTGGTCGATGACCGGGACCGCATGGTGGCTGGCCGCGTTCAGAGTGCGCTCGGCCCACTGGATCGTGTCGGGATCCGAGCGCTCGCCGGCCAGGAACAAGGCGCGGAAGTGCGAGAGGTCGTAGCGGCTCATGAATTCCGCGTTCGGATCCTCGCGCTTGATCGCGCGGAACGCCGTCGGCGCGGTGAACATGGTCGGGATCTTGTGCTGATTGATGACCCGCCAGAACGTCCCCGGGTCCGGGGTGCCGACCGGCTTGCCCTCGAACACCACGGTCGTCGCCCCATGCAGGAGCGGCGCGTAGACGATATAGGAGTGCCCGACCACCCAGCCGACATCTGAGGCGGCCCAGAACGGCTCGCCCGGCTCGCAATTGTAAAAGTTCTTCATCGTCCACTTGAGCGCCACCGCGTGGCCACCGTTGTCACGGACGATGCCCTTGGGCTGGCCGGTGGTGCCCGACGTGTAAAGGATATAGAGCGGGTGGGTGGCCTCCACTGCGACGCAGCCGACCGCGTCCGCCGACCGGACCACGGCCGACCAGTCATGGTCGCGGCCCGGCTGCAGCTCGGCCGCGGCCTGCTCCCTCTGGAAGATGATCGTCGATTGCGGCTTGTGGCTCGCCAGGGCGATCGCCTCGTCGAGCATGGGCTTGTAGGGGATGACCTTCTTGCCCTCGATGCCGCAGGACGCCGAGATCAGCGCCTTGGGCGTGGCGTCGTTGATCCGGGTGGCCAGCTCATGGGGCGCGAAGCCGCCGAAGACGACCGAATGGATGGCGCCGATCCGGGCGCACGCCAGCATGGCCATGAGCGCCTGGGGGATCATCGGCATGTAGATGATGACCCGGTCGCCCTTGTCGACGCCGAGGCTGTCAAGCGCGCCGGCCAGCTTGGCGACCTCGTCGCGGAACTCGCGATAGGTGTAGGAACGGACGGTCCCGGTGACCGGACTGTCGTAAATCACCGCCGGCTGGTCGGCGCGGCCGCGCTCGACATGACGGTCGAGAGCGTTGTGGCAGGTGTTCATCAACGCGCCGGGAAACCAGCGGTAGAAGGGCGGATTGCTGTCGTCCAGCACCTTGTCCCAGCGCTTGTACCAATCGATCTCCTCGGCCGCCTCTCCCCAGAAGGCCTCCGGATCCTCCACCGATCGACGGTGCGTCTCGGCGTACGAGCCCATTATATGCCTCGTTCTTGGTGTTCCCCCACGGGCGGCCTCATGCCGCTGCCGTCAGCGCAGCGTGCGCGAACACACGGTCACCGGTCAATGGCCGCCGGGCGGGACTATAGGGACACAACATGCCCCGGCCTTGAGCCAGATCAGGCCTTTAGTGCAGCCGAGCCGACGTGATGCCTCGTCGGCTCGGCGGCGGGCCCGCACCCTGCGCCGCCCGGGCGCGCCGTCCCGAGCCGACGACCGAAGCCATGGGATCGCCGGCATGACCCATGGCGCAAGACACCGGATGGGCGCAAGGCAACCTATTGCATGGCCAAAACGACGCGAAAAGGGGCTTCATTGCTCATCATCCGGTCATAGGCACGGCCCGCCTCGCTCAAGGGAAACGTCTCGATTATTGGCCGTATCCCTGCCCGATCACTGAAGTCCAGTGTGTCCTCGGACTCCGCGGCGACACCGGAAGGCCAGCCGCTGACACTTCGGCGTCCCATGATGAGGTCGACCGGCACTACCTGCATCGGCTCGGTGCCCGCTCCGGCGACGACCAACCGACCGTCATTGGCGAGGCCGCCGACCAGGCCGGACAGGGATGCGCCCGATGGGGAGGTGGCGAGGATCACCTTGGCTCCACCGAGCCTCTGTAGCGCGGCCGCTGGCTCGCGCTCGGCCGTGTCGACAACGTGCGCCGCGCCCAGCTGGCGGGCCAGCCTGGCCTTGTCAACGCCGCGCGACAGCGCCACGGTCTCGAAGCCGAGCCTGCTCGCGAACTGGATCGCCAGGTGACCGAGCCCGCCAACGCCCTGCACCGCGACCAGATCGCCGCCCCGGGCGCCGGCGTTGCGCAGCGCGTTGAAGGTGGTGATGCCCGCGCACATGAGCGGGGCCGCCTCGACGAAGTCGAGCCCGGCGGGAATCCGCGCCAGCGCCTGGGCCGGAATGGTCAGATAATGACCATAGCCGCCGTCCGTGGTGATCCCGGTGATTGTCGGCCGCTGGCACAGCACGAAATCGCCGCGCCGGCACGGCCCGCAACAGGTGCAATGGCCGCCATACCAGCCGACGCCGACCCGGTCGCCGACCATCCAGTCGCCGCAGCCCGGTCCCAGCGCGTCGACCACGCCGGCAACCTCGTGCCCCGGCACCCGCGGAAGCACGATGGCCGGGTATGTCGCCTCCTTCACGAAGGCATCGCTGTGGCAGATGCCGCAGGCGCGTACATGGACCCGAGCCGTGCCCGGCCCAGGCTCGCCCAGCTCGCGCTCGGCCGGCTCGATCGGCCCTCCCGCCTCCGCCACCTGCATCACCCGGTAGGTCGTCATGGGCGTGGCCTCCTCTGCCGCGCCAATCGCGACGTATTGGCTTGAGCTTTTCCGCCTGAAGCGCACTCGGCACCGGTCCGCTCGCCCGCCCGGCCAGCCTGAGCTTCGGTCGTTGGGTGGCCGGGCGAGGAAGCAGGCCGGCGATGCCACGTCAGCCGGGAACGCTCTAACCTGTCACGAGCCTTACGGTTTCGAGGGACCAGGCGACCTCGTCCCGTCCCATTTGCCGGCCTCGGTCGCCCTTGTACCCCCACGCCGGCCCCGCCGAGGGCGCGGTAGGCCACACAGATTGCCAGCGCTGCGCATCGACACGGCGGGACGTTCCGAACGTGCAGGCGGGGAGCGTGGTCACGACCTTCATCCGGTCTGGCCGCCTCGGCATGCTCGATAGCCGACTTCAAGTCCTGCTGCAGCGCCATGGACCAACCCGATGGCGCGGCGCCTGCGAGCGACCGGGCTCACCTGGGCAGGCGGAATGCCCGGATCAATGCGTCTCGCAACTTCCTGAAAAAGCGGCTGAATTTAATAGGGTGCCCTTCGGCACACCGCCAAGAGCCTCGGACAACGTTCGGCGGATGCGACTGACATGGCCTTGACCTCCGACGTCGACAGCATGGTTAGGTCCACGATGCGGTGACCGGGTCGGGCGTCGCTCATGAGGCCCGGCCGACCGGGCGGCCGAGGGCCGCCGGCCGAGACCAGGCAAGGAAGCAGCCTTCTCGTACCGCCGAGCCGACGAGATGGCTCGCCGGCTTGGCTGGGGCGCGCCCGCCAACCCTACCGCCGCCCGGGCGCGCTGTCGCGAGCGGACGTTTAAGGCCATTGGCTCGCGGGCATCACTGCGCCGCGCAATACTCGTCAGGCGTGTAGAAGGCAGCGAAGGTGACCGGGGCGCCGGACTCCAGCACGTACTCGCTGGCGCCGACCTCGCTGTCCGGGTTGCCCCAGTCGTAGGTGTAGCCGAGCCGGGTCCACGGCGCGCCGCTGTCGCCGTAGGAGATCGTCTCCATGTTGCTGAACCAGTCGGCGTAGGCTTGGTCGACCGAACCGTCCCCCGAGGCCTCGAGCACGCCATCGGCCGGGCCCGGCAGCTCGCAGGCAGTGTCCGTCACCTCCGGATCGGCGCATGGCCGGTTGACGTCGTTCGGATCGACCCACAGCTCCGCCAAGCCGTGATAGGTCCAGGTCGTGTTCAAGCCCAGATGCTGCTTCATGCGCTGCTTCAGCGCGTCGCCGGTCAGCTCCAGCCCCTGGCAGAATTCCTGCAGCTCGGGCACGACGGTGACCCATACGTCGCGGCCGACCGGCGCGCGGCCCGTTGCCTCCGCCGGGATGGCGTCGACCTCCTGGTCCGGGAACGTGGCCTGCAGCTTGCCGCGGCTGAACCAGCTGACGACCTTGACCTGTTGATCGTCACCCTCGCCGCGCCACTGCTGGCCTTCCGTGCCCGGTGTGATGGCGAAAAGGGTGGTGACCACCTCGTCCGGCTCGGCCACCTCGGCATCCGCGACGGCCGCCTCGAACTCCTCCTGGAGCGATGCGGGATCGGCCGCCTGCGCCGCTCCAACAGCGCCCGCAAGGGTCAGGGCGAGGGCCGCGGCCAGGAGGTGCTTGCCAGCATCAATTGTTGTCATCGTATCCTCTAACGCAGTCAGTGTGTTTCCTTAGAGCGCGAGCGTTTAGCCGATTATTCCAAATCTCGCAATTACCGGGTCTCTCTCGAACGGTTGCGGTTCAATGAAGGCTGCGTTTTATAAGGGATCAAACAGGCGGCCGGGTGGCCAAGCCGCGCCGCTGCAACAGGGAGGATCGCCGACCATGCCCGCTCCCCGCCCGTTCGAGACCGATCTCGACAAGACCCCGGCCAACCATGTGCCGCTTTCGCCGCTCTCCTTCCTGCGCCGGACGGCGGAGACGTTCCCCAACCGGCCGGCGGTCGTGCACGGGCCGGTGCGCCGCAGCTGGGCGGAGACCTACGAGCGCTGCGTTCGCCTGGCCTCGGCGTTGCGCGCGCGCGGCATCGGCATCGGCGACACCGTCGCCTTGATGGCGCCGAACATTCCCGAGGCAATGGAATGCGCCTTCGCCGTGCCGATGGCGGGCGGCGTGCTGAACGCGCTCAACGTCCGGCTCGACGCCGCGGCGATCGCCTTCATGCTCGACCACGGCGAGGCGAAGGTGCTGATCACCGACACCGAGCTGGCGCCGGTGATTCGCGACGCGCTCGAGCGCGCCGAGCGGCGACCCCTCGTTGTCGACATCGAGGATCCGCAGGCGACCTCAGGCATGCGGCTGGGCGAGGTGACCTATAGCACGCTGCTGGCCGAAGGCGACCCGGGCTTCGACTGGCAGCTGCCGGAGGATGAGTGGCAGGCGATCACCCTCAACTACACTTCGGGAACCACGGGCAATCCCAAGGGCGTCGTGTACCATCATCGCGGCGCCTATCTGAACGCCGTCGGCAATGTCATGACCTGGGCCATGCCACAGCATCCGATCTACCTGTGGACGCTGCCCATGTTCCACTGCAATGGCTGGTGCTTTCCGTGGACCGTCACCGCCATGGCCGGCACCCATGTCTGCATGCGCCAGGTGACCGCTAAGACCATCTATGACGCGCTGGCCGATCACGGCGTCACCCACCTCTGCGGCGCGCCCATCGTCATGAACACCATGCTGAACGCCCCCGCGAACGAGCGCCGGGAGTTTTCGCAGACGGTGTCGATGATGACCGCCGGGGCGGCGCCGCCGGCCGCCGTCATCGAGGGCATGGAGGCGCTCGGGTTCCGGATCACCCATGTGTACGGCTTGACCGAGGTCTATGGCCCCGCCGTGGTGTGCGCGTGGCATGAGGAGTGGGACGCGCTGCCTTCAGCCGAGCGGGCGGCCTACAAGGCGCGCCAGGGCGTCACCTACCCAGTGCAGGAAGCGATCATGGTCGCCGATCCCAGCACGCTCGAGCCGGTGCCGCGCGACGGGGCGACCATCGGCGAGGTCTTCATGCGCGGCAACATCACCATGAAGGGGTACCTCAAGAACCCGAAGGCCACCCGCGAAGCCTTCGAGGGTGGCTGGTTTCACACCGGCGATCTCGGGGTCATCCACGAGAACGGGTATATCGAGCTCAAGGATCGCTCGAAGGACATCATCATCTCGGGCGGCGAGAACATCTCGACCATCGAGGTGGAGGGCGTCCTGTACCGCCACCCCGCCGTTCTGGAAGCGGCGGTCGTCGCCCGCCCCGACGAGCGGTGGGGCGAGACGCCGTGCGCCTTCGTCACCCTGAAGGCCGGCGCGCGCGCCACGGAGGACGAGATCATCACCTACTGCCGGGACAACCTCGCCCGCTTCAAGTGCCCGCGCACGGTCGTGTTCGGCGACCTGCCCAAGACGTCCACCGGCAAGGTGCAGAAGTTCGTGCTCCGCGAGCAGGCCCAGGCGCTTTAGGCCGTTGCCGCCCGACGCGGCTTCGGCATCGGCCCGCTCTCCCACCCGACCAGCCTGAGCATGCTGTCGTCCAGTAGCCGGGCGGGGGGAGCGGGCCGGCGATGCCACGTGACCCGGAAACGCTTTAGCGGGACTCGCTCTGGGGGAGATCTCGCATCGGTTGGTTGCCTCGGCGAACCCCATGCTCTCCTCTGCGATTGCGAGGCCATCGCCTTCCGGGCACGCCGAGAGGCGCGGCGCGGGGGAAGGCACCATGGACCTCTTCGGGCATCTGGCTACTCCGCCGAGCGGCGCTCCGGCACGGCGTCCGCCTGACCGCGCGGCTCCCGCCCGCCGCGCAGGCGCTCGAGCAGCATGAAGAACACCGGCACCATCAAGAGGGTCAGAAGGGTCGCCAGGACCATCCCGCCGACCACGGTTGTTCCCAGCGCGACCCGGGCGCTCGCGCCGGCGCCGGTGGCGAAGGTCAGCGGCAGCGTGCCCATGATGAACGACAGTGCGGTCATCAGCACCGGGCGCAGGCGGATGCCGGCGGCATCAATGGCCGCCTTGCGTATCCCGGCGCCCTGCTCGCGGCGGTCCTTGGCGAAGGCCACGATCAGAATGGCGTTCTTGGCAGCGAGGCCGATCAGCATGACCATGCCGATCTGCGCGAACACGTTGACCTCGATGCCGCGCAGCGACAGGAGCCCGAGCGCTCCGAGCATGGCGAACGGCACCGACAGCACGATGATCAGCGGGATGATCCAGCTTTCGTACTGCGCCGCCAGGACCAGATAGACGAACAGGAAGGCGAGCCCGAAGATCACCGGCGTCAACGCGCCGACCTGTTTCTGCTGAAACACGGTGCCGGTCCATTCGTAGCCGAAGCCCGGCGGCAGGATTTGCTCGGCCAGGCTCTCCGCGGCGGCGACGGCGGCCCCTTCCCCCACGCCCGGCGCCGGGATCGCCGTCACCGAGGCCGCCGGATAGAGATTGTAGTGCAGAATGTTGTCGGTGCCGGTGACATAGTCCGCCTCGACCAGCGTCTCCAAAGGCACCCTCTCGCCGTCGCGGTTCATCACGTTGAGCGTCGAGATGTCGCGCAGGGCATCCCGGTCCGTGGACTCGGCCTGGACAAAGATCCGGTAGGTCTGCCCGAACCGATTGAACTCGTTGACGAAGACCCGGCCCAGATAGGCCTGCAGCACCTCGTTCAGCGCCTCCGCCGGGACGCCGAAGCGGCGGGCCTTGTCCTGGTCGATGCGGACGTCGATCTGCGGGACCTGGGCCGAGAACGGGGTGAACGCCAGGGTGAACTCGGGACGGCCGATGGCAGCGCCCACATAGTCGTCGACGATCCGCTGCAGCGCCTCGAGCCCGACATTGCCACGGTCCTGCAGGATCAGCTCGAGCCCGCCGACCGCGCTGATGCCGGGCACCGCCGGTGGGTTGATCGCCTGAAGCTCGGCGTCGGGGATCCGCCCGAGCAGGCCCTGCGCCTCCGAAATGACCTCGCTGGCGGTCCGCTCGCGCTCTCCCCACGGCTCCAGCACCGCGACACCGAGCCCGACATAGGAAGCGTTGGTCTGGCTCACCAGGCTGAACCCGGCAATGCCGACGACGTCCTCGATCTCGGGAATGTCCAGAAGCTGCTCCTGCATCCGGGCCACGACCGCCTCGGTCCGGTCGAGGGCAGCGGCCGGCGGCAACTCCACATTGACGAAGAAGTAGCCCTGATCCTCCTGCGGAACGAAGCCGCCGGGCCGGCTGAGCAGCAGCAGCACGGCGCCCGCGAGCACGAGCACGAACGCGACCAGCACCAGGTACCAAAGCCGGCCGAGCCACCCCACGGCCCGCCGCAGCCCGGCGATCAGCCGATCAAAGCCCTGGTTGAAGTGCCAGAAGACAGGATTGGGAGGCCCGCCGCGTCGGCGAAGCAGCACGCTGCACAGGGCCGGGGTCAGCGACAGCGAAACGATCGAGGAGAAGCCCACGGCCACGGCGATGGTGAGCGTGAACTGCCGATACAGTTGCCCGGTGATGCCGGGCAGGAACGCGATCGGCACGAACAGCGCGAACAGCACCAGGGTGGTGGCGACGATCGGTCCGGTCACCTCGTCCATGGCACGCTTGGCCGCCGCGTTGGGGTCCCCGGTCTTGCCCAGGTTGCGCTCGACGTTCTCGACCACCACGATCGCGTCGTCCACCACCAGGCCGACAGCCAGCACCATGCCCAGCAGGGTCAGCGTGTTGATCGAAAAGCCGAGCGCCAGCAGCACCGCGAAGGTCCCGATCAGCGACACCGGAATCGCGATCATCGGGATCAGCGTGGCCCGGAACGACTGGAGGAACAGGAACATCACCAGGACGACCAGGCCGGCGGCGAGCAGCAGCGTGATCACCACCTCGCGCACGGACTGCTCGACGAAGCCGGCCGTGTCGAAGGTGATCTGGTGCTCCAGGCCGTCCGGGAAGGTGTCCGACATCTCCTCGAGGGTGGCGCGGATCTCGGCGATGAGGTCGAGCGCGTTCGCCCCGGGAGCCTGGAAGATGCCGATCTGGGCACTCGGCTGGCCGGACAGCTCGGCCACGCTGCTGTAGGTCTCGGCGCCGAGCTCGACGCGGCCGACATCCTCGATCCGGACCACTGCCCCGTCCGCGCTGCGGCGCACAACGATCTCGGCGAACTCCTCGGGGAGCGTCAGCCGGCCCGGTGCCTGGACCTCGTACTGGAAGGCGCGATCGGCGTCGAGCGGCGGCTCGGCGATGGCGCCCGAGGCGACCTCGACGTTCTGCGCCTCGATCGCCTCGACAACGTCGCCCGGCATCAGCCCGAGATAGACCATGCGGTCCGGGTCGAGCCAGACGCGGATGGCATAGTTGCGGGCGCCGAAGTTGACGATGCTGCCGATCCCGGGGATCCGGTTCAGCGGATCGATGATGTTGATGTCCGCGAAGTTGCTCAGGAACACTTGATCGTAGGTGCCGTCCGGCGAGAACAGGCTGACCACGGCGGTCAGCTGCGGCGAGGTCTTGCGCACCGTGACGCCCAGCGCCTGGACGGACTCCGGCAGCAGCGCCTCGGTCGCGCTGACACGGTTCAGCGTGTCGACCGCGGCGATATCCGGATCGTAGCCGACCTCGAAGCTGACCCGGACCGTCGACTGGCCGTCGCTGGTGCTGTTGGACGACAGGTAGATCATGCCGTCGACGCCGTTGATTTCCTGCTCGAGCGGCGCGGTCACCGCGTCCGCCACGGCCCGGGCGCCGGCGCCGACGAAGCTCGCCCCGACCTCGACCTGGGGCGGGGCGATCGGCGGATAGCGGGAGATCGGCAGCTGGGTGATCGCCACCGCGCCGACGATCACGATGACGATCGCGATGACGCCGGAGAAGATCGGGCGGTCGATCAGGAAACGTATCATGGGCAGGCACTTCGCCAGGAGCGTGCGACGGCGCCTTAACCGCGGCGCTCCGGCGCGGTTCCGTCACGGGTGGAACCAAGCCGCCGGCCGGCGATTGCAGGTTGGTCCGACCCGTCTCGGCGACAGCCGCGGCCAGGTTGGTCCGGCCGCCGCGGCGACAGCCGCGGCGGCGCCCCGCCACCAGCAGGGAGCGTCCATGCGGCGCCTTGCCAGCATCGCCGCCGCCATCCTGGTGCTTGCCGCGCTCGGCGCGGGCGCCTGGTGGCTGCTCGCCGGGCCCGACGCCGGCAGCGGCGGCCAAGCCGGTCCGTCCGGTCCGCCCATGGGGCCGGGCGGCCGCGAGGGCCCTCTGGCCGTCGGCGTCGAGCCGGTCGTCACCCGCACCGTGCCCGAGTTCCGGCAGTATGTGGCGACCATCGAGGCGATCGATCAGGTCGAGATCCGCGCCCAGGTCTCGGGCTACCTGGTCGAGCGGCCGTTCACCGCGGGCGCCCTGGTCGAGCCCGGCGAGGTGCTGTTCCGCATCGATCCGCGCCCTTTCGAGGCCCGCATCGAGCGGCTCGAGGCCGAGCTCGCCGCGCAGGAGGCGCGGCGCGACTTTCTGCGGACCCAGCTGGACCGCTTCGTGCCGCTGGCGCGCGAGGAGTTCACCACCGAGGAGCGCATCGACGAGCTGCGCAGCCAGCTCGAGCAGACCCGGGCAGGGATGCGCGGGCTGGAGGCGCAGATCCGCAGCGCCCGCCTCGACCTCGACTACGCGACGATCCATTCGCCGGTGCGCGGCCGGGTCGGCTTCTCGAACGCCGACGTGGGCGACCTGATCCAGGCCGGCGGCGAGCCGCCGCTCACCACGGTGGTCCGGCTCGACCCGATCTACGTCACCTTCGACCCGACCGACACCGAGCTCGACCGCCTGATCGACGGCGGCGAGCCGCGCCCGCTGCCGGTCGAGGTGATGCTGCCCGGCGACGAGCCCTACCAGCACGACGGCACCCTGGCCCAAGTGGACAACCGCTTCCAGCCGACCACCGGCACCATCGCCGCCCGGGCCATCGTCCCCAATCCGGACCACCGGCTGCGCCCGGGCCAGTTCGCGCGCGCCCGCCTGATCCTCGAGCAGCGCGAGGACGCCCTGCTGATCCCGAGCCGGGCGCTCGACAGCGACCAGGGCCGGCGCTTCGTCTACCGGCTCGCCGACGGCACGGCCGAGAAGCGCTTCGTCGAGACCGGCGGCGTCTACGGCGACGAGACGCTGATCCTCTCCGGCCTGGAGGCGGACGATCGGGTCATCGTCGACCGCCTGCAGCAGGTGCAGGACGGCATGGCCGTGACCGAGCGAGCCGCCGCCCAGGCGCGACGCCCGGACCCATAGCCCGCCCGGCCGGGTCGGACCAGACCCGCCATGTCGGCCGCACGCGGCGTCGGGCTGCGACCATTCGTGCGCGGAGGAACCCGCCGGGCCGCCCATCATTGTTGCAGGCGCGACCTACAAGCCCATGAGCCGCTCGAGGCTCGAGGTCACGGCATCGGCGTCCGCGGCGGGCCTGCGGAAGCGGCAGAGAGGAGCACCGCCATGCTTGTGCGGGATGTCATGAGCGCCCGCGTCGCGGCCATCGCGCCGGGTGAGCCGGTCGCCGAGGCCGCGCAGATCATGAAGCTGCAGGATGTCGGCAGCCTGCCGGTGATCGACACCGACGGCCACGTCATCGGCCTGATCACCGACCGCGACATCGTCACCCGCTGCGACCTGTTCGGCCGCAGCACCCTGGTGACCCGGGTCGTCGAGATCATGTCCGAGGGCGTGGTGTCCTGCTACGAGGACGAGGCGGTGACCACGGTCGCCCGCGCCATGAGCGAGCTGCTTGTGCGCCGCCTGCCGGTGGTGCGCCGGCTCGACCATCGCCTCGTCGGCATGCTGTCGATCGACGACCTCGCCGAGCATCTCCGGGTCCAGCCCTTCGTCGAGCGCATCCTTGCCGCCACCGGCCACCATGCGTCGACCGACGCCAGCCACCATGCGTCGGCCGACGCCGGGGCCGGGCCGGCCGTGCCGCCGGCCGCCCTCGAAGCGCTGATCCGCGAGCGCGCCTATGCCCTCTGGGACAGCCGCGGCCGGCCGGAGGGCCGGGACGCCGAGCACTGGGCGCATGCCGAGGCCGAGGTCCTGGTCGCGCTGGCCAAGGCGCAGGCGCTTGAGGGCGCGCTGATCGGCGATCCGGCCGCCCTGGACCCACAACAGCTCGACCGCTGGGGCCTCGCCTACCACGGGTCGCCCTACGCCAGCCGCAGCGTGCTGGCCTGACCGCCACCCCCGGCGCGCCAGCCCTGGCCCCGCCGCCGCGCGGGGCCCGGGGCCCGGCCCGCCCGGGCTACTTCAGGCCGAAGCCCTCGAAGCGCTTCTTGAACTTGGCCATCTGACCGCCGCGCTCGACCACCCGCTGAACCCCGGTCCAGGCCGGATGCGACTTCGGATCGATCTCCAGCCGCAGGGAGTCGCCGGCGCTGCCGTAGCAGGAGCGGGTCTTGAATTCCGAGCCGTCGGTCATGATGACCGTGATCTCGTGGTAATCGGGATGGATGCCGTCCTTCACGCGCCTGCCCTCCGTCTCGCCCGGCCGTCCCGGCCAAGGCGCCCCATGTAGCCGACCGCTTTGCCCGCGGCAAGCCCGGGCCGGCCTGCCCGACATATGGCACGCCCCTTGATAGAGCACCAGGAGCCGCCGGCCGCCTCGGGGCTCCCGCCTTGGCGCGGCCGACGGCCCCGACGCGGACACCGACACGGACACCGACACGGACACCGACACGGACACCGACGCGAGGCCTCGATGCTCGATCTACTGGCGCTCGGCGATGCCGGCTGGGGCGACGAGCTCCTGCGCGGCGCCGGCGTGACCCTCCTGGTGGCGCTCGGCGCCTTCACCCTCGGCCTCGCCCTCGGTCTCGCGGGCGCCGCCGCCCGCCTCGCCGACCCGCTGCCCGTCCGCGGCCTCGCCGAGCTCTACACCACGGTGTTCCGCGGCGTGCCGGAGCTGCTCGTCATCTACCTCTTCTTCTTCGGCTCCGGCCCGGCCATCGCCGCGGTCGCCGGCCTGTTCGGCTACGCCGGCCCGGTGCGGCCGGACACCCTGGCGATCGCCGTCGTCGCCCTCGGCGTGATCTCCGGGGCCTACTCGACCGAGGTGCTGCGCGGCGCCGTCCTGGCGGTGCCGCGCGGCCAGATCGAGGCCGGCCGCGCCCTCGGCATGCCGCGGCGGCTGCTCGCCCGGCGCATCCTGCTGCCGCAGACCCTGCGCCTCGCCCTGCCCGGCCTCGGCAATATCTGGCAGATCACGCTCAAGGACACGGCGCTGATCTCGGTCATGGCGGTGGCCGAGCTGATGCGCATGGCCAATGTCGCCGCCGGCTCGACCCGCCAGCCCTTCATCTTCTACCTCGCCGCGGCCGGACTCTACCTGGCCATGACCACGGCCTCCCAGATCGTCTACGAGCGGCTGGAGCGCCGGCTCGGCCGCGCCGGCCCGAGCGCCTGAGCCATGGACACCGAGGTGCTGCTCGAGGCGCTGCGCCGGCTGCCGGCCGGGCTGCCGCTCACCCTGCAGCTGGTCTTCCTGTCGCTGGCCGCCGGCCTTGCGCTGGCGATCGGCGTCGCGCTGATGCGCCTGTCGCCTCATCCGGCCGTCTCGGGCCTGGCCTACGGCTATGTCTTCGTGTTCCGCGGCACGCCGCTCCTGGTGCAGATCTTCCTCATCTATTTCGGCCTCGGCCAGCTCGGCTGGATCCGCGAGGGCGTGCTCTGGCCGGTGCTGCGCGAGCCGTTCGCCTGCGCCGTCCTGGCGCTCACCCTCAACACCGCCGCCTACACCGCGGAGATCCTGCGCGGCGGCATCCTCGCCGTGCCCCGCGGCGCGATCGAGGCGGCGCGCGCCTGCGGCATGCCGCCCGGCCTCGCCTTCCGCCGGATCACCCTGCCGCTCGCGCTGCGCCAGGCGCTGCCGGCCTACGGCAACGAGATGATTCTCATGGTCAAGGCCTCGAGCCTGGCCAGCACCATCACGCTCATGGAGGTGACCGGCATCGCCGGCCGACTCATCAGCCGCACCTTCGCGCCGGTGGAGGTGTTCATCGTCGCCGGCGCCCTATATCTCCTACTCAACTTCGCGCTGACCGGGCTGGTGCGCTGGGCCGAGGGGCGCCTCGGCGCGCCGGCCCCGCAGGCGCGCGGCCACGGGGACGCTCGCCGGTGACGCCCCCGTCAACATGGGTATTCTCAGGGCGCGCGAACTGCCGTAGACCGCGGTGGCGGGGGGGGGCGGCCCCCCCCCCCCCCCCCCCCGCCCCCCCCCCAAACAAAAAAAAAAAAAGGAGGAAAGGG
>CAZTHL010000023.1:0-47115 GCA_964613585.1 uncultured Mycobacteriaceae bacterium | reverse complement strand
TTATTGATGTTTCCCTCGATGGTGATCAGCTCTTCATCCATTATGGTGTCCTCCAGGTGATTGGTGCCGACCCGGGCATCGGCGTCGGGAGAGGCCTTGCCGCCCCGTTCGCAGGTCCGATGGGATCGCCGATCGGCGTGACCGCCGATGCGCGGAAGGCCGGCCTCGGCACGGAAGCGCCGAGCAGACCCTCGACACATGGCGTCGATCTCGGGCGCGCTTGTCCGAGCAAGAACCGGCGCGACCGTCAAAGTAACGAACCGCTCACCGATCGGCTTAGGTCAGAAGAGGTAGCAGCGAAGCTCAACTTGTTCAAGATTATTTGACGACCAGAAGCAAAAAAAGGGCGCTTTTCAAGGTATATGTGACGATCCTCATGAACCCATATCGATTGTATCATTTGCTATAAAATGTCTGAGTGCGGCTTCGGCGTCAAGACGGCTCTGACAATACTAGAATTTACCGATCTTCGGCATTTCATGTTCAATTTCTGCAGTCGACCGGCAAGCACGTGCCTGTCGAGGCCGTCATGGCTTAGCCATGGTGCTTGGCATAAGCTTCACGATACGGCGCTGTCGACCGGCCGCATTCGGTGAATGATACCCTGTACACTTGGTGATCGGGCCTCCCGGCATTGCGCTAAATCGTTGACATCTCCGTCGATGGGTCAAGTCGCCCCGTGACCTCCTCATGCTCGCACGGGCCGCCTGCCCGAAGGATCAGGCAAGTGCCTGCTCACAGTAATGACGAGAAGACCGACGCTCTTGCTGAAGCCACCTGTGTGGCCGCTCGTGTCGATGGACGTATGGGCTATCCGGAGCGCCCAATCGAGTCAACAAGAAAGTCACCATATCGACTCTCTATGGAAGAATAGTCTGTCATTCGGACAAGCATAACCTCGGATTTCTTCGAAGTTTATCCATAAGAATTCTAAGCTTTGATTTCAAACGGCAGTGGTCGGATGAGCCATGCTGGAGCCATGGTGCAGCGCAAGGCGGCCGGATGCTTTGCCGCGCAATCCTGCCGGCGGTCCCGGTCTGTCGAGAGCGTATCGGCGTCAGTCGCCGCTCGTGACGAATGCTTCGTCGTCTCGATGCATGGCCGCGCCTTGGCCAGCGGCATCTTCAATGACCTTACGTTCTACTCGGCTTTCATGCTCGTTGGCAAAGGCCGCCTCACCGGTCGCTGGACCATTATCGCAACACGGCGCGCCGGCGGACGGTGGGCGCCGTGCCGGCCGTGTGCCGGCGCGCGGGTGAGCCGAAACGGCCGACCCATCGGGCCCTTCTGTCGTCCGCCAACCCCCTGATATCTGTCGCGCAATCCATTTTCCTGGACTGGGCCACCCGCCCGCGTCGAGAAGCGTGATCAGGAATTGCTCACAAGCCGACTACCGCCGAAGCAGCTTCTTGTCCAGAAGTCTTCGCCACGCTCGCGGGAACCGAGAAGCCACCCGTGTCCTGCGGGCCGCCGGGACGCGTTCCGGCGCCCGTGCCCGCGCCGCGGCGACAGCCGGGGGGGCGGTTGGCCGGGATGGGCTCGCGCGGCCTCGGGATCCGGGCAGGGACCGTTGGGCCACGGGCGATTCGACGCCTGATTGTCAGGCGGAGGTGGCGACGCGCCCGGGGGCCGGCGCCCGCGGAGCCGGGCTCGCCCGGGGCCGTCGCCTCGGCGCGGCGGCGACCGATCTCGATCCAACCCCGGCCTTCGGCCTCGTCGCCTCCGATCGACCGGATCCTGCAGCGCGATGGCCCCTTGAGGCCCATGCCCCTGTAGGCCCATGCCCCTGCAGGCGCCATCGCGCCGGCTCCGGCGTCATTCACCGGGGCATGGCGGACGGGCGGCGGCCTTCCGCTCATGGGTCTTGGCGTCGATCAGCCACCAGTATACGGCGCGCGATACGGCGAGGTGGAAGCCGGCGGCGCCGTCCAGCAGGCCGAGCCGCAGCACGTAGGCGTGCAGGAAGGCCAGAAGCGGTCGCGCCGGCAGCCGTGCCAGCAGCGCCTTCAGCCGGCGCCGACCCGGCGGCTCGGCCGCGCGCAGGGCGGCCAGCCGGCCGCGTGCCGCCAGGCCGGCATGCCAGTCGGAATAGCGGTTGTGCCGATCGATATAGGCGGCGAGCGGCTTCCGGTCCCAGTGCAGCAGCGGCGCCCCGAGCCGGCCGGCCGAGCCGGCGACCGCCGGCTGATAGTGGCCCTCGACCTCCCAGCCGCCGTCGACGTCCAGATCCGGGCACGGCGGATACCAGGCGCGCCGCCGATCGATCAGCGCCAGCTTGGCGGTGCGCGGCCCGAAGCGGAGCGGCCGGCCGAGGAATCCGTAGCGGCCGCGCACCCAGTAGCCGGCGTGGCGCGGCCCGGCCGCCATCAGGGCGGCGATCTCGGCGGCCAGCGCCGGCGTCACCTGCTCGTCGGCGTCGATGTAGAGCAGCCAGTCATGCCGCGCGGGCGCGTGCCGCCGGGCCCATTCCTTCTTCTTCGGGTACCGCCCGTCCCAACGGAACGGCACAAGCCCGGCACCGTGCCGGCGGGCGATCTCCCCGGTGCCGTCGGTGCTGGCCGAATCGACCACGAGCACCTGATCGAAGCGGGCGAGCGCGGCCAGGCAGGCCTCCAGGTTCGCCGCCTCGTCGCGCGTGCAGACGATGACGGAGACCGGGATGGGCGGCGGGCTCACGGCCGCCGGTCCGCGCCGTCGCGGGCGTCGGAGCCGCCGCGCAGCGCCTCGCGCAGGAACACCGCCGCCGTGCCCAGCGCCAGTCCGGCCGCCGCGGCCGCCGGCAGCACCAGCACCGGATCGGGCCAGCCCGGCACGGCCGGCGCGTCCGGGCCGTCGACGATCTCCGCGGCGTAGGGCAGGCCGGCCGCCAGCAGCATGAGCGTGCGCTGATGCCGCTCGACCAGGGCGTCCAGGTCGGCGCGCCGGTCGTGCCGCCGGGTTCCGCTCAGCTGCCCTTCGAGAAAGGCGATCGCCGCCCGGGTCCGGTCCACGGCCGCCTCGCGCAGCACGCCGTCGGCGACGCGGTGCAGCCGATCCAGCGCCTCGATGGCGAGGTCGCGGTCGGCATGGCCGAAGGACAGCCGGCGCAGGCGGTCGGACCCCACGGTGTCGAGCCGGAGCCGGCGGCGCAGCTCGCGGGCGGCCCGTTCCGGCCCCGGCGGCTGCCAGCCGGGCCGGCCGGCGACGGTGGCGACCGCACGGCCGAGCCGGGCCGCCGGCCCCGGAGGCGGGCGCCAGCGCGCCGCGCCGTCGTCCCATTCGGCCGGGAACAGCGCCGGCAGCAGCGCCGGCCAACGGACCAGGCGCCGCGCCACCTCGATCGAGCCGAGCAGCTCGGCGTAGCGGTCGAGGCGCGCCGCCGCGGGCTCGCCGGGAGGCCCCGCGCCGGCGTCCGCACCGACCCCCGGTACCGCCGCCACCAGCATCACGGCGCGGTACTCCGGCGGCGTCAGGTGCAGCCAGGCCAGCGCCAGGGCGATCGCCAGGCCCGCGCTTCCGCCGATCCAGGCCCGGCCGTGCCAGACCAGCCGAATCATGGCGCGCAGCTCCGGGTCGCGGAGCGCGGCCGAGGCCCCGGGCGGCGGCTCAGCCATGGCCGAGCCGCGGCCGCCGCAGCGCGCCGACGACACGCCGGGTCGGCCGGCGCCGGCGGCGGGCGTCGGCAACGGCGGCCTCCGCCAGCCCCAGCCAGCGGGCCAGGGCATGGTCGGGCGTGTGCTCACGGGCCGCGGCCCGCGCCCGCCCGGCCATGGCGGCGCGCCAGCCGGGCTCGTCGGCCCAGCGGATCAGGATCTCGGCCAGGCGCGCCCCGTCACCGTCGCCCGGCGGCAGCACGGCGCCGGCACCGGTCTCGCCGAGGCGCAGGGCGGCCTCGCCGCGCGGAGGCCCGAGGACCAGGCACGGCGTGCCGGCGGCCAGCGCCGCATGCATCTTGCACGGCACCAGCAGCCCCTCGGTGCGCTGATCCTGCAGGATCAGCTGTACGTCGGCGGTGGCCAGCGCCGAGGCGAACCGGTGGTCGTCCTGCCACGGCAACAGGGTCAGGGTGTCAAGACCGCGCGCCGCCGCCGCGCGGGCCAGCCCGGGCCGGCCCCAGCCGTCGCCGAGGACGGTGAAGCGGATGTCCGGGCGCGGCCGGCGCAGCCGCTCGGCCGCCTCCAGCAGCGGGGTGAACGGGTGGGCGCGGCCGAGGGTGCCGGCATGGACGACCGACAGGCCCGGCTCCGGCGAGGAGACGGGGCGGCCCGCGGGCGCGAGCGGCAGGGCACGGTCGGCCCAGTTCGGCAGGGTGACCAGGCGGTCCCGGGGCAGGCCACCCGCGGCCAGGCGCGCCGCCATGCACCGGCCGATGGCGACGACCCCGTCATGAGCCGCCCGGGCGCGCCGGCCCAGCCGCTCCAGGCGTGCCTGCACCCCGGCCGGTAGCACCGGCCCCAGGATCGGCAGCAGATCGGGATAGACGTCGTGACTCCAATGCAGCAGCGCTCCGACGCCGCGCGCCCGCAGCAGCGGCCCGAGCAGAGGCAGCAGCGGCGGGTCGGTCAGGGTGATCGCCAGATCGGGCGCCGGCTGGGCAAGCACCGCCCGCGCCAGCGCGGCGAGCTGGCGGGCCGTGGCCGAGGCTGTGCGCCCCGCGGGTGCCGGGGCGCGGATCACGCGGACACCGTCCGCCGTCGGCGTCAAGGGCGGCGGACCGAGGCCGTTGGCGACCACGGTGACGCCCCAGCCGGCGTCGACGAAGGCGTACGCCAGGTCGCGCAGCAGACGGCCGGTGGCCCCGCGATCGGGCGGGTAGACCCGGTTGACGAGGAGGACGGAGGGCATGGGCACGGCCCTGCTTCGAGTGGGAACCAGCCGCATACTTTAGAATGCAAAGTAAGCATTTCGTTACCGCGCCGCGCGTTTCTCGGCGAGGGCGAGGGCCGGCAGGGCGAGGAGCAGGCCGAAGTCGAGCCATTTGAAGGTCGGCTGCACCAGCAGGCCGATGGTCAGTGCCGGCAGGGCCGCCAGGGCAATCGCCGGATGCCGCCGCCCGAGCGCGCGCAGGCCCGGCGTCAGCGCCGCGAGGTAGAGGGCCAGCAGGCCGAGGCCGAGGAGCCCCGCCTTGACCAGGATGTAGAGCGGGAGCGCATGCAGGAACGAGACGGGGATGCCCGGCACCGCCGGGCTGTCGATCAGGGCGCCCCAGCCGAGCCCGAGCAGGACCGTCTCTGGCGCGCCGCCGACGGCAAGGCCGGCGGCCGCCACCTCGCCCATATGCTGGTTGAAGCCGGACAGCCGGGTCTTTTCGGCCAGCAGCGTGACCAGCCGGACCAGCCATTCGCCGCCGCCGATCAGTCCGACCACGCCGGCGCACAGGACCGGGAGGCCGCCCGACGGGCCCCGTCGGGCGGCGCGCAGGAGGCCCCCGGCAAGCCCGAGGCCGGCCAGCGTGAGCGCCGCCCGTTGCAGGCTGACCGCCAGCGCCGCTAAGGCGAGCAGCCCGCCGGCGGCGCAGGCGAGCCGCCTCAGCAGGCCGGCCGGCGTGGGTCGGCCGCGGTCGAGCGCCAGCAGCGGCAGCAGCACCGCGGCGAACAGCACCGCCGGGCTGTTGGCGAGGTACAGCTGTCCGTCGTCGGGCGGCGGCAGGGCGAGGCCGAGCGCCGGCGCGCCGACGATGGCAAGGAAGCGGGCGGCGAGCAGCACGCCGAGTGTGGCGAGCAGTGCGGCGGGCGCCGTCACCGCGCGATGGGGCGGCAGCCGGTGGGCGAGCAGCACCGGCAGGAACAGGTAGAACAGCGGCAGGACGTCGCGCACGATGTCCTGGGCCGACCAGCCGCGGGCAAGCCCGAGCACGAGCGGCGGCCAGAGCAGCCCGGCAAGCAGCGGCGGGCCGAGCCGCCCGAGCGGCGCCGTCGGGCGCAGGCCGGCGCCGAAGGCCGCGGCCGCGGCGCCGACCGGACCGACGGCCAGGATCAGCAGCAGGCCGATGGCGGCCTCGACCCGGCCCGGCGCGTCCGGCGTCGGCGAACTGAGCCCGCCGTACAGCAGGATGGCGGCGGCCAGCGCCATGAGCGGCCCTTGGCCTCCGCATGGGGCGACGGCCGAGGCGGCGCAGGGCGGTGTCGGAGCCGGGTCGTGCATGCCCGGGGATGATGTCGCCCAGGTCTTAACGAAGCTCTGCCGGCCGGCAGGATGGGTCCGGTCCTGGCCGCATCAGGGCCCGCGGACGGGCCATGGCGAGTGTGTCCGGTCTCGCCTCGCCCCACGCACCCTGAAGCGTATGTCAGACCGGGTATCGGTCGCCGGGGCGGAGCCCGGCGAAGCCCGGCGTGCGGCCGGCCCGGCCACCGGACCCGACAACCAACGGCCGGGTCACAGCAGGCTCCAGGCCATGCGGGCGGCGGTGACCAGCAGGAAGGCGGCGAACAGGCGGCCGAGCAGGGTGCCGTCGATGCGATGCGCGAGGCGGGCGCCCCATGGAGCGGCCAGCACGGTCGACGGCGTCATCACCAGGAAGCCGAGCAGGCTGACATAGCCGACGGTGATGAGCGGCCCGCCGGGATCGACCTCGGGCCCGAGGATCATCATGCCGAGGGTGCCGGGCAGCGCGATCAGGAAGCCGACGGCGGCGGCGGTGCCGACGGCGCGATGCATGTCGACGCCGGACAGGGTCAGCACGGGCACGGTCATGACCCCGCCGCCGATGCCGAGCATGGTCGACAGGCCGCCGATGCCGAGCCCGATGCCGGCGCGCGGCACCGGGCCGGGCAGCGCGTCGGCGAGGCGCAGCTCCTTGGGCAGGAAGGCGAGCTTGGCGGCCATGAGCAGGGCCAGCACGGCGAACAGTCCGGTCAGCACGTCGCTCTCGGTGATCCGGGCGAGCGCCGCGCCGCCGATCGCGCCGACCACGATGGCCGGCCCGAGCGAGCGCAGCAGCGCCGGGTCGACGGCGCCGCGCCGCCAGTGCGAGCGGGCGGAGGACAGCGAGGTGGCGACGATGGTCGACAGCGAGGTGCCGACGGCCAGATGCATGCGCACGTCCTCGGGCACCTCGAGCAGGGTGAACAGCTGGAACAGGGCCGGCACGATGACGATGCCGCCGCCGATGCCGAGCAGCCCGGCGAGCAGCCCGGCGCCGACGCCGGCCGCCAGCAGGGCCATGGACATGCCGGCCAGCGCGGCCAAATCATTCTCCACCGGCCGTGCCTCCGCCGGGCGCGACGGGGCCGCCGGGCCGGGCGATGGCGGGGCTCGGGGCGAGCCCGCCGCGGCCCGCTTGCCGGGCCTGGGGGAGGCGCACTAAAAGCAGGGCGGCGGCCGCGCGCGCGGCGGCCGGCGCGACCAGGCCGCGGGCGGCGCGGCGCGAGCGGGACGGTGCCATGGCCGAAAAGGGCTCCTTCAGAAATCTGCCGGTGCATGAGCGCATCAGCGAGGACCAGACGGCCGAGCTCGCCGACATGTTCCGTCTTCTGGCCGATCCGAGCCGGCTGCGCATCACCCTGTTCTGCCTGGAGGCGCCGAAGTCGGTGAGCGTCATGGCCGAGGCGCTCGGTCTGTCGCCGTCGCTGGTCAGCCACCATCTGCGCCTGCTGCGGGCGAGCCGGCTGATCCAGGCCGACCGGAAAGGCAACCGTGTCTACTACATGGTGACCGACGAGCATATTCGTCACACGCTCACCGACATGGTCGACCACGTGGCCGAGAGCGAAACGGAGCTCTAGACCGTTTCCGGGTTGGGTGGCATCGCCGGCCCGCTCCCCGCCCGGCCACCCGACGACGGTATGCTTGGGGGGCCGGGCGGAGGAGCGGGCCGGTGCCGGTTCCGCGTGACGCGGAAACGCTTTGTGCGGAGCGCGCCGGCGGCGCTCACCACGCCGCGCCGCGCGGCCTCTCGCCCAGATACTCCTCGACGCGGCGGCGGGTCGGTGCAGTGGCGTCCTCTGGCAAGGCGCGCGCCGGGAAGAACGCGGCCTCGGCGATCTCCAGCGAGCTGAACGGCTCGCGCCGCCAGCGGGTGGCCACGTAGAGCGCGACATGATCGCACTTCCAGGGCGTGAAGTTGGCGTAAAGGCCGTAGGGCCCCTCGATCGCCTCGACCACGACGCCGGCCTCCTCGCGCGCCTCGCGCACGGCGGCGTCCTCGAAGCTCTCCCACCGCTGGACCCCGCCGCCGGGGAAGTACCAGCCCGGCCGGTAGGAGTGCTTGACCAGCAGCACCGATTCCCGCCCGTCGGCCCCGTCCAGCACCAGGGTGCGCACGCCGATGGTCACCGGCGGCCGGATCCGCAGCAGGCCGAGATGCAGCCGATAGAGGCGGTCCGGCCAGCGGCTCCGCTTCATCCTGTCGATCAGGCTCGCCATGGCCGCTAGATGCACCGGCATCCCGCCGGCCTGTCAATGCCCGACCGCGACCGGCCCGCTTGCCTCGCCCGGCACGGCCGCTACCCTGACGGTCCGACCATCCGCCATAGAGGAGCCGGGCCGATGACCGAGGATCTGGCGATGCTGCCGGCGACCGAGCTGGCCGGGCGCTACCGCACGGGGGCGCTGTCGCCGGTCGCCGTGGCCGAGGCCTGCTTCGCCCGCATCGGCGCCTGGCCGCGGCTCAATCCCTTCGTCTCGGTCGACCGCGCCGGCGCCCTGGAAGCGGCCCGCGCGGCCGAGCACCGCTGGGCACGCGGCGCGCCGCTCGGCCCGATCGACGGCGTGCCGGCGACGGTCAAGGACGTGCTGCTCATGCGCGGCCAGCCGACCCGGCGCGGCTCGCTGGCCATCGAGCCCGGCGACGAGGCCTGGGACGAGGATGCGCCGGCGGTCGAGCGGCTGCGCGCGGGCGGCGCCGTCATCCTCGGCAAGACCACGACGCCCGAGCTCGGCCACAAGGCGGTGACCGACAGCCGGCTCACCGGCATCACCCGAAATCCCTGGGATCCGGAGCGCACGCCGGGCGGCTCCTCGGGCGGCGCGGCGGTGGCGGCGGCGACCGGCATGGGCGCCCTGCATCTCGGCACCGACGGCGCCGGCTCGATCCGCATCCCGGCCAGCTTCACCGGCGTGGTCGGCTTCAAGCCCTCGGTCGGCCGGGTGCCGGTGCATCCGCCAAGCGTCTACGGCAGCCTGACCCATGTCGGGCCGATCACCCGCACGGTCGGCGATGCCGCGCTGCTGCTGGAGGCGATCGCCCGGCCCGATCCCCGGGACCCACGGGTGGCGGGGCCGCTCACCGGCCTGGGCGACGCCCTTGACGGCGGCGTCGCCGGCCTCAGGATCGGCATCGCCACCCGCTACGGCGGACTGCCGGTCGAGCCCGAGGTGGCAGCGGCGGTCGACCGGGCGGCCGAGGCGTTCCACGGGCTCGGCGCCATGGTCGAGTCGGTCGCCCTGCCGCTCGACACGGCGCGGGAGATGATCATCGCCCTGTGGCCGGCCATGGTGGCGACGGCCGTGAACGAGGTGCCGCTCCCGCGCCGGGCGCGGATGGAGCCGGGCCTGCTGGCCACCGCCGCCTATGCCGCGGGCCTGCCGCTCACCGCCTTCGTCCAGGCGCAGGTGGCCGCGGCCCGGCTCGCCGCCGCCATGGAGCGGCTGCACCGGGACATCCCGCTGGTCCTGCTGCCGACCATGCCGATCGCCGCCTTCGCCGCCGGCCAGGACGCGCCGTCGGACGGCCCCTATGCCGGCCAGCCGAACTGGACGCCGTTCACCTACCCGTTCAACCTGACCGGCCAGCCGGCGCTGTCGGTGCCGTGCGGCCGGACCGCGGCCGGCCTGCCGGTCGGCCTGCAGATCGTCGGCGCGCGCTTCGCCGACGCACTGGTCCTGCGCGCCGGCCGCGCCTACGAGCAGGCCCATCCGTGGCCGTTCCCGCCGGCACCGTGAGCGGCGGCGGCCTTCCGTGGCGACGCTTGGACAAGCGGGGAACCGGTCGGCCGAGCCGGCCATTGGCTCGGGGGGTGACGATGCTGGATCGTCCGTCCCTTCCGATGCCTCGGAGCCCGCCACGTGCTGTACCCCATCCTCGAGACCACCATTCTTCGGGCCATGCCGCTCACCGCCGTCGCCCTGCTGGCGCTCGACGCCGAACCGGCCGCCGCCGAGCCCATCGAGGCCGCGCCCCAGGCCGAGGTCGCCGATCCGTTCGACATTGTGGCAAGCGACGTGAGCGTCGGCCCGCGATGGCTCACCTTCGCCATGACCATGGCGGGCGACGCCGGGGCGGAGCGGCCCGAGCCGGTGGGCCGGCTCGCCGGCGCGCCGGTCGACGCCTATGCCTGGCCCACGGATCTCGATCCGTCGGTGGCCGGCTTTCCCGAGGGCTCCGGCCGCCTTGCCTTCGCCGTCACCAGCCATCCCGACTTCGACGACACGCCCCTGTACGACGAGAACCGCGACGGCGACTGGGAGAACGACGGGTTGGTCTGGCACACCCACTGGATTGTCCTGTCACAGGATGAGCGCTGCGCGACCGGCCTCAAGGTTCGCGACATCGGCGACACCGACCCGTCGGCGATGCCGGCCACGTGGCCGGACATGCCGATCTACCTGTCGAGTCCGGGGTACACGCCCCGCGTCTTCGGCGAGCGGCTGGCGGTCCGCGTGCCGTTCGTGGATCCTGCGCGCCACGAGGGCATGGCCTTCGACGCGGTGAGCGCGGCTCTGCGGGTCAACCCGGACCTGGAGGCGCCGATGCTGTGCCTCACCGAGACTTATGACGTCGCCTCGGGCGACCTCAGCCTGCCGGGGCGCGTCACCGAGGGACCATAAGCGCTTTTGAGCGAAAGGCTCGCCGCGTCGGCGGTGGCCACTGCCGGGACGGTTTGCCGCTCGCGCCACGGCTGCCGGATCCGCCGGCCGCCCTAGGTTTTCAGGATCTGCGGGTGACGGAGCGGCGGGGATGGGCGTCCAGGCGGTCTGGTTCAAGCGCGACCTTCGGATTGCCGACCACGCGCCGCTCGCCGAGGCGGCGGCGCGTGGTCCCGTGCTGCCGCTCTACATCGTCGAGCCCGGCCTGTGGGCCGAGCCCGACGCCGCCGGGCGGCATTGGACCTTTCTGCACGAGGGTCTTGAGGAGCTGCGCGCGGCGCTGGCCGCGCTCGGGGCGCCGCTTGCCGTGCGCCTGGGCGAGGCGCTGCCCGTGCTCCGCGCGATCGACGCGCGCCACGGCCTGGATGGCCTGTGGTCGCATCAGGAGACCGGCAACGCCTGGACCCATGCCCGGGACCGCGCCGTGCGGGCGTGGTGCCGGGAGGCCGGCGTGCCCTGGATCGAGCGCCCGCAATCGGGCGTCATCCGCGGCCTCGCCCGGCGCGACGGCTGGGCGCGCAAGTGGGATCGCTTCATGGCCCGGCCCATCGTGCCGACGCCGCCCGCCCTGACGTCGCTGCCCGGCATCGATCCCGGCCCGCTGCCGGACCTCCGCGACCTCGGCCTCGCGGACGATCCCTGCCCCGGTCGGCAGGCGGGCGGCCGCCGCGCCGGCGTGACCTTGCTGGAGAGCTTCCTCGCCGGACGTGGCGCCGGCTATCACCGCGCCATGTCGAGCCCGATCACGGCCTTCGACGGCTGCTCCCGGCTGTCGGCGCATCTCGCCGCGGGCACCCTGTCGATCCGCGAGGTGGCGCAGGCCACCCGCGCCCGTCTCGACGGGCTGGAGGACGCGTCGCACGACGAGCGCCGACGCTGGCGCCCGGCGCTCAGCGCCTTCATCGGCCGGCTGCACTGGCATTGCCATTTCATCCAGAAGCTGGAGGACGCGCCGGAGCACGAGCATCGCAACGTCCATCCCGGCTACGACGGGCTGCGCGAGGACGGCGCCGATCCGACGCTGCTTCAGGCCTGGAGCCGTGGCGAGACCGGGCTGCCCATGGTCGACGCCTGCATGCGCGCGCTCCGGGCCACCGGCTGGATCAACTTCCGCATGCGCGCCATGCTCATGGCCGTCGCCGCCTATCATCTGTGGCAGCACTGGCGCGAGCCGGGCCTGCACCTGGCCCGGCTGTTCACCGACTACGAGCCGGGCATCCACTGGAACCAGTGCCAGATGCAGTCGGGGACCACCGGCATCAACACGGTGCGCATCTACAATCCGGTCAAGCAGTCGCGCGACCAGGATCCGGAGGGTCGGTTCATCCGGCGCTGGCTGCCCGAGCTGTCCGGGGTGCCGGACGCGGGCATCCACGAGCCCTGGCGGCTCGACCGGGCCGCGCAGGCCCGGGCGGGCTGCCGCATCGGTACGGACTATCCGGCACCGGTGGTCGACCACGCCGCGGCCGCCCGCGCCGCCCGCGAGGCGATCCACGCGGTCCGCCGCGATCCGGCCTTCCGGGAGACGGCCGACGCCATCCAGGCCCGGCACGGCAGCCGGCGCAGCGGCCTGCCGCCCAGCAACCCGAGGCGCCGCCGCGACCCGGCGCAGCTCGGCCTGAAGCTGTGACGGCCATGGCACGACGCCCTCCGGCCAAGGCCGATCTCCCGGAGAAGATCTGCGCGTCCTGCGGGCGCCGCTTCTCGTGGCGGCGCAAGTGGGCGAAGGTCTGGCCGCTGGTACGCTACTGCTCCGAGCGCTGTCGGCGGCATCGACCGCGGCCCGACATGGCGGCGGGGTCATTTGCCCGGTCGGACCGGACCGACGCGAATTGAGCACCGTGCCGTGCGGCGCTTTGCATTTTGCATCGCTTTTTGCACTGCTCCGTCAGCACCCTTTATGCATACGCTGTTGACGGACGTCCAGCGCGAGTCCAACCCGGCCATACAGACCGGTCATTCTCCCTTGAGTTCGCGCGGCATGGCGGAGCCCGGACCGGATCCGGCGCCCTCGGCCGCCCCTCGCTCGGCGCTCGTGGCGCGCCTGTTGCTTGGCTATGGGCCCGACGGCGCCGTCCCCCTGAGCCGAGCGCCCGGCAGTAAGGACCAAGACCACACCATGGCCACCGTCACGCGGCTGTCTCCCCAGCGTCTGGCCGGCGCGACCGGCACGGTCCGGCGACCGGCCAATGCCCTCCCGGCGGGCCGGGCCACCGCTTGGCGGCTGCTGCTGGCGGTCGACACGGGTGCCCGCGGCGCCGCCATCGCGGCCCGCCTCAGCGACCATCCGCCGGAGGATGCGGCGCGGCCGATCCTGCTGCCGGCCGGCTCCTGCGCCGAGGCCGAGCAGGCCATCCCGGACCCGGCCGGACTTGACGGGGTGATCCTGGATGTCCGCCTGCCCGACTTCGCCCTCCCCGGCCTGCGACGCCTGCTGGCGCATGATGCGGCGCCGGTGCTGGCGGTCGCCGGCAAGGGCGACCGGTCGGAGGCGCAGGCGCTGCTGCGGGCCGGTGTCGCCGCGGTGATCACCCTGGACATGCCGACGGCAGCGTGGTGGAGCACGCTGCGTCTGGTCCGCAGCGGGCAGCGCTTCGCGCCGCCGGAGCTGCTGCTGCCCGCCATCGCCAAGCCGACCGGCGCGCCGGGCGACGCCGCCATCAGCCTGTCGGAGCGCGAGCGCCAGGTGGCGAGGCTGCTGGCGCAGGGCCAATCGAACAAGCAGATTGCCCGACGACTCGACCTGCAGGAGGTGACCATCAAGGTCTACGCCAGCGCCCTTTATCGAAAGCTCGGGGTCACCAACCGCACGGCGGCGGCGACCCGGCTGCTGGCGCTCGACCTGGTTCAGCCGGCGCCGGCGGAGTAGCGGCGCAGCGCCGCCAGCAGATCGCGGGTCGGAAAGCCGTCGGCCGGCACGCCCAGCCGAAGCTGGAACCGGCGCAGGGCGGAGCGCGTGGCCGGGCCGACCAGGCCGTCGGGGGCGCCGGCGTCAAAGCCGCTGGAGGTCAGCAGCGTCTGCATCTCGACCACGTCCTCAAGGCGCAGCGGCCGGTCGACCGCCGGCGGCGCGACGGTCAGGGGCGGCGCGCCGGCCAGCCGGTCGGCGAGCAGCCCGACCGACAGCGCGTAATGCGTGGAATAGTTCCAGCGCATGATCGTGCGGAAGTTGTCGTAGATCAGGAAGGCGGGCCCGCGGTGGCCCTGCGGCACCAGCAGCGTGGCCTCGATGTCCGCCACGACCGGCAGCGGCCCGCCGTCCACCCGGCGGATGCCCAGGTCGCGCCACTCGGCGAGGCTCTTGCGGACGTCGAGCTCCGCCAGGGCGTAGGCGAAGTCCTCCGGGAGGCGCACCTCGCGGCCCCAGCGCTCGCCCCTCTTCCAGCCCAGCTCGGACAGGAAATGCCCGGCGGAGAGGAAGGCGTCCGGCAGGCTTCGCCACAAGTCGCGGCGGCCGTCGCCGTCGCCGTCGACCGCATGGCGCAAGTAGACGCTCGGCATGAACTGGACCTGGCCCATGGCGCCGGCCCATGAGCCGATCATGCGCTCCGGCGCCACGTCGCCGCGCTCGATCAGGCGCAGGGCATCGAGCAGTTGATCCGTGAACAGCGCCTCCCGCCGCCCGTCATGGGCCAGCGTCGCCAGCGAGCGCAGCACCGGATAGTCACCGGTGTAGCCGCCATAGTTCGTCTCCAGGCCCCAGAAGGCGACGAGGTAGCGGGCCGGCACGCCGGTCTCGCGCTCGACCCGGGCCAGCAGCCCGGCGTGGCGGCGCAGCATCTCCCGGCCGGTGGCAATGCGCTCCTCGGTGACCCGGCGCTCCAGATAGCGCCCGAAGGTTGAGACGAGCTCGGGCTGACGCCGATCGAGCTCGACCACCCGGGGATCGGGCGTCAGCCCGTCGAGGCTGCGATCGAGCGTCGCCGGCTCAAGGCCCTGCTCAAGCGCATAGGACCGGAAGCCGTCCAGCCAAGCCTGAAAGTCGTGTGCCGGCTCGGCGGCCGCGGCGGCCGGTGCCAGGGCTACCAGGGCCGCGCCGGCGAGGCCAAGGATCCGACGCCGCCATATCCCATTATCGTGCACGCTTGCCACTCCTGTCACTACCTGCTGGCGCGATGCGATTCCCTCTTAACAGCGACCGGCCGCCAAGCCAATCATCGAAAGCGACGGCCGAGGCGGTGACCCGTGCGACCCGATCGATGGCCGGCGGCACGGCCACGGCCTATAAGATTAGAGCGTTTCCGCGGGACGCGGAATCGGCACCGGCCCGCACCCCCGCCCGGCCACCCCGAGCATGTTGTCGGAGACCATGACCGACGGTCCGGCCTTGACGCGCCTCGCCGCCGACCGGCACGGCCGCGTCGCCTTCCTGGCGCTGCTGGCCGGAGCCGTCGGCATCGCCTTCGCGCCCATCTTCGTGCGCCTGTCGGAGGTCGGCCCTGTGGCCACGGCGTTCTGGCGGCTCGCCCTGGCGCTGCCGCTGCTGGCACTGTGGCTGGCGGCGCAGGAGCGGCCGCGGCGGCCGGCGCGCCGGCCGAGCAGCGTGCGCGACGCCGCCCGCCTGGCCCTGGCCGGCGTCTTCTTCGCCGGCGATCTCGCCTTCTGGCACTGGTCGATTCGCTTCACCTCGGTCGCCAACGCCACCCTGCTGGCCAACCTCGCGCCGCTGTTCGTCACGCTGGCCGGCTGGGCCCTGTTCGGCGAGCGCTTCAGCCGGCTGTTCCTTGCCGGGCTGGCGATCGCCATGGCCGGGGCGGGCGTGCTCATGGGCACCAGCGTGACCATCGGCCCGGAGACGCTGCTGGGCGACGCCCTCGGCGTGGTCACCGCCATCTTCTATGCCTCCTATATCTTGGCCATCGGCCGGTTGCGCGCCGACTTCTCGACCGCGACGATCATGACCTGGTCGGGCCTGGCGACCGCCGTGGTGCTGCTCGCGGTCGCGTGGCTGTCCGGGGAGAGCCTGCTGGTCGACAGCGCCCATGGCTGGGCCGTCCTGGTCGGCCTCGCCTGGATCAGCCACGCCGGCGGCCAGAGCCTGATCGCCTTCGCGCTGGCCTCCCTTCCAGCCGCCCTCTCCTCGGTCAGCCTGCTGCTGCAGCCGGTGACGGCGGCGCTGCTTGCCTGGGTCCTGCTGGCCGAGCCGCTCGGGCCGGTCCAGGCCCTGGGCGGCGCGATCGTGCTGGCCGGCGTGCTGATCGCGCGGCGCGGCAGCCTGACGCCGTCGCGTTGAGGGCGATCGTCCAGCACAGCCGTTCATGCGCGCGTCACACACACTGATATGCCTTGCCCAAGGGTCAAGCGCCATCTACCTCTGGTGAGGTGTGCCCCTTTACACGCTCGCTTTTCGGAGGAACCATCATGACGTGCGCCGCCTCGGCCCCTGCTCTCCGCCGCCGCCACTTCCTCGCCGGCGCCGCCGCCGTGGCGCTCGGCGGCACGGTCTCAGCACCGCGCATCGCGCGCGCCGCCGATCCGTTCACCCAGACGCCGCTGCCCTTCGACACCGCCGCCCTGGAGCCGGTGATCTCCGGCCGCACGATGGAACTGCACTACGGCAGGCACCACGCCGGCTATTTCCGCACCCTGAACCGCCTGACCCGCGACACCGAGTTCGCGCAGATGAGCCTCGAGGAGGTGGTCCGCTCCACCTCCGGCCGGCCGGAGTATCGCGCCATCTTCAACAACGCCGGCCAAGCCTGGAATCATGGCCTGTACTGGCAGGTGCTGCAGCCGGGCGGCCCGGCGCGGCCAGGAGGCGACTTGGCGGCACGCATCGAGGAGAGCTTCGGCAGCGTGGAGGCGATGCGCGGGCGGCTGATCGAGGCCGGCAGCGGGCGCTTCGGCAGCGGCTGGGTCTGGCTGGTGCGCACCGGTGAACGGCTCGATGTCACCTCGACCGCGAACGGCGACAACCCTCTCGCCCACGGCCGGCACGCCCTGCTGGGCGTCGATGTCTGGGAGCACGCCTACTATCTCGACTACCAGAACCGCCGGGGCGAGTACCTGGCCGCGGTGATCGACAATGCCCTCAATTGGGATGCGGTGGCGGAGCGACTGTAGGCAGCGGCTCCCCGCGGCGCCCGGGTCCGGCCCTGCATCCGGCAGAACTCGGTCGGAGCCGGCTTTGATCAAACGGCCGCCGCGGGCGGCCGATCGGATCCGCGCGGCGGCTGTTGTCCAGACCCCCTTGAACGAGGCTACAGCAGCCCGCCGGCCTGCAGATCGGCGCGCAGGGCGTCGGGGCTGGTGAACGGCACCGCCTGCATGCCGACGGCGCGGGCCGCCTCCACGTTGGCCGGCGAGTCGTCGATGAACAGACATCCCCCGGCCTCGAGGCCATAGCGGTCGAGCAGCCGCCGGTAGATCTCCGGATCCGGCTTGATCACCCGCTCGTGGGCGGAGACCACAATCCCGTCGAACCAGGTCAGGAACGGCCACCGGGCCTGCTCGAGCGCGAACTTCTCCGCCGAGAAATTGGTGATCGCGTAGATCGCCGGATGGCGCGCGCGCAGCTCGGTCAGCAGCGCCACCGTGCCCTCCACGGCGCGCGGGATCATCTCCTGCCAGCGCTCGTGATAGGCCCGGATCAGCGACTCATGCTCGGGATGCAGGGCGACCAGCTCGGCGACGCCTTCGTCGAAGGTCTTGCCGGCGTCCATCTGCACATTCCAGGCGGGTGTGCACACCGTGGCCAGGAACGTCTCCATCGCCGACTCATCGTCGAAGATCTTGCGGTAGAGGTGGCGCGGGTTCCAATCGAGCAAAACGCCGCCGACGTCGAACACCGGCACTGGCGGCGCTGCGGCAGGAACGGTCATGGGCTCGGCCTCGGCAATCGCGGCGCACGACGGCGCGGTGAGGGTCGGCTCAGGAGCAGCGCCGGGCGGCGACGCGGGTCTCCTTGTCGCGGTCAAGAAGCTCGGCCTCGAACCGGTCGGCCTCGACCGACAGCAGGTCGAGGCGCATGGGGATGCCGGCTTGGTCAATACGGCCGTCATCGCCAAAGCGCATGAGGTCGAGGACGACGCGACCGGCCTCAAGGGTCCATTCGCCTTCCAGATCCTGGTAGACGCGCGCGCTGCCCTCAGGGAAGAACGCGATCGTGTTGGCCACCGCGCAGCCGGGCACCCCGGCGCCGATCCGCCACGTGCCGATCAGCTCGTCCCGGTCGACCGCGGCCAAGCCCGACCGGGCCGGCGCCGAGGCCGGGATCATCCGCGCCGCTCCCGGCCTCGCCGCGTCCCGGGGGGCGTCGGACGGCGCGGACGCGGCTCCACCGGCCGCCGCGCGCGGCGGCGCCGGCTTGGCTGCCCCGGAAGCCGGCTCTCGCTCGCCCTCCTCCAAGGCGGACGCCACGGCCGGACCGCTCCGCGCCGGCAGCATGGCCGTCTGCCGGTCGCTGTTGACGGGCAGGACCCGGCAAGGCTCGCCTTCGGCCGCGAGGCGGGCGCAGAGCGCCTCGACCGCCTCCGCGGAGCCGCCGGTGGCCAGCAGCCGCTTGAAGACGCCGCGGGCGCCCAGATCCGCGTCGACCACCACAGGCTCCATCTGGCCGAGCTCGGGATGGCGGGCGCTGAGCACCCTCCAGCCGCGCTCGGCGCTGGCCTGCCGGCGGTAGGACGCCAGGTGGATGCCGTGATCCTCGGGAAGGGTGCGGCGGACGGCGGGCGCCGCGGCTGCCGGGATCGTCTCCCCGGCGGAAGCCGCGGGGCGCGGCTCCGCCCAGGCGGCGACCTCAGGCGGCAGAACCGGCACGGGCGGCAAGCGGTCGTCCGAGCCGGACCGGCCGGCCGCGGCGATCGGCTCGTCGGGCGCTTCCGTCTCCGACGCCGGGACCAGGCTGAAGAAGGCGCCATTGAACCCGGTCAGCAGCCGGTCCTCATCAAGGCGGATGAACACGTCGAACGGCCGGTCGCCGCAGGTCACGGTGACCACGCTCAGCCGCTCGCCGGCCTGGGCGACATGACGCGCCGGGATGCCGTACTCCGACGCCACCTCCCGCTTCGAGAAGACACCGGAAGCGAAGACCGGCGCGTCGCAACGATTGCCGCGAACCCCGACCACCCTGTCGGCGCCGATCGCGACGGGCGTGCCCGTGTAGGCCCCTACCGCGGCTTCGGGCAGCCTGGCGTTCGCGGTCAGGAAGCCGTCCCGCGCGATCCACTCACCGAAGATCGGACGGGCCCCCGCCAGGTCGGAGGCGGGCGGCGGACCGCCACCGTCGAGCGAGGCACAGCCGGCCATGGCCAGCGCCGCCAGGACGTGGGCGATAATGGCTGGTGATCGAGGACGCGCCGGCCGCACCGGGACCTCCTTCCATCGACACGCGGACGCGGGATCATGCCCCGGCTTGGTTAACCAGTCATCAAGCCGCGCAGCCGACGGTTGGCGACCGTCAGCATCGAGATGTCCAGCGCATCGATCGCCTTCAGCTCGGCCATGAGCTGGTCGATGCGCTCGACCGGCTGGCGGCGGCGGCCGATCCACGCCTCGAGCGCCTGCTGCGGCGGCAAGCCCCGGTCGAGGCCGGCGAGCAGCCGCATGGTCAGGTCTGCCTGGAGCGCATGCAAATCGTCAATCACCGCGGCGATGGCCTGCTTCTGCCAATGGCTGCCGCCGACCATCTGGCCCGCACGATCGCGTAGCCAGGCGATGCCGAGCCGGTGACCCATGGCGAAGTAGACCGGCGCAACCTCCCGCATGGTCATGGCCTGGGTCTCGGCGATGCGAATCAGATCGAGCCCCGCGGCCACGATGTTCAGCGAGGCGATGCGCCAAGCAAGCGGCTCCGGCAGCCCGCGGTCGACCATCCCGGCGGTGCGGTCGCGCAGCACCAGCCGGGCCTCGTCGTAGATCAGGTCCTCGAGATCGGCGGTCAGCTGATCTATGCCTGGGCGATAATGGTCGATGCCGGCTCCGACCGTCCGGTCGTCGGGGCTGTGCCTCAGCACCCACAGGGTGGCACGCTCGACCAGGCGCCGGACGCCGAGCAGGCACTGGGTCTGCACTGCGGCGTCGACGCGATCGTCGAGGATCTCAAGCCCCGCCCAGACGTCGCGCAAGGCGAAGCTCTCGCGCACGACCAGATAGGCGCGGGCGATGTCGCTCTGTCCCATGCCGGTCTTGTCCATCATCTCCGCCACAAAGGTCGGCCCGGTGCGGTTGATGATGCTGTTGGTCGCCGAGGTGGCGATAATCTCGCGCCGCAGCGTGTGATCGGCCAGCGCCGGACGCAGATCCCCGCGCAGCGCCTCCGGGAAGTACAAAAAAAGGTCGCGCTCCAGGAACGGATCGTCGGGCAGGTGACTGTCCAGAATGGCGTCGTACAGCGCGATCTTGGCGTAGCACAGCAGCACCGCCAGCTCCGGCCGGGTCAGCCCCTCCTTGTGGCCGAGCCGCTCGAGGAGCTCCTCGTCGTGGGGCAGCATCTCAATGGCGCGGTCGAGCCGTCCCGCCTTCTCCAGCGCCTTCATGAACCGCGCCTGCTGATCGAGCGCCTCCGGCCCCTCGGCGAGCTCGACGCTCAGCGCCTGAGCCTGCAGGTAATTGTCGCGCAGCACCAGAGCGGCGACCTCGTCGGTCATGCTCTCCAGCAGGAGATCGCGCTGCTTGCGGGTCATGTCGCCGGCGCGGAGGACATTGCCGAGCGCGATCTTGATGTTGACCTCATGATCGGAGCAGTCGACGCCGGCCGAGTTGTCGATGAAGTCGGTGTTGAGACGGCAGCCGCGCTTGGCGGCGGCAATTCGGCCGCGCTGGGTCACCGCGAGGTTGGCGCCCTCGCCGATCACCCGCGCCGCCAGGTCCGAGGCGTTGACGCGCACGGCATCGTTGGCCTTGTCGCCGACCTCGCTGTGGCTCTCCTCATCGGCTTTCACATAGGTGCCGATGCCGCCGAACCACAGGAGATCGATCTCGGCCTTCAGGAGCGCATGGATCAGCTCGTTCGGCGTCATCACCTCTCGGCCGAGGCTGAAGCGCTCGCGCATGCGCGGGCTGATCTCGATCGCCTTGGCCCGACGCTCGAACACGCCGCCGCCCGCCGAGATCAGCGACGGGTCGTACAGGTCCCAGGAGCCGCGGCCCAACTCGAACAGGCGCCTGCGCTCGGCGAAGCCGACGGCCGGATCGGGATCCGGGTCGACGAAGATGTGCAGATGGTTGAACGCGGCCACCAGCCGGATCCACGGTGAAAGCAGCATGCCGTTGCCGAACACGTCGCCCGACATGTCGCCGACACCGATCACCGTGAACGGGTCCTTCTGGGTGTCCAGGCCCAGCTCGCGGAAATGCCGCTTGACCGACTCCCAGCCGCCGCGGGCGGTGATGCCCATCCTCTTGTGGTCGTAGCCGGCCGAGCCGCCCGAGGCGAACGCGTCACCCAGCCAGAATCCATATTCCTCGGAGATGAGGTTGGCGATATCCGAGAAGGTGGCCGTGCCCTTGTCGGCCGCGACGACGAGATAGGGGTCGTCGCCGTCGTGGCGGATCAGGCACGCCGGCGCCACGAGCGAGCTGGCCACCATGTTGTCGGTGACATCGAGCATGCCGCGGATCAGGGTCCTGTAGCACTCGATGCCCTCGGCCTGCAGCGCCTCGCGCCCGCCCTCGCGCGGCGGCCGCTTGACCACGAAGCCGCCCTTCGAACCGACCGGCACGATAACGGCGTTCTTCACCATCTGCGCCTTCATCAGGCCCAGGATCTCGGTGCGGAAGTCCTCGCGCCGGTCCGACCAGCGGATGCCGCCGCGCGCCACCTTTCCCCCGCGCAGATGCACCCCCTCGACCCGCGGCGAGTAGACGAAGATCTCGACCATCGGCCGCGGCTGCGGCAACTCGTCGATCGCCCGGCTGTCCAGCTTCAAGGAGAGGTAGGGCTTCGGCGAGCCGTCCTCGCGCAGCTGAAAGAAGCTGGTCCGCAGCGTCGACTGGACCAGGTTGACGTACCGGCGCAGGATCCGGTCCTCGTCCAGGTTCTCCACCTCGTCGAGCGAGGTCTCGATATCCTCGAGCAGGGTGTCGGCGACCGGCTCGCGATCGCCGTCGCGCGTCGGGTCGAAGCGGGCGTGGAACAGATCGACGATCAGCCGGGCGATCGTCGGATGCGCCCAGAGGGTGTCCTCGAGCGCGTCCTGGCTGAAGGGGAACCGCGCCTGCCTCAGAAACTTGCCGTAGGCGCGGAGCACGACCACCTGCCGCCAGTTCAGCCCGGCGGCCAGGACCAGACGATTGAAGCCGTCATCCTCCATGGCGCCCGACCAGACCCGCCGGAACGCCTCCAGGAACGGCGCCTTGACGGACGAGAGATCGATCGGCGCGCCGCTGTGGCTTTCCACCTGGAAGTCGTGCAGCCAGATCGTGCGCGGGGTGCCGGAAGCGTCAAGGCCGTTGGGCCGGACGTCGAAGGGCATCTCGGCGATGACCTTCAAGCCCATGTGCTCGAGGACCGGCAGGACGTCGGACAACGGGACCGGGCGGCCGTCATGGTACAGCTTGAAATGCGCGCGATGAGGCTCGCTGCCGAGCGGCCGCTGCAGGTTGAGAGCGATCGTCGCCCCGTCCATCAGCGTCTCGAGCCGATCGATGTCGGCGATCGCCGCCTGCGGGATCACCAGCTCGCGGAACGAGGTCGGGAACGCCTCGCCGTAGCGGAAAAACAATCCCAGCCCTCTTTCCTCGCCCCGCGCCTCGACCAAGGCCGTCTGCAGCTGGTCGGACCAGGTGCGGCCTGCCTCGATCAGGCGGCTTTCGATGTCCTGGACCGAATGATCCGGGATCGCTCCCGGTCGCGTCTCGATCAGGAACTGGAGCCGGGCGTGCGGCCCCTCGGCGACCTGGGTGTAGAAGGCACCGGTGCGCCCGTTGAACGAGTCTTCCAGAATACCCCGGATCTTTAGCCGCAGGGCGGTATCGTAGCGGTCGCGCGGCACGTACACGAGGCAGGACACGAAACGTTGATAGGGGTCCTTGCGCACGAACAGCGCGGTGCGGCGCCGCTCCTGCAGATGCAGGATGCCCATGGCCGCCTCGAGCAGTTCCTCGTCCGGCGCCTGAAACAGCTCGTCGCGAGGATAGGTGTCGAGGATGTGCGTCAGTGCCTTGCCATTGTGGCTCTTGGGATCGAAGCCGGCACGCGCCAGGCAGCGCCGCACCTTGCGCCGCAGATATGGGATGTCACGGGCGCTCTGGTTGTAGGCGACCGAGGTGAACAGGCCGACGAACATAAACTCGCCCGTGACCTCGCCTCCTTCGTTGAAGCGCTTGATGATGATGGTGTCGAGCAGCACCGACCGGTGCACCCGGGACCTTCGGTTGGCCTTGGTCACCATCAGCAGCACCGGCTGACGGATGAACGCCTGGATCTCCTCCGGCAGGTGGTAATAGTGCCGGCGCCCCTCGAACACGGAAACATCGGGTGAGCGCAGGATGCCGAGGCCGGTGTCGGGCACGATCTTGAGGTCGAGGCCGCTGTCTACCGTTTCGAACCGGTACTCGCGAAATCCGAGAAAGGTAAAGCGGTCCTCGTCCATCCACCGGAGCAGCGCGACGACCTCGTCGATCTCCTCACGAGGCAGCGACGGCGGATCGCGCTCCAGCCCGTCGACCACCTGGGACAACCGGTCGCGCATCCGCCGCCAGTCCTCGACGGCGGCCCTTACCTCGCCCAGGACGCCTTGGATCAAGTCGCGCAGCGCGCACAGCGCCTCGCTCGAGCTCTGCTCGTCGACCTGGATGTGCATCAGGCTTTCCCGATGCGCGCCGTCCAGCGTCGAGTCGTAGTCGCCAAGCGTGCTGAGTCCCCCTGTTTCGTCGCGTGCCACGGCGACCACCGGGTGAATGACCAAGTGCACGGTGAGTCCATGCACGTCGATCGCCGAGGTGACCGAATCGACCAGGAACGGCATGTCGTCGTTGACGATCTCGACGACGGAATGGGCCGAGTGCCAGCCGCGCTCCTCGTAGCTCGGGTTGTAGACGCGGACCTTGGGCTGCCCGATCTGGCGTTCCTGGGCGAACTCCCACAAGCTGAGCGCGGCGCCGTAGAGGTCGTCCGGCGCCTCGGCCAGGATGTCGTCGGGCGGCACGTTGGCGTAGAATAGCCGGACGAAGCGTTCGGCCTGGGCGATCTTGTCCCGGCTCAGGCGCTCGCGCACGAAGGACGCCACGCGGTCGATCAGCTCGGTCTTCTGATGTTCGCTCCTCACCGTTACGGGCCCTTTCCCAGGTCAGCCTAACAGGTTTGGATCACAGGACGGTTGCTCGCCTCCGAGCGATCTCAAGGCGAATGCCAGGCGGGTTGCGCTCGTTTCGCCCTTGGCTGAGCCGGCCGGAAACAGGGTCACCAGCACGACTGCTCCTCTGACGAACGATCAGCAATTTTGGTGCTTCGACAACCAAAAAGTGCCGGATCGACGACACCTCGGACATAATGCTTGGACTTGAAGACTTGATCGTGCTGCCGCGTGCTTGCGAACTCCACCTTAGTGGGGATGACTGGCTTCGATGCCTGCACGCGATTCAGATCGAGCGGATTGGGGGGCGCGACGATCGCATCCGGCTGGAAGGAGGACAGGTGATCGGCGCGCACACCCGGCCCATCGCCGAGGGCGCAGCATCGTGCCCCGGCGGCGCGGATGCCGTCCATGAGAGCCCGCGGAACGATCTGCCGGAGCTGGACATGCCGCATCGTCTCAGCCGGCATGGCCTGGACCGGCTCTCCTTCGATGAGGTCCCGGCGCTCAATGCTCGATCGAACCAGGAGCCGATCCAGGGGCTGCTCGACCGTCGTCGGCGAAGCATCGACGGTGAACCGATCCTGGGCAGTATTCCGGGTCATCGCGGAGACCTGCTACCGCTCGCTGGCGGTGATGTCCACCTTGCCGTCCCAGCCGAGGCAGGCGTCGGTCGACCCGCCATCGCCGACGAGCGGCCCGAGGATCGCCTCGCGTTCGACCTTCGGCCCCGGAGCGCCTGACCAAGTGAAGGGGTAACGAGCGTCCTTCCGCACGTGACGATACCCTCGAACCCGTCGATCTCCTTGAGCGCAACCGATTTCCGCCATGCGACCTCGGCCGGCGCGGTGGCGAGCTCAAGAGCCGCATGCCAAGCACCGCGGTCGGGTCCATTGAACCGGCTGCCGAGCGGATGCGCATGCGTGAAGACGGCGTTCACGATCCGGAACCAGAAGATGCCGAAGACCGGCTCGTTGATGCCGATGCCCGGACGCAGGTCTTTCTCGGCCCGCAGCCGGTCAGTGGACATTGTCCAGATCAAGGATCAAACGGAGCTGCTCCTCGGTGTCAGCGATCCTGGTCGGCACGTTGTCGCCGGTGTCGCTGTGCTTCGATCGAACAAGACGATGGGTATCGAGGTGACGGAGCGGCGACGTCGGTCCCGCGAGGTCGCGTGTCAGCGAGCATCGATCCGTTGGCCCCGATCGACCCGCCCTACTCCCGCCAGATGCGCCAGACGAAGGCCGGGTGCTGGTTGTCGATCCAGACGTGCTGGCGCTTGCCGGTCCAGGCGAACCGGTAGCCGGTGATCATCTCCTCGATCTGCACGGTCGCCCAGTCGGGCAGACCCAGCTCCCACAGCGGCAGCTCGAAAAAGCATTCGTGCGAGGCGTACGGATCCAAATTCACCGCGCACAGCACAAAGTTTGCACGGTCCTTGGAGATCTTGCCGTAAAGGATGATGTTGTCGTCCCAGGCGTTGTAGAACCTGAGATTGTCGTACTCGTGCAGCGCCGGATTCTCGTGGCGGATCCGGTTGAGCCGCTTGATCCAGTCCTTGATGTTGTCCACCCGGTCCCAGTCCCAGACCTTGTACTCGTACTTCTCGGAGTTCAGGTACTCCTCTTTGTTGGGGACCGGATTGTTCTCGCAAATCTCAAACCCGTTGTAGATGCCATAGACGCTGGACAGGGTCGCCGCCAGAACGGCGCGCTGGATAAAGGCCGGCCGGCCGCCGCGCTGCAGGATGAACGGCAGGATGTCAGGCGTGTTGGCGAACAGGTTCGCCCGCATGTAGAAGCGCTTCTCGGTCTGGGTCAGCTCCTCGAAATACGAGATCAGCTCATACTTGGTGTTGCGCCATGTGAAGTAACTGTAGCTCTGAGTGAAGCCGAGCTTGGCCAGCCCCGCCATCAGCTTCGGCCGGGTGAACGCCTCCGCCAGGAAGATCGCGTCCGGGTGCCGGTCCTGCACCTCACGGATCAGCCACTCCCAGAACGGCAAGGGCTTTGTGTGCGGGTTGTCGACTCGGAAGATCTTCACGCCCTGGTCGACCCAGAACAGCACGACGTCGAGCAGCTCGAGCCACAAGGCCTCGATCGGCTCGCCGGACCGCGGGTCGTAGAACTCGACGTTGACGATGTCCTCGTACTTCTTCGGCGGATTCTCGGCAAAGCGGATGGTGCCGTCGGGCCGCCACTTGAACCAGTCCGGATGCTCCTTGATCCACGGATGATCGGGCGAGCACTGGATGGCGAAGTCGATGGCGACGGCGAGGCCATGCTGCTCGGCCTCATGGACGAAGCGGCGGAAGTCGTCGAGCGTGCCCCAGTCGGGATTGATCGCCTTGTGGCCGCCGGCCTCGCTGCCGATGGCGTAGGGGCTGCCCGGATCGTCGGGGCCGGCGACCAGGCTGTTGTTCTTGCCCTTGCGGTTCGTATGCCCGATCGGGTGGATCGGCACCAGGTAGACGACGTCGAACCCCAGCTCCCGAATATAGGGAAAGCGCGCGATGCACTCGTCGACGGTGGCGCTGCGGCTCGGATCGGTCCCCTGGCTCCGCCAGAACATCTCGTACCAGGCGGCGAAGCGCGCCTTCACCGGGTCGACGACGACCTCGAGCTCCTTGTGGTAGCGGGTGAGCCCCACCCGCCGGCCATAGCGGTGCATCAGGTGGGTCAGCCGCGGCGACAGCATGACGTCATGCTGACCCAGCACGGTGCCGCGATCGAAGTCGTGGAGCAACTGCTCGAACTGACCGCGATCCTCGCCCTCCGCCCGCTCCAGGGCGTGGACCACCATCTCACGGCCCTCGCGCAGCTCGATGTCGATCGCCTGGCCGGCATCGAACTTCTTGGTCAGGTCCTGGCGCAGCGTCTCGAACTCGTCGATCCAGGCCGCCACGGAGTAGCGGTACCGGCCGTTTCGCTCAACCTCAAAGGAGCCGACCCAACGGTCGTTGTCGTGCAGGCGCATCGGCGACTCATGCCAGTGCTCCTCGTGCTCCTCACGATAGAGCACGGCCGCCGCCATCTTGTTGTGCCCGTCGGTCACCAGATCGGCGAGAACCGTCACCTCGTCGCCGACCTCCTGCTTCAGGGGGTAGCGGCCGCCATCGATCTCCGGCTCCACCGCGTCGACGATGAAGCGCTGTGGCGCCAAGGCGTGCAAGCGGCCAAGGCGTGTATCCTGTTCGTGCTCGCCCATCTCCGATGGCCGGCCGGCAGGCAGGGTCATGGCGGTGCTGACCACGGGGATCGTCTCCCTGTTGGAGCCGTTGCCGGCTCGCGGCAGAGCGAGCCGACACAGGATTGGAGCTTGCCGGTCGCGACCGCGTTCGGCCGGCAACGGAACTGGCTGCCGGAGCATAGCGCCCCGCGCGCCGATGTGAAGACGGCCCGGCCGGAGCCCGTGCCGACGCGCTCGGACGGCGGCCACGGTCCTCGCCGCGCCGCCGGCCAAAGGCGACAAGGGCCGTTCTGGAGCCTCTCGTTCGGGCGAGCCTTCGTCCGATGGCGCGTTACAGCGTCAGGACCGGAAAACCGTGCCGGATCCGTCCTGACCGATGAGTCGCGCTCGACATTGAGGCTCGACCGTTGCTTGACCGTGGCGCAGATATCGCGCCGGGTCCCAGGACCACCGCCAAGCGTCGCGCGCGATCGCGCTCGCGAGGTCGGGTCGCCAGAGCCTTTCCGCCTGACGTGGAATAGGCACCGGCCCGCGCGCTCGCCCGGCCAGCCTTGGCATGCTGTCGTGGGGTGGCCGGGCCGGGGGGGGGCGACGCCACTCGAGCCGGGAGTGATCTAGTCTTGTCCCGGCTCCGCTTCCCCGGCGGCCGCCTCGGGGTTTTCCGGCCCGCCGGTGCCATGCCCCCCCTGCGCCGGGGCTTGGGCCGGCTCGGCGCTCTGGCTGGCAAGCTCGCCGACCAGCGCGGCGATCTTCCGGGTCTGCTCCTCGACCCGGTCGGCGTCCTGCGCCGCGCCCTCGTGGAAGAACATTGAATAGGCGATGTCATCAAGCGTCGCGACGAGCGCGACATGGGAGGTCTCGCCCCCGGCCTCGCACTGCATCTCGGCCGTCTTGATGGCATAGACGTCCTGGATGACCTCGGTCTCGCCCACCTCCTCGGTGTAGTCGCCCCGGCACCGCTCCTCGAAGCGGTCGAGATAGGCATCCATGAACTCGTCGATCTGGACCGGCTGACCGCGCGGCACTCGATGCAGCCCGCCTGTCAAATCGCCGACGCTCCACGCGTAGTCGAGGCTCAGGCCGTCCTCGGGCACCTCGCTTTCGGGCCAGATCTCGAAATTCTCGAACCCGGCGGCCTGGAGAATGCCGCGCAGCCCCTCGGTGGTCATCGACTGCTCGAAATTCTGGCGAACCCTCTCGGCCACCAGCTGACGGGTGGTGGCGACGCATTCCTGCAGCGCCCCGAGGCTGGCGAAGGTCCCGGACAAGGGAAAGCCGACCTCCCCGAACGAGCCGTTCACCGTGGCCCGGCTGCCCCGGCGAAGCAGCTCGAGCAGCTCCGGCTGGTTGCCGAGCGGCAGCAGGAACTCCTGCGTCCCGATCGCCTGGCCCTGGGCGGGCGTGTCCAGGACGTCGTCGATGCGCAGCTGCACCTCCTCCGTCTGCTCCGGGGTCAGCTGCCAGCTCTCATTCTGCATGACCAGCCCGAGCTGCCCCTGCAGGTTCATGGCGAACTGCAGCACCGTGCTGTCGAACTGCCGGGCCACGACGCAGTAGGGCGGCGCCTGGTCCTCGGCCCGGATGCCGCCGACCCAGCCCGCGGTCTCGATCCGCAGCTCGGGCGGCAGGCTTGGCGGATCCTCCTGGGCCACCGCCGGCACGGGGCTGGCCAGGACGGCCAGGGCCGTCAGGGCGGCGCGCGGGAAGCGTTGCAGGGTCATGACACCCGTGTCCGTGATCGTTGCTGCCAAGGATACCGGCCCGATGCCGCGCCGGCGTCGCCGACCTTCGGGCGCGGCCGCAGGGCCCGTCGGGAGGCCGGCCCGAGCATTGGCAAACTCCTCACCCGCTCTGGTCCTGTCAACCGGGCGGCTATCGCATGTGTTCCCCGAGCGCAAGCCTGGACCCGGTCAGCGACCGAGCAGCCGGTCGATGAGCCCGACAAAGCCGCCCCGCGCCGTTGGTTCCGGCTCTGGCTGTGCCCCCGGATCAAGCGGGCCTCCGGCTTCCACCGCCTGCAGCTCGGCCACCGGCACCGTGCCGAAGCCGGGCAGCGGGCTTACGGGTCGGCCGCGGTGCGCCGCCGCCATGAAATCGTGCCAGATGCGCGCCGGCAGGCCGCCGCCGGTGACCCCGTCCATTGGCGTGCCGTCATCGTTGCCGACCCAGACGCCGGCGACCAGGTCGGCGGTGAAGCCGATGAACCAGGCGTCCCGATGATCCTGGCTGGTGCCCGTCTTGCCGGCCGCGGGACGATCCAGGCCGGCGGCGCGGCCGGTGCCGCTCTCGATGACCCGCGTCAGCATCTGGTTCAACTCCCAGACATGCCACGGGCGCGCCACTTCGCCGACGCCGTCGCCGCGCCGGCGATAGACGGATGCGCCCGCCGCATCCTCGAGCGCCTCGATCCCGTAGGGCCAGACGGCACGACCGTTTCTCGGAAACGCGGCATAGGCGGCGGTCAGCTCGAGCAGGCCCAGCTCGCTGGTGCCCAGGGCCAGCGTAAGGTCGCGGGTGAGCGGGCTGACGATGCCGAGCCGGCGGGCGACGTCGACCGCGGCGTCGACGCCGACGCCCTCAAGCAGGCGCACCGCCACACTGTTGGCGGAATACGCCAGCGCCTCGCTGGCGGTGATCGGCCCGCGATACCGGTCGTTGAAGTTGCCGGGCATGTAGCCGCCGACCGCGACCGGCGCGTCGAGCACCGGACTGTCCGGCCGCAAGCCCCGCTCCAGCGCGGCCAGGAAGATGATCGGCTTGAACGCCGATCCCGGCTGGCGGCGGGCCTGAACCGCGCGGTTGAACTGGCTTTCCCGGTACGAGCGGCCGCCGACCATGGCGCGGACCGCGCCGTCCATCGACATCGCCACCAGCGCCGCCTGGCCGACCCCGGCGGCCTCGGCGCCGGCCAGATGGCGCGACACGACCCCACTGGCGAGGCGCTGCAGACGGGGGTCGAGGGTGGTGTGGATGAGGAGGTCACCCGCCTCCGCGCCGATCAGGTCCGGCACCTGCTCGGTCACCCAATCGGCAAAGTAGCGGCCGTCCGGTCCGGCCGCCGGTCGGCGCCGGGGCGTGGGCGGCTGCCGATCGGCGCGTGCCCGCTCCTCCTCGGACAGGAAGCCCGCGTCGACCATGGCCGCCAGCACCACCTGGGCCCGCGCCTCGGCCAACTCGGGCGCGCTGGAGGGGGCGTAGCGCGACGGCGCCTTCAGCAGGCCGGCCAGGATCGCCGCCTGCTTCACGCTGACCTGACGGGCCGGGATGCCGAAATAGGTGCGCGCCGCGGCGTCGACACCATAGGTCCCCGCCCCGAGATAGACCCGGTTGAGGTAAGCGGTCAGGATCTGCTCCTTGTCGAACTTGGCGTCGAGCCAGAGCGCCAGGAGGGCCTCCTGAACCTTGCGGCGCAGCGTCCGCTCCGGCGTCAGGAACAGCAGCTTGGCGAGCTGCTGGGTGATGGTCGAGCCGCCCTCGACCGTGCGGCCCGCCTGGATGTTGCGGACGAGCGCGCGGGCGATGCCGATCGGGTCCAGCCCGACATGCCCGTAGAAGCGCCTGTCCTCGATGGCGAGAACCGCCTCGACCAAGTGATCCGGCAGGGCCGAGGCGGGGACATGGTCGCCGACCAGATCGCCGTAGCGGGCCAGCGTCGAGCCGTCGTCGGCCAGGACCGTAAGCGCCGAGCGGCGCTCGGGAATGCCGACCTCGTCGACCGGAGGCAGGTCGTACGCGAAGAAGACCAAGGCACCGAGGCCGGCGACGAGCAGCCAGATGCCGAGGACGACGCTCCATTTCAGAAGCCAGCCGCGCCAGCTCCGCCGCCTCGGCGCCGCCTTGCGTCCGCCGCGCGCCCGGGCCGCCGGTCCGTGCCCGCCGGCGGTCCTTGGGCGCGGCGGGCCGTCGCGCCGGCCACGGCCGGTGCCGGAGGATGGGGTGGTGCGAGCCATGGTCCTGTTGATGACCGACGAATTGAGCCTTTTCAAGGTAGAATGAGGCAAAGCCGAGACGCTGCATGAAGCACGTTCCGCTTCCTCGATGACCTCGGGAGGCTCGAAGGGAGCGGGCCGCGTTCCCAGGAACCGACAGGCGTGCCACCTTCGTCCGCCACGGCACGATTTCGCACGAGCCAACAGCATGCTGTCAGAGGCTTCCCTCGAGGCCGCGGGCCCCCCCCAGCCCGAGGCCTTGCCCGCGTACCTTGCCGATCTCGCCGGGGTCCGGGCGCGTCTGGGCGGCACGCCCGGCGACTGGACCGTGACCGAGATCGGCGACGGCAACATGAACTGGGTCTACCGCGTGGACGGACCCGACGGCCGCGTCTGCGTGAAGCTGGCGCGGCCCTACATCCGCGCCATCGGTCCCGGCTGGCCGATGACGGCGGACCGGCTCGCCTTCGAGGCGGCCGCCCTGGAGGAGCACGGCCGTCATGCCCGGGGGCTGGTGCCGGAGACGATCCACGCCGATCCGGGGCGCCATGTCCTCGTCATGGAGCATCTCGACGGGTTCCGCGTCATGCGCCATGCCCTGCTCGACGGGCCGATCGATCCCGCCGTCGGCCCTCGCCTCGCCGAGTATGCCGCGCGCGCCCATCTCGGCACCTCGGTCTGGGGTCTGCCGGCAACGGCGTATCGCCGGGCGCTGGCCCGCTTCTCCGGCAATGCCGAGATGGCGGAGGCGACCGAGCAGGTGATCTTCCGCGACTGCTATCACCCGACCACGCGGGTCCGCTGGGTCACCCCGGACCTCGATGACCTCGTCACGGCCCTGCGCACCGAGACCGGGCTTAAGCTGGCGGTGTCCCGGCTTAAGGCGCGCTTCCTCGGCCTGCCGCAGGGGCTGCTCCACGGCGACCTGCACACCGGCTCGATGATGATCCGCGACAACGAGGTGAAGGTGATCGACCATGAGTTCGCGCTGCACGGGCCGTTCGGCTTCGACACCGGCATGCTCCTGGCCAACCTGCTGATCGCCCTCTTCGCCGCGCCGGCCCACGCGCGCGGCGCCGCCGACCTGCGCGAGCGCGACCGGTGCCTGCGCGCCCTGGCCGGGTCGTTCTGGACCGGCTACCGGCAGCGCTTCCTCGACGGCTGGCCCGCGGCGGCGCGGCGCGGCGAGGCCTACGATCCCGCCGTGCTCGGCGCCGAGGCCGAGGTCGAGATGCGCCGGGAGGCCGGGGATCTGCTCGGCGGCATCGAGCGCGACGCCCTGGGCTTCTGCGGTGTCGAGATGATCCGACGCACCGTCGGCCTGTCCCATGTCGAGGACTGGACCGGCATTGCCGACACGCGCCTGCGGGCGCGCCTGCAGCGGCCGGCGCTCGACATGGCCCGCTGCCTGATCAGCCGGCCGGAGCCGCCGCCGGACGGGCTGGGTCCGCTGCTCGACGAGGCTGTCGCCCGTCGGCCGTAGCCGCGCCACGCCCGCGGCCCGCCCGGACCAGCAGCAGGAAGGCCGCCGGCACGAAGACGAAGGCGATCACCGTCGACAGCAGAACGCCGCCGGCGATGGCGGTGGCGAAGGGTGGCCAGAAGCCGCCGCCGGCCAGGATCAGCGGCAGAAAGCCGCCGAAGGTGGTCAGCGTCGTCGAGACGATGTGGCGGCTGGTGTCTTCGATCACGACCGTCCGGATGGCTCGCGGGTCGCCGGCAGCCGCGGCCCGGTCGTTGCGCAGGGCGGAGAGCACGATGATCGAGTCGTTGATCGCCACGCCGATCGAGCCCAGGAGACCGATCACCGCCTGAATGCCGAAGGGGTAGTTGAACACGGTCAGGCTGAGCAGGCCGAGGCCGATCGCCTGGGCCGCCACCACGGTGAGCAGCCCGGCCAGCCGGAACGAGTTGAAGGTCATGACCAGGATGGCGATCGACAGGGTGATCAGGACGCCGACCGGAGCCAGCAGGTCGGCGATCACCTCCTGCCGATCCTCGGCGTCGCCGCCGATCTCGAGCCGGTAACCGGGCGGCAGGTCGAGGCCGGCCGCCGCGAGCCGCTCGCGGAAGCCCTCAAGCGCCCGGCTCGGCAGCACCCCGGCCTCGACATAGCCTTCGATGCGGTTGACCCGCTCGCCGTCGCGCCGGCTGATGGTGCCGGCCGCGGGCCTCAGCTCGAACCGGCCGAGCGCCTCCAGCGGCACGCCCGGGAAGGCCGCGCCGGCCTGGCCGGACGGCCCGATGACGCTGATCGAGGCGAGGCGGTCGAGATCGCTCCGCTGCTCCGGCGACGCCCGCACCCGCACGGGCATCTCCTCGACCCCCTCGAGTACCGTACCCCCGGTGGCGCCTTCGAGGGCCGCGTCGAGCTGGCCCGCCACCGCAGTGAGCGGCATGCCGGCCAGCCCCGCGGTATCCTGGTCGGCCGCCAGCCACAGCTTCGGCTCGCCGCCGCCGAGGCTGGCCACGGTGTGGGTGACCTCCGGCACCTGCGCCAGCACGGCTCGGACCTGCTCGCCCAGTTCGCGCAGCCGGTGGAGATCGGAGCCGACCACCCGGATCTCCACGGGGGCGCTCACCGGCGGGCCCTGCAGCAGCTCGCGCACCAGGGTCTGCGCTTCCGGGAAGGCTCGATCGAGCTCGCGCTGCAGCGCCGCCATGGTCGGCCGGACCGACGCGACCCCGTCGACGGTGACCTGCGCCTGGGCGAACTCCGAGACGCCGTCCTGGTTCATCAGCATGTTGTAATAGAAGGAAGGCGCGCTGGTCCCCACATACCAATTCACCGCCTCGACCGTCCCGTGCCCGGCGATGAGGTCATGGGCGCGCAGCGCCAGGTCGGCCGTCTCGGCGATCGCGGCCTGGCTCGGCAGCCGCATCTCGATGAAGAACTGGTCGCGGTCGGAGGGTGGGAAGAACTGCTCGGTCAGGGTGCCGAACCCGGCGAAGCCGAGCGCCGGCGGCACGAACGCGGCCAGGATCGCGAGACGCGGATGGCGAAGCGCGAGGTCGAGCCCGGCCTCGAAGGCGCGGGTCACACGCCGCATCGACAGCCCGTCCTTGAGGACGCCGCGACGGCCGGCCGGCCCGTCCTCGTGCTCGGCCTCGGCCTCGGGCAGGACGAGGCCGGCGAGCGCTGGGATCACCGTCAGCGACAGGAGGAGCGAGGCGGTCAGCGCGACGATGACGCTGATCGCGATGGCGCCGACGAACTCTCCGGCCGCCCCGGGCAGCAGCACCATGGGCAGGAAGGCGATCACCGTCGTCGCGGTGGAGCTGAGCAGCGGCAGCGCCAGCCAGCGCACCGAGCTGCCGACCGCCTCGAGCATGGACCGGCCCCGCCGCAGGCGGTGGCGGATGGCGTCGACCATGACGATGGCGCTGTCAACCAGCAGGCCGAGCGCCACGATCAGCCCGGTCACCGACATCTGGTGGATCGGGATGCCGGCAAAACTGAGGGTGGCCAGCGCGATAAGGCTGGTCAGCGGCAGCGCGGCGACCACCAGAAGCGCGGAGCGCCACCCGAGCGTGATCAGCAGCACCCCGGTCACCAGCGAGGCGCCGATCAGCAGGTTGGTGAGCAGGCCGCCGAGCCGACGCTCGACATAGTCGCTCTGCCGGAAGGTCACCTGCCGCTCGATGCCGTCGGGCAGCAGCCGGTCGAACGACGCCATCTCGGCATCCATCGCCGTGGTCCAGCGGTCGATGCGCGAGCCTGCCTCCATGCGCGCGGCGACGACGACGGCGGGCGCCCGGTCGATGAAGGCGAGCTCGTCCGGCGGGTCGGCGACGGCGCGCTCCACCCGACCGAGATCGCCGACGCGCAGCACCCGGCCGTCGGCACGCTCGACCACCGGGACCGCGGCGATGCGGGCCAGGCTGTCGAGCGCGCCGGTGACCTCGATGAGCAGCTCGCTGTCGGGGCTGCTGAGGGACCCGGCGGCGACCTTGGCATCGGCCCGGGCGATCGCCTCGGCGACATCAGCGGCAGCGAGGCCGGCCAGCGCCAGCTCGGCCGGGTCCACGGTGACGCGGATCTCCTCCTCGGGCGCGCCGAACAGCCGGACCACCTCGGTCCTCGGCACGCCGCGCAGACGGTCCTCCAGCGCCTCCCCGTAGCGCTTCAGGATGCCGTAGCCCGGCACGCCGTCCCCGTTCCAGACCAGGGCGACATGCAGCGTGAAGGCGTTGCCGCGATCCTCGTCGAAGCGCGGCGCGCCGGCGCCGGGCGGCAGGTCCGGCTCGGCATCGGCGAGCGCGTCGCGGATCCGCGACCACACCGGCGCTGTATCCTCGACCCTGGGTTCGAGCTCGATGGTCAGCAGGGATAGCCCGGTGCGCGAGCTCGAGCGCAGCTCCTTGATCTCCTCGATTTCGCGCAGCTCGTCCTCCAGCACCTCGCTCACCAGCGCCTCGACCCGGCCCGCGTCGGCGCCCGGGAACGGGGTGATGACGAGCGCGGTGCGGTTGATGAAGGACGGATCCTCCTGGCGCGGGATGGTGGCCAGGGCCGACAGGCCGCCGACCAGGATCAGGCCGAGCACGAGCGCAAGCAGCCGGCGCTGGCGCAGCAGCAGGGTGTCCATGAGCCGTCTCCGGGCTTGTGGTCTAGCCGGCGGGGGAGCGGGCCGGCGGCGCAAACTCGTCCAGCACCAGGGCGGCGTCGGGGTCGGCCGGAGCGGGGCGCTGCTCGACCACTTGCACCTGCTGGCCGGGAACCAGCCGGTGCGCCCCCGCGGCGACGATCAGATCGCCGGGCTCCAGGGTGCCGCGGACAAAGACCCGATCCGTGGCGGTGTGCAGCACCTCCACCGTCTCCCGCCGGACGGCATGGCCGCCGGCGGGCTCGGGCGCCAGCGCGTAGACGGTCCACAGGCCGCGCAGCCCCTCGGTCAGCGCCGTGGTCGGCAGCCAGAAGCCGGGCTCGGGGATCCGCTCGGACAGCAGGAGCCGGGCCAGGTCACCGGACGGGGCGGCGATGCCGGTGGGCAGCGACAGCACGGCGGTCACCGTGCGGGTGCCCGGATCCAGGTCCGGCAGGATCGCCGTCACCCGGCCCTCGACGGTGGCGCCCGTGAGCGTGACCGGGTGGCGGCTGCCGGGGGCGAGGCGCCCAGCGAAGCGCGCCGGCAGGCCGACCCGGGCCTCGCGCCGGCCGGTCTCCAGCAGGCGCAGCAGGGGCGTGCCGGCGGCCACCACGGTGCCCTCGTCCACCCGACGGTCGCTGACCGTGCCGGCGAACGGCGCGGCGATCACCGACTTGGTCAGATCAACCTCGATCCGCTCGATGGCGGCGGCGAGCCGGTCCAGCCGGGCGCGCAGGGCCTGCTCGTCGAACCGCGCCTCGTCCAGGCGCTGGCCCGTGGCATGCCCCTCGCGCCGCAGGAACTCCTGGCGCTCCAGGGTGCGGACGGCCAGCGCGCGATTGGCGCGGACCTCGTCCCGCTCGGCCTCGAGCTGGGTACGCTCGACCTCGAGCGCCCGCGTGTCGAGGCGGGCCAGCACGTCCCCGGCCGCGACGGTATCGCCGTCATCGACCAGCACCTCGACCACGACCCCCGGGATCTCGAAGCCGATGGCGCTGTCGCGGCGGGCAATGACCCGGCCGGCGAAGGAGCGGGTCAGCGCGTAGCCGGACCGCTCCACCGCCTCGGTCGCGACGACCGGCAGCGGCTCGGCCGCGCCGACGGCCGGCTCGGGGGCGCCGGGCGCACGGAGAGCGAGGCCGCCCAGCGCCGCCACCCCGAGGATCGCGCCGAGCGCCGCGCCATGGCCGGCAAGGCGGCGCAGGCGGGCGCCCAGGCTCGCGGCGCCGGCCCCGGAGCCTTCGCGGTGGTCCATCATCCGTGCGGCTCCTTTGACGACTGATGATTTGTCACTATGTTCATGCCCCACGCAAAAAAAGAGGCCGGCTAACCGGACCAGGCATCGCGGGCGCGCACGGCCCGGGCCAGCAGCCGGCCGAGCGCGTCGGCCTGCTCGGTCAGCGGCTCGCCGAAATGCTGCGCGACCATGGTCGGATGGTGGTACTTGACCATGGCGTCGCGCAGCAGCGAGGCGGTCCCGGGGATATCGTCAAGCGCAAGCTCGCCGGCCTCGGCGCCGTCGCTCAGGATGATCTCGAGGATGGCGCGCATTGCCTTGAGGTGACGCCGGACCACCGCCCACTGCTCGTTGGCGACCATGGCGCAGATCTCATGGACCTGGGATTCACGGGTGAAGCGGTCGCGCGTGCGCTCGTGGATCTCGACCACGAAGGCGCGCAGCCGCTCCGCCGCCGGGGCCGGCCGCCGGGCGATGGCAAGCGCATGCGCCTCGAGCTCGCCCAGCCAGAGCGCGGCGATCGCCTCCACCAGCGCCGCCTTGGTGTCGAAGAAGCGATAGACGTTGGCCGGCGACATGCCCGCCGCCTTGCCGATGTCCGCCATGGTGGTCTTGGCGTAGCCGTACTGCCGGAACTGCGTGCGCGCCGCCGCCATGATCCGCGCCCGGGTCTGCTCGGCCGTCTCCTTCATCACTGGGCTCTGACGATCATGACTGGGCCCTGACGTTCGGGACTGGCCCCGAAGATCATGACGGGATCCTGACGAAAAATGATAATCGTCAGATATCACGGCACACCCCCGACGTCAAGCGGAGGAACCCGGCAACCCGGCATTCCCTTCACGCCGGCTCCGGGTCATGCTGAGGCCTCGAGAGGAGCAACGCTGCCCCCGGAGACCCTGGCATGTCGTCACTCAGCGTCCCGGGCCGCGATGCCGGCCCGGGGACCCGTCCCGTCGTCGTGCGGCGGGCGATCCGGCGGCTCGCCCTGGCGCTGACCGCCGTGTTCACCCTGGCCGGCCCCGCCGGGGCCGGGGAGCCGGCGGCGCGCGCCGACCTGCTGCGGCTGTTCGACGAGACGGTGTTCGGCCGCGATGCCGCCGGCCGGCCGGTGCGGTCCTCGGTGATCAGGGCGGCAAAGCCACTCGAGGTCCGGGTGCACGGCCGTGAGACCGAGCGGGTGCTGCCGTTCCTCGAGGAGTTTCTGCCGACGCTGACCGGCGTCACCGGGATCGACCTGCCGCTGCGGGTCGCCGCCGCCGACGCGCCGGTGGTCCGGCCGGCCGGACAGCTCCAGGTGCACGTGGTCGGCCAGCAGGGGCTGATCCGCGTGCTGCGCCAGAGCTGGATCTCGGTCGAGCTGGCGGTGCGGGTCGCCCGCGGCCTGTGCTTCTTCATCACCCTGGGCCGGGAGACGGTGACCGGCGGCATCGTGGTGATCCAGCCGGGCCTGCCCGAGCGCACCCTGCACCATTGCCTGGCCGAGGAGCTGACCCAGGCGCTCGGCGTGTTCGGCGACTCCCAGGCGGTGGTGCCGTCGCTGTTCAACGATCTCGGCGTCAACGACCCGACCCCGCTCGTCACCGGACCGACCGTGAGCGATCTCGTGGTCCTGCGCGCCCTCTACGACCCCGCCATCGCCGCCGGCATGCCGCGCGAGACGGCGCTCGTCCGGGCCGAGGCGATCCTGCCCGGCCTGGCCGCGGCGGTCGCGCGCGGGGGTGCCGGGGCTCTCCGGCCATGATCCGCCGGGAGCCGCCGACGCGGTCCAAGGCCTGCGCGCGCCGTTCGCCTCCATAAGGCCGAGGCGGGACCCGAGGCCGAGGGGAGCGCGGGCGCCCGCCGATCGTCGCCACCCCCGCCTTCCGGGCGGACGGCTCGGTCAGCCCCCGTAGTCCGGCTCCGGAACCCCGCGGACGCCCGGGTGCAGCACCAGGACGCCGCCCGAGTCCGGCGCCTCGGCGCGCTCCGCCTCGCTCAGCCCGTAGGCCGCCGTGGTCACGTACAGCACGTCCAGGTCCGGCCCGCCGAAGGCGCACGAGGTCGGCCGCGGCACCGGCACGCGGATCTCCCGGTCGACGCTGCCGTCGGGAGCGAAGCGGGTGACGCGCCAGCCGTCCCACAGGGCCGACCAGAGATAGCCTTGGGCGTCCACCGTCATGCCGTCGGGCTTGCCGGACTGCCCGGTGAGATCGGCGAACACCCGCTCATGGCGCAGGCTGCCGTCGGCCAGGTCGAGGTCGAAGGCGAAGATCAGCTGCCGCGGCGTATCGGCGACATAGAGCACGGAGTCGTCCGGGCTGAACGCCGGGCCGTTGACGATCATCATGTCCGCGCGCACCCGCGTGCAGCGGCCGTCCGGGTCGAGCCGGTAGAGCGCGCCGCTCACCTCCTTCTCCTCATTGTGCATGGTGCCGGCCCAGAACCGGCCGGCCCGGTCGCACTTGCCGTCGTTGAACCGATTGCCCGGCCGGTCCGCTTCGGGGTCGAGGATCGGCGTGACCGTGCCGGTCTCCAGGTCGATCGCCTTGAAGCCGGTCTGCAGCGCCGCGACCAGCCCGCCCCCGGCGCGGAACGCCAGCGAGCCGATCTCCTCGGGCATCGGCCAGGAGCGGTGCTCGCCGGTCACCGGGTCGAAGCAGTGGATCGCCCGGCCCTTGATGTCGACCCAGTAGAGCGCCTGCTCCTCGTTGTTCCACACCGGCCCCTCGGCCAGCAGGCAGCCGCCCGGCATGATCCGATCGATGGCGGCCATCGTCGCCTCCCCTTCCCTCTTTGCTTGGCATCAGCATAGCGCGCCATAATCGGCCCTGGCGACGGGTTTGCCGGGACGCGGCGTTTCGGCCGGGAGGGAAAAAGGATGGATGCCACGGCGATCCTTCAGGCGGTCGGCCTCGATCCGGCCGCTCCGGACATCGAGGGGCGGCGGGATCCGAGCCGGACCATCGCGGACGAACCCCGGGACATCCGCTCGCCCATCGACGGCGCCGTCATCGCCCGGGTCGGCGACGCCTCGACCGCGCGTCTGGACGCCGCCGTCGCCGACGCCGCCGAGGCGTTCCACGCGTGGCGGCTGGTCCCGGCGCCGCGCCGGGGCGAGTTGGTCCGGCGGCTCGGCGAGCAGCTGCGCGCCCACAAGGAGGGGCTGGCCCGGCTGGTCACGCTTGAGTCCGGCAAGATCCTGGCCGAGGCGCGCGGCGAGGTGCAGGAGATGATCGACATCTGCGACCTCGCGGTCGGGCTGTCGCGCCAGCTGCACGGCCTGACCATCGCCTCGGAGCGGCCCGGCCACCGGCTGGCCGAGACCTGGCACCCGCTCGGGCCCGTGGCCGTCATCACCGCCTTCAACTTCCCGGTCGCGGTGTGGAGCTGGAACGCGGCGCTGGCGCTGGTCTGCGGCGACCCGGTGCTGTGGAAACCCTCGGAGCGCACGCCGCTCACCGCGCTCGCCTGCCGCGGTCTGCTCGACCGCGCGATCGCCAGCTTCGGCCCGGTGCCGGACGGGCTGGTTCAGGTGCTGCCGGGCGGGCGCGCCGCGGCCGAGCAGTTCGCCGACGATCCGCGGGTCGCGCTCCTCAGCGCCACCGGCGGCACCCCGATGGGGCGGGCGCTGGCGCCACGGGTGGCCGGCCGGCTCGGCCGCGTGCTGCTCGAGCTCGGCGGCAACAACGCCATGATCGTGGCACCGTCGGCCGACCTCGACCTGGCGCTCAAGGCGATCGTGTTCAGCGCCGTCGGCACGGCCGGCCAGCGCTGCACCAGCCTACGCCGGCTGATCGTCCACGACTCGATCCACGACAAGCTGGTCCGCTCGCTGAAGCGCGCCTACCAGACGCTCCGGGTCGGCGACCCCATGGCCGAGGAGACGCAGGTCGGCCCGCTCATCGACGAGCACGCCTTCGAGGTCATGCAGAACACCATCGCCGCCGCGGAGTGCCAGCAGGGAGTCGTCTACGGCGGCGAGCGGCAGCTCGACGGGGTGCCGGCGGGCGGCTGCTACGTGCGCCCGGCGATCGTCGAGATGGCCGGCCAGGGCAGCGTCGTACGCCAGGAGACCTTCGCGCCGATCCTCTACGTGCTGCGCTACCACGATCTCGATCAGGCGCTGGCCTGGCACAACGGGGTGCCCCAGGGCCTTTCCTCGTCGATCTTCACCAACGACCTGCGCGAGGCCGAGCGGTTCCTGTCGGTGGCCGGCAGCGACTGCGGCATCGCCAACGTGAACATCGGCCCCAGCGGGGCGGAGATCGGCGGCGCCTTCGGCGGCGAGAAGGACACCGGCGGCGGCCGCGAATGCGGCTCCGACGCCTGGAAGGCCTATATGCGCCGGCAGACCCAGACCGTGAACGTCTCGAGCGAGCTGCCGCTGGCCCAGGGCGTGCGCTTCGAGGTGGGCTGATGCCCGCTCCCCAGGCATGTCCGTCATTGGTGAGCCACGGCGCGCCCGGGCGGCGCCGGGTTGCCGCGCGCGCCCGGGCCGAGCCGATGAGGCGTGGGGGTGAGAGCTCGGGCGGCGGCCAAGACACCGAACCGGCCGCCAGGGGGCCGGCTTTGGTCGTGAAAAGTCGGGTTCCGTAGGGGCCCGACGGGAGGAGCCGGCGCGGCGCGGGCGGCCGGTCGCCGAGCCGGACCCGCGATAGGCCCGCAGGCCGAGGCCGCGCGCGCCAATCCGCCGATCCGCGGCGCCGTCTCCCCGATGTTAAGCCGGACCATGCCCCTACCGCCTCCGTTCCTGCACCGTGTAGGATCCATCGCGAAATCGGGGGCAAAGTAGGACTTGAGACCTTAACACGCCCTGAACGCAGGACATTGTCCGCAACGTGAAGCCGGCTTCGCTGAGCTCTGCCCAGAGTTGCCACCGAACCTGAGCTGCCGTCGAAGACGAGCCGCGGGCTGGCGTCACGAACGCGACCCACGGCCGGCGCGGCTGCCGCGGCGACCGGATCAGCCTTCCGCCGGTGTCGCCCGCTCGGTCGGGAACGAGACGGTCGCGATGGTCCCAGCGCGGTCAGGGAAGACGGCGCGGATCTCCGGATCGCCACCCATCGGTTGAACGAACCGGCGCACGGTCCTGACGAAGACGTCGGCACGGTGCTCGATCCTGGAGATCTCCGCCTGATTGACGCCCAGCGGGGCGGCGAGCGTGAACCGGGTGAACGGCAGGGCCCGGCGCAGCGCGGTTAAGTCCACCTCGTCGCGCAGGCGCACCTCGGCGGCCTCGATGCGGGCCGGCCTTGTGTCAGCGGGCGGAGTCCGTCCGTCCTTCCGCAGCGACGGCGCGCCTGGGCGGCGCAGGGCCGGCGCGCCCCCAGCCGGGCCGAAGTCTCATCGCATCGGCTCGGCGGCATCCGGACCGGTACACCTCGTCCCAGCGACCTCATCACCGCCACGCTCGGCGATGGAGCGTCCCATGGCCTTCCGCCTCCTGTGTGACCTTGTTCCGCGGTCACGCGCGGGCCTCGACCGCGTTCCGCGGTCACGCGCGGGCCTCGACCGCGAGGCGCGCGCCGTCAAGCCGCGCCGCCTTCCGGTCGAAGGTGACCAAGGCCTCGCACCCGGCCCGCCGCGCCGCCGCGACGATCATCGCATCGGCGAAATCGGCCTCTCCCGCACGGGCGATGGCCGCTGCCGCGAGCGCGTCCCCGGCATCCTCAACGACGATCTCGATGGATGTCGCCAGGCCTTCCACCGCGTCACACAGCGTCTCACGGTCTAATCCGTAGGCTGCGCGGAGCACCCGGAACACCTCCAGCAGCACCTCCCGGCTGATGAAGCCGGGCGACGCCTCGGTCAAGCCGCCCATGATCTCGGCAGCGGCGCGCGCCTGAACCGGTTCGTCCTGGACCAGGAATCGGACGAGCACATTCGTGTCGAGCCCGATCATGATCGCTTCAGCCGCGCGCTCGCCTCCGCGGCCACCGCCGCGTCCATCTCATCGAGCGGCACGGCGGGCCCGTCGCGCCGCAGAAGGCCTGCCAGCCGCGAGACCGGCTCGGCCTTCACGACCCGGACCTCGCGGCCATCGATGACGTAGCGGATGCGGTCGCCCGCCGAGACGCCGAGCGCGTCGCGGACGGCCCGCGGCAGGGTCGTCTGCCCTTTGGCGGTGACGGTCGAACGGTGCATGAGCGTCGGTCTCTCCTTCGTCTTTCACGATGGCACCGCGGTGGCCCATACGCAAGGCAATGAGCTCTATAGCAATGCATGTCCGGAAGTGCATTGCACTAGGCGATCGGCGCGCCGAGTCGTGACGGAGCCCGGCTAAGGGTACCGTTCGGTGAAGCGGTGCCTGGTCTCGACGGTCATCCCTACCTCCGAACGGACTTGGTGCTCCGCTGCCTGCCGCCCTGTCGACGACACGACCAGCACCGATCCATGCCGGGGGAATGACGGCCGCGAGCCGATCCCTCATCAGCGCATGTCAGCGACGCTACCCCTTGGCCGGCAAGACCGCGCCGACTCCGAGACACATGGCAGGCGCTGTGGCGCGACGTGAAACCCAGCAGCGTCCGCACGGGCCGAAGACCCGCCGCCGCACACCGCAAACAACGCCCAAATCGTCATGCATGGAGTTTCGCCGGCACGGACCGTCACCGTGCCCGCGCACGGCAGGGAGTCGTGCCCGCCGCGCGTGTGCCGGCCCGTGCGTCGGTGCCCACGGTGGGCACGGCGGAGTGGCGCGCTGAAGCTGAGGAAATCCCCGTGCCCACGGATAAGGCGCGCCTTGTGCAGGCCCCAAGAGAACTTTACAAGATCTTGCGGACTCCCGGGGTGGCTTGCAAGGCCGAGTTCCTTAGCGCCCGGCTGAGCCGGTTCCCGGCCGTCGCCCTGCTCGGCCCGCCCCAGGTCGGCAAGACCACGCTGGCCGGCCGGATCGCCGCCCATCACAGCGCTGACGGGCGAGCCGGCGTCCATCTTGCTCTCGAGGACGCAGCGGACCGGGACAAGCTGGCCGACGCCGCCTTCTACCTCTCCGGCCACGAGGACAGGCTGGTCATCCTGGACCAGGTCCAGCGCCTGCCGGAGCTGTTCCAGACCTTGCGCGGGCTGATCGACCGAGGGCGCCGTCGCGGCCTGCGGGCCGGGCGATTCCTGCTCTTGGGCCCGGCCTCGATCGACTTGCTGAAGCCGTCCGGCGAGACCCCGGCCGGCCGCATCGCCTGTGTCAAGCTGGCGCCGTTCAATGTCCTCGAGGTCGGTGGCGCCGCGCGCTGCACGCTTCGGACCCGCGGTGGCTTCTCCGACAGCGTCCTGGCCGACACCGATCATGCGCGCGCGAACTGGCGCCAGAGCTTCATCCACACCAATCTGGAGCGCGACATCCCGCAGCTCGGGCCGCGGGGGCCAGTGGAGACCCTGCGCCGCTTGGGAACCATGCTTGCCCATGGGCAAAGCGGGACCTTGAACGCCGCACAGCTCGCAGCGGGCTTAGCGTCAAGGAGGCCTCGGGCGCAGCCATGCCGTCCGTGGCCGGCCTTCCCGCTCCGCCCGTCACCGCTTCGCTGTCGCGGGATCCGTCGCCGATCCCCAGGTGACCCGGAAGCGGCAGCCGTAGCCGCCGGTGGCCTCGCAGGCGATCTCGGTGACCACGGTGTCGCGATGCACCAGGACGCTGAACAGCCGCTCGAAGGTGCCGGTGAGGTAGTCGCAGACGGGCCTGCCCTCCGACGCGCCGCGGCAGATCGGGCAGCGGGTGACCGTGAGGAGCAGATCCTCCTCGAACAGGCCGTAGAAGCTGCCGCTGCCGACGAAGGTCCAGGCGTTGCGCTCGATCGCCATGAGCAGCAGCCGGCTCGACAGCGCCGGCGGCAGCAGCTTGAGCACCGCCTGCGCCGGCCGCGGAATCCGTCGGGCCAGCAGGTAGTCGCCGGTGCGGCGCCCGGCCTCCCGCGACACCGCGCGGGCCAGCGGCACGCCCAGCTCGCGCCGCAGCATGCGGTGCAGCCGGGTGACCTCGGCCTCGTCGACCATGTGCTCGGGCGGGGTCTCGATATGCCGCTCGATCCCGGCCGTCTCGAACAGCCCGGCCGTCATCTCAGGCCCGAGCTGCTCGATCAGGACGTCGGCCACCTTGATGATGGCGTTGGGCCCGACCCGCGCCGGCGGCGGCGCCGCGTCGTCCGCCGCGCGCGCCGCCTTGCTCATGACGCTCAAGGAAGCCCACTATTCGGCGGCGGCGAGCTCCTCGCGCCGGGCGCGCTCACGGCCGGCCGAGGCTGCCTCCTCATCGTCCGGATGAACAAGATCGTTCGGCGCGCCGCAGGCGGTGACCGGGGTCCCGGCGCCGGCCGCGGCCGACCGATCCTTCAACTCGTCCGGATCGACCAGCTCCTTGGGCGCGCCGCAGGCCATGATCGTGCGCGGGCCGCCCGCCTCGGCCTCGGCCAGCGCCTCTCGTGCCGCCGCCGTGCCCATGAAGTCGATGTCGGCCGCCAGCTCGGGCCGCTCCCGCTTGAGCCGCTCGATCTCCTGCCGGTCGAGAATCCGGCTCTCGTCGAAGCCGAGATCGACCTCGGTCGACACGCCGTTCATCTTGACCCGGTTCAGGTCATAGAACTTCTTGGTCGCGGTGGTCTTGGCGAACGCCTTGAGGCAGCCAAGCATGTACCGGCGCCGGAACTTGTCCTTGATCCACGGGTACTCGAAGAAGGTCTTGCGCATGTAGAAGCGCGCGTAGTTCTTGAGAACGCCCTTCAGCACCTGCTCGCGCGTCATCAGATCGGGCTGCACGATCGGGGTGACGAAATTGTACTTGGCGTAGTCGCGCACCTCCACGCGGTCGCCCAGCTCCTCGAACAGCTCGGCGAACGGCCACGGCGTGTACATGTTCCAGTTGGCCATGTCCGGCTTCCAGTCCTGGGCCAGCCGGTAGGTTTCCTCGATGGTCTCCGGCGTCTCGCTCTCCAGGCCCATGATGAACTGAGCCTCGGCGACGATGCCGTGGTCGCGCAGCAGCTTGATGGCAAGCTTGTTCTGCTCGATCGTCGTCTGCTTGCGGAAGCGGTCAAGGTTCATCTGCGCCGCGGCCTCGGTGCCGAGCGAGACGTGCACCAGGCCGGCGCGCCGGAACAAGGGCAGCAGGTCGCGGTCGCGCAGGATGTCGGTGACCCGGGTGTTGATGCCCCAATGCACCGGCAGCTGCCGCGCCTCCATCTCCTCGCACAGGGCGATGAACTTCTTGCGGTGGAGCGTCGGCTCCTCGTCGGCCAGAATGAAGAAGCCGACCTTGTGCTCACGCACCAGCTGCTCGACCTCGTCGACGAACTTCTTCGGATCGCGCACCCGGTACTTGCGCCAGAACTTCCACTGCGAGCAGAAGCGGCAGGTGAACGGGCAGCCGCGGGCGAAGTTGGGCACCGCGACCCGGACGCCGAGCGGCACGTAGATGTACTTGCTCCAGTCGAGCAGCGACCAGTCCGGGCTCAGGCTGTCCAGATCCTCGATCACCGGCCGTGCCGGCGTGCCGATGACCTTGCCGTCCTCGAGATAGGCGATGCCGCGGATGCTTCGGCGGTCACGCTTGTCGGTGCCGTCGCGAATCGCCTCGACCAGCTCGACCACGATCTCCTCGCCCTCGCCGCGGACGATGTAGTCGATCCAGGGCGCCTCGTGCAGCACCTGGCCGTACATGAAGGTCGGGTGGATGCCGCCCAGCACCGTCGTCGCCTCCGGCACCGCCTCCTTGGCGATCTCCAGCGTGCGCTGCGCCTGATAGATCATCGGCGTGATCGCCGTGGCCATGACCACGTCGGGCTGGTTGCGCCGGATCAGATCGCGCAGCCGGTCGTCGTCGATGTAGTCGGTCATGGCGTCGACGAAGCGGACATTGGTGATGCCCGCGCTCTTCAACGCGCCGCCGATATAGGCCACCCAGCCGGGCGGCCAGTTGCCCGCGATCTCGGCACCGCCGGCGTGGTAGTTGGGCTGTATCATCAGGACGCGCATAAGCGACGTCTCCCGAACCGGTGCTGGTGAGTGTCAATTCATCCTAACAACGACAGTGTCGCTGTTCGTTGACACTTGTCAAGCCGCCCGCGTCGCGGGGGCCGCACGAGGACGGCCCGGGCGCGGGCGGCGGGCTCAGGCGGCGGCGGATACGCGGTTCGCGTGGCACTGCGACCACAGCTCGTTGAGGGCGTTGACCAGGTGGT
>CAZTHL010000022.1:0-47130 GCA_964613585.1 uncultured Mycobacteriaceae bacterium | reverse complement strand
CTGAAACAGGCCGGCAAGGCGGCCGCCATGAACACCAACAACGAGGGGCTCGACCGATGCAGCACGCAATACCGTGCGCCCTGATGCGGGGCGGCACGTCCAAAGGCGCCTACTTCCTGAGCGCCCATCTGCCGACCGCGCCGACGGCGCGCGACCGGATCCTGCTTCAAGCGCTTGGCTCGCCGGATGCCCGGCAGATCGACGGCATCGGCGGCGGCGACCCGCTGACCAGCAAGGTTGCCATCATCGGACCGTCCAGCGATCCGCGCGCCGCGCTCGACTTTTTGTTTGCCCAGATCGTGATCGGGCAGCCACGCGTGGATACCACGCCCAATTGCGGCAATATCCTGTCCGGCGTGGCTGCCTTCGCGATCGACCGCGGACTCATCGCCGCGCGGGATCCCGAGACGCCGGTCATTGTGCGCAACGTCAACACCGGCGCGCTCGTGGAGGTGGTGCAACCGACCCCGGATGGCCGGCTCACCTTCGAGGGCGACCTGGCGATCGACGGCGTGCCCGGGACCGGCGCTCCGATCCGCCTCAACTTTTTGGATGTGGTCGGGAGCGCCACCGGCGCCCTGCTTCCCACCGGCCGAACCATGGACTGCATTGACGGCATCTCCGTCACCTGCATCGACATGGCGGTGCCGCTGCTTTTGGTGCCGGCCCAGGCCTTGGGCAAGACCGGACGGGAAAGCCCAAGCGAGCTGGACGCCGATGAATTCCTGCGGGTGCGGCTGGAACTGATCCGGCGCGAGGCCGGTCGGCGGATGGGCCTGGGCGACGTGTCTGAGCGCGTCACGCCGAAGCTTGCCCTGGTCTCACCGGGGCAGGGCGCAAGCTCCATCACCTCACGCTACTTCACGCCGCTGACCTGCCACAAGGCGCACGCGATCACCGGAGCGATCGGCCTGGCCGCCGCCTGCGCGGTGCCCGGCACCGTGGCCCACGAGCTGCGGCCGGTCGTGAACGCCGGAGACCGGGTGGTCATCGAGCATCCCGCGGGCTCTCTGGCGGTCGAGCTTGAGCTTGAGACGGCCGCCGAGGGCGCTGTGCCGACCTTCCGCCGCGCCTCGGTACTGCGCACGGCGCGCAAGCTGTTCGACGGGATGGTGCAGGTGCCGCTGTCCTCCCTGGACGAGGCAACGATGAATGATCGGGTGGGGGCCGCGGGCTCGGTGGTCGAGCTTCCACGGAGCCAAGCGCCTGCCACCGAAGCGGGCCGATGGGCCGCCTGTGCCTAAGGTGAGGCTGCCGGTGGCCAGAGTCAGACAATGGGAGCCGACATGAAGATCGAATGGTCAAAGACCTTGATGACGCTGGCCACCGGCGCCCTCGGCGCGCTTCTGTTCCAACAGCTGGCGCTGCCTCTGCCCTGGCTCTTGGGCTCGCTTACGACGGTGACGGCGTTGGCACTGGCCGGAGCAGGCCCGGCACTGCCTGACCGCCTGCGCAATACCTTCCTGCCGGTCGTCGCCGTGGCCCTCGGCGCCGCCTTCACGCCCGGAATGGCCGAGCAGCTGGATACCATGGCCATCAGCCTGCCGGTGGTGCTCATCGCCGCCCTGGGCACGGGGGCGTTCACCATCTACCTCCTGCGGCGCGTAGGTGGCCAGGATCCGGCCACCGCCTTCTTTGCCGGAGTACCTGGAGCGATCAACCAGGTCATGCTGCTGGCGCCGAGGGCCGGCGCGCACATGCCCGCGGTCTGCCTGCACCAGGGGATCCGCTTGTTTCTCGTGGTCGCGCTGGTGCCGGTGGCGGTCACTGCCCTCGGCGACACGGCGGCCCCGGTGGCGCCGGAGGTCGTAAAGGCGACGTCGCCGCCTCTGTTGGACCTCCTGCTCCTCCTCGGCTGCTGTCTCGCCGGCCCGCCACTGGCGCGCCGCGCGGGCCTGCCGACACCGATCCTGGTTGGACCGCTTCTGCTCAGCGCCGGGCTGCACCTGACCGGGCTGTGCGCGGCCTCGGTCCCCGGGCCGATTCTGCTACTGGCGCAGCTGGTTATCGGCAGCGCCATCGGCGCGCGCTTCGCCCGGCTTGATCTGCGGGCCATGCAACGCGAGGCGGCTCTGGCGGTCGGCGCCACTCTGGCGGTCCTTGTCGGGCTGTCCGCAGTGGCATTCGCGCTGGCCTGGGCGAGCGGGCTGTCGCCGGTGCTGTGCCTGCTGATCCTGGCGCCGGGCGGCCTCGGCGAGATGGCCCTGCTGGCCTTGGCGACCGGCATTGATCCGGCGTACGTCGCTGCTCACCACGTCATCCGGGTGCTCATGCTGTATCTGCTGGTGCCCGTGCTCGCCCAGCGGATCGGCGGCGTGCCGCCCGCGGCCGAGGCCGTGCCGTAGACGAGCCGGCGCGGCTGCGCCCACCGGCAGGCTCCAGGAGGGAGCGCAAGATGCGAAACTGGTGGCGAACTCCGGCGACCCTGGTTGCCGGCTTGCTTGGAGCCCTGCTGTTCGACGCGCTGGCACTGCCGCTGCCCTGGCTTCTAGGCCCCATGACTGTGGCGGCCGGGCTGGGCCGCGCCGGGCTCGCGCTCGGCGTGGCCGAGCCCGTGCGGGTTGCCGCCCTTCCGGTGGTCGCGGTCGCCTTGGGCGCTTGTGTCAACACCGGCTTGACCATGCGGCTCGACGCGCTGGTCCTGACGGTGCCGGTAGTGCTCGCCTCTGTCCTGGCGGCAGGCGCGGCGTCAATCGCTTGGTTACGCCGGCGCGGCGGACTGCCGACGGTGACAGCCTTCTTCGCCGGTGTGCCGGGTGCGGTCAATCAGGTCATGGTGCTGGCCCCCCCGGCCGGCGCGTCAATGCCCACGGTCGGGATGGTGCACGGCACGCGGCTGTTCCTGGTGCTCGGCGTCGTCTCGGTGGCCGCGACGACACTGAACGATGGCTCCTTCAGTGGCGCCGTGGCCGGGGAGCCGTCGTCGCTCCTTGATGTCCTGCTGCTGATCCTGTGCTGCGTCGCCGGTCCGCCGGTCGCCGCCCGGCTGCGGCTGCGGGCGCCGATCATGACCGGGCCGCTGCTGCTCAGCGCCGGCCTGCATCTGCTTGGCCTTACCTCGGCGCAGGTGCCGAGCCCATTCCTGCCATTGGCGCAGCTCGTGATCGGTGCCGCGGTGGGCGCGCGCTTCGGCCGCCTGCCGTTCGCGGCGCTCAACGCCGAGTTCCGCCTGACGCTTCATATGATGGGGGCGATGCTGGCCGCGCTCACGGCCGTCGCCGCCGGGCTTGCCTGGATCACCGGCGTGCCGCTCGCGGCCTGCCTGTTGATCCTGGCGCCGGGCGGCTTCGGCAACATGACGTTGGTCGCCATCGCCATCGGCATCGATCCGGCCTTTGTCGCTCTGCACCATGTCCTGCGGGTCATGATGCTGTACTCCCTGGTACCATGGCTGCTGCGGCGGCCGCGCCTGGTGCCGTTCCTCTGTCGTTCCGGCGACTGCCGTCCGGTTGAGCCTGTGGACGAGGGCCGAGCCATGGGGATCCCCTGGACCGGACGCCGTGCCCGGCCGTCCGGTCAACCGCAGGGATAAGGAAGTGGCCGCGCCGCGTCCTCCGAGGTGGCGGCCTTGGCGCTCCCCGCTTCGTCAAGGCCGGGCCTGCCTATCGCCGGGCCGATGGCTCAGGGATCGTCCGGGGCACCCGGCGCCGGTATCCACAGGCGGCGCAGGCGATCGCGGTTGAGCGCCAGCCACTGCAGGGCGATGATCGTGAAGGCATTGTCGATCGGGTCGCCGATGGCGGCGATGGCCCGATCGGCCGGCACGCGCCGGGGCCGGATATCCTCGTTCTCCTCGGCCTTGCCGTGGATGCCGGCCACCGTGCGCGCATCGACCTTGCCACAAAACAGGTCGACCCATTCGTCCATGCCGCCCGGGCTCGGGTAGAAGCCGAGGACGTGCTCGACGGCCTCGACCTTGAGCCCGGCCTCCTCCCGGGTCTCGCGCAGCGCGACCGTCTCGGCCGGCTCCTCGGTGTCGATCACCCCGCCGACCACCTCGATCAGCCAGGGCTGCCGGCCGGCGGCATAGGGACCGATGCGGAACTGCTCGATCAGCACGACCTCGTCGCGCACCGGATCATAGGGCAGCAGAGCGGCGGCGCGGCCGCGCAGGAAGATCTCGCGCGCGAACGTGCCGGTCCAGGACCCGTCGAAACGGCGATGGCGCAGATGCACCTTGTCCACCTTGAAGAAGCCGCGGAACAGGGTCTCACGGCCGACCGCCTCGACATCGGCGCGGCTGAGCTGGGCGGGGTCCATGGCGCATCTCCCGAGAGGACGGCGGGCGCTCCGAGCGTCCACCGGTGGCCGTGGCCCGCTCGCCATCGGCGCCGTCAGGCTGGCATAAAGCGATGCCGCTGTCAGGACCGACCGGGCGGCCGGGCGCGCCGCCATGCCGGGACGGACCGCGGGCCGGCGCCGGGGGGCGGTGGGCGACGATCCAGGCCTCGACCGCGCGCAGGGTCGCCGGGCCGATGCCGGGCCGCGCCGCGAGGTCGCGCACCCAGCCCTCGGCCACCGATCGCGTGGTGCTGAAGCCCGCCCGGCGCAGCGCGGAGGCCGGACGCGCGGCGAAGGCCTCCTCGACCGGCAGGTCCGGCACCGGCGGATCCTCGGAGAAGCGGTAGGACGCGTAGTCGAACGCCGCGCCGAGGCGATGCACATGGTAAAGACCGGCGGCGAGGCGGCGCGCCACGGCGAGGCAGGCCTTTCGACGGCCACCGCTGCGATGGCGCCGGGCCAGCGCATGGCCCCATTGCCCAAGCGCCTCGCCGCGGCGGTCGATCAGGCGGCCGGCCGCACGCAGCAGCTCGGTCCGCAGCGGCTTGCTGCGCGGTCGCCGAGGGGCCGGGCCGGTGCGCGGCGGCGGATCGCAGCCGCACCACGCCGCCAGCGCCTTGACGCCGGAAAATCGGCGGATGTCGAGAACCTCCACCATCCACAGCGTCGCCAGCCGATCGTCGACACCGGGCACGGTGCGCAGCAGCGCGCGAAGGCGCACGCCGGATATGTTCTCGCCGCTGCCGAGCGCATAGGCGATGGCATCGGCTGCGGTCTCCAGCTCGCGCTCGAGACGGGTGAGCTGGACGCGGACGCGGCCCCGGTCGTCGAGCAGGTGGCGCAGGAGGGAGCGCGCTTCGGCCGGCAGGGCGAAGGGGCTGACGCCGGGCCGATCCGGGGTGCGTCCGGCGGCGAGGTCACGCAGCAGCGGCCCGGTCCATCCGTCCGCCGCCATCGCGGTGACGCCGAAGGTGTGGCCATAGCGGAGAATCAGGCCGTTCATGCGCTGCTCGAGCCGGGCCGCCTCGCGCTGCAGGTCGGACCGGCGCTTGAGCAGCAGCGACACTGGATGGAAGCCCGGCGGCGCCACAGGCTGATCGGGTCGGCTGAGGGAGTGCCGGGCAAGCCGGTGGGCGCGGGTCCGGTCACGGCAAGTCGGGGCAGGGCAGGCCGACCGCCCTTCTAGGACTGTCGGCCTGCCCCGAAGGGCGAGAATCACCGGATAATGAAAAGCGCCGTTACTCTCAAGAGTGTAGCGGAGCTGATCATCTTCGGGCTCTGCCCGTTCGCTTCTTTCGGTTTCTTTTTCGAGCACGTCGAGGATCCAGGTTCGGGCTGCCGTCAGGTCGCACCAGTCCGTGGAGAACTCGTGCTCGAAACGGCTGACCATCTGTCGCCGGTGAATGAGTACGCAGACGGCGACACTTTTGGAGCCGACATCGATCCCGACACCGTAAGGATTGACACAGGCACGGTGCGGCTCGTCGTCGGTCTCGGCGTCGGTCGACGCCGTCACTGCGCGGGCTCGGGGCCCCATGACGGGCATATGGTCCTTCGGTGTCCGGCTGTCGGGTCCTGTCATCGGGTGACCATCATTTGTAACCGGGATCGTGGAGCGCGATTACTGGGCAATCGCAGGACCCGGTATGCTCCCGTCTGGTAAACAAGCGGTTAAGGGCCCTGGAAAAACTAGGAAGATCGGCCGGAACAATTAGGATACATAGGCATGTTTACCGAATTCGACCGTGTGGAGTGGAACGTGTCAGACGGCAGGGCGCGATCCGCCCAAACCGGTCCCCCGGGCGCCGGACGGGACGGCTGCTGAAGGGCCGCCCGCCGACGGCGGTCTGTTTGACAGGGTGAGTCGGGGCGTCTAGCCTCCCGTTTCGGGACCGATCGCCCTCCTGACCCGCCGCGTGGGCGGCGCGCCCGTCCTGGCCGCGCCGCCCGGCGGCCTTCTCATGGCCGGCAGGCGCCGAGGATGCACGGCCCGTGCCGACGGGAGATCCTCATGGCTTGGCATGACCTCGGCCGGCTCCATCCGGCGCTTCCGACGCTGGGCGAGGCCTTGGCCTCGGGCCGGCTGGGGCGGCGTGGCTTCGTGCGCCTGGCGGCCCGCCTCGGCCTGTCGGCCGGCGTGGCGTGGGCGCTCGCCGGCAGCCTGGGCGGCCGGCCGCCGGTGCCGGCGGCGCGCGCCCAGGAGGACGGCACGCCGGTCCCGGGGGGCACGCTGCGCGTCTCCATGGACGTGCAGGAGATCAGTGATCCGGCCACCTTCGACTGGTCCCAGAAGGGCAATCTGGCCCGGCTGGTGATCGAGCCGCTGTGTCGGGTCGGGGCCGACAACATCGCCCGGCCGCATCTGGCCCGGCGCTGGGAGGTCTCGGAGGACCTGCGCGTCTGGACCTTTCACCTGCGTCCCGACGTGCGCTGGAGCAACGGCGACGCGTTCATCGCCGATGACGTGATCTTCAACGTCGAGCGGTGGCTCGATCCGGCGACCGGCTCGTCCAACCTGGGCCGCTTCAGCGCCCTGACCGAGGAGGCCGGTGGCCGGACGCGCATGCGCGAGGGCGCGGTCGAGCGGCTGGACGACCTCACGGTCCGCTTCAATCTGTCGCGGCCCGATGTGGCCCTGCCGGAGAACCTCGGAGACTATCCGGCGCTGCTCGTCCATAGAGGGTTCGAGCGCGCCGGCGGGAGCTTCATGGAGAGCCCGGTCGGCACCGGCCCGTACCGGCTGGACGAGATCGCCGTGGGCGAGCGTGCCGCCTACAGCCGGCGCGAGCCCGGGGCGTGGTGGGGGGGCGACGCGCTGCTCGACCGCATCGTCTTCATCAGCCACGGCCAGGATCCGTCCGCGAGCCTGGCGGCTCTCGCCTCGCGCCAGGTCGATCTGCTGTTCCGGCTCGACGTCGAGCAGGTGCCGGCGGTGCGCAACATCCCCGGCGTGGCGCTCCACGAGACGATCACCGGCTCGACCGGTGTCGCGCGCATGAAGGTGACCGAGGCGCCGTTCAGCGAGCCGCGGATCCGCCAGGCGATCCGCGCCTGCATCGACCACCAGCGGGTGCTCGATCTGGCGTTCCAGGGCCTGGGCGCGCCGGGCGAGGACCATCACGTCTCGCCGGTGCATCCGGAATACGCCGAGATCCCGCCGCCGGTGCAGGACTACGAGCGGGCCCGCGCGCTGCTCGCCGAGGCCGGGATCGAGGACGGGCTCGACCTCACGCTCAACTGCGTCAACCATCCCACCTGGGAGCAGAACGCCTGCCAGGTGCTGAAGGAAATGCTGGCGCCCGCCGGCATCCGGGTGGCGATCAACGTGCTGCCCGGGGCCGTGTACTGGGACAGCTGGGACCGCTTCCCCTTCGGCTTCACCTCCTGGGCGCACCGTCCGCTCGGCGTCCAGACCCTCAGTCTGGCCTACCGGACGGGCGCGGTATGGAACGAGAGCTCCTACAGCAACCCGATGTTCGACGACCTGCTGGCCCGGGCCTCCGGCACCATCGACCTGGAGGAGCGGCGCGCGCTCATGGCGCAGCTGCAGGGCATCCTTCAGGAGGATTCGGTGATCGTGCAGCCGTTCTGGCGCTCCGCCTTCACCGCCGGGACCGAGCGACTGCGCGGCTTCGAGATCCATCCGGCCGAGGAACTCCATCTCGAGCAGGCATGGTTGGCGCCGGCCTGAGCGCCGCGCCGCGCCGCGCCGTCGGGAGCGAGGGCGGGAGCGAGGGCGGGAGCGGGAACCGGGGCGGGGGCGGGGTCGGGGGCTGAGGGAGGTCATGGCGGCGTTCCTGGCCAAGCGGCTCGCCCACCTCGTGCTGACCATGCTGGTGGTGTCGTTCCTCGTGTTCCTCCTGATGGAGGTGAACGGGGAGACGGTGGCCGTGAAGGTGCTGGGCCCGTACACCACGCTCGAGCAGCGTCAGCTGTGGCTCGAGGCCAACGGCTACCTGGAGCCGTGGCACGAGCGCTACCGGGCATGGCTCGGCGCGGTGCTGAGCGGCGACTTCGGCCAGTCGGTGCGGTTCCAGGCGCCGGTGGCCGAGGTGCTGTGGCCGCGGCTCGGCAACACGGCACTGCTGGGCGCCTGCGTGCTGGCGCTCATGGCGCCGCTCGGCCTCGCCGCCGGGGTGCTGGCCGGCATGCGCGAGGGCTCGCCGGGCGACCGCGGGATCACGCTCGCCTCGGTGCTCACCGCCTCGGTGCCGGAGTTCGCCAGCGCCGCCCTGCTCAGCTTCGTGCTGGTGTTCTGGCTCGGCCTGCTGCCGGGCACCAGCGCCATGGCCGACGGGTTCGCGCCGGCGCAGCTGGTGCTGCCGGTCCTGGTCCTGGTGCTCTACGGCTTCGGCTACATCGCCCGCATGACCCGCGCCGCCATGGCCGAGGTGATGCAGAGCCCGTACATTCGCACGGCGGTGCTGAAGGGCCTGCCGCGCCATCGGGTGATCCTGCGCCATGCCCTGCGCAACGCGCTGATCGCCCCGTTCACGGTGATCGTGCTGCAGGTCAACTGGCTGCTGTCGGGCGTGATCGTGGTCGAGGTCTTCTTTGCCTACAAGGGCTTCGGCGCGCTCCTGCTGGAGGCGGCGCTGAACCAGGACATCTACCTGATCCAGGCGTGCACGCTCATCGCCGTGCTGGTCGCGGTCAGCACGCAGGTGCTGGCCGACCTCGGCTACACCCTGCTCAACCCGCGCATCCGCTTCCGATGAACGGCGGCGCGGAGGACAAGACGGAACCGCGCCGGGCCGGGCCGGCCGGCGCCGCGTCACGGTCGCCGCTCGGCCTCGTCCGCGCAAGCCCGCTCGCGGCGGCCGGCGCCGGCATCGTCCTGTTCTGGGTCCTGGTCGCGCTCCTGGCCGACGTCCTGGCGCCCTACCCGCCGAACCGGCAGATGCTGCCGTTCGCCGCGCCCGGCGCGGTCGCCCCCGACGGCGGCACCTTCTGGCTGGGCGCCGACCATCTCGGCCGGGATCTTCTGTCCCGGCTGATCCACGGGGCGCGCCGGGTGCTGGTGTGGGCGCCGCTCGCCACCCTGTGCGCCTATCTGGTCGGGGTCACCCTGGGGCTCCTGGCCGGCTACTACCGCGGCTGGCTCGACGACCTGCTGAGCCGGGTCGGCGACGTCATCCTGTCCTTCCCCGTCCTGGTTCTCTACATCGTGGTCATCACACGGTTCGGCGCCTCGCCGCTCACCATCGTCCTGGCCATCGTGTTCGCCAGCGCGCCCGGCATCATGCGCATCGTCCGCGGGCTGGTGCTCGACCTGCGTGAGCGCGGCTATGTGGCCGCGGCGCGGCTCAGGGGCGAGAGCGACCTCTACATCATGGTCTGCGAGATCCTGCCCAACGCGCGCGGCCCGCTCGTGGTGGATGCCTGCCTGAGGCTCGGCTACACCACCATCACCATCGGCGTGCTCGGCTTCTTCGGCCTCGGCCTGCCGCCGCCGGACCCCGACTGGGGCGGCATGGTCAACGAGGCGCGCGGCATGTTCCTGTTCGCCCCGCACATGACGCTGTTCCCGTGCCTGGCGATCTCCTCCCTGGTGCTCGGCCTCAACCTGCTGGCCGACGGCCTGCGCGAGCGCTCGGGCGGCCGATGAGGCGGGTCGACGCCGCTGAGGCCGCCGGCGCGCCGGCCCCGGAGGAGGCCGCTCCGCTGCTCGAGATCGCCGGCCTCACCGTGCGCTACCGGGGCCGCGCCGGCGACGCCCCGGCGGTCTGCGACCTCGACCTGTCGATCGCGCCGGGCGCCTCGATCGGCCTGGTCGGCGAATCGGGCTGCGGCAAGACCACAGTCGGCCTGGCGATCCTCCGGTATCTCGGCGCCGGTGGCCGGCAGACCGGCGGCGTCATCCGCTTCCGCGGGCAGGACCTCGGCCGGCTCGGGGCCCGGCAGCTGCGCCGGCTCCGCGGCCGGGAGATCGCCATGGTCTATCAGGATCCCATGGCCGCGCTGAACCCGGTCCTGCGGGTCGGCGCGCAGCTCGACGAGGTGCCGCGGACCCATGAGCCGGGCTGCGGCCGGGCCGAAGCCCGGCAGCGGTCGCGCGCCCTGCTGGAGCGGGTGCGGCTGGCCGACGCCGAGCGCATCCTGGAGGCCTATCCGCATCAGCTCTCCGGTGGCCAGCAGCAGCGTGTGCTGATCGCCATGGCGCTCCTGGCCCGGCCGTCGCTGCTCATCCTCGACGAGCCGACGACCGCGCTCGACGTCACCGTGGAGGCCGGCATCGTCGAGCTGATCGGCGAGCTGGCGCGGGACTCCGGCACCGCCATCCTGTTCATCAGCCACAATCTGGGGCTGATTCGCGGCACCTGCCGGCAGGTGCACGTGATGTACGCCGGGCGCATCGTCGAGCAGGGGCCGGTCGAGGAAATCTTCGCCGAGCCGCGCCATCCCTACACCCAGGGGCTGATGGCCTGCATCCCGACCCCGGCCGCGGGCCGCGCGGTCCGGCCGGTTCGCGCCATCCCAGGGCAGCCGCCCCTGCCGCACGAGCGCGCGCCGGGCTGCGCCTTCGCCCCGCGCTGCGGCCATGCCCGGCCCGGCCGGTGCGACCGTGAGCCGCTGCCGCTCGAGCCGGTGGCGGCCCCCGGGCACCGGGTGCGCTGCCCGCGCCATGCCGAGCTGCCGGCGCCGGTCGCGACCGAGGGCGAGCCGGCGGAGATCGGCGTGCCGGGGCCGGTGCTGCTCGAGAGCCAGGGCCTCAGCAAGCATTATCCGGTCGAGGGACGGGGGCCCGGAGCGCTCGGCCGGCGCCGGCGGCGGATGGTGCAGGCCAACCGGGAGGTCTCGTTCACGTCGCGGCAGGGCGAGATCGTCGCGCTGGTCGGCGAGTCGGGCTGCGGCAAGTCGACCTTCGCGCGGATCCTGCTGGGCCTGGAGACCGCGAGCGGGGGGTCTCTCTGGTTCGCCGGCCGCGACGTCGCGCGCCTGCCGGTCGGCCGGCGGCCGGCGCGGCTGCTGCGCGCGCTGCAGATGGTGTTCCAGAATCCGGGCGACACGCTGAACCCCAGCCGCAGCGTCGGCGCCCAGCTCGTCCGGGCGCTCCGGCGCCTCGATCGGCGGGCCGGCGCGCCCGAGGCGCGGCTCGAGCGGCTGCTGGAGCGGGTGCGGCTGCCGGCCGCCTTCGCCCGGCGCCGGCCGCACCAGCTGTCCGGCGGGCAGATCCAGCGCGTCGGGCTGGCCCGCGCCCTGGCCGCGGCGCCGGCCTTCCTGGTCGCCGACGAGCCGGTGTCGGCGCTCGACGTGTCGGTGCAGGCGGCGATCGCCGAACTGCTGCTCGACGTGCAGCGGCGACACGGCACAAGCCTGCTGGTGATCAGCCATGACCTGGGGCTGGTGCGCTACCTCGCGCACCGGGTGGTGGTCATGTATCTCGGCCAGGTGATGGAGCAGGGCACGGTTGAGCAGGTGTTCGCGCCACCCTACCATCCCTACACGGAGGCGCTGCTGGCGGCGGTGCCGCTGGCCGATCCCGGGATCGGCAAGCGCCGCGTGATCCTCGAGGGGCCCCCGCCGAGCGTCCTGGACACGCCGCCCGGATGCCCGTTCGCGGCCCGCTGCCCGCGCCGTCTGGGGCCGGTGTGCGAGGCCACGCCACTCCCTTCGGTAGATGCCGGGGACGGACATCTCATCCGATGTCATATACCTTTGGACGAGTTGCGAAGCGTGGAACCAGTCTATAGACAGTTGCGTTAAGAAATCGTTCATCAATCGTCTTTTCCAATGATACGAACCTGAATTGTTGGCGGCGGTACAATGGGCCGGTCGGCGTGAACAGGGTCACGCACGTCCACGAGAACGACCTCGCCGCTCGTCTCATGAGCTGGGATCTTTCCACTGCAATCGGGCCTATTGCCCAGGGACGCGACGTGCTGCGACACCTATGGGAGCGGAGACATGCTGACGACGAACGAACCCCGCCTGCGGCGGCGGAAGACGATAGCCGAGGACGGTCCGGATCCGGTCGATGTCCATGTCGGGCAGCGGCTGCGCCAACGGCGCACGCTCTTGGGCATGAGCCAGGAGAAGCTCGCCAAGGCGTTCGGGGTCTCGTTCCAGCAGGTGCAGAAGTACGAGCGGGGCGCCAACCGCATCAGCGCCAGCCGCCTGCACCTGCTGACCCGGATCCTCGACGTGCCGATCACCTACTTCTTCGAGGGCCTGCCCAACGTCGAGCATGAGCCGACGATGGTGCCGGAGACGGAGGGCGGCGACCGCATGGCCAGCCGGGAGACGCTGGAGCTTGTGCGCGCCTACTACCGGATCTCCAGCCCGGCCGTGCGCAAGCGGCTGGTCGACCTGGCCCGCGCGCTGGGCCGCGAGGAGGAGGAGGTCGCCTGACCGGTCGGTCCCTTGCCGCGGGTCCGGCCCGTGGCCCGGAGGTCGGCGCGACACCCGGCGCCGCAGGCGCGCGCCGTCCGCGCCGCCGTCCGCGCCCGGGCCGGCAGGCTCGGCCCTGTACGGCCGGCGGTCGGCCTGTCACACTGCCGCCCGGGTCGGCCGGACATGTCGCCCGAGGGCGACGCCCGGTCCGGCGCGGGCATCGGTGATCCGGGCGCCGATACCCGGTCCTCGTGATCTCCCGGGCCGGAGCGGGACGGTGAGCGGGCCGCACGCTGTCGAGGATGTGGAGATACGGCGCGCGCGCGCCGAGGACGCCGACGCGATCGCCCGGGTCGGCGCGGTGAGCTGGCGCGAGTCCTATGCCGACCTGATTCCCCGGCATGTGCTGCGCGGCCTGTCGGCGCGGCAGCGTGACAACCGCGGCGCGCGGCCCCGATCGGACCGGTTCGCGGCGCTCTACGTCGCCGATCATGCGACGCACGGCGTGGTCGGCTTCGGCTCGTGCGGGCCGGCGCGGGGCCGGGGCGACTCGCTGATCGGCGAGGTGTATGAGCTTTATATCCTGAGGTCGGCGGGCCGCCGCGGCCTCGGCCGGAGTCTTATGGCGATGATGGCCGGCTGGCTGCAGGGCCACGCCCTGGAGCCGGCGGTGGTCTGGGTGCTGCGCGACAACGCGCCGGCACGGGCGTTCTACGAGAGGCTGGGCGGCACCGTCTGCGCGCGCCGCCCGATCCAGGTCCACGACGTGGCCTTGCCCGCGGTGGCCTACCGCTATGGCGACCTCGATGTGCTGACCGGACTGAGGCCGCCGGCGGCCGCGGTGCCCTGGGCGGGGATGCCCTGGCCCGGACGGCCGGAGCCGGGGTGACGGGCCGGGCGGGGTGACGGGCCGGGCGGGGTGACAGGCCGGGCGGGGGTGACGGGGCGCGACCGTGGGCGTGGCTCCCCGGGCCGGATTCGAACCAGCGACAGGGTGGTTAACAGCCACCTGCTCTACCACTGAGCTACCGGGGAACAGACGCCGGACGACCGCGTGGTCACGCCCCAGGGCTTATAGCAGCTTGACCGAAGCGAGACCAGCGGCCGATCACGGTTCTGCAACACGCGCGGCCGGTGCGTGCCGGGCGGCCGAGCGGTCGCGCCATCCGTCGCGCCATCCGTCGCGCCATCCGTCGCGCCATCCGGCGCGCCATCCGTTGTGTCCCGTCGGCCCGACCGGTATATAGCCCGCACTTCCGCCGCCGGAAGGCCCGCCGCCCGGCTCCGGGCCCGTCGGCCGCGCCCCGACGGCGTCCGTCGCACGTCACCCTCCTGCCTGGTCCGGAACGCGCCCATGGTTGATTTCGCCAGAATGCGGCAAAGCATGGTCGAGGGGCAGATCAAGCCCAACGGGGTCACCGATCTCGCCGTGCTGTCGGCCTTGGGCTCGGTGCCTCGGGAGGTGTTTCTGCCGAAGGCCATGCGCGGCTACGCCTACATCGACGAGGATCTACACCTGGGCAACAACCGCTACCTCGTCGAGCCGCTCGTGCTGGCGCGGCTGCTGAACGAGGCGGCGATCACCCGGGCCGACGTGGTCCTCGACATCGGCTGTGCCAGCGGCTACTCGACCGCCCTTCTGGCCCATGTCGCCAACACGGTGGTGGCGGTCGAGACCGATGCCGACCTTGCCCGGACGGCCTCGGAGAACCTGCGCCAGCTTGGGCTCGACAACGCCGTGGTGGTGGAGGGGCCGCTGACCGCGGGCTACGCCGACCAGGCGCCCTTCCAGGTCATCGTGCTCGGCGGCGCGGTGGCGGAGATCCCGACCTTGATCACCGATCAGCTCGCGCCCGGCGGGCGGCTGGTCACCGTGCTGCGCACCGGCGGCGGCGTCGGCCGGGGCATGCTGGTCGGCCGCTTCGGCGAAGCCGTCTCGCGGCGCGAGTTCTGCGACGCCGCGACGCCCTGGCTGCCCGGCTTCGAGCCGCGGCCGGTGTTCCAGTTCTGAGGGGCCGGCGATGGGCTCGACCCCCTGGGGCGGCGACGAGCCGCTCGAGATCTCGGCCGAGCATCTGGCCGAATGGCGCCGCGAGGGCGCGGCGGTCGCCGTGCTCGATGTGCGGGAGCCCTGGGAACGGGAGATCTGCGCGCTCGACGATGCGCTGCTGATGCCGATGGGCCAATTGCAACAGGGCGTGGGGGATTTGCCGGCGGACCGGCCCTTGGTCGTGATCTGTCACACCGGTGTTCGCAGCTTTCATGTCACAATGTGGCTGCGCAGCCAGGGGTTCGACCAGGCCTGGAACCTGGCCGGCGGGATCGATGCCTGGGCGGCGCGCATCGACCCAACGATGAAGCGGTACTGAGCATGACTCGACGCAGCAAGAGCCGGGGCCGCGCCACCGGGGTTGCCGTGGCCGCCGGCGCGCTCGCCTGGATTGCCGGCCCCGCGGTGGCGCCGGCGCAGACCCTGCAGGAGGCGCTGGCGCAGGCCTACGCCACCAACCCCACCCTGGCGGCCGCGCTCGCCGGTCTGAACGCGACCAACGAGGAGATCCCCGAGGCGCTGTCGACCATCCGGCCGACGGTCTCGGTCACCGGCGATGCCGGCGTCACCTATACCTCGACCGAGTTCGAGGACGGCGCCTTCGGCTCGGACGCCCTGTTCGGCGCGGACGACGACGACGACGACTCGGAGAGCGAGACGATCACCCCGGCGTCGATCGGCATCAGCGTGTCGCAGCCGATCTACCAGGGCGGCGAGACCTTCGCCGAGCTGCGCGAGGCGGAGAACAACATCCAGACGGAGCGAGCCACGGTGGTCGACACCGAGCAGGACATCCTGCTCGAGACGGTCACGGCCTACCTGGACGTGGTCGAGGCGCAAGCGGTGCTCGAGCTCGAGATCAACAACGAGCAGGTCCTGCGCCGGCAGCTGGAGGCGGCGCAGGACCGCTTCAACGTCGGCGAGGTCACGCGCACAGACGTGGCCCAGGCCGAGGCCGGGGTCGCGGGCGCCGTCGCCGGGCGCATCGTCGCCGAAGGCGAGCTGCGCGACACGCGCTCGGAGTTCGAGCGGGTGGTCGGGATCCCGCCGGGCAGCCTGCAGGCGCCGCCGGCACCGCCGGGCCTGCCGACCTCGCTCGAGGAGACCATCGCGCTGGCCGCCGCGAACAACCCGAACATCATTGCGGTCCAGTTCTCGGAGCGCGCCGCGCTGGCCGCCGTCGACGTGGCGCGGGCCGGCCTCTTGCCCGATGTCAGTATCACCGGCTCGGTCACGCGCGACGTCGAGCCGAGCACGACGGTGAGCAGCCAGAGCACGGCGCAGGTCACCGCCCAGGTCACCGTGCCGCTCTATCAGGCCGGTCTGGTCACCTCGAACGTGCGCGCCGCCAAGCACGTCGCCAACGAGGTGCGCATCCTGGTCGAGGAGACCCGGCGCGACGTGGTCGACGCCGCCGTCGCCGCCTGGGTCGACCTGACGACGGCGCGCGCCACCATCGAATCCCTGCTGTCGGAGGTGCGGGCCAACGAGATCGCGCTCGATGGCGTCGAGCAGGAGGCCCTGGTTGGCGCTCGTACCGTGCTGGACATCCTCGACGCGCAGACGGTGCTGCTCGATTCGCAGGTCGATCTGGTCACCGCGCAGCGCGATGAGCTGGTGGCCGCCTATGAGGTGCTGGCGTCGGTCGGCCGGCTGACCGCCCGCGCGCTCAATCTGCCCGTCGACTATTACGAGTTCGACGTCAGCTACGATCGGACGCGCTCGCGCATCTGGGGCACCTCGATCGAGGACTCCCGATGATCCGGACCGCTGCAGACATGGAATCTTAGAATATCCGTAATACATGCCGCGGTAGATCGCGCTGACCCGGGGGGTGGGCCGTCAGCGGAACGGACAAGGCACGCGCGCGATGAGCGAGCAGAGGACTTCCAACGAACCGTCCATGGAGGAGATTCTCGCCTCCATCCGCCGGATCATCTCGGAGGACAGCGAAGCCCCGGGTCAGGAGGGGCGGCCGGCGACCCCGGCGTCCCCGGGCGACCCTGCGGAGGCGGCGCGTCCGGCGGCGCCCGTCGGGTCCGTGGGGGCGGACGTGGCGCCGGAGCGGGGAGGGCCGGGGGCGGATCCCGTGCCGGCCGGCGCCGCCGCTTGGCCGCCGGCCACCGACGCCGGGTCGGCAAGCCCGGTGGCCAGGGTCGACGACGATGACGACGTGTTCCAGCTGGATGAGATCGCCCCGGCGGAGGCCCTCGGCGGCGGCGGCGCGCAGGACGACATCCTCGATCTGACCGAGCTGGCGCCGGAGCAGCCGGGGCTGGGCAATGGCCACGCGCTCGCCACGCCGGTCGGCGCGCTGCCGCTCGGCAACGGCTCGGCCACCCTGGAGCAGATGGTCCGGGAGATGCTGCGGCCCATGCTGCAGGAATGGCTCGACCGCCATCTGCCCGGCATCGTCGAGCAGGAGGTGCGGCGGATCCGGGGCAGCGGCTCCGGGTCCTAGGGCGGTTTCGGCTCAGGCGGCAGCGCCGGCCCGCTCGTCCGCCCGGCCAGCCAACGACAGCATGCTGAGGCGGGCCGAGGGGAGGGCCCGGCGGGGGCGCGGGCCGGGGGGAGGGCCCGGCGGGGGCGCGGGCCGGGGCCGGTTGCGCCTAAGGCGGAAACGCTCCAGCCTCCGACCGCCGGCCTCCGGTGGACAGCCGGCGTAAGCCCGATACATTGCCAAGCCGTCAGCGTCGGGCCGCGGCGTCCGCGCAACCGGGAGCACGTGCGAGGGATCCTTCGGCGATGTTGGACAAGACCTACGATCCGGCCGAGATCGAGGCGCGGCTCTACGCGGCGTGGGAGCGTTCGGGTCTGTTCGCGGCCCAAGAGGAGTCCGGCCGGCCGCCCTTCACCATCATGATGCCGCCGCCCAACGTCACCGGCAGCCTGCACATGGGCCACGCCCTGAACATGACCCTGCAGGACGTGCTGACCCGCTATCACCGTCGGCGGGGGCGCGACGCGCTGTGGCAGCCCGGCATGGACCACGCGGGCATCGCCACGCAGATGGTGGTCGAACGGCAGCTCGCCGAGCGGGGGGTTCGTCGCACCGATCTGGGTCGCGAGGCCTTCGTCGATACGGTCTGGCGCTGGAAGGCCGAATCGGGCGGCATGATCACCGGTCAGCTGCGGCGGCTCGGCGCGACCCCCGACTGGGCGCGCGAGCGCTTCACGCTGGACGAGGGGCTCAATCGGGCCGTGCGCCGGGTCTTCGTGGCCCTCTATCGGCAAGGGCTGGTGTACCGCGACAAGCGGCTGGTCAACTGGGACCCGAAGCTGGGCACGGCGATCTCCGACCTGGAGGTGGAGTCCCGCGAGGTCCAGGGCCATCTCTGGCATCTGCGCTATCCGCTGGCCGAGGATCCGTCGCGGGTGATCGTCGTGGCGACGACCCGGCCGGAGACCATGCTGGGCGACACCGCGGTGGCGGTGCATCCCGAGGACGACCGCTATCGGGGCCTGATCGGCCATGACGTGCTGCTGCCGCTGGTCGGCCGACGCATCCCCATCATCGCCGACAGCTACGCCGACCCGGAGCAGGGCAGCGGCGCGGTCAAGATCACCCCGGCGCACGACTTCAACGACTTCGAGGTCGGCCGCCGGCACGGGCTCGACATGATCAACGTCCTCGACGCCGAGGCCAGGATCAACGAGGCCGCGCCTGAGGCCTATCGCGGGCTTGACCGGCACGAGGCCCGCCGGCGGATCATCGAGGATCTCGAGGCGGAGGGCCGGCTCGAGCGGATCGACGCCCATGTCCACGCGGTGCCCCACGGCGACCGGTCCGGCGTGGCCATCGAGCCCTGGCTGACCGACCAGTGGTACTGCGACGCGGCGACCCTGGCCAAGCCGGCCATCGCGGCGGTCGAGGACGGCCGGACCGCGTTCGTGCCCCGCAATTGGGAGAACACCTATTTCGAGTGGATGCGCAACATTCAGCCCTGGTGCATCTCCCGGCAGCTCTGGTGGGGTCATCGCATCCCGGCTTGGCATGGGCCGGACGGCCACATCTTCGTCGAGGAGACCGAGGAGGCCGCGACAGCGGCCGCCCGGAAGCATTATGGGGCGGAGACGGCGCTGACCCGTGACCCCGATGTCCTGGACACCTGGTTCTCCTCGGCGCTGTGGCCGTTCTCCACGCTCGGCTGGCCGGAGGAGGTCGAGGCGGTGCGTAAGTACTATCCCGGTGACGTCCTCATCACCGGGTTCGACATCATCTTCTTCTGGGTCGCCCGGATGATGATGATGGGCCTGCACTTCATGGACGACGTGCCGTTCCGCACCGTCTACATCCATGCGCTGGTGCGCGATGCGCGCTTCCATAAGATGTCGAAGTCGAAGGGGAACATCCTCGATCCGCTCGTGCTCATCGACCGCTTCGGCGCCGACGCGCTGCGCTTCACGCTCACCTCCATGGCCGCCCAGGGCCGCGACATCAAGCTCTCGGAGCAGCGGGTCGAGGGCTACCGGAACTTCTGCACGAAGTTGTGGAACGCCGCCCGCTATTGCGAGATGAATGACTGCCGTCCCGGCGGCGCCTTCGATCCGGGCGGCTGCCGGCTCACGGTCAATCGCTGGATCGTCGGGGCGGTCGCCGACACGGCGGCGCAGGTGGAAGCCGGCCTCGCCGCGTACCGCTTCAACGAGGCGGCGGGCGCGCTCTACCAGTTCACCTGGAACACCTTCTGCGACTGGTATCTCGAGTTCACCAAGCCGATACTGACCGGCGCGGACGCCGAGGCCGCCGCCGAGACCCGGGCCGCCACCGGCTGGGCGCTGGGACAGATCCTGCACCTGCTGAACCCGATGATGCCGTTCCTGACCGAGGAGCTGTGGCAGCAGCTGGCCGCGGAGCGGCAGGAGGCGCGCCCGGACGATCTGCTGCTGGCAGCGCCGTGGCCGGACCTCGAGGCCTTGCCGCGCGACGCCGAGGCCGTGGCCGAGATGGACTGGGTGGTGCGGCTTATCGGCACCGTTCGCGCGGTTCGGGCCGAGATGAATGTGCCGGCCTCGGCGCAGATCGGCCTGCTGATCAAGGATGCCGGTCCGGCCACCGCGCAGCGGCTGGCCCGGCACCAGGCGCTGATCCTGCGACTGGCCCGGCTGGAGTCGATCGCGACGGCCGCAGAGGCGCCGTTCGGCTCCGCCCAGGCGGTGCTCGACGAGGCGACGCTGATTCTGCCGCTGGCCGAGGTGATCGACCTCGACCGCGAGCGCGCCCGGCTCCGGAAGGAGATGGACCGGCTGGACGGTGAGATCGCAAAGATCGACCGCAAGCTGGGCAACCAGGACTTCATCGCCAAGGCGCCGGACGAGGTGGTCGACGAGCAGCGCGAGCGCCGCGCCGATTATGTCGCAACCCGCGAGCGCGTCGGCGCCGCTCTGGCTCGGGTCGCCGGCAACGGCTAGGCCCGGGCGGGCCGCCGCGGGGAGCGAGGCTCGCGCCCGCCGCCGTTGCGCGCGATGCCTCTGGAGGCCTGCCGCGGCCACGGAGTGTGGAAAGTTCCCGCCTGACGCGGCCTCGGCACCGGCCCGCTGCCCCGCCCGGCGAGCCGGAGCCTGCGGTCGTTGGGTGGCCGGGCGGGCGAGCCGGCCGGCGATGCCACTTGAGCCGGAAACGCTCTCCGGGCGGGCCGCGTGATTTCGATCCTGCTCGACATCATCGTGCCGGTGTTCGGCCTGGTCGGGCTCGGCTACGCGACGGCAAAGGCCGGCATCTTCTCCGATGATGCGGCGCGGGGCCTGTCGCTGTTCGTGTTCACGATCGCCATCCCGGCGCTCCTGTTTCGGAGCATGGCCACCACCGACTTCCCGCGGCCGATCGCCTGGGACTTTCTGCTGTCCTATTACCTGGCGACCTTCGCCGTCTACGCGGCGACCATGGTGGTGGCCCGCCTGGCTCTCAGGCTCGGACTCGACGAGCAGGCGCTGCTCGGCTTCGGCGGCGCCTTCTCCAACACGGTCCTGCTCGGCATCCCGGTCATCCTGCGCGCGATGGGCGAGGCGGCGACGCTGCCGGTGTTCCTGCTGATCACCTTTCACGCCTTGCTGCTGTTCCCGACCGTCACGCTTCTTGTCGAGATCGGCCGGGGCCAGGGCGCCTCCGGCGGGCGGCTCCTGCTCAACACCGTGGGACAGGTAACGCGCAACCCGATCCTGCTTGGGCTTCTGGCCGGGCTCGCCGTGCAGCTGTCCGGCTGGCCGCTGCCGGTGCCGATCGACCGGATGGCGGACAGCCTGGGTCAGGCGGCGCTGCCCTGCGCCACCTTCGCGATGGGCGCCTCGCTGGCGCGGCTTCGGCCGGCGGGGGACATGCCGGCGGCCCTGCTCATGGCCGGCATGAAGACGGTCGCGCACCCGCTGCTGGTCTGGATCCTGGTGACACAGATCTTCTCGGTGCCGGCCCTGTGGGGGCAGGTCGCGGTGCTGATGGCGGCGATGCCCTGTGGCGTCAACGTCTACCTGTTCGCCGAGCGCTATCGGGCCCAGATCTCGCCGGCCGCCAGCGCCGTGGTCGGGTCCACCGCGCTGTCCGTCCTGACGGTGACCTTGCTGCTCTATGCGCTCGGCGTTCGGCCGCTCGCCTAGACGTATGACATGTTGCTAAAGTGGCCGGGTTCGCCGAGGGAGCCTTGGGCCCCAAGCCCGGGCCGGGGACGACCGGGCGCACCAGAAGAAGAGGAGAGGCGGAATGTTCGACAGGACCATCAACGAGGTCGTCGGCTCGCAGGAGCTCGTCATCATGCGTCCGGATCTCAGCGTGGCCGAGGCTGCCCGCCTGATGGCCGACCGCCACATCGGCGCGCTGATCGTCGCCGAGGACGGCAAGCTGCAGGGCATCTTCACCGAGCGCGACGTGGTCGACCGCGTGGTGGCGCGTGGCCGCGACGTCGACGCGACGAAGCTGGCGGAGGTCATGACCCCTGACCCGGCGACGGTGGCGCCGGAGACCAAGATGATGGTCGCCCTGCGCACCATGCGCGAGCGCTCGCTCCGGCATCTGCCCGTGGTCGACGGCGAGCGGATCACCGGTATAGTGTCGATCCGTGACCTGCTGCGGGCGGTGATCGAGGAACTGTCCCAGGACCGCGACTTCGCCGAGTCGCTTTGGCCCGGCTTCCCGGTCTAGGGGTCGATCGCCGCTCGCGCCCGGCCGCTCGGGCCGGGTTCCCGCCACCTCCGGCCCCGGGATGCCCCGCGCCATGCCGCTCGATGACAAGCCCCGCAAGACCTGGGACAAGGCCAAGCTGCCGAGCCGGCATGTCACGGTGGGGCCGGACCGGGCACCCCACCGCTCATACTATTACGCGATGGGGCTGAACGACGAGCAGATCGCCCAGCCCTTCGTCGGCGTGGCCACCTGCTGGAACGAGGCGGCGCCGTGCAACATCGCGCTCGGCCGCCAGGCTCAGGCGGTCAAGCACGGGGTGGCCGCCCACGGTGGCACGCCGCGGGAGTTCTGCACCATCACGGTGACCGACGGCATCGCCATGGGGCATCAGGGGATGAAGTCCTCGCTGGTCAGCCGGGAGGTCATCGCCGACTCGGTCGAGCTGACCATGCGCGGCCATTGCTACGACGCCCTGGTCGGCCTCGCCGGCTGCGACAAGTCGCTGCCCGGCATGCTCATGGCCATGGTCCGTCTCAACGTGCCGAGCGTCTTCATGTACGGCGGCTCGATCCTTCCCGGCCGGTACAAGGGCCGGGACGTCACCGTCCAGGACGTGTTCGAGGCGGTCGGCGCCTACGCGGCCGGCAAGATGGCGGAGGAGGAGCTGCACGCCCTGGAATGCGTGGCCTGCCCGAGCGCCGGGTCCTGCGGCGGCCAGTTCACTGCCAACACCATGGCCTGCGTGTCCGAGGCGATGGGCTTGGCGCTGCCCGGCTCCGCCGGCGCCCCGGCGCCCTACGAAAGCCGCGACCAATACGCCGAGGCCTCCGGCGCCGCGGTCATGCGCCTGCTCGAGACCGGTCTGCGCCCGCGCGACATCGTCACCCGCGAGGCGCTGGAGAATGCGGCCACCGTGGTGGCCGCCTCGGGCGGCTCAACCAACGCGGCGCTGCATCTGCCGGCCATCGCGCATGAGGCCGGCATCGATTTCGACCTTCATGCCGTGGCCGCCATCTTCCGGCGCACGCCCTACATCGCCGACCTCAAGCCCAGCGGCCGCTACGTCGCCAAGGACCTGTACGAGGTCGGCGGGGTGCCGGTGCTGATGCGCACGCTGCTCGACGGCGGCTACCTGCACGGCGACTGCCCGACGGTGAGCGGTCGGACGCTGGCCGAGAGCCTGGAGGGGGTCCGCTTCCCGGTGGATCAGGAGGTCGTGCGGCCGACCTCGGCGCCGCTGTCGCCGACCGGCGGGGTCGTCGGCCTGCGCGGCTCGCTGGCGCCGCAGGGCGGCATCGTCAAGGTCGCCAACATGAAGACCCTGCGATTCCGTGGCCCGGCCCGCTGCTTCGACAGCGAGGAGGCGGCCTTCGAGGCGGTGCAGGCGCGCCGCTATCAGCCCGGCGAGGTGATCGTCATCCGCTATGAAGGTCCGCGCGGCGGGCCGGGGATGCGCGAGATGCTCTCGACCACCTCCGCTACCTACGGCCAGGGCATGGGTGAGCAGGGGGCGCGGATCACCGACGGGCGCTTCTCGGGCGCGACCCGCGGCTTCTGCGTCGGCCATGTCGGGCCGGAGGCCGCGGTCGGCGGCCCGATCGGCCTGCTCCGGGACGGCGACATCGTGGACATCGATGCCGAGGCCGGCCGCTTGGACGTGGAGCTGGCGCCGGAGGAGCTCGACGCGCGCCGCAAAGCCTGGCAGCCACGGTCCCATGATTTCCAGTCGGGCGCGTTGTGGCGCTACGCGCAGACCGTCGGCGACGCCGAAAAGGGGGCGGTGACGCACCCCGGAGCGGCCGCTGAGACCCGGTGCTACGCGGACGTTTGACCGAGCTTGACGGTGGCCGCGCCGGCTCGGCGCCTCAAGCCCGCGGGCCCGGCAGACGCGAAAGGAACCGCGGCGGCGTCGCCTTGATTAAGTGACTGTATGCACGTGTCCTGAAGCTCGGCTGATCCGCCCAGCGCTCAGGTCGACGGCTGCGCGCCTCTTTCAGCATGGGGCGTCGCCACGTCCCCGATCATCGAGCGGTGGCCAACAATGATCGCGCACGACAGCAGCCGTGGTCGGGCCATGGGATCGTTGTGGAGCGTTCCAGGGAGGCGCCGATGCCTTGGGATATCCTGGTCACCGTGGCGGTGATCCACCTCCTGGCGGTCGCCAGCCCGGGACCGGATATGATCATGGTGAGCCGACAGAGCCTGACGCACGGCAGAGCGACGGGGATGTGGACCGCTGTCGGCGTCGCCGCCGGCAACCTGGTCCATATCGGCTTGGCGCTGATCGGGCTCGGCGTCCTCATCCATCAGTCGGCACTGCTGTTCACCATCCTGAAGTTCGCCGGCGGCGCTTATCTGGTATTCCTCGGGATCCAGGCGCTCCGTGCGCGGCCCGGCCGGCGCGATGACAAGGACCTGCCCGGTGGAGATCTCCGCGAGGTGCCGCGCCCGGCGGCGGCGGTCAGGGTCGGGGCGCTGTGCTGCCTGCTGAACCCGAAAGCCGCGCTCTACTTTCTGTCCTTGTTCACCGTGGTGATCGTGCCGGGCACGCCGTGGATGGTCCAGGCCGTGCTCGCGACCTGCATGGTGGCGTCGACCGCGAGCCTCTACGCCGCGCTTGCGGCGGGCCTCAGCCTGCCCGCCATCCGGCGCGTCGTGGCCGGCATCGGGCACTGGATCGAGCGGGCCATGGGCGCCGCCCTCGTCACTCTCGGCGTTAAGCTGGCCCTGGCCCGAGCCGCCTGATCTCGGTCGGCTCGGGTCATCCCAATCCCCTGACACTCGCAGCGCTTTGGCATGCTCATCCTTGACAAGATAAAGGAGAAGATGGAGCCGGCGGTGTTCTTCGGCTCGGCCGCCGTCGTCGTGGGCTTCGTCATCTTCGGTGCGACCTTCAGCAGCGTGGCGGCCGACTGGTTCAGCGCGGTGCAGTCCTATGTCGCGCGGACCTTCGGCTGGTACTATGCCCTCACTGCCACGGGATTTCTCGTCTTCTCGCTGTGGCTGATGCTGAGCCCGTACGGCCGCATCCGCCTGGGCGACGACGACGACCGGCCGCAGTTCAGCCGCTGGTCGTGGTTCACCATGCTGTTCGGCGCAGGCATGGGAACGGGCCTCGTCTTCTGGAGCGTCGCCGAGCCGATCCGCCACTATCTCGAGCCACCGGTTGGCGTGGGCGCCGAGTCGACCGATGCGATCGGCGTGGCCCTGCGGTACACCTTTTTTCACTGGGGACTGCACCCCTGGGCGATCTACAGCGTGTTCGGCGTGGCGCTCGCGTATTTTCATTTCCGCCGCAAGCTGCCCCTCCGGCCTCGCTCTATCCTGCATCCGCTGATCGGCGAGCGCATCCATGGGCCGATTGGGCACGCCGTGGATATTCTCTGCACTGTCGGCACGCTCCTGGGTGTCGCCACCTCGCTGGGGCTCGGGGCCATGCAGGTGAACACCGGACTTGCGGATTTCACGAATGTGCCGCTCGAAACCCGGGTCCAGCTGGCCATTGTTGCTGCCATCACGCTGGTAGCGACGATCTCGGTCGTGGCCGGGGTGCATGCCGGGATCCGACGACTCAGCCGCTTCAACATCGGATTGGCCGCGGTTCTGTTCGGCTTCGTGCTGCTTGTCGGGCCAACGGTGTTCATTCTGAAAAGCCTGGTCACCGGCCTCGGCCTCTACCTCCAGAACCTGCCGCGGATGAGCCTGAACCTGGAATTTGGCCAGGACTTCGAATGGCAGGCGCAGTGGACCTTGTTCTACTGGGGCTGGTGGATCTCCTGGTCGCCTTTTGTCGGGGTCTTCGTCGGCCGCATCTCACGAGGCCGCACCGTCCGGGAGTTCATTCTCGGAGTCCTTATGGTGCCGACGCTGGTGACCTTCGCTTGGCTCGCCGTGTTCGGCGGCAGCGCTCTGCACGAGCAGCATTTCGGCGGCGGCGGGTTGTCCGCGCCGGTTCGGGAGGACGCGGCCCAGGCGTTGCATGCGCTGCTCGGGACGATGCCGCTCAGCCTGATCACCTCGATCACGGCGACCCTGCTGATCGCCGTTTTCTTCGTCACCTCGTCCGACTCCGGCTCGTTGGTGGACGACATGGTGACCTCCGGCGGCCACCCGAATCCTCCGCGGTCCCAGCGCGTGTTCTGGGCCGTCTCGGAAGGGGCGGTCGCCGCGACCCTGCTGTTGGCCGGCGGGCTTCAGGCGATCCAATCGGCCGCGATCAGCGCCGGCCTGCCAATGTCCGTGCTGCTGGTGGCGATTTGCGTCAGCCTGATGCGCGCGTTCCGGCAGGACGCTTCGATGGTCCGTCCCGCGTCGGGCTGAGGGCACCCGTGCGCTCGCCCCGGCAGCGTCAGACCCATTCCTCGAGCAGCACATTCAAGTTGCGAAGATTGGATTCAAGCCGGTTGAATGCGTCCGCCGACTGGTCGAGCCGCTGCTTGATGGCATCGATGTCATTCGACTCGATGGCGGACTCGACATTGCCGTACGCGGTGACCAGCAGCTCGTTCAGATCCGCCACGGCGTTGTCGACGTTCTCGCCGTGCTCGCCTGGAACAACCACGCGGTCGAGCGCGTCGGACCAGCGCACCGCTTCCTCCAGCCGGACCAGCAGGTCATCGGCCTCGGCCTGCATGACCTCGACGTTGTTCTCGGAGCGCGCCATGTTGAACTGCTGCAGGTTGTAGAGAACCCAGCCAATCGCCCCTCGTGTGTTCGAGAAGACCAGGGTGATGTTGCCGGGCTCGCCGGCCGCTTGTCCCAAGGCGCGGGGCACCGCCGCGCCCGTGGTCAGCAACATCGCGGCGACCACGATGGCGATCTTGGTCTTTTTGAAGGAGCTCATGGTGCCTCCGAAGCGGCTGGGAACAGGCCGGCGCAGCCGGTTGAGCCGCATCGTAGGACACGTGCTGGATTGAGAAACATTCCGACAAAGTGATTACACCCGACGCGAGCCCTGATGCCAAAGCGTGAGGCAGGCTGGCGAGCCGCGGTCACCATCTTGATCTTGCGACGGGCGCCGACCGACCAAGGATGTGGGCCGGGTTGGCGGCCCACGAAGCTGGAGGGTTCCGGGCGCCTCGGCCCAGCCAGCCGTCACGATGATCAGCCGGCCACCAGAATCAGGAAACCCGCGAGGGCGACTGCCCCACCCCCCAGGCGGAGCGCCGGCTCAGCGGCGAAGCGGCGTGCGGTGATGCCGACGCCGACACCTACGGCGTGCAGTGAAGCCGTCGCCGCCGCGAAGCCGAGCCCGTAGAGCAGGCCGCTGGCCCCCGCCGGCATCTCCGCGCCGTGAGCGTGCCCATGGAACACGGCGAACAGCGCGGCCACGCCCATGGCCGCCGCCACCGGCAGCCGCGCGCGGGCGAGCACCGCCGAGCCCAGGACCACGACCGAGAGGGCGATCATCAGCTCGACGCCGGGCAGGGGAATGCCGAAGAGGGCCAGAGCGCCCCCGGCCAGCATGGTCCCCACAAAGGCGATCGGCACCAGCCACAGCGCCCGGCCGCCGGCCACAGAGGCCCACAGGCCGACCGCGACCATGGCCAGCAGATGGTCCACGCCGAGCAGCGGATGGCCAAAGCCGGCGCCGAGGCCGGCGGTCGGGCCGATGCCGGTGTGGGCCGCCGCATTGCCCGACACGACAAGAAGGAGCAGGGCGGGCACGGCGGCAAGACGGCGGTTCATGGATCAAGTCTCCCTCAGGCGGTCGTTTCGAGGCGGTCGTGATACCGCATGAGGAAGCTCCGGTCACGCCTCCCGCAGGCTCACCTCGATCGGGGTATGGTCGCTCGCCTTGGGTCGGCCCCGGGGCTTGCGATCGATGGAGCAGGCCTGGAGCCGGTCGGCCGCCTGGGGCGACAGCAGGAAATGGTCGATGCGTATGCCGTGGTCGGCCTCGAAGGCACGTCCCTGATAGTCCCAAAAGGTGAACGCGCCACCGCCGCGGTGAAGGGCGCGATAAGCATCGTACAGCCCGAGGTGGGTGAGCGCCCGGAAGCAGCGCCGGCTCTCAGGCTGGAACAGCGCGTCCGCCCGCCAAGCCTGTGGATCATGGCAATCCACCTCCTCGGGAATGACGTTGTAGTCGCCACCGAGGACGAGCGGCTGCCCGGTGTCGAGGAGCCTGGCGGCATGAGCGCGTAGGCGACTCAACCAAGCCAGCTTCCGCTGGAACTTGACCACGTCGCCGGGCGGGTTGCCGTTCGGCGCGTACAGCGATGCCACCCGGACCCCGTCGATCGTCGCCTCAAGATAACGCGCCTGGAGATCGTCCGTATCGCCGGGCAGATCCTCGCGCACAGCCTCGATGGGTCGCTTCGACAGGATGGCCACCCCGTTGTAGGCCTTCTGACCGAGGACGGCGGCGTGATAGCCGAGAGCTTCAATCTCAAGCCTGGGAAAGCTGTCGGTCTCGCACTTGATCTCTTGAAGCAGAGCCACGTCGGGCCCCGAGTCGCTCAGCCACTCCAACACGTTGGCCAGCCGCGCGCGCAGCGAGTTCACGTTGAAGCTGGCCAGCCGCATGGCGACGCGGCTCGGACGTCTGGGCTCTACTCGATCGTCCGGGCTTTACACGGCAAACGAGGAGCCGCAGCCACAGGAGGAGGACGCGTTCGGATTTCGAATCTGAAAGGACGATCCGATCAGGTCTTCAACGAAGTCGACCTCCGCACCGTTCAGCAGCTCCAGCGAGACTTCGTCAATCAGCATGCGCACGCCGTCGCTCTCGAACACGTGATCGTCCTCGCGCACCGTGTCGTCGAAGCCGAAGCCATACTGGAAGCCCGAGCATCCACCGCCGGAGACGGAGACTCGAAGCATCAGGTCCTGATTGCCCTGCTCGCGGATCAACTGCGCGACGCGCGTCACCGCCGAGGCCGTGATGCCGACCGCCGGCGGCGCGTCCGCTGCTGGGTCGCTGGCGAGGTTTGCCGGCCCGGCATGGCTGCTTGGGCTCGTCATGGTCGGCCTCCACGAGAACGACGGGATCCGTAGTGGATATAATGGATCCTTGACCCTCGTCCAACCGCCGTGCTCGGTCTCCAACGATCCGCCACGCGGCGCCGGGAGGGTGACTCGGTCATGGCACTGGCCCCTTTCGCCTCGACACCAGACGGCAGCCGCGGTCGGCAGCATGCCGAGCCCGAGAGCCCCATGCGCAGTCCCTATCAACGGGATCGCGACCGTCTCGTCCATTCTGGCGCGTTCCGCAAGCTGAAGCACAAGACCCAAGTGTTCATCTACCACGAGGGCGACTATTACCGGACCCGCCTCAGCCACAGCCTTGAGGTCGCGCAGATCGCCCGCACCCTGGCCCGCTGCCTGGCGGTGGATGAGGATCTGGTCGAGGCGATCTCCCTGGCCCACGATCTCGGCCATACACCGTTCGGGCATGCTGGCGAGACCGCCCTCAACGCCGCCATGGCGCCGTTCGGCGGCTTCTTCCACAATGACCAGACGGTACGCGTTCTGACCCGTCTCGAGCAGCGGTACGCGGACTTTGATGGTCTGAACCTGACCTGGGAGACGCTGGAAGGCGTCACCAAGCACAATGGTCCGCTTCGGCCGCCGCTGGAGGGACGCGTCCTGCCACCAACCGTGGTCGCGCTCGATCGCGCATGGCCCCTGGATCTCGACCGCTTCCCCAGCCTTGAGGCGCAGCTGGCCGCGCTGGCCGATGACATCGCCTACAACAATCACGATCTCGATGACGGGCTGCGCGCCGGGCTTTTCGACCTCGACGAGCTCGTCGACCTGCCGCTCACCGGGGCGACGGTGAGGGAGGTCGACAGGCGCTATCCGGCCCTTGATCCACGGCGGCGACGTCACGAAACGATACGCCGCCTGATCGACAGAATGGTCACGGATCTCCTGGCGGAGACCCGGCGGCGTTTGGGAGAGGCGGATCCCCGCACAGCCGACGCGGTACGAGCCGCCAATCGACCCCTGGCCGGGTTTTCCGATACAATGCGGCAGTGCGATCTGGCGTTGAAGGCGTTTCTATTCGATCGCATGTACAGGCACCCGGACGTCAATCGTGAGACGAGCAAGGCGCGCCGCGTTGTCGGTGATCTGTTCAGCTTCTTCATGGCTGAGCCCGGCTGCCTCAAGGACGACTGGCGACACGCCGTCCTTGCCATGAATGAAGCCGACCGTGCCCGCGTGGTCGCCGACTACATCGCCGGCATGACCGACCGTTATGCTCTGATCGAGCACCAGCGCCTGTTCGACCTGCGTCCTCGGGCTTGATCCCGGCACAGCCGCAGGGCGACCGTTGGCATCGGCACGTTCATGGCCTTGGCGAGCTTGACCCACCTCTGCTAAACGGCCGACGGGCAAGTTGTGCAAGGACGCCAGACAATGCCAGCGCGGCGCACGGGTCGAAGGCGGGCCGCCCGGGGCGACGCGGGCCGCCCGGGGCAGGACAGACGGCGCAGAGGATCGTCGCTTCGTCGGTCCCTCACTGCGGTGATGCTGATCATGGCGATCGGCAGCTTTGCCGCCCTGCTTTGGTACGCTTACGAAGGACCCTACCGTCGAGCTGAATCGGCCGTTCCTCTGATCCGCGCCGATCTGAACCCGACGCGCGTCCGGCCCGAGCAGCCGGGGGGCATGGAGGTGCCCCATCAGAACCGACAGGTGCTGCATGACTTCGATGGAGAGCCGGACGATCCTGTCGGTATCGAGACTTCGCCGCCGGGCCGATCCAGCGACACGGCTTCGCTGACTCCGGCTGCCGAGGGCGACGGCGAGGATGGGCAGCGCGAGGATGGTGGCCAGGCGATGCCGGTCGCAGAGGGCGACCCGGACATGGATCCCGGGACCGCAGCCTCGGACCGGGCTTCGACGCCTGCGGCTTCCGAGAACGACGGCATAGCGGCATCGCCGCCCCGGATCGTCCAATGGTCGCCGGACGGTGAGGCCGAGCCGGCGGAGGTGCTGATCGCCCGCGAGATCAGCCGCACCGGTCCGGTGGCTCGAGCGCCGGCGCCGACTGGGACCTCCGACGAGCCTGAGTCGACCCCGGAGACGGTGGACGCGCCATCCGAAGCGCCGCGCCCGATCGGGAACACCAATGAGCCCGATCCAGGCCACGCGAACCCTGGTGATCGTGGGTCCGGCGCCCCGGTCTCCCGAGTCCCGGTAGAGACGACAGCGGCGGCGGCAGACGGCGACATGCCGGCGCCTCCGGCGGTGGAGGCCGAGGCGGCTTCTCGCGGGGAGACGGGGGACGCGACCCCGTCCGTTGACCCGGCCCTTGAGAGCATTGCCGAACCCGCCGTGACCGAGGATACAGAAGTGGCGGCAGCGCGACCGAGCGCTGCGGCAACGCCTGGGCCGGCCGTGGGATCCGAGCCAGAGGGCGGTGCGCTGGCCGGCCTTTCAGGACGGGGCCGGCCGCCGGGCGACCCGATGCTCGACCAGATTCCGGCCGGTGCGCCGCAGATCGGCGCAAGCCTCGCAGCCATGCCTGCTGAGCCCCTGACGGCTTCCAGCCCGACGCTCCGGGTGACAGAGGACAGCCCCGGACGCTTCCAGGTGGCCGCGGCAACATCAGAGGACGAGGCACGGAGGATTTGGCGCACGTTGGAAGCCCGCTTCCCCGATCTGCTGGGCGACCTCGACCTAGTCGTGCCCACAGCGGTGGTCGACGGGACGAGATGGTTTCGGGTGCAGGCGGCCACCGTTGATCGGGCCGAGGCACGTCGTCGTTGCGCGGCTCTGAGAGCCCGCGGGGCCGACTGCTTTGTCCGTTGAGGCGGTACGGCGACAGCCGCGTGCGGTGATCTTTGGCTGTGGCAGCGTGTCGCTGAGCGGCCCCGAGCGGCGGTTCTACCGTGAGGCGGACCCATGGGGCTTCATACTCTTTCGGCGCAATTGCGAGAGCCCGAGACAGGTGAAGAGACTCACGGCCGAGCTCCGGGACAGTGTTGGCCGACCCGATTGTCCGATATTGATCGACCAGGAAGGCGGACGAGTGCAGCGGCTGGCGCCGCCGTCGTGGCCGGCGCTGCCGGCCGCCGGCCGTTTTGGCGAATTGGCAAGGGCCGACCTCGCTGGGGCCGAGGCGGCGGTGCACTGCCATGCCTTGGCGATGGCCGCATCCCTCGCCGAGCTCGGCATCTCGGTCGACGCGTTCCCGGTGCTCGACCTGGCCGTCCCCGGTGCCAGCCCGGTCATTGGTGATCGGGCCTTCTCGCAGGATCCGCTCGTCGTTGCCCGCCTGGGCCGGGCGGCGTGTGAAGGCCTGCTGGATGGCGGTATCCTGCCGATCATCAAGCATCTGCCCGGCCACGGTCGCGCCACTGTGGACAGCCATCAGGGTCTGCCGATCATTGACGCCGATCGCGCCACTCTGGAACGGTGGGATTTCGAGCCGTTCCGGGCCCTGTCCGGCATGCCCTGGGGCATGACCGGTCACCTTGTGCTGTCGGCCGTGGATCCCGCGGCTCCGGTGACATTGTCGGCGACGGCCATCGGCGATGTCATTCGGGGCGCCATTGGCTTCGACGGCGTCCTCATCAGCGACGATCTGTCCATGGGCGCGCTCCAGGGCCCGGCCGGTGGCCGGGCCCGCGCCGCGCTCGCCGCCGGCTGCGATCTCGCGCTGCACTGCAATGGCGATATGGCCGAGATGATCGAGGTCGCTGACGCGGTGCCTCCGGTTGGCCGACAGTCGCTGGAGCGTCTCGCCATGGCCGAGGCAGCCCGCAGGCGACCCCAGGCGGACCTAGATCCGGATGCCCTGCGCGCCCGGGTCCGCGCCCTCCTGGCTGAGGGGTGATTCGGCGTGCCGCTTGCCGAGAGCCTCGTCTACACGGCGTCCATCTGGGTGTTCCCGATCCTCGTGGCGATCACCTTGCATGAGGCGGCCCACGGCTTCGTCGCCTGGCGGCTCGGCGACGACACCGCGTACCGCTTGGGACGGGTCACCTTCAACCCATTGAGGCATGTCGATCTCCTCGGCACCATTCTTTTCCCGGCAATGCTGATCGTGATCTCGCCGTTCGTGTTCGGCTGGGCCAAGCCGGTGCCGGTGAGCACCGCCAAGCTGGCGCGGCCCCGCCGCGATCTGGTGCTCGTCGCGCTGGCCGGACCGGCGATCAACCTCCTGCTGGCGATGGCTTCCGGCTGGATGCTGCGATGGACCTACCTGCTGCCCGCAACGGCGGAGGCCTGGGTCGCCGACATGCTCAACATCTCCATATGGATCAACGTGCTGCTCGCCGTTCTCAACATGCTGCCGTTGCCGCCCCTGGACGGCGGCCGGGTCCTGGTCGGAATCCTGCCTGGGCCGCTCGCCATGCCGTTGGCGCGCTTGGAGCGCGCCGGAATCGTCACACTGGTGGCGTTGCTGCTGCTGCTGCCAATCCTGGCTCGTTCGCTGGACATCGACACTCATTTGATCACCGCGGTTGTGCTCGAGCCCGCACGCTTGCTTCAGTCGTTCATTGCTCTTGTGGCCGGGATCCGATGAGCGGCGACCAGAGGGAGGAGCACGCCCCCGCCGCGACGGACACCGCCGACGAGGAGACGCTGGTTCTGCGTTTGGAGGCGTACGAAGGTCCGATCGACCTGCTTCTCGATCAGGCCAAGGCGCAAAAGGTCGATCTGAAGCAGATCTCCATCCTTCGCCTTGTCGAGCAGTATCTGGCCTTCATGGAGCAGGCCCGGCGGCGGCGCCTCGAGTTGGCCGCCGACTACCTGGTCATGGCGGCGTGGCTAGTTTACCTCAAATCCCGTTTGCTCCTGCCCGAGAAGGACGTGTCAGAGGAAGAGCCGAGCGCTCAGGAGCTGGCCGATCGGTTGGCCTTCCAGCTTCGTCGGCTCGAGGCCATGCGGAGCGCCGGTGAAGGGTTGCTGCAGCGGCCGCGGCTCGGTCGGGATGTGTTCGCGCGCGGCGCCGCGGTGCCGGACACGACCGTGGTGAAGGTTTGCTATGCGGTGGAGCTGACCGATCTCCTGAAGGCTTACGCGGATCACCGCGCGCGACGAGCACGCTCAGAAGGGTCGCTTCGCATCGAGACCTCGGGGCTTTACTCGCTTCAGATGGCCATGCAGCGGCTGCAGGGCTTGCTCACGGGAGCCAAGGGCTGGACTGCGCTTGGCAGCTTTCTGCCTGGGCCCGTGGGCGATGCCCTGGTTGATCGCTCGGCCATGGCGGCAACATTTTCCGCGGCACTCGAGCTGACCAAGGCGGGCCGTGCCGAGCTGCGACAGGATGGACCGTTCCAGCCGGTGTATGTACGTCCGGCGTCGACCAGCCCGAAGGACGTCGGAGCATGAGCGGACGCGCGGTGGAGCGCGTGGTCGAGGCTATGCTGTTCGTCAGCCCGGAGCCATTGGATGTCGGCGCGCTCAAGGCGCGCCTGCCGGAGGGTGCCGATGTCGAGGCGGCGCTGGCTCGTCTCGCCGAGCACTACAGGGAGCGCGGCATCAACCTGGTCCAACTGGCCGGCGGATGGGCGTTCCGCACGGCCCCGGATGTCGCGGCCGCGCTGTCCGACTATGGCGAGGTGGTTCGGCGGCTGTCCCGTGCCGCCACCGAGACGCTGGCCATCATCGCCTATCACCAGCCTCTGACCCGTGCGGAAATCGAGGAGATCCGAGGGGTCGCCACGAGCCGCGGTACCCTCGACGTCCTGATGGACGCGGGCTGGATCCGGCCGGGCCGCCGTCGGCAGACGCCGGGCCGGCCGCTCACCTGGGGTACCACACGACAGTTCCTGGATCATTTCGGGCTCGCTTCGCTGGACGATCTGCCGGGGGTGGAGGAGCTGAAGGCGGCCGGGCTCATTGACACTCATTCGCCGACGGCCGTGCTGCCTGGACACCGGCCGAGCCCGGGAGCGACTGGAGACGAGGAAGAGGGAGCGACCGCAAGGCCGCCTTGGGGCCCGACGTTTGATGGAGAGGACGACGGGGAGGAGGACGGCCGCAACTCCGGTTGAGAATGGATTGCATTTCCCCGCCAGGCATCCTTAGTTCAGGTCAGGGTTCAGCCGATGCCGCCGTCGACCAGGCATGATGCTTCCATGATTTCCTATACCAACCTTGATTCAGGTCCCGATCCGGAACGGGATGCGCCGGCGGTCCTTGAGCTGTCGGACATCACGCACGTCTATGGCCGGGTCCGCGCCCTGGAGCATGTCAGCCTGTCGATCGCCGCTGGCGAGATCGTCTGCCTCGTCGGACCATCGGGGTGCGGCAAGTCGACCTTGCTGCGTCTGGCCGCCGGCCTGGAGCCGGTGCAGACCGGCATGGTCCGCATCGGTGGCCGGACGGTCGCCGACCCGACCCGCAGCATGCCGCCCGAGGAGCGCGGTGTCGGCCTCGTCTTTCAGGACTACGCGCTGTTTCCGCATCTGACCGCGCTCGACAATGTCCGTTTCGGTCTTGGCCACCTCCGTGCGGGAGAGCAGCGGCGACGCGCGTTGGAGACCCTCGACCATGTCGGCATGGTCGATAACGCTCGTGCCTACCCGCACACATTGTCCGGTGGCCAGCAGCAACGGGTGGCGCTGGCCCGGGCCCTGGCACCGCGGCCGCCTGTCCTACTGCTGGACGAGCCGTTCTCGGGTCTGGACACCCGGCTGCGCGACACCGTTCGGGACGAGACCCTTCACGTTCTGAAGGCCAATGGCGCGGCCACCATGGTGGTGACCCATGACCCCGAGGAGGCCATGTTCCTGGCTGACCGGATCGCTCTCATGCGGGCCGGGCGGATCGTGCAGACCGGCACGCCGGTGGACCTGTACTGCCGTCCGGCCGATGGCTTCGCCGCCGGGTTCTTCGGGGAGGTCAACCGGCTTACCGGCCGGGTTGAGCGCGGGCAGGTGGCGACCGCGCTGGGACCGGTACCGGCTCCCGGCCTCGGCGACGGCCAACCGGTGGAGGTGCTGGTCCGCCCTGAGGGCATGGCGCTCGCCGTCGACCCTTTCGGCCCCGGCCCGGTTCGCGGTCGGGTCGAGGCGTCCCGATTGCTGGGTCGCACCAGCCTCGTCCACCTTTCGGTGCCCGATCCGCACCGCCCTGGCGACTCTGTTCATCTGCACGCCCGCATGCCCGGCCAATTCCTGCCGCCCGAGGGCACCATCGTGTCGATCGGCCTGGACCGCAATCAAGCCTTCATATTCGCCGCCGGTCCAGCGAACGACTGATTGCTGCGGCGTTCGGCCGAGGGGGCGGGCATTGCGAGGGTGGGGGCTTTCTGCCAATGTTTGATGATCGTGGTACAGTGCGATGGTGCTTGGCCGGCTGACCGCGGCCATTGGCGGGTGAAGGGGTCCTTATGAGCATCGGTGTCTGGCAGGTAATCCTGATCCTGTTGATCGTGCTGATCATTTTCGGGGCCGGAAAGCTGCCGAAGGTGATGGGCGACGTCGCCAAGGGCGTGAAGAACTTCAAGCGCGGGATGAAGGAGGACGACGAGACGGCTGCCGAGGACGACAAACGCCTTGAGTCTAAGCCGGATGCGACAATGTCCTCGACCACCAGCAAGGATGAAGCAAAGACCTGAGACCCGGTAGACGGTCGGCGAGCTATCGCCGACGCGGACGCGAAAAATGCTGGACATCGGCTGGCCGGAATTCGCGATCATCCTCATCGTCGCTCTGCTGGTCATCGGTCCGCGCGATCTGCCGAAGGCGCTGTACACCGTCGGCAAATGGGTGCGCGCCGCACGCCGGGTCGCCGCTGAGTTTCATCGTCATGTCGATGACATGGTACGCGACGCGGAACTGGATGATGTGCGCAAGGGCATCCAGAACGCCCGACAGTTGAACGTCAAGAAGCAGATCGAGAACACGATAGACCCCGACCACACATTGGGGGATGTGCTTCGCATGCGGGACGGCAAGCCGAGCCAGAGGCCGGCGGGCGAGGCCCAAACGGCGAGCGACGAGTCGGCCGCGCCCGCCTTCCGGTCCGACGCGCCCCAGGACCGTCCGACCAGCCCGGAATCGGCACCTCTGCAGACCGAGGATGGCGAGCGGTCGGCCGCGTCCGGATCGAGCGATCGAGGTTGATCACGTGTCAACTTCCGATGACCGGGACATCGACGACAAGGAGATGCCGTTGCTCGAGCATCTGATCGAGCTGCGCAATCGTCTGATGTACTCCGTGGCCGCGCTCTTTGTTGCGTTCCTGGTCTGCTACGTCTTCGCGGAAGACATTTACGCCTTTTTGGTGCAGCCTCTCGCAGCCGAACTGGAGGGTGAGAACCGGCGAATGATCTTCACCGGGCTGACCGAAGTGTTTTTCACCTATGTTAAGGTGGCGTTTTTTGCGGGCGCCTTTCTATCCTTCCCCATCATCGCCAGCCAAATGTACATGTTTATGGCACCGGGACTGTATCGGCACGAGAAGAAGGCATTTCTGCCTTTCCTGATCGCCACCCCGATCCTGTTCTTCCTCGGCGGGGCAATGGTGTATTTCGGCATCTTCCCGCTCGCCTGGAAGTTCTTCCTCAGCTTCGAGGCTCCGGCCGGTGAGGCGATGCTGCCGATCCAGCTCGAGGCCCGGGTCAGCGAGTATCTGAACCTGGTCATGCGGCTCATCTTCGCCTTCGGGCTGGCGTTCCAGCTGCCGGTCGCCCTGACCCTCATGGCCCGGGCCGGGATCGTGACGGCGGAGGGCTTGGCGCGGCAGCGGAAGTTCGCGATCGTCGGCGTCTTTGTGGCGGCCGCCCTGCTGACGCCGCCCGACGTGATCAGCCAAATCGGGCTCGCTCTCCCGATCCTGGTGCTCTACGAGCTGTCTATCTGGCTGGCCCGGCTGGCCGAGCGCCGGCGCCAGCGTCGCGAGGAGGCCGAGGACGCGGCCACGGCCGCCGGCACGTGAGGCCGGGCGACGGGTCGCGAGGGTGGATCAGGCGTGTCCGGCAGCTTATAAGTCGCGCCTCCTCCTCCGGCCGGTTCTGATCTGCCATGCACGACATCCGTTTAGTCCGGGAGAACGCGGCGGCCTTCGACGCGGCCCTGGACCGCCGCGGTCTCGAACCCGCCGCTGATGGCCTGCTGTCGCTCGATGCGGAGCGCCGGGCGATCCAGAAGGAGCTGCAGGAGCTACAGAGCCGGCGCAACGAGGCGTCCCGCGAGATCGGCCAAATCAAGCGGGCAGGCGGCGACGCGCGGACGCTGATGGACGAGGTGTCCTCGATCAAGCAGCGGCTGGCCGATCTCGAGGAGCGCGACCGCCTGCTGGGCGAGCAGCTCAGGGACCGGCTGGCATCGTTGCCGAACCTGCCTGGCGAGGACACGCCGGATGGCCCGAACGAGGCCGCCAATGTCGAGATCCGGCGCTGGGGCGAACCGAGATCGTCCGAGGGGCTTCGGGAGCATTTCGAGCTGGGCGAGGCGCTGGGGCTGATGGACTTCTCGGCGGCCGCCCGGCTGTCGGGCAGCCGGTTCGTCGTGCTCAAGGGGGCGCTGGCCCGTCTTGAGCGAGCGATCGGGCAATTCATGCTCGATCTGCAGACACTTGAGAACGGATACATCGAGACCGCGCCGCCACTGCTGGTTCGCGACGAGGCCGCGTTCGGCACCGGGCAGCTGCCGAAGTTCGGCGAGGACCTGTTCCGCACGACGACCGGCCATTGGCTGATCCCCACCGCGGAGGTGCCGCTTACCAACCTTGTCGCCGACGCCATCCTCGACAGCGCGCGTCTGCCGCTCAGGATGACCGCCTTGACCCCGTGCTTCCGGTCGGAAGCCGGGGCGGCCGGCAAGGACACTCGCGGCATGATCCGGCAGCACCAGTTCAACAAGGTCGAGCTGGTCAGCGTGACCACCCCGGACGACTCGATGGCCGAGCATGAGCGCATGACCGCCTGCGCCGAGGCCGTGCTGCAGCGCCTGGGCCTAGCCTACCGGGTGGTCTCCCTGTGCACCGGCGATCTCGGCTTCGCTGCCTGCAAGACCTACGACCTTGAGGTCTGGCTGCCCGGACAGGGGCAATTCCGCGAGATCTCCTCCTGCTCGAACTGTGGTGAGTTTCAGGGCCGGCGCATGAACGCCCGATGCCGCGGCAAAGGTGAGAAGGCGACCCGCTTCGTCCACACCTTGAACGGGTCGGGGCTCGCCGTCGGCCGGACGCTCATCGCAGTCATGGAAACCTACCAGCAGCCCGACGGCTCGATCCTCGTTCCCGAGGCTCTGCGTCCCTACCTGCGTGGCTGCGATCTCATCACGGCCGACTCGGACGAGGCATAGGCTGCGACCCGGGTGTCCGGGCGGTCCCAGGGAAGGACCGCGGGCCGCTTGTGCAGCCGTGGCCTTGAGGACAATGCCGGCAATGAAATTCCAGGCATGTATTGACGCTCCCGCAGCGGATCGGTCATCACCCGTGAAGCATATGGGGAAAGGTCCATCGGGTGACGCTCGAGGCGCGCAAGATCCGGCTGCTCATGCATCTTCGGCAGGCCGGAATCACGGACCATCGGGTGCTCGGCGCCATTGAGCGGGTGCCGCGTGAGCGTTTCGTTCCGCCGAGCTTCCAGGACCAGGCGTACGAGGACATGGCGCTGCCGATCGGGCTTGGCCAGACGATCAGCCAGCCGCTGGTGGTGGCGCTGATGACCCAGGCGCTCGATGTCGGTCCGCGAGACAAGGTGCTGGAGATCGGGACGGGCTCAGGCTATCAGGCCAGCGTGCTCGCCCGGCTCTGCCGCCGTCTCTACACCATCGAGCGCCATCGCTCGCTGCTCCCCACCGCCGAGGCCCGTTTCCGCGACCTGCGCCTCCACAACATCACCGCGATGGTCGGGGACGGGCATCTCGGGTGGTCCAGGCAGGCGCCTTTCCAGCGGATCCTGGTGACGGCGGCGCACAGCGGCGACGAGCCGCCGCGGGCGCTGATCGAGCAGCTCGATCAGGACGGGGTCATGGTGATCCCCATGGCGGCCGACGGCAGTGGCGAGCAGCGCATTGTCCGCTGGCTCCGGGGCCATCGGGGAGCGCAGCGGGAGGACCTCTGGCCGGTCCGCTTTGTCCCTCTGCTCCCGGATCGGCCGGAGGCGGTCGTCGCCGAGGCCACACGAGGGTGATCATGGCACGGCCGGTGGTCCTTACCCTCCTGCTCGCTCCGGTGCTGCTGACCGGCTGCAACGTGCCGCCGCCGGACGCCGCGAGGCTTCCGGGCGAGGCTGGCGCGGCCGCCGCGCTTGGCGTCTACACCGTGCGTCCGGGGGACAGCCTTTCGGTCATCGCGGTCCGTCACGGCGTGGAAATGGCGGCTTTGGCCCAAGCCAACGCCGTCGAGCCACCGTACACGATCTATGCCGGGCAAACGCTCCGCCTCCCGTCTCCGCGCCTGGAGACGGCCGGACGGCCACCTGCCGCCCCGCCGCTGCCGGCGCGCCGGCCTGTGGACGAATGGCGTGGTCCGGTCTCGGATGTGCCTTTGGCCGCTGCGGCCGGCGCTCCAAGGCCGGTGGAGGTCGCCAGCCTCGACCCGCTGCCGAGCGGTGTCGAGGCTCGGGAGGCCCGCACGACTGCCTCGCCGCGGAGGCCCGATCCGGCGCCACGGCCCGCGGCGCCGAGTGGTCTCCCGGGCGGACCCATCCCGGTGACGGCAACCTCCGCGCCGCCGGAGCCGCCGCCGCAGGGAGCCCGCTTCCTTTGGCCGCTCGACGGGCCTGTCGTGGCGTCGTTCGGGCGAAAGGCGGACGGCCGGCACAATGACGGCATCAATGTGGCGGCGCCACAGGGGACGGCTATTCAGGCCGCGGCGGACGGCACCGTGGCCTATGCCGGAAATGAGCTGCGGGGCTACGGCAACTTGCTGCTGCTCCGGCATACCGATGGATGGGTCACGGCATATGCCCATCTGGACGAGATCCTGGTGGAGCAGGGTGACAGCGTGGTCCGCCGCCAGCCGATCGCCACGGTCGGCAGCTCCGGCGCCGTGGCCTCGCCGCAGCTGCATTTCGAGATCCGGCAAGGCAGCGCAGCCGTGGATCCGATTGCGCATCTGCCGCCGCAGCCCTAGCATTCCGCCACCGGAATGCGCCATGGCGATCCTTGCAGGAGTAAGGGACCCTATGGACAAGCAGCTTCTGCACCTGGTCCTTGGCGGCGAGTTGGTTCGGCCGGACTCGGTCGAGTTCAAGGATCTTGATAAGGTGCATGTCGTCGGGGTCTTCCCGAACTACGCCGAAGCCTATGCCGCTTGGCGGGGCGTGACCGGCGCGACCATCGACGACGCGCACATGCGCTACTTCATCGTCCACCTGCACCGGCTGCTCGACCCGTCAACCGACACGACCAGGACGGGGTCGGGCTGACCGTCGCTGGACGGGCTCGAGGCGCATCCCCAGCCGGCCGGCCAGGTCCTGGACGAACTGCCAGGCGACCCGGCCCGACCGCGAGCCTCGTCCCATGGCCCAGGCGAGCGCCTCCGCGTGAAGGCGGTCGCGAGGCACCGGCAGGCCGTACGCCTCGGCATAGCCGTCGACCATGGCCAGGAAGCCGTCCTGGGAGCACGCATGAAAGCCGAGCCACAGACCGAAGCGATCGGACAGCGACACCTTCTCCTCGACCGCCTCGCCGGCGACGATCGCCGTCGACTGCTCGTTCTCGATCATCTGCCGCGGCATCAGGTGACGCCGGTTCGAGGTCGCATAGAGGATCACGTGGTCGGGCCGTCCTTCGATGCCGCCCTCCAGAACGGCCTTCAACGACCGGTAGCCCGCATCGTTTTGATCGAAGGACAGATCGTCGCAGAACAGGAGCCACCGCCGCCCGCTGCCGTCGTGCCGCAGCAGCCCCAGCAGGGCACCGAGCGAGCCGATCTCCTGGCGATGGATCTCGACGAGCGCCAGCCTGTCGGGGCCGGGATCGCGATCCTGATTGACCGCGCGGTGCACCGCCTTGACCAGGGAGCTCTTGCCCATCCCGCGGGCGCCCCAAAGTAGTGCATTGTTGGCCGGATAGCCGTCGGCGAAGCGGCGAGTGTTCGACAACAGCGTTTGCGCCTGCGCGTCGATGCCCTTGAGCAGCAGGAGATCGATCGCGGCGATCCGCTCCACCGGTACCAGCCGGCGCGCATCGGCCGTCCATACGAAGGCATCGGCGCTGGTCACCTCGACCGGATCGGGCGGTGCCGGGCTCAGACGCTCGAGGGCGGCGGCGATCCGCTCAAGGACGGGGACAAGATTGGCATCGGTGTCCGGCATCGGCTTCCTGGCTCTTCGGTCGGAATGTTTCGCGGCGGCAAGCAGAGCCGGATCGGGTCAGCCGCCCGGGGCGCGCGCCGGTGCACGGCTATCGTGTCGCCGAGGTGGCGCTGGTTGGCCAATCCAGGCCTTGCCGCTATAGTGCCGTCCGCCATGGGAAGCGCCAAGCCGCGGGAGACGTAATTGCAAGAGCCGAACATCTTCCTTCAGTTTCTGCCGCTGATCCTGATCTTTGTGGTGTTTTACTTTTTGCTGATCCGCCCGCAGCAGAAGCGGATGAAGGAGCATCGGAACATGCTGGCGGCTCTCCGCCGCGGCGACCGCATCGTCACCGGCGGCGGCCTGATCGGCACCATCTCGAAGGTGGCGGATGACGAGCTTTCCGTCGACATCGCCGACGGTGTTCGCGTCAAGGTCGTGCGCTCCACGGTGTCGAACGTTCTGGCCAAGCCGGAGCCGGCCCGCGGCCGAAGCCAGGAGGCCGAGGCGGACGACGCCGAGGAGGACGAGGAGGATGAGGAGGCGGTGCCCGTCCAGGAGAAGCCGCGGCGGCAACGAGGCGGCAGCGTCGCTCGGAAGTAGGGCGCTCGCGAGCCGGGCACCCGGTTGCATGGATTGAAGGCAGCCTCATGATCCATTTCGCGCCGTGGAAGGTCGTCCTGATCGCCCTGGTGTGCCTGTTCGGCCTGGTCTATGCGGCGCCCAACCTGCTTGAGCGCGAGACCGTGCGCGGATGGCAGGAAACCGTGCCAGAGTGGATGCCGACCAAGCAGATCAATCTCGGGCTGGATCTTCAGGGCGGATCTCATCTGCTGCTTCGGGTCGAATGGCAGGCTGTTCTCGAGGAGCGGCTCGAGGCGCTGGTCGACTCTTTGCGCAGCGAGCTGCGGGCCGGGCGCATCGGCTACACCGATCTCGGTGTCGAGGACGGGCGGGCGAGCTTCGTTGTCCGGGATCCCGCCGACATCGACACCGCCCTCGACATCGCCGCGGAGCTCCAGGAGGACGGCCTGGAGGTCGAGCGGGCGAACGGCGGTCGGGTCACCGTCGGCTTCACCGAGGCGGCGCTCGAGGAGCTGCGCAGCAACGCCGTGGCGCAGTCGATCGAGATCGTCCGGCGCCGCATCGACGAGACGGGCACCAACGAGCCGGTGATCCAGCGACAGGGCGAGCAGCGCATCATCGTGCAGCTGCCGGGCGTGGACGATCCCCAGCGGATCAAGGACCTCCTGGGCCAGACGGCGCGTCTGTCCTTCCGGCTGATCGACCATGACACGCCGGTCAGCGCCGCCCAGGCCGGCCGGCTGCCGCCCGGCTCGGAACTGCTGCCCGACGCCGAGACAGGCCCGCAAGGCGCGCCGGTGCAGCACCATGTGGTGCGCAAGCGGGTCCATGTGTCCGGCGACACGCTGGTCGACGCGCAGCCGACCTTCCAGGAAGGCAGGCCGGTGGTCAGCTTCCGCTTCGACGGGCTCGGCAGCCGCCGCTTCGCCGACGTCACGCAGGACAATGTCGGCCGTCAGCTGGCCATCGTGCTCGATGGCGAGGTGATCAGCGCGCCGGTGATCCGGAGCCCGATCCTGAACGGCAACGGCATCATCGAAGGCGGCTTCACCGTCCAGACCGCGACCGACCTGGCTCTGCTGCTGCGCGCCGGCGCGCTCCCGGCGCCGCTCACCATCCTGGAGGAGCGCACCGTCGGACCCGGCCTCGGCGCCGACAGCATCGCCGCCGGCAAGGCCGCGGCGGCGGTCGGCATTGTCCTCGTCGTCATCTTCATGGGCCTCAGCTACGGCCGCTTCGGCCTGATGGCCGATGTGGCGCTGCTCATGAACCTGGCGATCATCGTCGCCGTCCTGTCGGCGCTGCAGGCCACGCTGACCCTCCCGGGCATCGCCGGCATCGTCCTCACGGTCGGCATGGCCGTCGACGCCAATGTGCTGGTGTTCGAGCGCATCCGGGAGGAGATCCGCAATGGCCGCTCGCCGATATCGGCCATCGACGCCGGCTACAACCGCGCCCTCAGCACCATCATTGACGCCAACCTGACCACCCTGATCGCCGCCCTCTTGCTGTACGCGCTCGGCTCCGGTCCGATCCGCGGCTTCGCCGTCACCCTGTCGATCGGGATTGTCAGCTCCATGTTCACGGCGATCATGCTTACCCGTCTGATGGTCGTCACCTGGCTGCGCCGGACGCGGCCCAAGACCCTGCCCATCTAGAGGCCGAGCCATGCGTCTGCTGCGTCTCATCCCGACGGGCACCGCGCTGAACTTCCTGCGCCTGCGGGTGCCCGCCTTCGCGCTCTCCGGCCTGCTCATCGCCGCCTCCCTGGTGCTGCTCGTGGTGCAGGGGCTGAACTTCGGCATCGATTTCCGCGGCGGCCTGCTGATCGAGGTGCGCAGCGAGCAGGCGGCGGACATCCCGGCCATGCGCGCCACGCTCGAGGGGCTGGGCCTCGGCGAGGTGACCCTCCAGGAGTTCGGCGAGCCGACCGACGTGCTGATCCGGGTGCAGCGCCAGGACGGGGAGGAGGCCGAGCAACTGGCCGCGCTTGAGCGCATCCAGGAGGCGCTGCCCGAGGGCCTGGACTACCGGCGCGTCGAGTTCGTCGGCCCGACCGTCGGGCAGGAACTGATCGAGCGCGGCAGCCTCGCCGTCGCCCTCGCCATCGCGGCCATCCTCGGCTACATCTGGTTCCGCTTCGAGTGGCAGTTCGGGGTGTGCGCCGTGGCCGCGCTCGTCCACGACGTCGTCTCGACCATGGGGCTGTTCGCGCTCATCCAGCACGAGTTCAACCTGGCCACCGTGGCGGCGCTGCTGACGATCGCCGGCTACTCCATCAACGACACGGTCGTTGTCTTCGACCGGGTGCGGGAGAACCTGCGGCGCTTCAAGAAGGCCTCCAACCTGGAGATCTTCAACCGCAGCCTCAATGAGACCCTGGCCCGCACCGTCATGACCAGCGTCACCACGCTGCTCGCCCTGGCGGCCTTGTATGTGTTCGGCGGCGCGGTCATCCGTGACTTCGCCTTCGCCCTCATCTGGGGCGTGGTGATCGGCACCTACTCCTCGATCTTCGTCGCCGTGCCCCTCCTGCTGTACCTGCCGCATCGGCGCTCGGCGGCGCCCGCCGCCGGCGACGAAGCCAAGCAGGAGGCGGCGGACGCGCGTCCCGCCGAGTAAGCCATGCCCATCACGATCAACCCCAACATTCCCGCCGGTCGCCAGGTGATCGAAGGCTATCGCGGCGGCGGCTTCCGCATCAGCGGCGTGCGCCACGAAGGCTCCGTCTTCGTCCTGCCGGACCGCACGCTGCCCTGGCCGGTCCGGGAGATCGGCGAGATCACCGTGGCCGACCTCGACCCGTCCGCTTCGGCTGGGCCCGGTGTGGACGTCATCCTGCTCGGCTCGGGCGACCGTATGCGCATGTTGCCCGGGCCCGTGCGCGCCGGCCTGCGCGAGGCCGGGCTAAACGTGGACGTGATGGAAACCGGCGCGGCCTGCCGGACCTACAACATCCTGCTGGCCGAGGAGCGGCGCGTCGCCGCGGCCCTGATCGCCATTTGACGACCGCTCGCCGGGGGCGGGCCGTGCGGCAGGAGGGGCGGCGTCGCCCTCGTGCCGCGCGGCCGCCCCCTGCTCGGCTGCGCCCGGATCGACCGGAAGGCAGTTCAGGCCTTGGCGTAGAGCTCCGCGACGTACTCCCAGTTGACCAGGCTGTCGACGAAGGCCTTCAGGTAATCGGGCCGCTTGTTGCGATAGTCCAGGTAGTACGAATGCTCCCAGACATCGCACCCCAGGATCGCCGTGCCGGTGCCCTGGGCCAGCGGGTTCTCGCCGTTCGGAGTCTTGGCGACCGCCAGCTTGCCGCCGTCGACCACCAGCCAGCACCAGCCGCTGCCGAACTGGCCGACCCCCGCCTGGATGAACTGCTCCTTGAAGGCGTCGACGCTGCCGAAGTCCTCCTTCAGCCGGCTCTCGAGCTCGCCCGGGATCGGCCCGCCGCCCTTCGGCGTCATCCAGCTCCAGAAGTGGTTGTGGTTCCACGCTTGGCCGGCATTGTTGAAGATCGCCTGGGTCGAGGGGTTGCCGTAGCTGCCCTTGACGATGTCCTCGAGCGGCTTCCCGGCGAAGTCGGTGCCCTCGATCAGCTTGTTCAGCGTCGTCACATAGGTGTTGTGGTGCTTGCCGTGATGGTACTCGAGCGTCTCAGCCGACATGTAGGGCTGCAACGCGTCCATCGGGTAGGGCAGCTCCGGAAGCTCGAACGCCATGGGGGTCCCCTGTGGTCATTAAGATTAAGTCAACCGAGCCTGTCAGATATGCAGCCGGCCGGGCCCTGTGAACCCTCGGCCCGGCTCCGGCGTTCCGGTGCCGCGACCCGGGCGGCCGGAGCTCCCCGTGCCTGAGGCCTTGTCCTATTGCGGGGATCAGGTAAGGCGCCTTGATCCGGACCGGTTCTCGACCGTTCTGTTCGCTCCGCCGGACCGGCGCGAGGCCCTGTTCGCCGTGCTGGCGTTCAACCTGGAGATCGCCAAGACCTGGGAGGTCGTCAGCGAGCCGCTGATCGGCCGGATCCGGCTGCAATGGTGGCGCGACGCGGTGGCCGAGATCTACGAGACCGGTGCGCCGCGCCGGCATGCGGTGCTGGGCGCCCTGGCCGATGCGATTCGCACCCATGCCCTGCCGCGGGAGTCGCTCGATCGCCTGATCGACGCACGCGAGGCCGATCTCGAGCCCGAGCCAATGCCGGACCTGGCCGCCCTCGAGGCCTACGCCGAGGCGACCACGGCGCCGTTGATCCGCCTGCAGCTGCAGGCCCTCGGCGCCCTGTCGCCCGGGTCCGCGGAGGCCGGCCGCCACGCCGGCGCCGCCTGGGCCCTGGTCGGCCTGCTGCGCGCCATCCCGTTCCACGCCCGCCGCCGGCGGCTGGTCGTGCCGCGTCGGCTGCTCGAGGCGCATGGGGTGGATGTCGGCGAACTGCTCTCGTTCAAGCCCGTGCCGGGGCTGCCGGCGGCGGTCCGCGAGGTCGCCGGCCGCGCCGCGGAGCGGGTGGCCCGGGCCCGGGCGGCGCGGCCGCGGCCGCCGCGGCGCGCCCCGCCGCCGCGTCGGGTCGCCGCCCAGGGCGAGGTGGATGGACAACAGCTTAAGCGCTGCGGCATCCAGGTG
>CAZTHL010000021.1:0-48876 GCA_964613585.1 uncultured Mycobacteriaceae bacterium | reverse complement strand
CGTCGAAGCCGGACTAGGTGAGCGTGTCGGTGGGGTTGGCCTCCTGCTCGGCCTTCGCATCGGCGACGGCAAGGCAGGTGGCGTTCGCCGCCGGGGTGGTGCCCCAGTCCTCGTGCAGCTTGAGTCCGCAGGCGCCGGCCGCGATCTGCTCGACCAGGCCCTCCGGCCGGCTGGCGTTGCCCTTGCCGAAGAAGCCCAGGTTCATCGGGAAGGCCTCCGCCGCCTGCAGCATGCGGCCCAGGTGCCAGGCGCCGGGGGTGCAGGTGGTGGCGTTGGTGCCGGTGGCGGGGCCGGTGCCGCCGCCCATCATGGTGGTGATGCCGGAGCAGAGCGCCTCCTCGATCTGCTGCGGGCAGATGAAGTGGATGTGCACGTCGAGCCCGCCGGCGGTGACGATGCGGCCCTCGCCGGCGATGGCCTCGGTCGCCGGACCGACGATGATCTCGACGCCGGGCTGGACGTCCGGATTGCCGGCCTTGCCGATGCCGGCGATGCGGCCGTCCTTGAGGCCGATGTCGGCCTTGACGATGCCCCAATGGTCGAGGATGAGCGCGTTGGTGATGACGGTGTCGACGGCGCCCGCCGCGCGCGTCGCCTGGGACTGGCCCATGCCGTCCCGGATGACCTTGCCGCCACCGAACTTGACCTCCTCGCCGTAGACCGTGCGGTCCTCCTCGACCTCGATGATCAGCTCGGTGTCGGCCAGGCGCACCCGGTCGCCCGTGGTGGGCCCGTACATGTCGGCGTAGGCGGCGCGGGAGATCGGCGTCGGCATCGGCTCGGGGCCTCTTTGGGGGAGCACGCGGCGGGGCTGGGGGGAAGTCAGACCGGCGGCGGGTTGGGTGTGTCGAGCGGCCCCATCACGGCGCCGTTGAAGCCGTGGACCATGCGGGCGCCGGCGTAGGCGACCAGGCGCACCTCGCGGCACTGCCCCGGCTCGAAGCGGACGGCGGTGCCGGCGGGGATGTCGAGGCGCATGCCGCGCGCGGCGAGTCGGTCGAACTGAAGCGCCTCGTTGGTCTCGAGGAAGTGGTAGTGGCTGCCGACCTGCACCGGCCGGTCGCCGGTGTTGGCGACAAGCAGCGTCACCGCGGGGCGATCGGCATTGAGGACGATGTCGTCGGCGGCGGCCGGCAGGATCTCTCCGGGGATCATGGGGACGGGTCTCCTCGCACCTCGGGGCCTGGGACGTGTCGGGCCAACGGCCGTTCCGTCGTCGGGCGGACGTGCCGGCATCCGCCGCGCTCCGCCCGGTCTACCGCCCCTCGATCGATAGGCGGTCGAGCGGGACGGCGATGGCGTCGAAGGGCGGCACGCGGATCTCGGCCGCGCCCGCGAGCGCGGCCAGCCGCGTCCACCGCCCGTCGTCGCTCCGGAAGGCGTCGAGCGTGCGCGCATCGGGGTCGAGCCGCCACGACATCGGTGGGCCTCCCCTCGCTGCACCGTCGTATGTCCCGGAGGTTGGATGGAGCGCAGCGGACCTCAACGTCCCGCCCGTCTCGACGCGCCGCGACGCCGCCGATCCGAAGAAGAGTGATCTCCCCCCTCTCCGCTGGCGACGGACAGAGCCCTTGTCCGGCACGGTGGCTCCGGCATCGGCGGCGGGGAGCGTCGGGGTCCGCTGGCGCTCCGCCCGACCGACGACATCGTCGCATGCGCCGTCGTCCCCTAGCGGATCGGCTGGTGCACGGTGACCAGCTTGGTGCCGTCGGGGAAGGTGGCCTCGACCTGCACCTCGGCCAGCATCTCCGGCACGCCCTCCATCACCTGGTCACGGGTGAGCACCGTCGCGCCGCCGGCCATGAGGTCGGCGACGCTGCGGCCGTCGCGCGCGCCCTCGACCACATAGTCGGTGATCAGCGCCACCGATTCCGGGTGGTTCAGCTTGACGCCGCGGGTGAGGCGGCTGCGCGCCACCTGGGCGGCCATGGCGACCAGCAGCTTCTCGCGCTCGCGCGGGGTCAGGTGCATCGTCGATCCGTCTCCATGCGTGCCGCGCCTAGAGGGACCAGGCGCGCGGCGGCCCGCTGCCCACGCCGGCATCGGCCAGCGCCCCGAGCCACACGGCGACGCGGGCGCGCAGCCGGGTGGGATCGGGGTCGAGCCGGCGAGCCACCAGGATGCCGTTGACGAGGCTCGCGCCCTCACCGCCGTCGTCCACCAGGACGGCCCGCAGCGCGGCCAGCGCCCCGCTCACATCATCGCAGACGCCCACCAGCATGGCCAGAGCGCGCGCGTCGCCCAGCAGGCTCGGGGCGCGCAGCGCGGCCGGATCGGTGTCGCCGGTGCAGCGGAAGGCATCGGCCCAGACGAGCCGCCCGTCCCGGCGGATCATCCAGCGGTCGATCAGGCTGAGCCGCGTCACCCGCTCGCCGCGCGCGATTCGGCCGAGCACCAGGATCTCCGCGGCCACGAGCGTGCCGCCGGGCGCCACGTCGGCGTCGAGCGCGCGGCTGAGTCGGGCGCCGTCGAACAGGATCGTCTCCTGCGGCAGCCAGCCGAGCCGGGCGCCGGCGCCGACGCGGAGGGTCGTGGCGACCCGGGCGTCGCCATCGCGCGCGCGGTACAGCTTCTCGGCCGCCTGGCTGGTGAGGGTGGCCGCGGCATCGGGCTCGAGCGCGGCGACGACCTCGAGCCGGTCGCCTCCGGTCAGCCCGCCCGCGGTGTTGAGCAGCACGACCTCGGGCGCACGGCCGCCATGAGCGCGCGGAAAAAGGGCCCGGCCCGGGCTGCGCTGGGCCAGCTCCAGCAGCCGCCCGCCGCCGGGACCGGGGCCGAGGCGCAGCGAGACCGCACCCCGGGAGCGCTGCAGGTCGGCGTCGAGGCCTGGAACGTCCACTTGCTGCCCGTGCGCTGAAGACCGCGTTTAACGCTGCCGGCGCCATGATCCGTGCCGGGCCGTAGGAGGATCCGGAGACGTGCTTTCGGATGCCCGTGAGCAGGACTGAGGCGTTGGCGGCCAGCGCGGTGCCGAGGATGGCTTCGTCGTTCGAATCCGCCAACGAGCACGAGACAAGGCGCGGGAGCCCCCGTCAACGCCTCCGGAAGGACCAGGCCGATCCATGCCGCCCTCAGCGGACTTTGGGGCAGGAACGCCAAGGTTGCCAAGCTTTGCCGACATTCATCCTCGACAACAGGCGAGACTCCCAGCGGCGCCATGATGCTGACCCTTGAGGAGGACACCGATGGCCGGTACCGCGCCCGCGGGCCTTTCCGGCTGCCGTGCCCGATCGAGCGCGGGATGCGCCGGAATCGCGTGTTCCAGTACACACCCTATCTCGAGCTCTTCGAGGATAAGGACTGAAATGGCCACGTTCATCACGTCGCGGCTGCGCAGTGGACCGGCTCATTGAGGATCCTCTTGTGCGCGCCGAGCCTGCCACAGGCGACCATGGTGCCGAAATGGTGCCGAAATGGTGCCGAAATGGTGCCGAGACGGTGCCGAGGGCGTCGACACCGACAGCGGGACGCGGCGCCGTGAACATGTCGGCTTGGGCTCTCGGCCTCGGCCGAAGCGTTCGGGCAGCTCAGCGAGGACAACGCCCCGGGGCCCCGTCACACCGTCAGGTACCGCTGGACCTGGGCCTCGGGCAGGGCGTCGCGCGGGCCCTCGAGCACGATCTCGCCGCGGTCCATGACGAAGACGTGGTCGGCGAGCTCGGCCGCGAACTCGAAATACTGCTCGACCAGCAGGATCGCCATGTCGCCGCGCTGACGCAGGCGGGCGATCACCCGGGCGATGTCCTTGATGATCGAGGGCTGGATGCCCTCGGTCGGCTCGTCGAGGAGCAGCAGGCGCGGCCGGGTGACCAGCGCCCGGGCGATGGCGAGCTGCTGCTGCTGGCCGCCCGACAGGTCGCCGCCGCGCCGGCGCAGCATGTCCTTCAGCACCGGGAACAGCGCGAGGATCTCCTCCGGCACCGAGCGCTCGCGCGCGCCGACGGAGGCGAAGCCGGTCTCCAGGTTCTCACGCACGGTCAGGCGGGGAAAGATCTCGCGCCCCTGCGGCACCAGCGCGAGGCCGGCGCGGGCGCGGGCGTGCGGCGGCAGGTGGGCGATGTCGCGGCCGTCCCAGGTGATCGAGCCGTGGCGGATCGGATGCAGGCCGACCAGGGCGCGCAGGAGCGAGGTCTTGCCGACGCCGTTGCGGCCGAGCAGGCAGGCGATCCGGCCCTTCTCGGCGGCAAGGCTGACGCCGCGCAGCACATGGCTCGCGCCGTAATAGAGATGGAGGTCGGCGATCTGGAGCATTCGGCTGTCTCGTTGATCGGCTCTGCCGGCGGGTGAGACCAGGAAGGGCCCTCACCCCGACCCTGTCCCACGCGGGGGGCGCGGGAGAGGGGGCCACTGCCCCCGGCCCTCCTCCACGCGGGGCGCCGGGGAGGGGGATGGGACGGTCACCGCCCCAGATAGACCTCGATCACCCGCGGGTCGGCCTGGACCTGAGCGACCGAGCCCTCGGCCAGGACCGAGCCCTCGTGCAGCACCGTGGTGCGGGCGCCCAGGCCGCGCACGAAGGCCATGTCGTGCTCGACCACGATCACCGTGCGCTCACCCGCGATGTCGAGGATGAGGGCCGCCGTCTTCTCGGTCTCGGCGTCGGTCATGCCGGCGACCGGCTCGTCGAGCAGCAGCAGCCGCGCCTCCTGGATCAGCAGCATGCCGATCTCCAGCCACTGCTTCTGCCCGTGGGAGAGATCGCCGGCCAGGTCGTGGCGCCGCCCGGCAAGGCCCGTGGTCTCCAGGATCTCGTCGATGCGGTCGCGCTCGGGCCCTTTGAGCGCCGCCAGGAGGGTGCGCAGGATGCCGCGGTCGGCCTTCAGCGCCAAGTGCAGGTTGTCCCGGACCGACAGCTTCTCGAACACGGTCGGCCGCTGGAACTTGCGCCCCACGCCGAGCCGGGCGATCGCCGCCTCGTCCAGGCGGGTCAGGTCGTGGCGGCCGGCGAAGACGGCGGTGCCGCGGTCGGGCCGGGTCTTGCCGGTGACCACGTCCATCATGGTGGTCTTGCCGGCGCCGTTCGGGCCGATGATGGTGCGCAGCTCACCTTCCGCGACCCACAGCGAGAGATTGCTCAGCGCCTTGAAGCCGTCGAAGCTGACCGTGACGCCGTCCAGATAGAGCAGGGTGTCGGCGATTGCGTGCGACGGCGCGCGCTCGCCCGACGGCCTTGGATCCGGCCCGGCCTCCGGCGCCGGCGTGGCCGGGCGGGCTTGCGTGAGAGCCGTGGTGTCAGGCATGGCGTCCGCGCCTCCCGAGGATCGGCACGCGCCGCCAGCCCTGGCGCAGCAGCCCGAGGATGCCCTGCGGCATCAGCAGGGTGACCACCACGAACAGGCCGCCCAGGAAGAACAGCCAGTAGTCGGGCGCGTTGGCGGTGAAGTAGCTCTCCGCCGCGTTGACCGAGGCGGCGCCGAGAATCGGGCCGACCAGAGTGCCGCGGCCGCCGACCGCGACCCAGACGGCGACCTCGATGGAATTGGCCGGGCTGAACTCGCTCGGATTGATGATGCCGACCTGCGGCACATAGAGCGCGCCGGCGAGCCCCGCGAGCATGGCCGAGACCACGAAGACGAACAGCTTGGCGTTGGTCACCGAGTATCCCAGGAAGCGCACCCGGCTCTCGGCGTCGCGCACCGCCACCAGCACCTTGCCGAGCTTCGAGGTGACGATGAACCGGCACACCAGGTAGCCGAGCATCAGGCCCAGCACCGAGGCGACGAACAGGCCGGCGCGCGTCTCCGAGGTCTGAAGGTCGAAGCCCAGGATGTCCTTGAAGTCGGTCAGGCCGTTGTTGCCGCCGAAGCCCATCTCGTTGCGGAAGAAGGCGAGCATCAGCGCGAAGGTCATCGCCTGGGTCAGGATCGAGAAGTAGACCCCGGTGATCCGGCTGCGGAAGGTGAGCCAGCCCAGCACCAGCGCCAGCAGCCCCGGCACCAGCAGGGCCATCAGGACGGCAACGCTGAAATGATCGACTCCGTGCCAGTACCAGGGCAGCTCCTGCCAATCGAGGAACACCATGAAGTCCGGGAGCTCCGGGTGGCCGTAGACCCCGCGCTCGCCGATCTGGCGCATCAGGTGCATGCCCATGGCATAGCCGCCGAGCGCGAAGAAGGCGCCGTGGCCGAGGCTGAGCGCGCCGGCGTAGCCCCACAGCAGGTCGAGCGACAGGGCCAGCAGCGCGAAGCACAGCCACTTGCCAAGCAGCGCCACTACGAAGTCGTCGATATGGAAGGCCGAGGATGGCGGCACCCACAGGTTCAGCACCGGCACCCCGACGGCCGCGAGCAGCCCCAGCGTCAGCAGGACGCGCCAGCCCCCGCGGCTCTCGAGCGCCACCAGGCGGCGGGTGATCGGGCCCATGGGCGCTCAGCCTTCCGCCGCGCGGCCCCTGAGGGCGAACAGCCCTCGCGGGTAGCGCTGGATGAACAGGATGACCACGACCAGCACGATGATCTTGCCGAGCATGGCGCCGGCCACCGGCTCCAGGAACTTGTTGACGATGCCGAGCGACATGGCCGCCGTCAGCACGCCCCACAGGCTGCCGACGCCGCCGAAGACCACGACCATGAAGCTGTCGACGATGTAGGCCTGGCCCAGGTTGGGGCTGACATTGCCGATCTGGCTCAAGGCCACGCCGCCGACCCCGGCGATGCCGGAGCCGAGGCCGAAGGTCATCGCGTCGACCCAGCCGGAGCGGATGCCCATGGCCGCGGCCATCGGCCGGTTCTGGGTGACCGCGCGCATCTCCAGCCCGAAGCGGCTCCAGCGGATCACCGCCATCACGGCGAGGAGGACCAGCAGCGCGAACAGGATCGTGTAGAGACGGTTGTAGGTGAGCACGGCGCCGCCGATCACCTCGATGCCGCCGGTCATCCAGTCCGGGTTGGCGACCTCGCGGTTGGGCGCGCCGAAGACGACGCGCACCAACTGCTGCAGGATCAGGCTGATGCCCCAGGTGGCCAGCAGGGTCTCGAGCGGCCGGCCGTAGAGGTGGCGGATGACGCCCCGCTCCATGGCCACGCCGACCGCGCCGGCGACCAGGAAGGCCATGGGGATCGCCGCCAGCACATAGAGGTCGAAGACGCCGGGCAGGTAGGAGCGGAACAGCTCCTGAACGACGAAGGTGGTGTACGCGCCCAGCATCAGCATCTCGCCGTGCGCCATATTGATCACCCCCATGACGCCGAAGGTGATGGCGAGGCCAATGGCGGCGAGCAGCAGCACCGAGCCCAGGCTGACGCCCTGGTAGATGTTCACGGCGAGGTCGACCAGGGCGAGGTTGCTCTCGATCCGCTCGACGGCCCGCTGGGCGGCCTCGCGCACCCGCGGGTCGGGCTCGGCGAGGCTGCCGTCGGGCGCCTCGCGCAGGAGCCGGAGCAGCATCGCGCGGACCCGGGGCGAATAGGAGTCCGAGAGGGTCTCGACCGCGGCCAGGCGCACGTCCGGATCGTCGCTGCCGAGCTCGATGCGGGCCAGCGCCAGCTCGATCGCCTCGGCGACCCGGGCGCTCTCCTCGGCCTCCAGCGCCTGGCGCAGCAGGGCCGCGGTCTCGGGCGAGCGGTCCCGCGCCAGCGTCTGGGCGGCCTCCAGGCGGACCGCGGGGTCCGGGCTGGCGATCCGGAGCCGGCTGACCGCGCCGTGCAGGGCGCGGCGGACCCGGTTGTTGAGCCGCACCCGGTCGAGCGCGGCGTCCTCGACCCTGCCAAGATCCTCGAGCGTGACGGCGTCGGTGACGGCAAAGGTGTCGCGACCCACCTCGCGGGCGATGACCAGACGGCCCTCACCGTCGGTGAACAAGCGATTGTCGAGCATGGCCTCGAGCACCGGCAGCGCCCGCTCGTCCTCGAGCGCCACCAGCACGTCGATGGCCGCGATCTTGTCGCGGAAGCCGCCCTCGCCGAGCGCCGCCACGGCCGCGGCGTAGGCCTCGCCGCCCGCCGGGGCGGCCTCCTCCGCCCACGCCGCCGCGCTGCCGAGCAGGACGACGAGGAGCACCAGGGTGGCCAGTAGGCGCCCTTCACCCTCCCCCGCGGCCGGCCGCGCGGAGGAGGAACAAGGATGCAACCCCCGGGCCATGGTCACCGCCGGTGCGTCCGGCCGCGTCCGGCGTTACTGCCCGACCCCGATCGAGGCCGGCTGGAAGCGCGGCTCGCGGCAGTTGCCGCAGACCCAGGGATAGGTCCAGTCGGCGGTCAGCGCCGCGCTCTCCGGGATGAAGTCGGACCAGGCGTCGCCGCGCACCAGCTCGCCCGTCTCCCAGACCACCTCGAACTGGCCGTCGGGCAGGATCTCGCCGATCATCACCGGCTTCGACAGGTGATGATTGGTGTTCATGGTGACCTCGTAGCCGCTCAGCGACGGCACGGTCTGGCCGTACATGGCCTGGCGCACCGCGTCGACGTCGGTGCTCCCGGCCTGGCGTACCGCCTGCACCCACATGTTGAAGCCGATTTACTGGGCCTCCATGGGGGCGTTGACGTCGCGGTCCGCATCGCCGGTGTGCTCGTGCCAGCGGGCGATGATCGCCTCGTTCGCCGGCGTCTCCACCGACATGAAATAGTTCCAGGCGGCGAGGTGGCCGACCAGCGGGTCGGTGTCGATGCCGGACAGCTCCTCCTCGCCGACCGAGAAGGCGACCACCGGCAGGTCGAAGGCGTCGACGCCCTGGTTGCCGAGCTCGCGGTAGAAGGGCACGTTGGCGTCGCCGTTGATGGTCGAGACCACGGCGGTCTGGATGCCCTGGTTGGCGAAGTCGCGCACCTCCGATACGATGGTCTGCCAGTCGGCGTGGCCGAACGGCGTGTACTCCTCCATGATGTCGGCGTCGCCGACGCCGTGCTCGTTGAGGAACGCACGCAGGATCTTGTTGGTGGTGCGCGGGTACACATAGTCGGTGCCGAGCAGCACCCAGCGCTCCGCGCCGTACTCGTCCATCAGGTACTCGACGGCCGGGATCGCCTGCTGGTTCGGCGCCGCGCCGGTGTAGAATACGTTGCGCGAGCTCTCCTCGCCCTCGTACTGCACCGGATAGAACAGAAGGCCGTTCAGCTCCTCGAACACCGGCAGCACCGACTTGCGGCTGACCGAGGTCCAGCAGCCGAACACCACGTCGACCTCGTGCACCTCGATCAGCTCGCGAGCCTTCTCGGCGAACAGAGGCCAGTCGGACGCCGGGTCGACCACCACGGCCTCCACCGGCCGGCCGAGCAGGCCGCCATCCTCGTTCAGGTCCTCGACCATCATGACGACGACGTCGCGCAGCGTGGTCTCGCTGATCGCCATGGTGCCGGACAGCGAATGCAGCACGCCGACGCGGATCGGCTCGCCCTGCTGCGCGGCGGCGGGCAGGGACACGGGAAGGGCGGCGAGGGCCGCGAGCGTGGCGGACAGGCCGAGCGTGCGGAGAGGCCGGAAAGTCATTGTCGAATGGTTCCCTGTCGAGTGTGCCCTTGGGGACAGCGCGTTCGCATCTGCAACCACCGGGCCACTCAAGGGCATGCGGCAAGGGCATGCGGAAAGTCCGCGCCGGCCGCCGGGTCGAGCGCGCTGATGCTGCTCCCAAAGACGGCAGGTGCCGAGAATTGGGGCAGGATCCATGGGAGGCCGGCACGGCGGCCGGGCGCCCTGCCTACGTGTGCGGCCGTCGGCTGTCCCGCCTGCCGCCAGAAGCCCTGGGAGCAAGGAACGGCGCCATCGCCAGCGAAGCGCGGCGATCCAGGTCCCCGGTGTGCCGCCGCACGAGACCAGCCTGGATCCCCTCAGCTGCGCTCGCGATACCGTGTTCCGCACGTTGCCGGCGAGACCGACCGGCGTGGCGGGCCATGGCGGCCAGGTCGGATGCCGCGACGCCCTTCCATGACGGATGTCAGCGGCTCGGTGGCATGAGATCTTGGTCGAGACCTTGTGCTGCGCCTCGACCACCCGCCACACCACGCCCGCCAGCGCCCCTGGATTGGTCTGATGGTGGCAAGGGTCCGCGCTTTCCCGCGCCCGGCGTGGGCCAGGGTCGGAGAGGGAGCCCTTTTCCGGTTCCGGTGTGCGGGTCCATCGGGCCGGGCGCGGCGTCGGCGCCTCATGCCGCCGAGCCGCCGAGATGTCTCGTCGACCCGGCCGGAGGCGCGCCCGCCAACGCTGTCGCCGCCCGGGCGCGCTGTCGAGAGCCAACGGGTGAAGCCGTTGGCTCGCGGCATCACACCACCGCGCGCCGTGCATCCAGATAGGCCAGGCAGATAGGCCAGGCAGATAGGCCAGGCAGGTAGGCCAGGGTGTCGACCAGCCCGGCCACGCTCTTCATCGCCTCGACCGGCGGCTGGCCGAGCGCCGTGTTGTCGTTGCGCAGCCAAGCGGCGGCGGATGCGTCGTCCCCGCCGACGATGGCGTCAAGCGACCGGTAGACGCGCAGAAACAGCGTCACCGGCCCTAACGCGCGTCCCATCCTCCCATGATGCCGAAAGGCAATCTCGGCGGCCTTGTCGGCGCCTGCATCGTCAAGCTCCCGGATACGGGCCACGTCGACCTGGCCGTTCCGGCGACAAGGAGCGCGGAAGGGTCATCGCCGGCGATTGAGGGAAGGGTGCCGGGTCATGGATTACCGCGTGCCCGGCCTGGAGTGGAGAGGGTGCGTCTCGATCCCCACGCTTCCCGCGCGATGACCACACGAATGAGGGCTGCCGATCCCTTGACCGGACCCGCGGGGCGGGTGACCGGACCCGCGGGGCGGGTGACCGGACCCGCGGGGCGGGCCGCCGTCACAGCGATCCCAGCGCCGGCCGGGTGCCGGGCTCGGGCCAGTACAGGTCCTGCCAGGAGCGCAGCGCGCGCAGGTGCGCCGTCTTCTTCGACTGGTGCTCCTGCATGCGCCGGAGAACATTGTCCAGCGCCTCGACGCCCTCCAGGATGTAGGGCCCCTTGTTCAGCATGACGCATTCGGCGCGCTGCGCCATGGCGGCGTCGGTGAACTCGGCGCGCGAGGCGACCCCCTTCTTGACGAAGCTCTGCAGCACCTCGGTCGCCCAGACCACCGGCACGTGCGCCGCCTCGCTCAGCCACAGGATCTCCTCCTGGATCTCCGACAGCCGCTCATGGCCGATCTCCACCGCCAGGTCGCCGCGCGCGATCATTACGGCGAACGGCCCCTGGCCGCCGGCCTGCACGATCAGCTCCGGCAGGTGCCGCAGGGCAAGCCGCGTCTCCACCTTGGCGGCGATCGCCACCGTGTTGGATGGCGTCCGGCGCCGGCGCAGCTCGTCCTGCAGCGCCGCCACGTCCTCGGCCCGCTGCACGAAAGAGTAGCCGACGATGTCGGCCGCCTCGGCCGCCACGTCGAGCGCCACCCGGTCGTCGTCGCCGAGCGGCGAGACCTCGAGCTCGCTGTCCGGCAGGTTGATGCCCTTCTCGGGCCGCAGCCGTTCGCCCTTCTCACGCGCCCGCTCCACCTGCATGACCACGCCGTCGGCGGTCTTGGCGACAACCCGGCCGCCGATCTTGCCGTCGTTGATCAGCACCCGCTCGCCCACCGTCACCTGGGCCAGCGCCTCGGGCAGGGTGCAGCCGGCCTGGTTCGGGTAGTCGTCGTCGGCCTCGCGCGGGGCCGCGTAGGTGAGCAGGATCCGCTCGCCCAGATGCACCCGCTTCTTGCCGGGCGGCATCACCACCTCGCCGGTCCGGCATTTCGGTCCCGGCAGGTCCATGAGCACCCGGCAGCGGCGGCCCGCCTTCGCCTCCGCCGCGCGCACCTGGGCGATCATGGCGCGCCACTCGTCCGGCCCCTCATGCGCGCAGTTGATGCGGGCGCAGTCCATGCCGCGCTCGATCAGCGCCTCGACCAGGGCCGCGTCGTGCGCCGCCTCGGCCGGGAAGGTGACCATGATCCGGCAGTAGCGGCCCGTGGGCGCCGGCCCGAACACCCGACGGGTCTGGCGGTCGAGCAGGCGTGCGCCGCGCTCGAACGCGCGCAGGGGCGGCCTCGGCGGGGTGTTGCGGCGCTCGGTGCTGCAGATCGCTTCGAGCGCCGCCACCACCGCGTCCAGGTTGGCCATGACCCGGCCCTCGCTGCGGCCGAGCGAGGACAGGCCCCAGGGGACCAGCGCCGCCTGCAGCTGCCGCAGGTCGCGCCGGCGCAGCGCCAGATAGTGCGCCAGGTTGAGCGCGCTGATCCGGAAGCCCCGATCGATCAGGCGCGGCTCCCAGCGCCGGTAGATCTCGCGGCCCTCCTGGTCGACGACGTCGCGGATGGTGCGGATCTGCTCGAGCAGGGCTTGCGGCGACTGGGACTCCACGGGCGTGGTCCTTGGCTGGCGCGGCGGGGGCGCGCGTTGGCGGGCTCGGCGCCGGACGTGCCCGGGCCCCGCGGCCGGAGCGCGGAGTGTGGCGGCGCGCCGGCCTGCTGCCAAGGCTCCCGAAACGTCTGGCACGGGGACTAACGCACGGGATAGCGTGTTGGTGTCATGTTCGGGGCGGGACCAGAGGCATGAACGAGGACGAGGCGGCGCCGGGCGCGGGCGGCGGTGCCGGGGACGGGCGGGGCGAGGCGCCGCGCGATGCGGCCGCGCGCGAGGCCGGCGGCGCCGGTGAGGTGTCGGGGCAGCTCACCCAGCACATCGCCTCGCTGCGCCGCTACGCCATGGCGCTCACCGGCACGCCGCACGAGGCCGAGGACCTGGTGCAGGACTGCCTGACCCGGGCCCTGTCGCGCGCGCATCAGTATCAGGCGGGGACGAACCTGCGCGCCTGGCTGTTCACGATCATGCACAACGTTCAGATCAACAAGATCAATCTGGCCCGCAACAAGGCCAGCCACGCGCCGGTGGAGGATGTCGAGGCGCGGCTGGCCCTGCCGGCGGGGCAGGAGAAGCGGGTCGAGCTTCGCGAGATGGCGCGGGCGCTGCGCACCCTGCCGGAGGACCAGCGGCGGGTGCTGCTGATGGTGGGGCTGGAGGGCATGAAGTACGCCGAGGTGGCCGAGGTGCTGCAGATCCCGATCGGCACGGTGATGTCGCGGCTGAGCCGGGCACGGGAGGCGCTGCGCCAGAAGATGGCGACGCGCGGCACCGCGCATCTGAGGAGGATCAAGTGATGCCGGCCCCGGTGTCGGAGACCGATCTGCACGCCTATGTGGACGGCGCCCTCGAGCCGGGGCGCCGAGCCGAAGTCGAGAGCTTCCTCGCCGACAACGCCGAGGCGGCGCGCCGCGTCCGCGCCTATGCCGCGCAGAACGGGCTGCTCCATGAGCTGTTCGATCATGGGCTGCGCGCGCCGCTGCCGGCCGGCACGACGGCGCTGCAGCAGCGGCTCGAGCGCAGGCTCGCCCGGCCCGGCGCGGGCGTCGGCGGCGCTAACGACAACGGCCGCCGGCTGGCGCTGCAGGCGGCGGCCGCGACGCTGCTCCTGGTGATCGGCGGCGGCGGCGGCTTCCTGGCCGGACGCGGCGGCGAGCCGGCGCCCGAGGCGGACGGCCGGCTGCCCGTCGAGGCGATGTGGGCCGAGCACCAATCCTTTTCCGCCGCGCTTGAGGACGTCGCCTTCGACCGCGAGGGCGCGGCCAGCGACCCGGTCGGCTGGCTGGCCGAGGCCGGGCACGCGGCCGCCGCGGCCGCGGCCGGCCCCAAGCTGGACCAGCTGGACTATCGGCTGCTCGGAAGCCGCACGCTCGAGGCCGACGAGCGGCCGGCGGCGCAGTTCCTCTACGAGAACCCGGCCGGCCGGCGCCTGACCCTGCTCGTCGGCATGGCCGAGACGGCGCCGTCGATCAGCGTCAGCTACTACCGAGCCGACGGCCTGTCGGTTCTGTCGTGGACCGATGCCGGCGTCGACTACGCGCTCGTCGGCGAGATCGACCCGGCCGCGCTGCCCCGCCTCGCCAGCAGCGTCTTCCAGACGCTGGACCCGGCGGCCGCGCCGTCGGGGCCGCCGTAGCCGCACGGCCGGGCGCCGCCGGAGCGAACGCCGCGGCCGCGGGTCCGGCCGCCGAGCCCGCCCGTCCCGTGCTGACCGGCCTTGGCGAGTGGGCACCGTGGGAGCCTTTGGCATCCTTCCGGGTTGAGCCTCCGGCGGATCGGCGCGGGCTGGCCACCGGGCCCGGACTCAAATGGTGTAGGTATTGTTGACAACTCGTCCGTGTCGACACCAGTTCTCCAGGGTTCGGGTCCTCATGATAGTCATTACAAGAGTGTGAAGGGGGCGGGCATGACGACCAGCGACTTGGCGGACCGGCTTGTGGCCTATGTGCCCCATCTGAGGCGGCACGCACGCTTGCTGTGCGGCTCCCAGCAGCTCGGGGACGAGTATGTGCAGGTCTGCCTGGAACTGATCGCCGAGGAGCCGGGGCGGCTCGACCGGACGGACAGCAAGCGGTCGCTTTTCCAGCTGTTCCATTCGATCTGGACCGTGATCAATTCCAGGCTCGGCGACACGTCGCCGTTCGAGTCCATCGACCCGACGGAGCGGCTGGAGAAGGGGCTGCAGGAGCTTGCGCCGGTCGACCGGCACGCGCTCCTGCTGAAGTCGGTCGACGGGTTCTCGATCCACGAGGTGGCGGAGATCCTCGGCTTGCCGCGGCAGGAGGTCGAGCGCTCGCTGGAGCAGGCCGAGCAGCGGCTGGCCCGCTGGACCTCGGCCAACATCCTGATCATCGAGGATGAGAGCATCATCGCGCTGGAGCTGGAGGCCCTGGTCAACGACATGGGCCATTCGGTGGTTGGCACCGCCCGGTACGAGCGGGAGGCGTTGGCCAAGGCGCTCGACAAGAAGCCCGAGCTGGTGCTGGCCGACATCCAGTTGGCCGACAACGGCAGCGGCATCAATGCCGTCGAGCACATCCTCGAGCATATCGACGTGCCGGTGATCTTCGTCACCGGCTTCCCCGAGCGGCTCCTGACCGGCGGGCGCACCGAGCCCGCCTTCCTGATCGCCAAGCCCTACGCCGCCGACTCCCTGAAGGCGATGATCGCCCATGTCCTGGCGCTGTACGAGGAGCCCGACTTCGCCCGCCAGCACCGGACCCAGCTGATCGGCAAGCTGGCGCAGATTGTCGCCCAGGAGCGCAGCGCTGAGCCGCCACGCATCTAGAGCGTTTCCGCGTGATGCGGAACGGCACCGGCCCGCTCCCCGGCCCGACCGGCCTGGGCGTGCGGTCCTTGGGTGGCCGGGCGAGGGAGCGGCCGACGATGCCGCTTGAGCCGGAAACGCTCTAGAAGCGCATCGGTCGATCGATGATCGGCTTGTGGGCGCCCATCTTCCCGTGGGCCACCATGGTGCCGAGCACGTCGACAATCACCCGGGTGGCCAGCAGCGAGGTGACGTCGGAAATGTCATAGGGCGGCGACACCTCGACCACCTCGAGGCCGCACAGCCCCTCCTTGGCGACCAGCCCGACGAGGCGCAGCGCCTCCCGCGGCAGGAACCCCCCGGGCTCGGGCCAGCCGGTGCCGGGGACGAAGCCGCAATCCACGCTGTCGATGTCGAAGCTCATGTAAACGGCATCGGCATCCTTCCAGGCCACCTCGAGCGCGATCTCGGCGGTCTTGTCGAGACCGAGCTCCTCCACGTCGCGCATGGTCAGGATCATGGTGTCGCGCCTGCGCGCCTCCTTCACCGCCTCGCGCGGCACCTGCCAGCCGCCGATGCCGACCTGCACGAGGTTCAGCGCCGGCACGTTGGGCAGGTTGGTGGCGTGGTACCAGGGCGTGGTGTGCATGCGCTCGTCCAGGTCCTTCTCCTGGATGTCGGCGTGGCGGTCGAAATGAACGATGCCGATGCGCTTGGAGGTGCACTGGGCAATGCCGCGCACCGTGGCGAAGCCGATCGAGTGGTCGCCGCCCAGGATCACCGGCAGCGCTCCGGCCGAGGCCACGTGGGCCACCGCCCGGCTTATCTGGTCGAAGGTCTTCTCGATGTTGGCCGGGATGGTGAACACGTCGCCGACGTCGCACAGGGTCATCTGCTCACGCAGGTCGACGCCGATCTCGTAGTTGTAGGGTGTGTACAGCGCCGAGATGCGCCGGATCCCCTGCGGCCCGAAGCGGGCGCCGGGGCGGTAGGTGGTGCCGCCGTCGAACGGCACGCCGAGCACCGCGGCGTCGAAGCGCGACACCGCGCGGGCATCCTCGACATAGGGCGCCTTGAGGAAGGTGTTGATCCCGGCATAGTGCGGCAGCTCGCCCCGCGCGAAGGTCGGGATGGACTTGTCCTCAAGGCTGTCGGCGCCGGGCAGGCCGTGCTCGAGCGCCCATTGCTGCTCGCGCTTCCAGCCGTCCTCCGGGATCTCGGTCTCCTTGTGCGCCGCCTTCCAGCCGTGCAGGTCTCGCTTGGTGAAGTCCGGATGGTGATGCCGACGTGCCGCCGGGAGCGGCCGGGCGGCGCCACGGCGCCGGGCATCGGACAGGTGCTGGATGGTCATCGGACAGGTCTCCTTGCGTTCTTGAGCGGGTCAGGGCGTGCGGGGGTCATGGCCGGCGGGCCGCGCCGGCGGCGGCGAGGTGCACCGGGATCAGCGCTCCGTCCTCCGCCCCGGGTCCGCGGCCGGGCAGGTCGTAGGTGATCGTGGCCCCGAAGGCGTCCGGCGCCTGGGGGTCGTGACGCACCTTGTCGAAGGTCAGCACCCGCGTGCCGAGGGCGAACGCCTCGCGGATGTCGTGGGTGACCATGAACACGGTCATGCCCTCGGCCTGCCACAGGCCGCGCAGCAGCGCGTGCATATCCTGCCGGATGCCGGGGTCGAGCGCGCCGAACGGCTCGTCGAGGAGCAGGATGCGCGGCTTGAGGATCAGCGCCTGGGCGATGGCGAGGCGCTGCTGCATGCCGCCCGACAGCGCCGCCGGGAAGGCGTCGCGCGAGCGGGCGAGCCCGACCGCGTCGAGCCAGCGCTCGGCCTCCCCGAGCGCCCGGCGCCGGGCCCGGCCGAGCAGCCGGCCGAGCCGGGGCGCGCCGCGGAAGTCGAGGCCAAGCAGCACGTTCTCCAGCACGGTCAGGTGTGGGAACACCGAGTAGCGCTGAAACACGATGCCCCGGTCGGGGCCCGGCTCCGGCGGCAGCGGCCGGCCGTCGACGGCGATGGTCCCGCGGGTCGGCCGCTCCTGGCTCAGCAGCATGCGCAGGAACGTGGTCTTGCCGCAGCCGCTGGCACCGACCAGGGTGCAGAAGCTGCCCGCCGCGACGCTGAGCGAGACGCGCTCCAGCACCGGCCGGTCGCCATAGCTTTTCCAGACATTGTCGAGGACCACCGCGCTCATGCCGGCCGTGCCCACGGGAACAGCCGCCGCGACAGCGTCTCGAGCAGCCGGTCGAGCAGGAAAGCGAGCAGGGTGATCCACGCCACATAGGGCAGGATCACGTCCATGGCGAGGTAGCGCCGCACCAGGAAGATGCGGTAGCCGAGCCCCTCCTGGGAGGCAATCGCCTCCGCGGCGATCAGGAACAGCCAGGCCGGCCCGAGCGCGAGGCGGATGCCGCCGACGAGCCGCGGCAGCATCTGTGGCAGCACCACCCTCAACGTCAGCTGCCAAGTGCTGGCGCCGAGCGTCTGCGCCTTGATCAGCTGCTCCTGCGGCAGCTCGGCGGTGCGGCCGGCCAGCTCGCGGATCAGGAACGGCGCGATGCCGACAACGATCAGCATCACCTTGGACAGCTCGCCGAGGCCGAAGGTGATGAACAGTATCGGCAGCACCGCCAGCGGCGGTATCATCGAGACCATGCCGACGAACGGCGTCAGCGTGGCCCGCGCCAGGGGGATCAGGCCGATGGCGACGCCGAGCCCGAGGCCGATCAGGGCCGCCACGGCGACGCCGGTGAGCAGGCGCTGCAGGCTCGCCGCGGTGTCGACCCACAGCAGCACCTCGCCCGAGCGGCGGTCCGCCTCGAACGCCATGCGCTCGACGGCGGCGGCCATGGCGGCCGGGGCCGGCAGCAGCTTGTCGTTGGGGTTCTCGGCCAGGCGGGCGGACGAGGCGGACAGGTAGACCGCGATCAGCAGGACGAAGGGCAGCGCGGCCAGCCACACCGAGGCCGCGCGGCCGGGCCGCCGGTTGATCAGCCGTCGGCGCATGGCTCGGGTCCGGCACGCGGATCCAGTGCTCGTCGCCTCGCGTTCTGCTCCTGCCGACCCGTGCCGCGAGGCCTTCCGCTCGACCCGACAACGACAGGTCGGGTCGAGCCCTGCGAGGCCCTACGGTCCCCGTCCTCCGCCCTCGCAGACGCCACAGGGTCGGCGTTGGGGCGCCTTTCCATGGCCGGCGCCGATCGCATCGCGGGCGGCGAACCGCTAAAGTGCGCCCTCCGCGGCCATGCGCATGAAATCGGCCGTGAAGCGGAGGTTCACGTTGTCCTCGTCGCCCAGCACGGTGCCGTCGGGAAAGGCGATGCCGACCACGTCCGGGCTCGGCGCGCCCTGGCCGAGCAGGCCATGGGTGAAGGAGAAGCGCCGCACCCGCTCCATCGTGTCGATGAGCGCCGGGCTCTGGGTGAACGTCACCGCCGCTGCCGGCTCATAGAACATCTGGGTGGAGTCGAGCTGCGCCCGATAGCCGGCGAGATCGGTGCCGGCGGCCTCGGCCATGGCGGTCAGCGCACCTTCGTCGCCCGCGGCCATCAACGCCATGGTCTCGTACCAGGCGCCGACCAGGGCGCGCCCGAGATCGGGGCTGGCCTCGAGCGCATCGGTGTTGACGACCATCATGTCGATGATCTCGCCCGGGATCCGGCTGGAATCGAAGAGGCGCGTGGCGCCGGGGTGGGCGGCCACCTCCATCAGCAGCGGGTTCCAGGTGACCACGGCCTCGACATCGGGCGAGGCGGTGAACACCGACACAATGTCGGCGTCGGAGGTGTTCACGAGATCGACGTCGCGCTCGGAGAGGCCGACGCTGTCAAGCGCGCGGGCCAGCAGGTAGTGCGACACCGACAGCTCGACCAGATGGATGGTGGTGCCGGCCATGTCCTCGAGCGCCCGGTCGCCCTTGACGACGAGACCGTCATTGCCGTTGGAGAAGTCGCCGACAATGAGGGCGGTGCTGTCGACCCCGCCCACGGCCGGGATGGTCAGCGCATCCATGTTGGTCATCACGCAGCCGTCGAAGGCGCCGGCGGTATACTGGTTGATGGACTCGATGTAGTCGTTGATCTGCACGACCTCGATCGAGATGCCGTAGCGGTCGGCCCAGCGGTCGACGATGCCGGCATCGGCGGCGTAGCCCCAGGGCATCCACCCGACATAGATCGACCAGGCGATGCGAAAGCTGTCCCGCTCCTGGGCGGCGACCGGCGCCACCAGCGTCGCGGTGACGAGCGCCGCCGCGCCGGCCCGGCGCAGGATGGCTGTGAAGGCGCTGAGGCTGTGCATCAAATCGCCGCTCCCGTGCTGATGCGGGGACCCGGGGCCGGCGGAGCGCGCGGAGGCTCGTCGACAGGCGCCGGCCGTCGCGGCACCGCCGTTCCCGAGTCTCCCGGGCTTTTGTCCCGCCGTGGCTCCGGGCCGGCCGACAACGTATCGACGCAGGCCCGGGAGCGCGCCTCTCGGACCGGACGCGGCGCCGAACCCGTGTGCCAGGCCGCCGGAACCCTAGGCGCATTATGCTCCCGTCTTGGCAAGCCGCATGCCAACGTCACCGCCCGCCCGGATGCCCGGGTCGGGCGGCCCCGATGCCGAGGTCCGGGCGACCGTGGCTCGCCGCGACGTTGCGTATCCGATAGGCGCATGCCCAGGGCTTGGGCGCGAAGGATGGGCCCGGGGCCGTAATGGCCCGATCCCCGTTGTCGGCATGGATGACGCCGTGCACGCGGCCGCCGACAGGCTCCGGGCGCACGAAGGGCAGCGGTGGGCGCTCGGCACCCACAGCCCGCGCCTCCTCGGCTGCGTCGCTCGCGGCCAGGGAGGCTCGGCCTTAGAACGTTTCAGACTCAAGTGGCATCGCCGGCCCGCTTCCCCGCCCGGCCACCCAACGACAGAATGCCCAGGCTGGCCGGGCGCGCGAGCGGGCCGGTGCCGGTTCCGCGTCACGCGGAAACGCTAGAGACATCGCCGTTTGGGTCTGGTCGGTGGTCGCGCGCGGTGGGATCGACTCCGTCGGCAAGCGTGAGCGTCTGCGCAAGGCAGCGGACCGATATCCCGGGTCGCCCGGTCGATGCCATCGAGAAGCCGGCAGAAGGGGAGCGACTCCCACGTACCATCGATCGGGAGCGGGTCCCCGCCTCTTGACAAGACTGCGTGCCCAACGGCGGGAGCGCCGGAGGGCGGCGCTCCCGCCGGCCCCGGCCCGCCTTGCTCAGCCGAGCTTGGGCGCCGTCGAGACCAGACTCGGCCGCGTCCGCACCGCCTCCCACCAGGTGGTCAGCCGCGGCAGCACCGCCATGGCGTTCTGTCCCTCCGGAGTGGCGATGAAGTAATCGATGATCGGCATCAGGTGGGCGTCGGCCAGGCTGAAGGCATCGCCGGTGAGGAACGGCCCGTGATCCTCGGCCTCGACCTCCTCAATGGCGCGCAGCGCCTGCTCCGCGAGCGGCAGCGCCGAGGCGATGACGGCTTCGTCGACCGTCTCGCCCATGATCGGGTTGATCGTGCGCTGCACGAAGATCTTGAGCACCGCCGGCTCGTAGAGATAGCCGTCACTGATGCTGATGATCTGGGTCATGCGCGCCCGCTGCACGATGTCCTTAGGCTGCAGGGACGGCTCGCCGAACTCCTCGTCAAGGTAGCGGAGGATCGCCGGCGTCTCGTAAAGATGGAAGTCATCATGCTGCAGGGTCGGCACCTTTCCCATCGGATGGCGCGCTCGGTGCTCGGGGCTGTGGTTCTCGCCGCCCATGATGTGCACAGGATGCAGCGTGTAGGTGATGTTCTTCTCCGCGCAGACGATGCGGGCGCTGCGGGTATAGGTCGAGTAGTCCGGGCCGAAGATCGTGATCGACATGGCGAGCCGTTCCGTTGAAACCGGGAGCCGGGCAGCGGCGGGCCGGCCGCCTCCGGCGTCGCCACCGTAACCGATTCTCGCCGCCCGCGGGAGCCGTGGATGCGCCGGCCCGGCACGGCCGGCCCCGAATCAGCTTGACTGGTCCTCGCCCCGGCGCCGCACCGCGTTGACCTCGGCGCCGTAGATGAAGGCCAGCGCCGCGGCGTAGAAGAACAGCAGGGTCATGACGATGCCGCCCAGGGTGCCGTAGGTGGCGCTGTAGTTGGCGAAATGGCCGAAATAGAAGGACAGCGCGCTCGACACCGCCACCCACAGCGCCAGGGTGACCAGCGCCCCCGGCAGGATGAAGGCCCAGGACTGGCGGACGTTGGGCAGCCAGCGGTGCAGCGCGAGCACGACCGCCAGCAGGAACGTGACGCCCACGGCGTAGCGGGTGACCAGCCAGACCATGCCGCTGCCGAGGTCGAGGCCGAGCATGCCGGTCATCAGCCGCCACAGCGCCGGCCCGAGCACGAGCGCGACCGAGGCGGCGAGGAGCGCCAGCGCCAGCGCGCCGACCAGCGCCAGGGCCTGCAGCCGCCGCCACCAGATCGGCCGCCAGCGCTCCACCCGGTAGACCGTGTTGAGCACCGAGCGCAGGGTCTCAATGCCGCTCGAGGCCGGCCACAGCGAGCCGATGACGCCGAGTGTGAGCAGGCCGGCGCGCTCGGTGCTGAGGATCTCCCGCGCGACCGGGGTCAGCGTCCCGGCGACGTCGCGCGGCAGGAAGTCCAGCATCAGCGAGACGAAGCGCTCGGCCGACTGCTCGTCGCTGAGGAAGCCGGCGAGCGCGGTCAGGAAGATCAGGAACGGGAACAGGGAGAGCAGCCCGATGAAGGCGAGATGGCCGCCCAGCTCGAGGCCGCCGTCGCGCATCGTGGCCCGGCCGGCCTCGTACAGCACCCGGGCGAGCGCCAGGGGCGGGCGCAGGACACGGGCAAGCGGGCGCGGCGCGTCGGCGGCGCGGCTGAGGACGCGATCGGTCATGGCACCGGGTTATATACCGGCCGTGCCGGGGATGGCACGGGCCGCCTGTTCTTTCCGATCCTCCTCCGCCGCGGCCGTCCTCGGGAGGGCCGACCAGGATGGGGCAGGGCCGACCGCCGCTCAGGATGCCGCGTCGTCGGGGCGCGCGGGGGGCGTGCCGTCGGCGTGGCGCGTGACCGCCGCGCCGTTGATCCCGGGCACCGTGGGCAGGAGGATGCTCACGGTGGTGCCGCGGCCGGGCTCGCTGTCGATGTCGAGGATGCCACCGTGCTGCTGCACGAGCGAGTGCACGATCGGCAGGCCGAGGCCGGCGCCGCTGTTCTCTTTGCTGTAGACATTGTCGAGCTGCTCGAACGGCTTGAGCAGCCGCTCGACCTCGGACGCCGGGAAGCCGATGCCGGTGTCGCGAACCACGATCTCAAGCCAGCCGGTCCTGGGCTGCCGGGCGCTGACCTCGACGGTACCGCCGGCCGGCGTGAACTTCACCGCGTTGCCGACGATGTTGGTCACGATGCGGCGCAGGGCCTGTGGATCGGCGTGCACCAACGGCAAGTCGTCCGGCACATCGAGCCGGCAGCGGATGCCCTTGCCGTCATGCTCGAGATGAAGGATCTCGAGGCAGCTTTCCAGCAACGGCCCGATGACCAGGGCACGAGGCATGATATCGGCCTTGCCGGCTTCGATCCGCGAGAAGTCAAGGATGCCGTTGATCAGCTCGAGCAGGTGCCGACCGCTGTGCAGGATGTGGCCGGAATACTCTCCGACCTCCTCCGGCGGGCGGCTCAGGGTGCCGTCCCGGCTGCGATGGCGCAGCAGCTCGGAGAATCCGATGATCGCGTTCAGCGGCGTGCGCAGCTCGTGGCTCATGTTGGCGATGAACAGCGACTTGGCCCGGTTGGCGCTCTCCGCGGCGCGGCGGGCGTCGTCCGCCCGGCGCCGCTCCCGCTCGAGATGCTCGGCGAGCCCGGCCAGTTCGACCGCCTGGCGCTCGATCTCCCGACGCGCCTCGATCTCGCGCCGGCGATGGCGGTCGCGCGCGTGAATGAACAGGCCGGAGAGCAGGCCGAGCAGCAGCGACACCATGGCCGGTCGCCAGAGGGCCGGGCCAAGGGCGGTGGCCGGCGCCGCCGCGAAGGCGTAGAGGCCGTGGTCGCTGATCGGCTGCGCGGCGACGACCCGGGCCGGCTCGCCCGGGCGCAGCTGCAGCTTCACCGCCTCGCCGTCATGCCGATAGGCGTGGCGCATGGCCGGCTCCGACAGCGCGACGCCTAGGGAGCCGGTCTCCGCGGGCGACCCGGACTCGGAATCGGCGATGATGCGACCGGCCACGTCCGCCAGGACGATCGAGCCGGCGGCCTCGCCGGAGCCAAGCTGCCGCTCGTAGAAGCCGCGGAAGTACATTGGGTCGACCGCCGCGACCAGCACGCCGCCATGCTCGTCATCCGGGGTGTGCAGCCGATAGCTCGCCGGCAGCTTTGGGCGGCCGGACAAGGGGTGCGGCTCCGGCCGGCCGACGAACAGCTCGCGCGGATAGTCCCGGTCCCAAATGGTGATATGCTCGGCCTCGCCGAGGTCGAAGGACCCGAGCCGGCGGCCGGCCTCGTCGGTGAGGAAGCGGCCCTGGGCGTCGACCAGCAGGATTCCGCTGACCTGGGGCAGCTCGGCGGCGGCGGCGGCAAGCAGGCCGTGCGCCCATTCGTCCGGCCCCAGGCCCTGTTGCCAGAGCCGCCCGATCTGGCCGGCCACATGGCGCAGGGTCAGCTTGACGCCCTCGAGCGTGCGGGCCGCGTGCTCGGCGGCGACCCGTGCGTTGGCGGTGGCCTGGGCCTCGCGGATCATCGCCTGGTGCCGCAGGTCGAGCCCGGCGGCGCCGAGCACGATGATCGCCCAGAACAGCGCTGCCAGCCCCGTCAGCGTCCAGGCCCGGGTTCCGGGAGGCGGGCATTCGCGGAAGCCGCAGACGGCCTCCGGATCGCCTCGGGGGCCGAAGACGGAGCGGCTCAGGCGCTCGAGCCGGGACGGTGTCCGGGGGTGTCGGGATGATGCGGCCAGGGCAACGGCTCACGGTTGGACCCGCGCCGGGGGTCAAGTTTCACGCCGTACACGATAGCCCCCAACAGATTAAGATCCTGCGCATCTCAGGGCGGCGTGCCCGACCGCAGCCGCCTACGCAGCGACACCGAGAACGGAGGCGGGGTCGTGCGAAACCCGATGCTGCCGCACGGTGGGCCGTGTCGGCGATTCCCCCGCGCCACGAGCCTGGGCGGTTCCGGTCCCGATCTGTCGGGCAGGGCGACGCGTGCCGCCGCGCATCACGCGGGGTCGAGTCTGAGGAGGCGTCCGTCCGGCTCCTCGGTCAGCACGTAGAGGCGTCCGTCCGGGCCCTGCCGCACGTCCCGCACCCGCTCGCCAATCGGGATCGCCGTCTCGGCCACCGCGGCGCCGCTGTCGTCGACGGTGATGCGACGGATGTCGCGGGCGACCAGGCTGCCCGACAGCAGGTCGCCGTCCCAGCCCGGGAAGGCGTCGCCCCGGTAGACCGTCAGGCCGGACGGCGCCGCCGTGTCGAGCCAGACCACGATCGGATCCATCATCCCGGGCAGGTGCGTGTGCGGCGAGATCAGCGAGCCGGTGCCGTAGTTGCGGCTGAACGTGACCTCGGGCCAGCCAAAGTTGGCTCCGGCCTGCAGCTGGTTGAGCTCGTCGCCGCCCCGGGCGCCGTGCTCGCTGGCCCAGATCGCGCCGGTCAGCGGGTCGCGCGCCAGCCCCTGGATGTTGCGATGGCCATAGCTCCAGATCGCCGGCCGATGTCCCTCGCGGCCGACAAAGGGATTGTCCTCGGGCACGCTGCCGTCGTCGTTCAGCCGGACCACCGAGCCGAAATGGGTGCCCGGGTTCTGCGCCTGGTGTCGGATCGGCGCCCCCTCGAACGAGATTGGCGGATTGCCACCGTCGCCGATGCTGACCAGCAACGTGCCGTCGGGCAGCCACAGCAGGCGCGACCCGAAATGCTGGCCGCCGGGCTTGTCGTCGGCACTGCGGAAGATGACCTCCCAGTTGCGGAAGCCGTCGCCGGTAAGCTCGGCCCGCGCCACCTGGGTTCGGTTGCTGCCGCGACGCCCGGCGGCATAGGTCAGGTAGACGAGCCGGTTCTCCGCGAACTCCGGGTGCAGCGCTATGTCGAATAGGCCACCCTGGTTGACCGCCAGGACCTGCGCGACCCCGTCGAGCGGCTCGGGCTCGAGCCGGCCGTCGCGGTAAAGACGCACCCGCCCGGGTCGCTCGGTGATCAGGAGACCGTCGTCGGGCAGCCATGCCATGCCCCACGGGTGCTCGAGATCCTCGGCGAGGGTGGTGACGGTGACGCCGTCCTGCTCGGTCACCGGTCCCTGCGACATGAGCGGCTCCCGTGCCTCGGCGGCGATGCCCGAGGGCACCGGTGCGGTCATCAGGAGAATCGCTGCCACGCCACCGAGGAGCCGGCGGTGTTCACGCCTGCGCTGCGACCGTTGCCGGATCATTCCGTCCTCCCGTCTCGACTGCCGCGCCGACGCACCTAGTGCCGCCACAGCGGGACGCCGGGCGCGTGCCGTGTGCTCAGCGGGGTGATTCCCAGCGGCTTCTCCAAAAATATGCCCTGGCGATCCTGTTGCCCACCCGCGCCGTCCCGTCAGACCCTTGGCACGGGGCGGCCATAGTACCACCGGGCCAGGCGGTCGGGCGGCACCTTCAGGTGGAACAGCGCGTGCATTGCCAGCCAGCCGGCGACGATCCGTGCCGGGTGACGTTCGCGGAAGCGCCGTGACGAGGTGACCAGCGGTGGGTCCTCGATGCAGGCGGTCGGGCCGTGGCGCTGCAGGCGGAGCACGAGGTCGTAGTCCTCCATGAGCGCGATCGGGCGGATTCCGCCGATCTGATCGTACACCTCTCGGCGCAGGAAGATGCCGGAATCCCCATAGTACAGGTTGTGCCGACGCAGCCAGGCGTAGAAGCGGGTGAGCCGCCGGCTGAAGCCGTCATCGCCGTCGAAGATCAGCCGGAAGTTGCCTCCGCCGGGCGCCGGATCGCCAGCCAGCGTGTGCCGGATCGCCGCCAGGCCGCCAGGCGGGAAGCGGCTGTCGGCGTGCAGGAACAGCAGCGGGTCGCCCTCCGCGGCCGCGGCGCCGTCCGCCAGCTGCCGGCCGCGCCCACGGGCCGAGTGGATCAGCCGCGCCCCGCCGGCGAGGGCCTGATCGGCCGTGCCGTCCGTGCTGCCGCCGTCGACCACCACTACCTCGTGGGGCGTCTGCTCGCGCGCCAGCTCGCCCAGCAGCCGTGCCAGGTTGGACGCCTCGTCGAGCGTCGGTACGACCACGGAGATCACGCCGACGCCTCCGCCGGGACAAGCTCCGCCGGGACGAGCCCGAGACCGGCCAGCGTCGCCCGGTGCCGCTGCCAGCGCCGCTCCAGGGCCGCGCGGCGCACCCGGCCGAGGAAGCGGCCGCCGGCGGACCGGCCGGCCGCGGCGAACCACAGCTCCTCCACCCAGTCGCGGATCTCCACCCGCGCCTCGAGCGCCAGATCCCGGCTGGTGGCCATCAGATAATGCCGGCCGAAGGCGACATGGCGCGCCTCGTCCAGGGTCAGGCGGCGATGGATCGAGCGCAGCAGCGGGCAGGGAAAGCGCTCGGCCATTTCCCCATGCAGGCGCAGCGCCTCGGCCTCGAGCACCGCATGGCAGGCGGCCACCAGGGCCTGGGGTGGCCCCGGCCACGCCAGGGCGGCCGCCATCACCTGAGCCAGCGCCGGGTCGGCCGGCCGGATATCGCCGAGCCGCCCCAGGTAGCGGCCGTAGGCCGCGACGTGCCGCTCCTCCTCCGCCGCCTGCAGCTGCAGGAACCGGCGTGCCTCCGGCTCGGGCACGCGCCGGGCGAGCGTCCGGCAGGCGTCGAGCGCCGCCTGCTCGCCATGGTACAGCTGGCTGAGGGCGTCGACATAGAGCCGGCGCGGCAGCCAGGGGGGCGGCCGCAGCGGTTGGCGCCAGTCGACGGCCGTGTCGAGTGCCCACGGATCCCCCAAGGCCTTCTCGGCCAGGCGGGACCAGACCGCCTCCGCCGCGCCGATGCCGCTCATGCCGCCCTCTCCGCCGTGCCGCGCTTCCGGATAGACCGGTCTTTCGGACAGACCGGTCATTCCACAATCTTGAGTTGCGATCACTCTGAGGTTTTTTGTAGTATCAGGACTGGCCGTTCGGCGGAACCGGTAAAGTGACGCGCCGGAGCCGGCATTGCTAGAGGCGTCAACGGTCGCGCCTCATTGCCAGTTTTGCTTGTCCTCATCCAGTCGAGCCAAGCTGATGGCCGCCGGTGCCCGGCGAAGGAACGAATTATTAACCAATATGCTCTAGCCCTGCCGTCGGCACCGATGGTCGGAGCGGGCAACGACGCCAGGCTCGATGAACGGCCGCGGGATCGGAGCGAGCCATGCAACAGGTTATTCGGCATCAACGCGGCGCGGCGCACGGGAGCCGCATCAATCATCAATTCATTCGGTCGATCCTTGGACTGATCCTGCTGATCCTGCTCCTTGAGGTTGCCGCCGTCTTCATCCTGCTCGAGTTCAGCCCGTTGCCTTGAGCGGCGGCTCGGGTTCGGCGGCGATCCACAGATCGGCCTGCTTGCGGTACCAGACCGTGCGGCGGTGCCGGAAGGCCGTGCTGTCCCAGTCGCGCACCTGAAAGCCGACGCGGCTGCCGTCGATCAGGATCAGATTGTAGGCGTTCGGCTCCTCGCGCAGGCGTGTCGACGTGGCGGTCGACGCCTGCACCACCATGATCGTGCGTCGGAGCGCCGGGTAGTGGGTTCGTAGCTCCCCCTGGTACATGCGGTGCAGGTGGCCGGCCATGACCAGGTCCACGCCGCAGCTTTCCAGCTCGCGCACGGCCCGCCGCGCGCGGCCGACCAGACGGGTCAACGGCGCGTCGGGCGGCGGCATGAACGGATGGTGGGTGACCAGGATACGGAAGGTGTCCTTCGGCAGCCCGCCGAACACCGCCCGGACGTGGTCGATCTGGTCGTGCGACAGCCGGCCGTGCGCCCAGTTCCAGTGCAGGCCGTAGGGACGCGCGGTGTTCAAGCCGAGGATGGCCAGGCCGGGCTCGTGATGGAGCGGCGCCAGATCCCGGCTGATGTACTTGCGATAGCGCCGGAGCGGACGCGTGAAGCGGTCGAGCAGATTGACCGGGGGGATGTCGTGGTTGCCCGGGATCACCAGGTAGGGCGCCGGCAGCCGGCGCAGGAACGCCGCGGCCGCGCGGAACTCGCGGCGACGGGCATGCTGGGTCAGGTCGCCGCTGACCACGATCAGGTGCGGCTGCTCCGCCTGCAGGTCGGCCAGCAGGCCCTTGACCACGGTCCGGTTGACCCGGCCGAAATGCAGGTCGGAGATATGGGCGATCCGCTTCATGCCGCGATCACGAGCGGTCAGGGTAATGGCCTGCGGACGCTGGCGTGGCGGCATCACGCGCATGGGGCACCAGCACCTTGAGCGCCTGCGGGCGCACCCGGTAGACGAGCGGCGGCTTCAGCGAGAGGATCTCCCCGTCGTTGGCCACCAGCAGCCGGCGACGGCGCCGGCGGCGCCGCCTGGCCACGGTCAGCTCGCTCACCTGCCACTCCTCCACCTCCTGATCACTCTTCCAGGTCCCGAGCACCAGCCGGGCGGCCAGCAGCAGCATGGCCCAGCGGGTGCGCTGCCGGAACACATAGACCGCGAGGCATCCGGTATCGAGCCGGTCGCGCGCCAGGAACGCACCGAACTCGGCCCGGTACGGGTTGTTGGCCACGGCGATGGCGCGGGTCTCGAGCTGCTGCGGGCCCTCGCCCCGGTCGACCACGACCGACAGCTTCGGATACTCCCGGAACACCTCGAAGGCCGCCCGGGCCATGGCCGCCCATTTCCGCCACCAGGGCGAGCCGCGATGCTCTTCGCGCACGGCCGCGACCTCGGGCACCAGCCCGAGCACCGAGTTGCACAGGAACACCTGGCCGTTCACCTCGGCGATGTCGATGGTGCGCACCTCCCCGGCGACCAGGGCCTCGGCCGCGGCAAGCGGATCGGTCGGGATGCCGAGGTCGCGCGCCATGAGGTTGAGCGTTCCGAACGGCACGATGCCGAGGGCCGTGCCGGTCCCGGCAAGCCTGCCGGCGACGGCCGCGACGGTGCCGTCGCCACCGCCGACCACGACCGCCTCGGCCTCGCCCGCGGCCGCCTCGTCCACGGCCTGCATCAGATCGCTGTGCGCCGCCAGTTCCCGGATGACCTCGCCGCCGCCTGCGGCCAGCCGGTCGCTGAGCGAGGCGAGCACCTTCTCGGCCGGCTGGTCGAGCAGGTGGCCGGCGCGGGCGTTGAGGATAAGCGCGATCTTCACGGCGAGAGGAGGGTGGTGGCGGGTGCCGCCATCATGACGGCCGCCGCGGGAGGTGGAAAGCCTCTGTCCCGGCGTCAGGGCGGCACGGTCGTGCATCGCCTGGGGAGGCGGCGCGACCAGGGTTAGGCGGTCTCATCGCCGCCAACGGCTCGGCAAAAGGTACGGGCGGCTCAAGGGGGTCAGGGATCGGGATGAGCCGCCCGTAGAGGGGGTGTCACGGGTACGTCTCGGCTAGGAGACAAGGAGAGAACCCGTCGAGGCCACCGGGGTTCCCGCCCGCGCCGGGCAGGCCGTGGAAATTCTGCCTTGGTTCCAGCCGCCCATGGCCGACCGGCGAGGGCGGCACGGCACGGTGGTGGGAACTTGGCGACGCGGTGATCCTTGACCCCGGTTGGAACCATCCGCCGACAGCAATGGAGATGCCCATTGACCCGCGTCACCGGCTCGGCCGGCTGCGGCCCGCTCAAGCTGATGATCGTCGAGGACGAGGCGCTGATCGCCATGTCGCTCGAGGATATCCTGATCGAGCTGGGGCATGAGGTGATGTGCGTCGCCTACACGGTGGAGGAGGCCGTGTCGGCGCTCGATCGACCGGGGCCGGCCCCGCAGGCGGTAATACTCGATGCCAATCTGGGCGGGCGCTCGGCGCGCCCGTGGCGGATCGTCTCCGCGCCGCCGGCATCCCGTTCCTCCTTGCCACCGGCTACGGCGAGGACCATGTCCGGCGGCTCGGCCTTGGCGAGCCGGTGATGCCAAAGCCCTATTCCAAGCAGCAGCTGCGCCAGGTCCTGGCGCAGGTTGTCGGCCCGGACCCGGGCCCGTCCTTACGGCGCTCGGAATAATCGACGATGCTAGGCCCGCCCCGCGAGCCGCCAGCGCATGCACGAAGGGCGACCATCTCGCGCTCACCCGGAGGACCTTTGCGGGGCGCCCTCAGCATGGAGCGTTTGCGGCCGACGCGGACTCGGCACCGGCCCGTTCCCCGGCCCGGCCGGCCCGAACGTGCTGTCGTTGGGTGGCCGGGCGGCGATGCCGCGGTCCGTCCGGGCGACGCGCCGTGCGGGCCGGGACCGGGGTGCGGCTCAGCGCAGGTAATGCAGCAGGCTGAGGAAGATGCGGGCCGAGGACTCCCATGAGAAGTTGAGCGCGTGGGCCCGGCACGCCTCCGCCGACAGGCCGAGCGCGCGCTCGACCGCCCGGCCCAGATCCTCGTCGAGAGCGCCCACACGGGAGTCGGTGACGATGTCGAGCGGTCCCTGCACCGGGTAGGCTGCCACCGGCACGCCGCAGGCGAGCGCTTCCAGCATGACCAGGCCGAAGGTCTCGGTGCGCGAGGGAAACACGAACACGTCGGCCGCGGCGTAATAACGGGCCAGCTCCTCGCCGTGCTTGGCGCCGACGAAGCGCACGCTTGGATAGCGGGCGCGCAGCTCGGCCATCTGGGGGCCGTCGCCGACGACGTACTTGGTGCCGTCGGTCTTGAGCGACAGGAAGGCGTCCAGGTTCTTCTCCGGCGCCAGACGTCCGACGAACAGTTGAATCGGCCGTGGCGCGTCGAGGAAGCCGCGGTCGCCCGGACGGAACAGCTCGACATCGACGCCGCGCGGCCACTGCGCGATGTTGCGGAAGCGCCAGCCGCGCAGGATCGACTCCATGGTGAGGGTCGAGACCATGAGCGATCGGGACGGGCCGTGAAAATGCCGCAGGAGGCCAAAGCTCCAGGCGCGCGGGACGCCGAAGCGGACATGCACGTAATCGGGGAAGAACGTATGAAACGAGGTGGTGAACGGCAGCTTGTGCTTGACGCAGAGATTGCGGGTTGCCCAGCCGAGCGGTCCCTCCGTCGGGATGTGAATCGCGTCCGGGTCGAGCTCCTCGATCAGGGTCTCCAGCCGGCGGCGCACCCGCCCGAAGACCAGACGGATCTCGGGATAGGTCGGGCAGGGCACGCTGCGGAAATGGTCGGGCCCGATCACCTCGACCCGGTGGCCGAGTTGGCCGACGAAGCGTGCCGTCGTGCTCAGGGTGCGCACGACGCCGTTCACCTGCGGGAACCAGGCGTCGCTGACGATGAGGATGGTCAAGGGGTCAATCCGCTATCGCTGAACGCCGTGGCGGCCGGCCGTGACCGTCCACGAGGCTCGGAGGACAGTAACAGGATGATAGGCGAAAGGTTCGCGCTCGCGAGGCCGGCCCTTGCCCGTGGTGCGGGGGATCAGCGCTCCTCACCGGCCGGCCGCCGCATCAGGCGGCCACCTTATCGCGTGCCGGCTTTTGCGGCACCGCAGGAAGATGCACCACGGTGCCCCGCTCGGTCCAGCGCAACAGCTCGAGTTCGCCGCTCGAGTGCTCCACCAGGGCCGTGCAGCTTTCAACCCAGTCGCCGTCGTTGGCGTAGAGGGTGCCGTCCATGTCGCGGATCTGCGCCGTGTGGATATGGCCGCAGATCACGCCGTCGACGCCGCGGCGCTTCGCCTCGTCCGACAGGGTGGTCTCGTAGCGGCCGACATACTCCACCGCGCTCTTGGCCTTGTGCTTGAGGTAGGCGGACAGCGACCAGTAGGAGAAGCCCAGGCGCCGGCGCACCGCATTGACCCAGGTGTTGCTGGCCAGCAAGAGCACATAGGCCTTGTCGCCGATATGGGCCAGCCACTTGGCGTACTTGACGACCACGTCGAACCGGTCGCCATGCGTCACCAGAAAACGGCGGCCGTCCGCGCCCACGTGGATGCGCTCGTCGACCACCTCGACCCCGCCGAACTGCTGGCCGATGAACTGGCGGGCGCCCTCGTCATGGTTGCCGGGCAGATAATACACCTTGGTGCCCTTGCGGGCCTTGCGCAACAGCTTCTGGATGACGTCGTTGTGCGCCTGCGGCCAATACCAGTTCTTGCGCAGGCGCCACCCGTCGACGATATCGCCCACTAAATAAAGCGTATCCGAGTCGGTCACCCTTAGGAATTCAAGCAAGTATTCGGCTTTGCAGGCCTTGGTGCCGAGGTGCACATCGGAGATCCAGATCGTGCGATAATGCGTGACCATACCGCTGTGAAGCATGCGTCTCCCCGCCCTCGTGGCCCCTCGCCCGGCACCTCTATAGCCGTCCGCGGTTATATTGACAATTGCCGAGCCGTTCCCCGACGCGCCGGCATCGCCCCGGCCGCGACTGTCGCCGGAAAATAACCGATTCGCAACCTGATGGATGCGCGCTTGACATTCATGCTTCACCGAGAGGCCGATACGCCGGTCCGGGGCACCGGCCTTCCGGCTCGCGAGGCGCCGGCCACCGGCGACGCCGCGACGCCGCCGGCGATCTGGACTCCGCTCGCCGGCCAGCCGATCCGGGTGGTGCTCAACCCGACCGCCGGAGGCCGGCGCCGCCGGACGCTCGAGCGGCTGCTGGTGGCGGCGGCCGACCGCATTGGCCCGGTCGAGCTGACCATGACCGAAGGAGCGGGCGACGGCGAGCGTCTGGCCCGGGAGGCTCCGGCGGACGCCGGCGCGGTGGTCTCGGCCGGCGGCGACGGCACCTTCAACGAGGTCCTGAACGGACTGATGCAGCGTCCCGGACCGCCGCTGCCGCTCGGCCTGCTGCCGCTTGGCACCGCCAATGTGCTGGCCCGCGAGCTCGGCGTGCCGCTCGACCTTGAGGCGGCGGTGGCGGTGCTCGGCCGCGCCCGCCTCGGCGCCCTCCATCCCGCCCGCTTCACCGGACAGCGCCATGCCGGCCGCAGCTTCGCCGTCATGCTCGGCGCCGGCTTCGACGGGCGCATCGTGGCGCGCCTGCCAAGCCGGCTCAAGCGCCATGTCGGCAAGTCGGCCTACGCCGTGGAGGTGCTGCGCGAGCTGGCCACCCTGCCGGGCCATGACTATCGGGTCACCATCGACGGCGCTATCGTCCGCGCCGGCTCGGTCGTCGTCACCAAGTCGCGCTACTACGGCGGCGGCTTTGTGCTGGCGCCGGAGGCGCGGGCAACGGCCCCGGGCCTGCACGTTTGCCTGTTCGAGCAGCCGGGCCGGCGTGCCCATGCCCGCTACCTGCTCGCGACCCTGGCCGGGCGCATCGGCCGGCAGCCGGACTTCCGTGTGGTGCCGGCCCGCCGGGTGGTGATCGAGGGGCCCACGGGCGAGCCGGTCCAGGCCGACGGTGAGGTCGTCGGCGCGCTGCCGGTCACCGTCACCGATCCGCACGAGCCCTGGCCGATCATCCTGCCGGAATAGCGCGGCTGCGTCGCGCCCGCGCCGCTACGCCGCGGAAGGCGACTTGAGCGCGCGGAACGACCGGACCCAGCTGAAGTCGACGTTGGTCCAGCGCTCACGGTAGTTCACCGCCGCCCGAAGCCCGGCAAGGTCGAGAAAGCGGAGCCGGCCGCGGCCGCGCTCGACCAGGCCCTCCTCCTCGAGGGCCTTGAGCAGCACGTTCACGTGCACGTTCGACAAGCCGACGGCGTTGGCGATCTGGCCCTGGGTCAAGGGCAGATCGATCCAGTCACGCGGCGAGACGATGGATTGCCGGGCATGTAGGTCGAGCAGGAAATAGACGAGCCGCCCCCGTCCGTCGCTGGTCAAGGCATGGGCGTGCCGATCCGACACCGCCGTTTGCTGCACCACGCTCATGGTCAGCACCAGGCTGCCGAACTCCGGATAGCGGCGCAGCAGCCCGTCCAGCTCGGGCCGCGCCAAGCGGCGCGCCGTCACGGCCGTCAACGTCACCAGATCCATCGAGGACGGAGCCCAGGCCAGCTCGGTCAGCCCGGCGATGTCTCCCGGCGTGTAAAGAGACCGGAAGAAGGCGCCGCCGTCCTCCTGGAACTCCTGGGTCGTCAGCCAGCCGTGGTCGACAAAGAAGACGGTGTCGCCGGCCGCGCCCTCGCGGAACAGATAGGTGCCCTTGTCGAAGCTGGTCGGCCGTCCCAGCGCGCCCTCGAGGTCGCGCAGCATGGCCGTCTCGATACCGTAGGCTGCAAGCCGGTAGATGAACGCCGTGCTCATGGCCCCCGCCACCTTTCGTCGCGACGCTGACACCGCCATCCTGTCGCCGAGGGCGGGATCGGCAGCTGCCCATGACATGTCCCGCCGTTGGCCGGCGTCAATCAACGGTGCGAGGCCGCCTTGGTTGGTCACGGCACCCCGATCTTGTCGGCGCACCGAGACCCTTCGCCAAGCCGGGCGGACAGCCGGCTCACCGGTCTCGGTGGGCTCGAGCGAGGCCGGGCTTCCGGGCCGCGCGCATCCCGGACGAGGCGACGGGTCGGCGAGCCTTGCCGGTGGACTTGCGATCGCCGGCACGCCTTATCCGGCGCGGATGGCCGGGTGGCCCTGCCGGCGCGCGAGCTGGACGGCGTGCGTCGAGGGCTCCCGGTAGAGCGGATAGGCGCGGCCGACGATGGCATCGACAGCCCTCGGGTCGAGCCAGACCGGACCGCCCAGGCCCGCCTCCGCCTGCCGGGTCAGCCGCACCTGCCGCCATCCGGGCCGCGCGGCCGCGCCGACGAAGCCGACATCGCGCTCGAGAAGCCGGGAGGCGCCACGGGCGCCGAGGCGATGGTAGGACATGGTTTCACCTTCCAGGCCCGGCACCACCGCCTTGACCACGCGCGGCGCCCCGGCCGAGGCCGGCGAGGCGTCGAAATACCAGACCGACATGCCGGCCCCGTCCAGCCGGGCCGCGACATCGGCGAGGCGCGCCGGGGGATCGGACGCGCCGGCCCCGACGGCCCCGGGCAGCGTCGACAGCGGCACCCGCGCCCGCTCGGCGAAGACGGTGTCGGCCAGCCCCTTGATCAGTGCCGCCTCGTCCAGGTCGAGCCAGCGGCTCATCTCGGCCAGCGCCCGCGGCTCCTCCGCGTCCAGGTCGAGCAGGGCGAGATAGTCCAGGAGGTAGCCGTTCGGCGCCACCCGCTCGACCGTCTCGAGCGGGCCATGCATGAACCTCTTGCGGCAGCGCGCCGCGGCGAACTCGAGCACGGCCTTGCGCAGCGCGCGCTCGGCATCGATATCGGCCGCCTCGCCGCAGGCGGTCTGCGCCATCGGGAAGCCGGTCTCGGGCCCCTGGCCGACGACGTAGACATTCGCCAGCCCGAACTCGGTCGAGGCGAGCTTCGGCAGAAGAGGGAGGCCCTTGGCGGCGAGATCGTCGAGGAGCGAGCGCAGGCCAGGATCGACAGGCCGGTCGATGTCGATCACCACGCCACGGTCCATGGCGCGGAAGGTCGTGCAGTTGCCGTCCCGCTGAAGCAGTTCGAGCAGGCCGTGGACCAGCGCCCGCTCGAGCGAGAGACCGGCGCCGAGGCCGCAGGTGATCGGACGGAAGAGCATCCTGGCGCGGCCCTCACCGTGCGCGCGCCATTGTCCCGGCGTGGCGGCGATGCTCTCCAGAGGGGCGAAGCCGGTCGCGCTGTCGGGCCAGCGGCGGACGCCGATCCAGGCCAGCCGATCGGTCGGCGCATAATCCGAGCCGGCCGGCAGGCACAGGGTGAGCGGATCCAGCACCCGGTCCACGCCGTGCCGCGCCGTCATCTCCGCCGACGAGGCGATCTCGACCGCCGCGCCGCGCAGAGCGGCCTCCAGATGCGCGGTCTCGCTCAGTTCGCCGAGGGCGCCGACCAGCGCTTCGTCGGGTCCGGCCCCATAGCCGAAGCCGTCGAACACCAGGCCGCTGTCACCGCAGAAACCGGCGACGTATACGGAGAGGCCCAGGCTGTCGAGTGGGCCGATGTCGAACAGCCGCAGCCGTCCGGGCGGCATGGCGTCGCGGTAGGCCTCGGCGGCATGCGCCAGCTGGGCCGCTGTCGGGCCGAGCGGCCGGGCTGGCAGCCCCTCCGCGGCGAAGTGTCCGGCAAGACCCAGGATCATTTGGTCGCTTCCCCGAGATCGACGACATCGAGCGCCTCCGTGGCGCCGGTGAGCAGCTCGGCATGGCGGCCGGCGTGCGGCCCGACGGCGGCGGCATCCTCGGCCGCGGCCGCCGCCATGGCGTCCTCCGCGGCCGCTTTGCCGCCAAGCTGGAAGGCGAGCTGCGAGCGATAGCAGAGCACCGCCGCCTGCTTCGCCCGGATCTCTCCGTCGATGGCGACAGGCCGGGCGCCCGCCGTCACGGGCGCGCGGTGGCGCCGGGCGTAGGGCTGGTCGCGCCAGCAGGCGAGCGCGCGCGAGCGCGCGACGGCGATGCGGACCGCGGCATCACGGACGATCAGGTGATCGACATGGCCGCCAATGGCTTCCGGGCACAGGGTCAGGCCGGGCTCGCACATCTCGTGCAGACGCGCGAGCACGGCCGGCAGCCTGAGCGGCGCGGGATCGTCCGGACGCACGGTCCCGAAGAGCGCCTCGGCCGAGCCGTAGCCGCGGTGCGGCGCCTCCGGGAGGTCGAGCCAGAGCGGCTCGGCCCCGAGCCGGGCGCAGGCCTCGGCGTCCTCGCCGCGACGCAGCGCCATGTAGTCGACCTCTGGGCCGATGCCCTTGTCGGTCTGGCAGGCAAGGGCGAAGCCGCGCGGCCGTGCCACGGTTCGGGTGAACACCGTCGCGACCACGACCCGCCAGCCCAGCCCGGTCAGCCGCGCGATGGTGCCGCCGCATGAGAACACGGCGTCGTCCAGGTGCGGTGACACGAACAGGGCGGTTGGCCGGTGAGAGGTGGCGCCCGGCATCACAGCAGATGCGGAGCTCGGCGGAAGCGGCAGCCATGATCGGCGTCGGCCAGGGTCGGCAAGGGTCCGGCCGCCTGGTCCGGCGCCGGGGCCGCCCGGTACTCCGCAAGGATGCGCTCGGCCAGCACCGGCCAGGAGTAGAGCCGCCGAACCTCCTCAAGAGCGGCATCGGCGAGCCGGGCGCGCAGCGCGGGCTCGTCCGCGAGGCGCCGGATCGCGCCAGCCAGCGCCACGGCGTCGCGCACGGGGACCAGCAGGGCATTGTCCCCGTGGCGCAGGCAGTCGACCACGCCGACGGTGGCCGTCGACACGATGGCGAGCCGCGCTGCCATCGCCTCGAGGATGGTGTTCGAGAACCCCTCGCTGTAGGTCGGCGACACGAAGATGTCGGCGTCGCGGTAGACGTGGGGCGCGTCGCGGTAGGCGGTGTAGCCGGTGAAGCCGACCCGTCCGGCGAGGCCCCGCTCGTCCGTCATGGCCTGGACGGCGGCCAGATCGGGCCCGATGCCGGACACGGTCAGCCGGAAGTCGACCTGCTCGGCCGCCAGCATGGCCGCCGCCTCGATCAGCTCCCCCAGGCCTTTCCGCAGATCGACCCGGCCGTGATAGAGCAGCCGGAGGGGCCCGCTGCGCACGCCCTCGCCGGGCGTGAACAGCTCGGTGTCGGTGGCGCCCGGCACGATGATGAAGCGGGCCACGGGGATGCCGTGATGGGCCGAGACCTCCTCGGCGAAGCTGCGCGAGCCGATCAGGAGCCGGCCGGCCCCGCCCAGCACCTCGGCCATGGCCTGCCGGTGCGTCGCGCAGCAGAGCCCGACCCAGTGACCGTCGCCGCCCTGGATCGACACCAGCGACGGCACGCCGAGGTGCCGTGCCGCCTGCAGCGCCGCCAGTCCGGTTGGATAGGCATATTGCGCGTGCACGACATCGAACGGCGCGCGGTCCGCCTCGCGAAGGACGGTGTCGATCATGGCGTGCACGTCGCGCTCGAAATCGGCGGGCGCGCCATCGGGCGTTGCCGCCTCCTCGCCGAACGAGCGCAGGCCGATCACGCGCACCCCCGGCACCGTCGGCGGTGCACCACCGCCATAGACGCCGCGTCCGGCCGGATCGTCACGATACTGGCTGATCATGGTGACGTCATGGCCGGCCGCAGCCAGCTGGCGGATCAGGTTCTCGGCGTAGACGCTCATGCCCGACACCGCGGGCCAGTAGCGCCGGGACAGAAAGCAGATCCTCATGCGACCGCTCTCGCCAGCCCGGCCTCGCAGCGCCTCAGGAAGCCGATCGCCTCGGGGATCGCCTCATGCGCCCGCGGGCTCTCGCGCGACAGCTCGACACAGACCAGCCGGTCGAAATCGATGTCGTCGAGCGCGGCGAGCACGCCGGGCACGTCCATGTCGCCGGCGCCGAACGGCAGGTGCCGGTGCTCGCCCCGCCTCATGTCCTCGATCGAGACCGTGCCGAGCCGGCCGGCCAGCTCCCGCACCGCGTCGGCCGGGTCGCGCTCGCCGGTGACCAGACAGTGACCCGTATCGAGAGCGAGCCGCGGCGCCGCCGGGCCGAGGTCGGCGGCGAGCCGGCCGTAGTCGTCCACCGTCTCGACCAGCATGCCGGGCTCCGGCTCGAGCGCGATCGCGACGCCCGCCGCATCGGCAATGTCGGCGATCTCGCACACCCCGTCGCGCAGCCAGCGCCATGCCCGCTCCGCGCCGACCCCGGGCTGCGGCACGCCGGCCCAGAAGCTGACGGCCTCGCCACGGCAGATCTCGCAGACCCGGACGGCGCGACGCAGGAAGTCGATGCGGCAGGCGCGGGCGGACGCGTCGGGATGGAGCAGCGTCGGCTCGTGCTTGCGGCGGGGATCGAGCAGAAAGCGCGCGCCGGTCTCGATGACCAGCCCGAGGCCACGCCGGTCGAGCGTCGCGGCGAGCTGCTCCGCGCCGCGCTCGTAGTCCGGCGCGAAAGGGTCGAGATGCTGAAAATCAAGGGTGAGCGCGATGCCATCATAGCCCGCCTCGGCGATGAGCGCGACGGCGTCCCCCAGCCGGTGGTTCGCGCACCCGTTGGTGTTGTAGGCGTAGCGCAAGCTCATTCGGCGGCCTCCCGGCGTGCCTGCGCGGCCAGCACCTCCAGGTGGACCGGAGCGGTGTGCGGTCGGGCGCGCATCTGCGACAGGAACAGCTCGAGCGCGAGCGCGCGAGTGACCCCGGGAGCGTGCTCGAAGGGCGTCAGCACCGTGTCGAAGTCGAGCCGCCGGAACACCTCGACATAGCGGGCCAGCTCGCCGTGGCTGAGCGGGATCTGGTAATGAAACGCCTTGTGGCACGAGATCGCCGCGGGCGTGCCGTCGACCGCCAGCTCCACCTTGAGGCAGTCGCCGCAGAACAGGCGCCGGTTGGCGACGTCATGCAGGACCGACTGGCCTTCGTAGTGGCCGCCGACGTGGTGCAGGGTCAGGCCCGGCGCCAGCTCGTGAAGATCGTCGGCGGGCCAGGTGACGCGGAACGCCTTGGTGTACGGAAGGTCCGCCCGGTGCACGGTGAGCACCGGATTGAATTCCCGCTGCAGCTGCCAGAGGGCGCCGTAGCCGTGCGGGTGCGAAGAGGCCAGCACGGCAATGCCGCCGAGCCGGCGGATCCGGTCCAGGGCCGCGTCCGAGTACCAGGGGCAGGCCTCGAACGCGACGTTGCCCTCCGGACGGATCATCAGCCAGCCGGTGCCGGCGAGCCCGAAGCGCGGCGAGGCGGTAAAGCCCCACAGGTCGGGCGCCACCTCCGCCCAGGCGTTGGTGAAATGCCGCTCGGCGAAGGCTGCCGTCTTGAAGTCCCAGCCGTCCTCGGGCAGCGCGTTTCGGGTGTCCATGCAGATCGGGCAGCCCAACGGCTCCCGGTCCGAGAACCAAAGCTGCCAGTGCCCGCAGTGGCTGCAGGCGTAATGCTCAAGCGGCATGGGGTTGCTCCTTGTCCAGAACCTCGGCGCCGGCGGTGATCGCCGCCAGCAGGCGCCGGGTCAGCCTGAGATCGCGGTCCGGGCTGCCGGGAAGATCGGTGGCGCCGCGCAGGTGGCGGGAGAAGCGCTCGATCTGCCGGCAGAAGGGCGCGCCGTGGCCGGCGAGGTCCTCGACCGTGGCGCGCCCGGTCGTGCCGTCGATGAAGGTGAGCCGGCCGCCGCCCGTCTGGCCCATGGTGTCCTCGGCCACGGCCATGGCCCCGGTGCCCAGGATCTCCAGGCGTCGCCGCGGCACCGCCTCGGGGCAGCTGTAGGCGACGTGCAGGGTGGCGAGCACCCCGGACGGGAAGGCCAGGGTCAGCACGGCGCCATCGTCGACCGGATAGGGGTGGACCCGGCGCTGCAGCCGGGCCGTGATCGTCGCCGGCTCCTCGTCCAGCAGCAGCGACAGCAGATCGACGCCGTGCGGCGCGAGGTCGACCGCCGCCCCGCCGCCGGCCCGGCCCGGATCGATCCGCCAGTTGTCGGCGGCCCAGCCCGGCGGCAGCCAGCAGGCATAGTGGATGCGGGCCTGGGTGACGGTGCCGAGGCGGCCATCCGCGATCCAGTCGCGCAGCCGCTCGTGCGCCGGGTGATGCCGCTGGTCGTACGCGGTGGCATAGACCCGGCCGGCGCTGGCCATGGCCTCGACCATGCGCGCCGCGTCGTCGGCGCAAAGGGCCATCGGCTTCTCGCACAGCACGTGACGGCCGGCCGCCGCGGCGGCGACCGTATGCGCCGCATGCAGATGATTGGGCGTGGCGACGTAGACCGCCTCGACCCCGGGCCAGGCCAGCAGCCGGGCCAGGGAGGGCGCGCGGCCGACCGACGACGGCAACCCGGCGAGCGCCTCCTCCCTCGGGTCGAAGGCGGCGACAAGGCGGGCCGACGAAGCCGCCTCCAGGGCCGGGACGACGAAGTCCCGGGCCACCCAGCCGCAGCCGACAAGGCCCCAGCCGACCGGCGCTGCGGCGATCTCCGCGCTCACCACGCCTCCGGCAGATCGACCAGCACGCGGCGCCGGGCGAGCCGCGCGATCTCGGCCGTCAAGCGCCCGGCGGCCGCGTCGGCGAGGGTGTCGGCGGTCGGCCGTGCCACGTGGTGCAGGTGGGACATGTCGGCATACTCGGCAGCGAGGGCCGCCGTCGGCCATCTCGCCGTCAAGGCGTCCGCGCCGGCCGGCTTGAGCAGCGGGTTGAGCCGCAGCGGGCGGCCCGGCCGCGCGACACCGACGGCTTCCGGGATCGCGTTTCGCCTCCCGACCACCAGCGAGACCGCCTCCGCCCGGGCCAGCGCCGCCATTGGACTCCCGGTCGCGCGGCGGCCGTCGAGCCAGGCGCGGGCGCACTCGGCATCATCGAGCACCGCCGCGTCGGGCAGCAGTGCCGCCCATTCATCGGGGCTGAGGGGCCGTCCGCCGACGCCGCGCTGGTCGACCAGCCGGTTGTGGGCGTGCCCGATCAGCAGCGCCCCCTGCCGGGTGGCCATGGCGCGCATCGACGCGAGTGCCGTCCGCTTGTCGGCCATGAAATAGAGGGCGTCGTGGCAGAGCACGCAGGCCGGCGTGTCGAGCGAGACGGGCGGTCCGGCCTCGGCGTCGGCGCAAATCAGAGGTGTCTCCGGGCCGAGCACGTACCGGCGCGCCAGCCACAGCTTGGCGAAGACGATGTCGATGCCGACCACGGTGGCGCCGCTCGCGCGCGCCTCGCGCAGGATCTGGCCAATGCCGCAGGCAACATCCACGAGCGGCATATCCGGCCGCCAGTACTCCGCGAGAAGGCCCAGCGCCGACACGAAGGTGGGTGCCGATAACCGGTGGGCGAAATAGCCGGCGACCGGGCCGAGGCCGAGCCGCGCCATGGCCTCCCGCAGGGTGGGGACGTGGCCGACGGCAAGAGCCTGAAGATCGTCCGGATCGGGCGGCGGCGCCGACGCATGATCGTCCTGATCGGCGAGAAGGACGCTGCAGGCGGCCGCGGCATCCCCGTTGTCCAAGGCTGCGAGCGCCCGGCGGCGCAGCGCATCCCGGCCGCGGCGAAGGAACGGGATGCCGGCGACGACAGGAAATCGGCTGCCGCCGCCGGCGACGCTGTGGGGGGAATCCTGAACCAGGCGTGCCCCGGTCTGCGGATCCCACAAGGCCAGATCCCGAAGCCTCATGCCGTCACTCCGGCGGCCCGCAGCGCGCGGTTCTGGAAGTCCTGGAGCGGCCCCGGATGCACGAGCGAGAGGTCGTCGAGGGCGTGCGTCAGGCGGAAGCCGTTGGCGCGCTCGAAGTGCGCCATCTGCAGCACGCGGTCGATCGCGTCGGCGGCGTTGAAGGCGGCGGCCGCGGGCGTGTCGACCCGATCCTTTCCGGCAAGCACGCGCCGGACCATGCCCTGAAGGGGCGGAGACAGCATGGCGAGTCCGCGCCGCGTGCCGGCGTCGACGATGGCCTCGAGCCGCTCGCCCAGGACCGCCTCGCCCGCATAGCCCCCGTCGGGGAGCCAGGCATTGTGCAGGTGATGGGCGAGGCCGGCCACGAAGGCGTCGCCGGGCGCGTTCGGTGCCACGCGGTTCTCGAGCAGGGCGATCAGCGCCCCGGTCACGGCAACCGTCCAGCAATGCTCCGCATGGTTCTCCGCCGGCTCCAGCACGAGGCGGCGCATGCCCGGAAAGGTCGGGCCCGCCCGCGGGGTGGCCGCGAGACGCGCGACAAATCCCGGCGCCAGCCCCTCCGCCGGCCCGGCGTCGACCGCGCCGGCAAGGACGCCGGCAAGGCGCTCGGTGATCTTGGGTCCCATCACCTCGGCACGCCGCAGCAGCGCGTCGGCATGGATGTCGACGATATCCTCCGGAGCCACGTTGCTGGCGCGGAGGGCGGCGGCGTCGATCGGTCCCAGAACCACGGCCACCACCGCTCGGCAGACTTGGCAGAGCGCCACGTAGTCGGCCGCCTCGCCGGCCGCGAGCGCGCGCCAGGCGTCGGCGAAGCCGGCCTCGGCGACGCTCCGCCCGCCCTGCCTGACCCGCTTCAGGTCGCCGATTTCCTCAAGGACCGGCCGCAGCCGGCTCAGCCGGTCAAGGCGAAGCGGCTCCGGCGCGACCAGGAGAGCGTGGGCGCGCTCCCTCATGGCACCAGCGCCAGCTGGTCCTCGCGAAGGTCGACCGGGTTCTGCCGGTCGTCGACCAGCCACCGGACGAGACGCCGCTGCTGGGCGAAGAAGGCGTGCTCGGGGACGCCGTCGGCGACCAGCGGCGCCTTGAAGAAGGCTCCCAGAGCCTCGACCGGCCCGGCCTCGCCGCGGCGGCGGGCGAGATCCAGGCAACGCGCGATCTCGATCGCCAGAGGCGCGGCGAGGATCGAATCCTTGCAGAGGAAGTTCACCTTGATCTGCATGCGCTCGCCCAGGAAGCCGGTGAGGTCGATGTTGTCCCATGCCTCCTTGGCGTCGCCGCGCGGCCGGTAGTAGCTGATCTGCACGATGTGATCGGGCACCTCGTAGCCGAGCATCTGGCCGAGGACGTCGCCCTTGGTGCCGAGCTTGGAGGCGAGGGAGGCCGGATCATCGAGCGCCAGGCCGTCGCGGTTGCCGAGGATGTTCGTCGAGTACCAGCCGTCGACCTGGAGCGCCCGCGCGCGGAAGGCCGGCGCCAGCACCGTCTTCATGAAGGTCTGGCCGGTCTTGCCGTCGCGACCGGCGATGGGCACGCCGCGATCCATGGCCAGCTCGACCATGGCCGGCACCTCGGCGGCGAGGCTCGGCGTGAAGTTGCCGTACGGCAGACCACACTCGATGGCGGCATAGGCATAGAGGATCGATGGGCTGATCGCCGGATCATCCCGGTCGAGCCCGTCCTCGAAGGCCGACATGCTCTGCAGGCAGGGGGCGGACAGGTCGGGCGCGCGCTCGGTCGAGGCGAGGTTGAGCACGACAATGCGCCGGGAGCCGAGCTCGGCGGCAAGCTCCTCGAGATCCTCCTGCAGCCGGGCCACCAGGCCGCGCTTTGCCGTGTCGCGATAGACATGCCCGCCCGTCACGTTGCGGCAGTACCCCTGATCGGCCACGGCCGGCCAGGGCAGCATGCACCCGAGCACCGGCGCGACACGGGAAAGCTGCTCCGGTGGAACCACGCCGTGATGACACGCCGCGGTGGCAAGGTCGTCCGCGCTCACGTCCCATCCGGCGATCCGCAGCGCCGTATAGGGTGCCAAGCCGGCGGTGCCGCCCAGCTCGGCCAGCGGCAGTCCGGCGGTGCCGATGGTGCCTTGGCGCAGCAGCTCGATTCCGGCCGCCGCCGTGGTGGCGACGCCGCCGCCAACCCCGACGAAGGCGATCGCCACCTGGTCATCCCCGCGTCTCGTCATGGCCCTCTCCTCACCGACGGGCACAGCCCGTTCTTCGATCGTGAGGACCATGTCGGTTTGCGACAGGCGGTGAATTAAAGTGCTTTAACTCCGGCCGAGAAAGTCGACGCCGCCGCCGACATTGCCGGCCGCGTCATGGTGCGTTGCAGCATCGGCGGCCCTGGCTTAGCGTCCGCGGGCGCGGCCTCGCCCCCGGTCGCGCCCGATCGCCGCCCTTCATCCCGTCGCCATCGCCAGGAGGTCCCGGTGCCGGACACCTTCGTGCACGACTATCCGTTCGACCCCGGCTACGGCATGACCCGTGAGACGCTGCTCGCGGTCGGCTGGCCCGACCCGCCGGCCGACTTCGGCGCGTTCTGGCGCCGCCGCCATCATGCCGCGCTCCGGGTCGACCCGGCGCCGCGTCTCGGGCGCAGCGCCACGCAGCATGAGGACTGGCAGGTCCGCGAGATCGCCTACCGGTCGACGAACGACTTCACGATCCGCGGCTGGCTGGTGCTGCCGCGCCGCGGGCCGGTCGAACGCGGCCTCGTCGTCGGCCACGGCTACGGCGGCCGCGACGGGCCGGACCTTCATCTGCCCGTCGAGCGCGCGGCCCTGCTGTTCCCCTGCTTCCGCGGCCTGTCCCTGAGCGCCCGCCCGCCGATCTCGTCCGAGTCCCGGTGGCACGTGCTGCACGACATCGACAAGCGCGACCACTACATCATCGGCGGGTGCGTCGAGGACCTCTGGCTCGGCGTATCGGCCCTGCTCACGCTCTATCCGTGGCTCGAGGGCCGTGTTGGCTACGCCGGCATCAGCTTTGGCGGCGGCCTGGGCGCTCTTGCCATCCCGTGGGACTGGCGTATCCGCCGGGGCCACTTGAACGTGCCGACCTTCGGCAACCACCCGCTCAGGATGAAGCTGCCCTCGACCGGCAGCGTGGCGTCGGTACAATCCTTCCACAAGAAGCACCCCTGGGTGCTCGACGTGCTACGCTACTACGATGCCGCGAGCGCGGCCCGCTCCGTCACCGTGCCGATGCACGTGGCCCCGGCGCTGTTCGACCCGATGGTGCCGCCTCCGGGGCAGTTCTCGATCTACAACGCGCTGCCCGGTCGTAAGAAACTCTTCATACAAACCGCCGGCCACTTCGAGTATAGCGACCAGCGGCAAGAGGAACGTGAGCTCCTTGAAGAGCTAAGGTGCTTCTTTACAGAATTATGAATCGCGAATACCATCGCTGGTACAGTTCTCGGCTGGGCCGCGAGATGGAATTGCTGGTCTTTGGCCATGCCGGGGCCAAGGTCCTGGTGTTCCCGACGCGAGACGGCCGCTTCTGGGAGTATGAGTCCCTCGGCATCGTGCACAGCATCGCCAACAAGATCGAGGCTGGCCACCTGCAGCTGTACTGCGTCGACAGCATCGACCATGAGACGTTCTACTGCTTCTGGATGCGGCCCGATGATCGCATCAAGCGGCACATTGCCTTTGAAGACTATGTGCTCAATGAGGTCATGCCTCTTATGCGGGAGAAAAACCCGCATCCCTGCACCATATCCCACGGCTGCAGCCTGGGTGGCTACCACGCCGCCAACATCGCCCTGCGCCACCCGCATCTGTTTCAGAAGCTGGCGGCGTTCTCCGGTCGCTATGATCTGACCACTCCGGTCGAATGCTTCGGTGACCTGTTCAACGGCTACTATGACGAGAACATCTATTTCAACATGCCAAACCACTTTATGGACGGGCTTGAATGCTCCTGGCGGCTCGAGCATCTCCGGCGCATGGACATCGTGCTGACCATTGGTGCGGAGGATCCGTTCATCGAGAGCAACAAGCGCCTGAGCCACCAGCTGTGGACCAAGGGCGTGTGGAACGCGCTGCACATCTGGGACGGCCGGGCCCACCGCGGCAGCGCCTGGCGCAGGATGGCGCCGCTCTACATCTGATGCCGCCGAGCCGACGAGAGGCCCCGTCGGCTCGGCCCGGGGGCGCCTGTCGGCCCTGCGCCGCTTGGTCGCGCGGGTATGGGCGGCCGGCGCGGCGCATCCGGCAGCGTCCTTCCGCGGGCCAATCGACGTTGACCCGAGCCGCCTCTCAAGCCTTCCCGCGTCAGGCGGTAACGCTCTAGGCCGTGGGATGACGCGGCGTTGCCGGGACGGGCACCCGTACCTGAAAGCGGCTCCCGCCGCCGGGCGTCGAGCTGATCTCCACAGCGGCGTCGAGCTGGTCGGCCAAGCCCCGGATCAGCCGCCCGCCAAGCCCGGCCGAGCGCTCGAGCGTCCAGCCTTCCGGAAGGCCGGCGCCGTCGTCGGCCACCGTCAGCACCAGCGCCTCGGGGCCGTCCGGCGCCAGCCTCACCAAGACGGTGCCGGCGCCCTCGGCGGTGAAGGCGTGCTTGAGCGCGTTGACCAGCAGTTCGTTCAGCAGCAGACCGAAGGAGACCGCCCGATCCGACGGCAGCTGCGACAGCCGGTCCTCCGCCGCCTCGAACCGGGTCGCCACCTCCGGTCGCAGCTCGGCCGCCTGTGCCACCAGGGCGCGCGCGAACGGTGTCACGTCAACCCGGCCGCTCGCGCCGCTGCCCCACAGGCTCTGGTAGACGGCCGCGATGGTCAGGATTCGACGATGCGCGTCGGCCAGCGCCGCCTCGGCCTCGCCCGAGACCTGCCGGCGCTGCAGGGCCAGCATGCTGGCGACCAGCGCCAGCGAGTTCTTCACCCGATGGCTCAGCTCCTGCAGCAGCAGCTCGCGCTGCTCGGCGAGGCCGCGCGCCTCGGCCTCGCTGTCGCGAAGGCGCTGCTCGAAGCGCTTCCACTCGGTGATCTCCTCGGCCACCGCGTTGACGCCCAGAACCCGGCCCGTGGACGCGTCGATGAGCGGGATCCAGCTCTCCCGCCAAGTGCGCAGACGGCCCGGATCGGCGGCGGTCTGGCCCTCGATCTCCACGTCGTGGACCGCCTTGCCGGTCTCGAGCACCTGCCGCAGCAATGGCCCGGCCTGGCCCGCCACGCCGGGCACCACCTCGCCGAGGCAGCGGCCGAGATGGGCCTCGGCCGGCACGCCGTTGCTCTCGGCAAGCCGCTCGTTGATGCGAACGAAGCGCAGCTCCGGATCGAGCACGCACAAGCCGATCGGCGCCGTACGGTAGATCGCCTCCAGCTCGGCGAGCTGCCGGATCGAGCGCTCCTCGCTCTCGCGCAGCCGGTCCTCCATGTCGCGCCGCCGGGTAATGTCGACGGCCGAGGCAACGAGGTGGCCGATGCGGCCGTCGGCCTCACGCACCGGGGCGAGCATGAAGTCGATCGGCATCAGGGTGCCGCCGGCCATGCAGGCCTCGACATCGTAGCGGCTCGGCTCGCCTGTGCCGGCGTCGGCGACGGCGCGGCGCAGCCGCTCCTGAACACCGGCGTCATAGGTCCACCAGTCGCAGTCCCAGAACGCCTTGCCGACAACGTCGGGTAGGGTCAGGTTGGCCGCCTTGAGCGGCGCCTGGTTGGCGGCCAGCACCACGCCGTCCGGCCTCAGGATGCCGACAAAGACGAACAGCGCGTCGAGCACCCGGCCGAGCAACGACCGGTCGCCGAGCGCCGCGAGGCTGTCCGGGGCGCCGAGCGCCGCGAGGCTGTCTTGGGCGCCGAGCGCCGCAACGCTGCCCGCCTCGGTGGCGCCGGACGGGTCGTCGTCGGAGGGCGTGGTCATGGAAGACCTCGTTGCGTCGTCCCGGGTTTGTCAGGCGATCAGCGTGCCATCCGCCGCGGCGGCGGCGCGCCGGCGGAGGATGGTGCCGGGCGCGACGGCGGCGCCGGCCAGGCGCGCGGGCGCGAAATGCTCGGTGCGGCCGGCGTTGCCCGCCTCGGCCAGAATACTCACCTCGTGGCCGACGAGGCCCTCGACGAAGCGGTCGGCCGCCACCCGGCCGGCGGCGCGCAGGCGGGCCGCGCGCTCCTTGCGCACCGACGCCGGCACCGGGGGCATGCGCGCCGCCGGTGTGCCGGGCCGCTCGGAATAGGGAAAGACATGCAGGAAGGTCAGGCCCGCCTCCTCCACCAGGCGCAGTGTGCCCTCGAACATCGCCTCGGTCTCGGTCGGGAAGCCGGCGATCAGGTCGGCGCCGAAGGCGATGCCGGGCCGCAGAGCCCGCGCCCGCGCGCACACCCCAAGCGCGTCGGCGCGGCCATGACGGCGGCGCATGCGCTTGAGGACGAGGTCGTCGCCGGCCTGCAGCGACAGGTGCAGGTGCGGCATCAGCCGCGGCTCCCCGGCGATCAGCCGCCACAAATCGTCGTCGATCTCCACGGGATCGAGCGAGGACAGGCGCAGCCGCGACAGCTCCGGCACTTGTCCGAGCAGTCGGCGCGCCAGCTGGCCGAGCCGCGGCCGGCCGGGCAGGTCGCCGCCGTAGGAGGTGATGTCGACGCCGCTCAGCACCACCTCGCGATAGCCGGCCTCGACGAGCGCGCGGACCTGGCGCACTACCTCGGCCAGCGGCACCGAGCGGGACGGGCCGCGGCCATAGGGGATGATGCAGAACGTGCAGCGGTGGTCGCAGCCGTTCTGCACCTG
>CAZTHL010000020.1:0-51824 GCA_964613585.1 uncultured Mycobacteriaceae bacterium | reverse complement strand
GTTGACGTTGATCTCCTGAGCCAGCAGGCGCCCGTGACGTGCCCGCTCATAGAGGCGCAGATCGCCGGTTGTTGTCTCCTCGGAGATGCCACGCACCTCTTCCATGAGTTGCGGGTACTTGTCATGCATGACGATGGTCAGGTCGCCGCCGTCGTCGAGCAGCATGTTCGGCGTCCAGCCGTCGGGCCCGTGGATGGTCTGGTCGATGGCCCACCAGAACTCCTCCTCGGTCATGCCCTTCCAGGCGAACACCGGCACGCCGCGGGCGGCGACGGCGGCCGCGGCCTGGTCCTGGGTCGAGAAGATGTTGCAGGACGACCAGCGGACCTCAGCGCCCAAGGCGAGCAGCGTCTCAATCAGCACCGCGGTCTGGATGGTCATGTGCAGGCAGCCGGCGATGCGTGCGCCCTTGAGCGGCTTCGATTCGCCGAACTCCGCGCGCAGGGCCATGAGTCCAGGCATTTCCGTCTCGGCGATGGCGATCTCCTTGCGGCCCCAGTCGGCCTGGGAGATATCCCGGACCTTGTAGTCGACGTGCGCGGTGGCGGCATCGGGCATGGCCATGTCCTTCGGCAAGATTCAGCAAGGGGGCATGTCGGCATGCGCGCCGGCGAATGCCTGCGAAACGGAGATAGCAGCCCGAGGCCCGGACAACAAGCATAAAGATATCTTTATGTTTAGATATAGATGCGCGCGGCTCGCCGTGTGTTGTCCGTGCCGTGGCCGGCGGTGGCGCAGTGGTGCGCGGCGGTGCAAGGAGCCCGAGCGTGGTGGACGTTGATCCCACGAATGTCATTGACGAGGCGTTTCGCCTCAACCGGCTGAACTGGGACGAGCGCGTGGCCGTCCATTTGGCGCCGGGCGGCTATGACCTGTCCGGCCTGCGTTCCGGGCGTGGCCGGCTCAATGCGATCGAGGAGGCCGAATTGCCGGAGGTTGCCGGCGACCTTGCCGGGCGGAGAGTCATCCATCTCCAGTGCCATTTCGGGCACGACACCCTGACCCTGGCCCAACGTGGCGCCGATGTTGTCGGCGTCGACTTCTCGCCGGCCGCGATCCGGGCCGCGCGAAACCTTGCGCACGAGCTGGGCCTTGCCGACCGCGCCCGCTTCGTCGAATGCAACCTGCATGAGGCGCCGGCAGCCGTCGGTGACGGCGCCGCCTTCGACCTCGCCTACGTCACCTGGGGTGCCATCAACTGGCTGCCCGACATCCGCGCCTGGGCGGCGGTTGCTGCCGGCTTTCTCAAGCCCGACGGCCGACTCTACCTACTGGAAGGCCATCCGGCCGCGCTCGTCCTCGACGACGCCATCCGCGAGGACGACGGCCGCCCCGGCTGGCTTGTGCCGTACTTCGAGCGCGGCCCCCATACCTTCGACGAGCCGTCGGATTACGCCAACACCGAGGCCGTGCTGCGGAACAGCCGCACCGTCGAGTGGCTGCACGGCCTCGGGGACATCGTCACCGCCATCATCGAGGCCGGGCTGCGAATCCGCTTCCTGCGCGAGCACGCGTCCGTCCCCTGGCGGATGCTCGGCTGCCTCGCCCCGGGCGAGGACGGCATGTTCCGCTGGCCGGATCGGCCCTGGCTACCGCTGTCCTTCTCGGTGCTGGCTGAACGGCCGCGGTGACATCGCGGTTGGGGCTGACCGGCCCGAAGGCATCGTCGCGCGACACCTCGTGCGTCATGGCCGGATCGCCGCTTCCGCGCAACCGCGCCGCCTTAACGCCCGATTCACCTCGCCCGGCGCATCCACACGATGCCAAATCGACCGTCGCGTCGATCAGAGGAAAAAGGTATCAGTGCAGGCTGTTGCGCTGACGGGAGCGATCGCGATTGTCGAACGGAATGGTTGCGCGGGAACATAATCCATCTCCCCGGCCGCCCCCCTTCAAGGTCCGCGGCCGATCATACACGGCCATGGTAATCACGCTGTCGACGCCGGACGCCGACCGGCTGGTGGAGGCGATCAAGAATCATCTTCGGCTTGCGCCGAACTTCTTCCGCGACGCGCCGATTGTGCTCGATCTCGACGAGGTGGCCGACCAGGGCATGCCCAACTTCCGGCACCTGGTCGAGCGGCTGCGCCGGCTCGACATGCTGCCAATGGGGGTCCAGGGCGGCTCGCCGCAGCTGGTGGCCGCGGCGGAGGCGGCCGGCCTCGTGCGCCTTCAAGGCGGCCGCGACACCGCCATCTCCAAGCCCCGGCGGATCGAGCCGGAAGCCCCGGCCGAGCCGCCCGCCTCGCCGCCGACCGTGCCGAGCCCGGCCACACCGCAAGCCCTGCTGGTTCAAGAGCCCGTGCGATCGGGACAGCAGGTGTTCGCCGGCGGCGGCGACCTGGTGGTGGTCGCGCCGGTCAGCCAGGGCGCCGAATTGATTGCCTCCGGGCATATTCATGTTTACGGAGCGCTCCGGGGCCGCGCGCTGGCCGGGGTCAATGGCGATCACAGCGCGCGGATCTTCTGCAGCCGCTTCGAGGCCGACCTTGTGGCGATCGCCGGCATCTACCGGGTCAGCGACGACATCGCCCCCGACATGTACGGCCAGCCGGCGCAGGCCATGTTGCGGGGCGGCGATCTGGTGCTTGGACCCTTGCGTTAGCAGGACGGGAGAGTGCTCGTGGCGAAGATCGTTACCGTGACCTCCGGCAAGGGCGGGGTCGGCAAGACCACCACGACCGCGGCCATCGGCATGGGGCTGGCAATGCGCGGCTTGAAGACGGTGGTGATCGATTTCGATGTCGGCCTGCGCAACCTCGACATGATCCTGGGATGCGAGCGCCGGGTCGTGTTCGACTTCATCAATGTCATCCACGGCGAGGCCCGGCTGCATCAGGCGCTGATCCGCGACAAGCGCAGCGAGCTGCTGGCGGTGCTGCCCACCTCCCAGACGCGCGACAAGGACGCGCTGACCTTCGAGGGTGTGGAGAAGGTCCTGAACCAGCTGTCGGAGGAGTTCGACTACGTCATCTGTGACAGCCCCGCCGGCATCGAGCGTGGCGCGCACATGGCCATGTACTTTGCCGACGAGGCGATCATCGTCACCAATCCCGAGGTTTCCTCGGTCCGCGACAGCGATCGCATTCTCGGGCTGCTGGCGGCCAAGACCCGGCGCGCCGAGGAGAATCGCGAGCCGGTCAAGCAGCATCTTCTGCTCGCTCGATACGAGAGCAGCCGGGTCGACAAGGGCGAGATGCTCAAGGTCGACGACGTCCTCGAGATCCTGGCCATCCCGCTGCTCGGAGTGATCCCGGAGAGTCCAAGCGTCCTGCGCGCCTCCAACCTCGGTATGCCGGTCACTCTCGACGAGCGGTCCGCGGCCGGCCGAGCCTATCGCGACGCGGTCTCCCGACTGCTTGGCGAGACCGTCGAGCATCGCTATCTCGCGACGGAGCGGCGCGGCTTCCTCGATCGACTGCTGGGAAGGACGGCATGAACCTGTTCGGCTTCTTCCGCTCCCGCCCACGCTCCGCCGAGCAGGCCAAGGAGCGGCTGCAGATCCTGCTGGCGCACGAGCGGGTCGACCGCTCCGGGCCCGACTACTTGCCAATGCTGCAAACCGAGCTGCTGCAGGTCATCGAGAAGTACATCGCCATCGACCGCGAAAAGGTGCAGGTGAAGATCGAGCGCGGTTCCGACGTCTCGACCTTGGAGGTCGACATTGAGCTGCCGGGTGCCAAGGGGCTGACGGCGCAGGCCAGGGCGCAGCTGGCGGCGCCGGCCAGTGGCCGCTCCTAGAGCGTTTCCGCCTGACGCGGGCCGGCGATGCCAAGCCGGAAACGCTCCTAGCGACGAGCAGCGCAAATTCAGGCTGCGCTACTCGGTAGCAAGGTTTCAGAATGAACAGTCTGTCAAAATCCACGATCTCATGGCAGCGTGCCGTGAAATTCGTCTGTTCAGTGAGGAGATTCGCATGGCTTGGGATGTGTTCCTGATCGGCACCATCATCCTGTTGATGTTTCTGCATGCCGAAGGGGTGATCTGACGGGTGGCGCTCTCAGCCGGCTTGGCGCAGGGCGGCTGCTAGCGGCGCTGCTGATCGCGGGATCGGCCGGATGCGCTGACGCCGGCCTCGACGAATGCCGGCTCGTCCGGGTGGACACGCTCCGCGATGAGGAACGGAACGTGCTGCGATGCGGTCGGACCGGCCCCTCGATCCTGAGGCAGGACGACCCGCAAGGCGGGCCCCGCGTGCCGGCTCCCTTCGATCCAGGCGCGCCGTGACGCCTTGCCGCCGGGCGCGGCAAGGCTGGTCAGCTCCTCTCCTCCGGCCGCGCCTGCAGGATGGCGCGGTGATAGGCGAGCATCAGGTCATGCTCGTGTACGTAGCCGACCAGCTTGCGGCTGTCTCGGTCCGAGATCACCGGGAGATGGCTGTCGCCGGCGCGATCCATGACGTCGAGCGCGCGGCTCATCGTGTCGTCGGCCTCGATCAGCGGCGGCTCGGGGCGCGCGAGGCTCGCAGCGGTGGCGGTCTCAGGCGGGGGCGAATCGGGCTGCGCCACATCCGGTAGGCTGAGGACGCCGACCAGCCGTTGATCGGCATCGACGACGAAGAGGACTCCGTAGCGTGCCTCGCGCAGCCGTTCGAGCACGGCGTCCCGAGGAGCATCGGGCGCGATGATGGTGAAATCTCCCTTCATCAGATCGCGGACCCGCTGGCGCGCGAGAAGCCCGACATCGCGGCCCCGGCGCAGGGTGACGCCGCGCCGCTCGAGTTGCCAGACGAAGAAGCTCTTGCCCAGGACCTGCTCGGTAATGGTCGAGGCGACCACAACGGCGACCATCACCGCGATCGTCAAGGGATAGTCGGCCGTCATCTCGAAGACGATGAGGATGGTTGAGATCGGCGCGCCCAGCACCGGCCCGGTCACCGCGCCCATGCCGACCAGCGCGTAGGCGCCCTGTCCTGAGGACAAAGTCGGCGCGATCAGCGTGATCGCGGCCCCGAAGGCGCCGCCGAGCATGGCGCCGATGAACAGCGAGGGGCTGAATACGCCGCCCCCGAAGCCCGCTCCGAGAGCGATCGCCGTGGCCGCGATCTTGGCGGGTATCAAAGCGAGCAGCAGGCCGATGCCGAGACTCTCGTTGAGCGCGAGGTCGGTGGCTTCGTAGCCGACGCCGAGGATGTGCGGAAACGGCACCGCGATGGCGCCGAAGACAAGCCCGCCTAAGGCCGGGCGAAGGGGGCGCGGGATGCCGCTGCGGGCAAAAAGGGATTCGGTGGTGATGGTCAGCCACATGAACACCATGGCGGTCGCCGCCGCCATGACCCCCAGAAGGGCGAACAGGGGAAATTCCAGAAAGGCGTCGGGCGGCGGCAGGTTTGGCACCGTGAAGGCGGGGAAGTCGCCGTAATAGTCCCGACTCACCACGGTGGCGGTGACCGATGCCAGAACGACCGGCGCGAACGAGCTCAGCGCGTAGCCGCCGATAACGACCTCAAGGGCGAAGAACACCCCGGCGATGGGCGCGTTGAAGCTGGCCGCCACGGCCGCCGCAGCACCGCAGCCAAGCAGGGTGCGGCGGAGATTGGCCGGCAGGCGCAGCCGTCCGGCGACCACGGCGCCGAGGGTGGCGCCGAGATGGACGGCCGGCCCTTCGCGGCCGGTCGGCGCGCCAACCCCGATCGATCCGGCATTGGCGATCGCCGCCAGCACGCCGCGGCCGAGCGGCATGCGTCCACCGCGCAGGGCGGTGGCAGTCATCACCTGTCCGACATTCTCTGCCCGGCCTCCGGGCATCACAAAGCGGAGGAACAGGCCGACGAGGAGGCCGCCGACCGCTGGCGCCAGCAGTACGTGCCACCATGGCAGCTCAGAGACGACAGTGACCAGCCGCTCCGATCCGGAGCCGAAGAACAGGCTCTGGACCAGTGCGATGAGCTCACGCAGCGCGATGGCGCCGATGGCGCCAATGGCGCCGACGACGAGGGCGAGCCCGGCCAGGACGGCTTGGTCGTCGCCGAGCACGCGGCGCAGCAGAAGCAGTCCGCGGATCAGCGGCCGGTCGGGCGACATCGCGGTCTTGACCGTCGCGCGTGCTTCGTTGAAGGCATGAATGAACCGAAGGTGACGCCGTCACGCCGGACGGGGCCAGGGGGCGATGATGCCTCTTGCCTGCTCCATGGCTTGGCACGGTTCATGACGAGGTCGGAGCGCACCGGTGCTGCGCCATGCCACGAGGCGATGCCGGTGGACGAGACGGTGCTCCTGGCGGATCCGGATGGCAATGTCACGATGAACGCCCGAAGGGAGGCAACGTGCTGACCAGCTCAACCACCAACGACAGCGTTCGGCTCCGGTGGGCGTGCCCGGATGACGCCGCCTTGCTGCTCGAGATGATACGGGAACTCGCCCGGTTCGAGCGTGCCGAGCACGCGGTGCAGGCGACCGAGCAGGACCTGAGGCGGGACGGCTGGGGGTCCATGCCGAGGTTCGAGGCCTTGATCGCCGAGCGGGTGAGGTCGGGCGACCCGGAGCCGGTGGGCTTTGCCCTGTTCTTTCTTAGTTATTCGACCTGGGAAGGCCAAGCCGGCGTCTTTCTCGAGGATCTCTATGTCCGCCCCGCCGCGCGCGGACGTGGCATCGGCCGTCGCCTGCTGGCGGCCGTAGCCGCCCTCGCCCGAAACCGTGGCTACCGGCGCCTCGACCTCGCGGTGCTTCATTGGAACCCGGCACGGCACTTTTACGAGCGCCTCGGCATCCGGCACCTGGATGAGTGGCTGCCGCACCGGCTGAGCGGAGGCGACCTTGCCGCCCTGGCGGCCGAAGGCGAGGCCCTCTGAGGTGGCCGAGCGACCGCCCGCGGGAAGGACGGAGCGGTCGCACTCAGTTGCACTGGCCGATCGATCCTTCCGCACACCGGCGTTCGCCGTCGATCCACAGGGCTCCCGACAGGTCGGCATTGCGCAACTCCGCCCCGGTCAGACGGGCACCGGTGAAGTCGGCGTCGTGCAGCGACGCGTTGACCAGCCTTGCCTGCCTTAAATCGGCACCGCGAAAGCTGGCGTTGGTGGCGTCCGCCCGGGTCAGGTCCGCCTGGTAGAGGCGCGCTCCGTTGAAGGTCGCGTCGACCAACTGGGCGCTGATGAACTTGGCCCTAAAGGCATCGACACCGCTGAGGTCGCTGGTGCTGAGGTTGGAGCGCTGGAAGGTGGCGTCGCGGAGCTCCGCGCCCTCAAGGTCCACGTTGGTCAGATTTCGCCCATCGTGATAGCAGCGGCGCCAGTTCACCCCGGGCGAGGCAGGGTCGGTGCACGCCGCGTAGGCGGCCCCGAGCGGGGTCAGGGCTAGGAGCCCGCACAGAATAGCAGCTAATTTTCTTGTCATGCCAAGACAGATAGCGAGGGCGTCAGGCTGGGACAAAGCGGCAGGCGGACGCCTCGACCGTCGCAGGGTCGCAGCGACGGTCTGCCCAGGACGGATCCTACGCGCCCGATCGGGACCGATCCGGCGTCACTCCACCGGCACCAGCGATGCCGACAGCCCAGCCTCGCTGCCGACGGACGGAGCCAACTCGGGCTCCGTGGGTGCGGAGGGGCATCATGATATGCAGGACGGGATGGCAGCGGTATGGGCTTGAATATCGGGCAGGGGCGCCCCCTCGCGAGGAGCGCGTCGCATAGTCCTCCGCTGGTCCTCGCGGGTCAATGGAACTCAGGCCGCGAAAGCCAAAGTTGAGGCGTCACAGCCGTCCTCGGCACGACAACGGTGCGCCGCCGCTTCTCGGGAGCGTTGCCGCCTGACGGGGAATCGGCACGGATCCGCTCCGCCGCGAAGAAACCCCATGCACGCTGCCGTCGGGTGGCCGGGCGGGCGAGCAACCGGCGATGCCGCTGGTGCCGGAAACGCTCCAGCCCGGAGGCGTCCTCGGATCGCTCCATCGGGTCCGGGAGCACCGGTCCGGCGGGCGGCCGGACGGGCTCCCGGAGCCGGGGCCGATATCACGGGCGGTTCATGCGGTTCTCGATAAGCTGCTCGACCACTGTAGGATCTGCCAGGGTCGAGGTGTCCCCCAGCGAGCCGTAGTCGTTGGCGGCGATCTTGCGCAGGATGCGGCGCATGATCTTGCCGGAGCGGGTCTTCGGCAGCGATGGCGCCCACTGGATGAGGTCGGGGCTGGCGATCGGTCCGATCTCGCGGCGCACCCAGGCAACCAGCTCCTTGCGGAGCTCCTCGCTGGGATCCTCGCCGACGTTCAAGGTCACGTAGGCATAGATGCCCTGGCCCTTGATGTCATGCGGGTAGCCGACCACGGCCGCCTCGGCGACCTTCTTGTGGGCGACCAGCGCGCTTTCCACCTCCGCGGTGCCCATGCGATGGCCGGACACATTGATGACGTCGTCCACCCGCCCGGTAATCCAGTAGTAGCCGTCCTGATCCCGGCGGCAGCCGTCGCCGGTGAAGTACTTGCCCTCGAAGGTGCTGAAGTAGGTCTGCACGAACCGCTCATGGTCGCCGTAGACGGTGCGCATCTGCCCCGGCCAGCTGTCGGCGATGCACAGATTGCCTTCGGTGGCACCCTCGAGATGATTGCCTTCGTTGTCGACGATCACCGGCTTGACGCCGAAGAACGGCAAGGTTGCCGAGCCCGGCTTGAGGTCAATGGCGCCAGGGAGCGGAGTGATCAGGATGCCGCCGGTCTCGGTCTGCCACCAGGTGTCGACGATCGGGCACCGGCCGTCACCGACGACATTGTAGTACCACATCCACGCTTCGGGATTGATCGGCTCACCGACCGAGCCGAGCACGCGCAGGCTTTTGCGGCTGGTCTGCTTGACCAGCCCCTCGCCCTCGCGCATCAGCGCGCGGATCGCCGTCGGCGCCGTGTAGAAGATGGTCACCTGATGCTTGTCGACCACCTCCCAGAAGCGGGCGCTGGTCGGGTAGTTGGGCACGCCCTCGAAGATGAGGGTGGATGCGCCGTTGGCGAGCGGTCCATAGACGATGTAGGAGTGCCCGGTGACCCAACCGACATCCGCGGTGCACCAGTAGGTGTCGCCGTCCTTGTAGTCGAACACGTACTCATGCGTCATCGACGCGTACACTAGGTAGCCGCCTGTCGTGTGCAGAACACCCTTCGGCTTGCCGGTGGACCCCGAAGTGTACAGGATGAACAGCGGGTCCTCGGCGTTCATCTCCTCGCACGGGCAGTCGGCCTCGACCTCGCGCGCGGCCTCGTGCAGCCACACGTCCCGACCCTCGGTCCAGCGGATTTCGCCGCCCGTGCGCCGGATGACCAGGCAGGTATGCACGGTCGGGCACTCGGCCAGGGCCGTGTCGGCGTTGGCCTTGAGCGGCACCTTGCGGCCACCCCTGAGACCTTCGTCCGCCGTGATAAGACAGCAGGAATCGGCCCCCTGGATGCGATCCTTGAGGCTGTCGGGCGAGAAGCCGCCAAAGACGACCGAATGGATGGCGCCGATCCGGGCGCAGGCCAGCATGGCATAGGCGGCCTCAGGCACCATCGGCATGTAGATCGTGACCCGGTCGCCCTTCTGGACGCCGCGGGCCTTGAGCACATTGGCCATTCGGCAGACCTCCTCGTGCATCTCACGGAAGGTCACATGCTTGCTGTCCTGGGTGCTGTCTCCTTCCCAGATGATCGCCGTCTGATCGGCCCGGGTCGGCAGATGCCGGTCAACGCAATTATAGCAGACGTTGAGGGTACCGTCCTCGAACCAGCGGATCGAGACGCCGTCGGTGAAGCTGGTGTTCTTCACCCTGGTGAACGGCTTGATCCAGTCGACCCGCTTGCCATGCTCAGCCCAGAACCCGTCCGGATCATGGAGCGAGCGCTCGTACATCTCTTGGTACTTGGCGCTGTCGAGCAGCGCGGTGGTCTTGAAGCTTTCCGGGACCGGAAAAACGCTTGGCGTGGACATGGTCGGACGCTTCCCTGATTACGTTGTTCGTGTTCGACGCTGCTGGCGCCGGAAGCGGCGCGAGCCGGCAGCCGTTGCGGTGGGTACGAGACTAACCATACAAGTCCGGTCGGTCACAACCGCCCGAGCCCAACCTCGAAGCGGCTCGATGACCCCTGCAGGCGGGGCCCCATTGGGCGTTTAACCCGCGGTTAAAAGGAAAGCGGCATAGTCTCCTCTGCAAGCGCGGGCGCAAGCCCGGTTTTACAGCGATCGAGGCGGGCAGGACAATGGAGACGATCGTTCAAGACGCCGAGCGGGTCGAGGTCGAGGAGCTTACCGAGCGCCTGTCCGCCATCAGCCAGAAGACCAGCATGGCGGCGCTCGACAAGCTGATGGCGATCACGCCCAAGGGGGACACCGGCTACGCGGCCGCGGCGGCTACGGCCAAGGCCCTGGCCGAGCACGTCAGCAGCGCCGCCGAGGGCCTGACCGGCACTGTCCGCAGCCTGTGACGTCGCCGGGACAGCTCCCGCGGACCCGTCTCGACTGGCCCTCCGGCGGCGCCGTCAGGCCGGGTCGGTCTCTCCGAGCGCGCAGACTCGTCGATAGTGATCGTCGGTCAGCGGCATGACCGAAAGCCGCGTGTGCCGCACCAGGGGCATGTCGCGCAGCACCGGGTCCGACTTGATCTCCTGCAGGGTGACCGGTCGCGCCAGCGGCCGGATTGCCTTGAGATCGACCATGCCGAACCGGCCGCTGACATCGCTCGGATCGGGATAGTATTCCCGCACCACCTCCAGGATGCCGACGATAGCCTTGCCAGTTTGGGAATGGTAGAAGAAGGCGCGATCGCCCACCCGCATCGCCTTGAGGTTGTTGGCGGCCTGATGGTTCCGCACCCCGTCCCAGGCCTCGACGCCCTGTTCGGCATGCTGCTGCCAGGACCAGGTGGAGGGCTCGGACTTGACCAGCCAGAAGGGCATCCTCGGGCCGCCGTCAGCCGCGCGGGAACACCCGGATCCAGCCCTTGATGTCGACGCGCTCGAACAAGCCGGCCTTGCCATACGGGTCCTCGGCGCAAAAGGCATCGGCGGCGGCCCGGTCCGGCAGGTCGATGATCAGGAGGCTGCCGACCATGGTCTTGCCGTCCTCCGCCAACAGCGGGCCGCCCGCCAGCAGCTGGTCCGCGAACGGCTCGAGATAGGCGAGGTGCGCCGACCGGTTCTCGGCACGCACGTGACCATGTCCCGGCTTGTCAAGGCAGGTGATGGCGAAGAGCACGGCAATCTCCTTTGGCTGATGACGCCGGCGCGTGGGCAGGGTAGGCGTCCGCCGGAGCGCCGCCGCCGACCCTGGCCCGGGCCGCAGCGACCGGCCAGGATGCGAGCCTAATCGTCCGCGGCTGCAAGGTCCAGGCGGGCGGCCCGGCCTCGACGGCGCTGGTGCGCCAGGGCCTTGTGGCGGTTCCCGCAGAGATCCATTCGGCACCACCGCCGGGTCCCGGCCCGCGACACGTCGTAGAAGAACAGCGGGCAGTCCGGCTGGGCGCAGCGCCGGAGCCGCGCCGGGTCGTCCCGTGTCAGGAAGTCCGCGGCCGACCGCGCGAGGGGCCCCAGGATCCGGCGCGGCCCGGGCTCGGACTGATGCCAGACGAGCCGCCAGGTGCCGGTCGCGCCCGCCAGCCGCATGCCGCCGTCGCCGGCCGGCAGCGTGCGATTGAGCGCCTCAACGATCGCCGCCGGAAGCGGCCGGCCGGACAGCACGGTCTCGATGAGCTCCAGGAGCGTCCCGCGCAAGGCCAGCGCCTCGTTGAAGAGTCCGGGACCGTCGAGCCCCGCGGCGAGATGTGCGGCATCGTCGGCGCTTTCCATCCCGACGGCGGCGGCGAAGGCCGCAAGGTCCGGCCAAGCCGAGAGCGGCTCGGGACCGCCGGCGGGCCGGTACCGCGTGTTGACGAAATCGACGAACAGCCGTTGGCCGATCAGGACCCAGCACCGCGGCCCGGCCGGTCCGGCCTCGACCTCCCGAGGCGGGTCGGTCATTGACGCCTCGTCTTCCTTGGCTGCCGCCCGCCCCATGGCAGCGACGGGTATGCACCGCCACAGCATCGCTTCACGCAGTCGTGACGTCGATAACCGGATCAGGTGGGTTGGTTCGGTTAGGCATCACCACCATACCTTGAGCACGAGCCAGGACGCCGGCTCGATCATCGGACGAGGCCCCGTGATGCAGGATCCGTGTCAGGGCCGGCCGAAAGGCATGGAGAGAAGGGATGCAAACGTTCCTGGGCGCGGTGCGCACGGGCGTGGTGCGGCTGGCCGCCGCCGCGATCGTCGTTATCGCTCTGGCGCCGATGGCGCTGGCCGGTGTCGAGGTCAACACCGACAAGGGCGGTGTCGCCATTCATGGCTACGATCCGGTCGCCTACTTCACGGAGGAGGCTCCGGTCGAGGGAGATCCCGCCTACACGGCGAGCTACGAGGGTGCCACCTACCATTTTGCGAGCGCGGAGAACCGTGATCGCTTCGAGGCCGATCCGGCGGCCTATGCTCCGGCGTACGGCGGCTACTGCGCGTTCGGCGTGTCGGTCGGGCGCAAGTTCGATGTCGACCCGACCGCTTGGAAGGTTGTGGACGGCACGCTTTACCTTAACTTGAATCATGACGTCCAGCGCCGTTGGAGCCAGGACGTGCCGGGGCACATCGCCCGGGCCGACGATCAGTGGCCACAGATCGTCGACAAGAGCGACGAGGAGCTGGCGGAGAGCTTTTGATCCGCAGGAGGCTCGCCGGACCCCGCCTCCCTCGTGGCGGGGTCCGCGTCCGTCAACCGGCTGGCCTAGACCGAAATGCCCTTGCCTTCCCATTCGGGCTTGAAGGGCCGGTCGAGCAGCGCGGCTATGGTCTCGTCCAGGCTCGCCTCGCCGCTCAGAACCCGATGGATGGCGGCGCAGATAGGCGCCTCAACCCCATGCTCCTCGGCATGGCGGGCTACCGCCGCGGCGGTGAAGACGCCCTCCGTGACGCCGGTTCGCGTCGACAAGATTTCCTTCAGGCTGGCGCCGCGACCGAGCTTGAAGCCGAACGACATGTTCCGGGAGGCGAGGCTGGTCGAGGTAAGCAGAAGGTCGCCAAGGCCGCTCAGCCCCATCAGGGTCTCCGGGCGGGCCCCAAGCGCCTCGCTCAGCCGCACCATCTCCGTCAGCCCGCGGGTGATCAGGGCCGCCCGGGCGTTGTCGCCGAGCCCACGGCCTTCAACCACCCCAGCCGCTATCGACAATACGTTCTTGATGGCGCCGCCGAGCTGTGTGCCGATCACATCGTCGGTCCAATAGGGCCGGAAGGTGCGGCTGCCGACCGCCAGCATGAGATCCTGCCCGAGCGTCCGGTCGCGGCAGGCGAGCGTCACCGCGGTCGGCTGCCGGCGGGCCACCTCGTGGGCGAAGGACGGGCCGGACAGCGCCAGCACCGCGGCCTGCGGCCGCTCCTCGGCCAGGACGTCGCTCAACAGCAGCCCCGTCTTGGCCTCGAGGCCCTTGGCGCAGATGACGAGCGGTGCCGGCGATGAAGGCAGCTGCCGCACGATCTCCCGGGTATGCTGCGCCGGTGTCGCCAGGAACACGACCTCGGCATCCTCCTGGGCCGCCAGGATGTCCTCGGTCGCGCGGATCGTCGGATGCAGGTCGACGCCCGGCAGGAAGATCGGGTTCACGTGCTGCCGATTGACGGCATCCGCCACCTCCGGCTCGCGCGCCCACAAGGTGACCGAGAGATCCGCCTGCGCGGCCGCCTGGGCCAGGGCCGTGCCCCAGGCGCCGCCGCCCATCACGGTGATCCGGGTGATCCGTCGCATTGCTCCCCTCCGGCGGGTCTCGTCGGCTCACCGGAGCCGCTCGTCAACAGGGCGCCCGGTCGCCGCGACCGGGGTGGCCCATCGGAACGGACATGCCGCTCGGGTTCGGCATCAACGCCGGTGACAGGCATCGGTGCCCGAGACGGTGAGGTCGTTCGCAGCCGATTGTCGGGCGCCCGGACGGGGGATGCAAGGCGAGGCCGTTGTCATGCCTTGACGCCGGCGCCGACCGCCGGCGCGGCCGCGGGATCGAGCGGCCAGCGGGGCCGCGGCGCGAAGTCCAGGCCATCGCTCCAGCCGAGCCGCAGCCTCTCGATGCCCGCCCAGGCGATCATGGCGCCATTGTCGGTGCACAGCGCCAGGGGCGGTGCGACGAAGGACACCCCGGTCCGGTTGGCAAGGTCCGACAGGCGCCGGCGCAGGCTGTGATTGGCGGCGACGCCGCCCGCCGCGACCAGGGCGCCCCCCTGTGGATGGCTGGCGCGGAACCGGGCAAGCGCGTTCGCCGTCCGGTCGATCAGGCAGTCGCCGACGGCCGCCTGGAGAGACGCTGCGGCGTCGGCCACGCTCTGGCGCGGCAGCGGTCCGGCGGGCCGGGCGTCGATCCAGCGCTTGACCGCGGTCTTCAGCCCGGAGAAGGAAAAGTCGCAGCCGGCTCGGCCGGCCAGCGGGCGCGGCAGGCGTACCGCCGCGGCGTCGCCTTCGGCGGCAAGGCGCTCGATGGCGGGACCACCGGGAAAGCCGAGGCCGAGCAGCGTGGCGGTCTTGTCGAAGGCTTCGCCCGCCGCGTCGTCGATGGTGGTGCCGAGCCGCCGGTAGCGGCCGACCCCTTCGACGATAAGCAGCTGGCAATGCCCGCCGGAGACCAGCAGCAGCAGGTAGGGGAAGTCGAGGTCGTGGGTCAGCCGGGCCGTAAGCGCGTGAGCCTCCAGATGGTTTACTGCCACGAAGGGCCGATCTAGGGCGAAGGCCATCGCCTTCGCGCTGGTCGTCCCAACGATCAAGCCGCCGATCAGGCCGGGCCCGCCGGCCGCGGCGATGCCGTCGAGCCGGTCAAGCGGCATGTCGGCCTCGGCCAGCGCCTGACGGATGATCGGATTCAGGTGCGCCAGATGCGCCCGGGCCGCCAGCTCCGGCACCACTCCACCGAAAGGCGCATGCTCGGTCAGCTGCGAGCGCACGACGCTCGACCGGATGGTCCGCTCCTCATCGACGACAGCGGCGGCCGTCTCGTCGCAGGAGGTCTCGATGCCCAGCAGGATTATGGGATTGGGCAACAGTTCACCTGGGCTCCCGTTTCGGGTTCCGGCCGGAGCCGGCTCGGTGCTTGTCACATTAACAAAAATTGACCGCTCCACGGGCTCCGCCTAAACGAACCCGCTATGACAAGGTCGCTCACCATAGCCACTCGCGGCAGCCCGCTGGCGCTGGCCCAGACCCATCAGGTCCGTGATCGCCTGGCGGCGAGCCATCCCGACCTGGCGGTGCCTGGCGCCATCGAGATCCGCATCATCAAGACGACCGGCGACACGGTGCAGGATCGCCCGCTCGCCGAGATCGGCGGCAAGGGCCTGTTCACCAAGGAGATCGAAGAGGCGCTGCTGGCCGGTGAGGCCGATCTGGCGGTGCACTCCATGAAGGACGTGGCCACCTGGCTGCCGGACGGTCTCGAGATTGCCTGCCTCCTGCCACGGGAGGACCCGCGCGACGCCTGGTTCGCCGGCGACGGCGCCGGGCCCGACACGCTGCCGTCGGGCGCCGTGGTCGGCACCGCGTCGCTCAGACGGCAGGCTCAGATCCTGGCGCGCCGACCCGACCTGAAGGTGGTCACCCTGCGAGGCAACGTGGCCACACGCCTGCGCAAGCTCGAGGAAGGTCAGGTGCACGCCACCCTCCTGGCGGTGGCCGGCCTGCGTCGGCTTGGCCGGGGGGCAGACATCCGCCGCGTGCTGGATCCGGAGGAGATGCTGCCGGCGGTGGCTCAGGGGGCGGTCGGTGTCGAGGTGCGCGCGGAGGACACCGTGGTGCGCGATCTGCTGGCACCTCTGCACTGTCCGGCGACGGCGCTTCGGGTTGCCGCGGAACGGGGGCTGCTGGAGATGCTGGACGGCTCCTGCCGCACGCCGATCGCCGCCCTGGCGGAGCCGGCGTCGGACGGCGCCTTGCATCTGGAGGCGCTGGCGGCGCTGCCCGACGGCAGCGAGCTTCATCGGATCTCCCGGCATGAGCCGGCGGCCACGTCGGAGGCGGCCGCGGCCCTCGGCGCAGATGCCGGGGCGGAGCTCAAGGGCCGGCTGGGCAGCGGCTTCTTCACGCGGCTCGAGCAATGGGCCGCTGGCTGATCACCCGACCCGAGCAGGGTGGTCAGGCCACCGTCGCGGCCCTGACCGCGCGCGGTCACGAGGCGGTGCTGGCGCCGGTGCTCACGGTCGAGGCGGTGGACGCCGGCACGATGGACCTCGCTCACACGCAGGCCCTGCTGTTCACCAGCGCCAACGGCGTGGACGCGTTTGCCCGCAGCTGCGCCGAGCGCGGACATGCCGTGCTCGCGGTTGGCGGCGCCACCGCGGCGGCGGCCCGCTCGGCCGGCTTCGAGCGGGTGGAGAGCGCCGACGGGGACGGCCGGGATCTCGCCCGGCTGGCGGCCTCGTCCCTGTCGCCCGACGCCGGAGCCGTGCTGCACGCAAGCGGCGAGATCGGTGGCGAGACCCTGCGGGAAGCGCTGGCGTCGGCCGGCTTCCGGGTCCGTCGTGCCGTCGTCTACCGTACCGTGGCGGTGCCGCGCCTGCCGCCGCCGGCGGTACGCGCGCTCGAGGAGAACGCCTTGACGGGGGTATGTTTTTTCTCTCCCCGGACGGCGAGAGTGTTTGGTAGTTTGGCGGCCGAGGCGGGGGTGCGGCGATGCCTGGGCCGGCTGGCTGCGCTCTGCCTCAGTCCGGCGGTCGCTCACCAGGTGGATCCGCGGTATTGGGCGTCGGTCCGGTCAAGCGATCGGCCGGACAGCGAGGCGCTGCTGCGGCTGATCGACAGCGTGTCGCCGTGCGGTGTACGTTAGGAACAGATTCGGGCTGATAACGATAAGCCCTCGGGGCACAAAGGGAGGCCTATGGATCCGAACTCCAAGAACGACCCGACGTCCGACGACGAGTCCGGCGCGTCCGACCGTTCCGAGCCGATGCGCTCGGACGAGGCGGAGGCCGAGCGGGCGGCCGCGGTCGAGGCTGTGATTCGCCGTTTCGGCGGGATCCGGCCGATGGCAAGCAAGGTCAACATCCCGGTGACGACGGTGCAGGGATGGAAGCGGCGCGGAGCCATCCCGCTGCAGCGCCATGCCGAAATCATCGCGGCGGCGGAGCATCGGGGTGTGCTCCTCGATCCGGCCGAGCTGGCGGCGTCGGCGTCTCCCGACGATCGTGCCGAGGACCGTGTCGACAGCCCCGAGACGCTTGAAGGGGTGGCCGAGCCGATGCGCCCGGCCGACGAGGAATACGGGCGAGAGGACGAGCGCGAGGCGACGTACGCCGCGGAGATCGAACGGGCCGAGGCCGAGCAGGCTGGAGCCGAGCCCGGACCCTGGGCTGCCGAGCGCCATGCGGAGGAGGAGATCCGCACGCCCGCTGACAGGCGCGACCCGGCGCACGACCACCTTGAGGAGGAGGTCCGCGCGCCCGAGGCGTCCGGCTTCCGGGAGGGTGGCGAGGAGGCGTACCGGCCGGAGGAGCGGGCCCACGGGGCGGCGCCGACGGAGGAGCGCCCGCTCGCCGCGCAGGAGCCGGAGGCGGAGCGAGGCGAGGCCGCGGCGCCGCCGCGCAAGCGGGGCGGGGGTGTCGCCTGGCTGGCCGCTCTGGTTGCCATCGTCGGCGCCGGGGTGGCGGTCACGGCGCCCTACTGGGCTGCGGACGTGCTGCCGGCGGAGGTCGTCGGCGAGCCCTCGGTGCCGGCCCTGGCCGACCGGCTGGACCGGCTCGAGGAGCAGCTGGCGGCCGTTCCCACGGGCGAGGGCCCGGTGCCGGCGCAGGAGCGTCTTGACAGCCTCGAGAGCCAGCTGAGCCAGCTTCGGCAGGACCTTCAGGATCTGCCGTCGGTGCCGGCGGGCGCGCCCGGCGCGGTGGCCGACCTTGGCCCCGTGACCGAGCGGCTCGACACCCTGGACCAGCGCGTCGCCGACCTGGCGGAGCAGCCGCCGGCGATCGACCCGGCGCGCATCGACGAGCTGTCCCGGGATCTTGCCGGGCTTCGCTCCAGTGTCGAGGCCCTGCGCCGGCTCGAGGAGGAGCTGGCGGGCGTGCAGGGCCGACTGCAGGATCTGTCGAGCACGGTTGGCTCCGTGCAGGGCACGACGGCCCAGCTGTCGAGCCGGATCGATCAGCTTGGCCAGGGCGTGGAAGGCGAGGTGAGCCGCCTCACCGAGCGGCTGGACGGGGTCTCCGCCCGGATCCAGACCTTGTCCGCCCAGCTTGACCGGCTGCAGACGCTCGATGTCGATGCGCAGGCGACCATCCTGGCGATCGGCGAGCTGCGCGACGCGCTTGAGCGCGGGCAGCCCTTCAGCGGCATTCTGCCGACGCTGAGCCGCTTGGTGTCGGATCAGCCGGCGGCGGCCGAGGCGCTCGAATCGCTGACGCCCTATGGCGAGCGGGGCATCCCGACCCGCGTCGATCTGGACGCTCGCTTCGGCGATATGGCGGAAGCGGTGCTGCAGGCGGCGGTGGAGGCGGATGGCGGCGGCGTGCTCGACCGCGTGCGCTCGCAGGTCCAGGGGCTGGTCAGCGTGCGTCCCGTGGCCGGCGAGGTCGAGGGCGACAGCATTGATGCCATGCTGGCCCGCGGCGAGGATCGGCTCGATCGCGGCAATCTCCGTGGCGCGGTGGAGGCGCTCGAGGGGCTTGAGGGCGCGCCGGCCGACGCCGCGGAGCCCTGGCTCACCGATGCCCGGGCGCGGCTGGCGGCCGAGGACGCGATCGCCACGCTGACCGGATCCACCATCGAGGAGCTCACCGGCAGGGCCGCGGCCGTGAGGCAGGCGGAGGTCGGGCAGGGCGGCAACGGCGAGGACGGGGCCGCGCCATGACCAGAACCCTTCTCTTCCTCGTCAAGGTCGGGCTCGTCGTCGCCGCGGCGGTCTGGCTGGCCGATCGGCCGGGCCAGGTCGAGATCGTCTGGCAGGGCTACGTTGTCGAGACCAGCTTCGGCATGCTGGTGCTGGCGGCGCTCCTGCTGATCGTGGCGACGGTGCTGCTGTTCCTTCTGTGGCGGGGTGTGCGCAAGGCGCCCATCGCCATCGTGCGGGCGCGCTCCGGCAGCCGCCGCGACCGCGGCCTCGCGGCGCTGACCAACGGCATGGTCGCGGTGGCGGCCGGCGATTCGGAGACCGCGCGTCGCCTGTCGCGCCGGGCCGACGAACTGCTCGACGACCCGCCGCTTACCTTGCTGCTGTCGGCCCAGGCGGCCCAGCTCAGCGGCGACGATCAGGCGGCCCACAGGAAGTTCGAGGCCATGCTGCAGCGACGGGAGACCGAGTTTCTCGGGCTCCGCGGTCTGCTGACCGAGGCCCTGCGCAACCAGGACATCGTGCGGGCGCTGTCCCTGGCCCAGCGCGCCCGCAAGCTGCGGCCGGAGACACCTTGGGTCCTGACGACCTGCTTCAACCTGGAGGTGCGGCTGCGTCGCTGGGCCGAGGCGCAGCATACGCTGACCCATGCGGTGCGCGCCAAGGCGATCGACCGGGATGACGCGCAGCGCTATGCGGTGGCCATGCTGGTCGAGCAGAGCCGGGAGCAGGAAGGCAGCGGCGATGCCGATGGCGCGCTCAGGCTGGCGCACCGTGCGACGCGAATGATGCCGGGCTTCGTCCCGGCCGTGGTCCGCGAGGCCCGGCTTCTGGCGCGGACCGGCAAGGAGCGGAAGGCGCGCAAGCTGATCGAGCGCAGCTGGTCGGCCGAGCCGCACCGCGAGCTGGTCGAGCTGTACCGGGATCTGGGACCGGCCGACGAGCCGGCGGAGGAGCGGGTCAAGCGCCTGGACACGCTCTACCGGATGCATCCGGAGCATCCGGAGAGCCTGATCGCGATGGGCGAGGCGGAGCTTCGCGCCGAGCGCTGGAGCGCGGCCCGCGAGCATCTCATGAAGGCCGAGCCGGCGTCGCTGGGCCGCCGGGTCTACCGCCTGCTGGCTGAGCTTGAGACGGCGGAGGCGAACAATGCCGCCGCGGCGCGCGACTGGCTCGAGCGGGCCGAGCGCGCGCCCGCCGAGCCCGCCTGGGTGTGCGATCGATGCGGGACCGTGGCGCCGGTCTGGTCGGCGCTCTGCGGGCATTGCAGCGCCTTCGCCTCGCTGGAGTGGCGCGTGCCGACCGCGGCCGTGCACCTGCCCGCGCCGGAGGACGAGCAGCGCCTGCTCGCCACGGCGTAGGTGGAGCCGGCCGCCGCCGAGCCCATATGCCCTGGCGTTACGGTTCGATCCGGCGTGCGCCGGGCGCGTCCGGAGGGCGCCGGAGAGCTCCGTCCGGCTGCCTCGATTGACGGCTCGGCAGGGCCGGCGTAGCGTTCGTCGCGTCCGCGGCCGGGGCTGGCCGCGTCATGGGCGCCGAAGTAGCTCAGTGGTAGAGCAACTGATTCGTAATCAGTAGGTCCGGGGTTCGAATCCCCGCTTCGGCACCAGCGACAGGGCGATTGAGCGGCACCTGCGTGCCCGCGGATCGGGAGGCGGCAGGGTCAGGCCGTTGCCCCTCCGCATTGTATGGCTGATCGCTCAGCCGCCGCCCTTGCCCTCCAAATATGCGTTCAGATCCCGGAAGCCCTGGACCATCCGATCGAGGGTCAGGGTCTCGTCGACGAATCGACGGATGTGGGGGCCGAAGCTGTCGCGGGGCGACGGATGCTCGGCGAAGAAGGCGGCCAACGCCTCGACCATGGCGGCGTCAGAGTAGTCCGGCACGACGCGCCCGGTCACGCCGTCGATCACATAGTCGGCCTCGGGCCGGTGCATGGGCCCGTCGCCCGTGGCGGCGTAAACGATCACCGGCAGATCGTAGGCAAGCGCATGATTGACGCTGAGGCCGGCGGCGCCCGTGAAGACATAGGCGTCGGCCGAGCGAAAGTAGGGTGCCAGCGCCGCCTCCTGGTAGATCTGCCCGGGCAGGAAGACGGCTTGCCCGAGGAGGTCGCCCGCGGTCCGCTCGATGGCCGGGCCGTCCGGGCCGGCCCCGATCAGGGTCAAGGCCGCCCCGGGGAAGCGTTCGCGGAAACGGGTGAAGATCGTTACCAGCGCCGGAAACCGCTTCTCCTCGGTGAAGCGGCCGACCGCCAGGAGATGCGGCCGTCCCGGCGCCGGATGCGCGGCGATACCTGCGGCGGCCTGTCGAATGGCCTCCATGTCGAGGGTGTTGGAGGCCAGGAAGGTTGGCTTGCCGGGCAGATTGCGGCGCACGAAGTCGCGGCCGCCGGGTCCGTAGAGCAGGCAGCCGTCGGCCGCGGCGAAGATCGCGAGGCTTGGGCCCTGGCGACGGCGCTGGCGGGGCGAGGCGATGCCGATATCGGCATTGAACCCATGGGTCCAGAAGAACACCCTCGGGCCAAGCCCGACCCGTCGCCGCGCCAGCAGCAGGGTGGTGGACGACATCCCGAGGGCGGCCTCGGCGAGCACCGCGTCGGGCTTGAGATCCCTCAGGATCTGGCCGACCGGCACGAGGCACCAGGTGGGCCGATCGCGACGCAGATACCGGTAAGGGTAGGGACGTGACCACTCTGCCTTGGCGGACAGGTCGAGAAAGGTGCCGGCCGGCTCGTTGCTGGAATGGACGACGGGCCAGCCGAGCTCGGCATGGACCCGGTCGAACACCGGCACCCGGTAGTTCGGGACAACGCGCTGCAGGATGACGACGTTTGCCATGCCGATCGTACCTCGACGGGCCCGTCGGCAGGCGGGCACCGGCGACGCGGCCGGGCGGGGGCGCGAGCGACGGGAGCCGGGCGGGCGGAAAGGATCAATGACCTGACCCTATCTGCCTTCGCCATCGTAACCATGCAAGCGTGGTCGGGCGCGAGGCTCCGGCAAAGCCGCCAAAAACAGCGGAGGCGGTCGCCGCCGTCTCGCCTTGGGGCTTCCCCTTGAGGGCCGGCAGCATCACATGTGCACTCGGGGAAGCTTGAGGTGCTGGGCGATGCCGAATACTGACCTGGTCAGCATTGTCATCAACAATTACAATTATGAAGCTCACCTTCCAGCCTGCATCGACAGCGCGCTGGCCCAGACCTACCGGCCCCTCGAGGTGATTGTCGTCGACGACGGCTCGACCGACGGGTCCCGTCGGGTCATCGAGGGCTACGGCGATCGGGTCCGGCCGGTCCTTCGGGAGAACGGCGGTCAGGGAGCCGCGCTCAACAGCGGCTTCGCGGCGGCGCGAGGAGAGGTCATCTTCTTTCTCGACGCGGATGATGCCTTGCTGCCCGATGCGGCGGCTGAGGTCATGGCCGCTTGGCGCCCCGATCTGGCGAAGGTGCAGTTCCCCCTCGAATGGGTCGACGCGGACGGGATCTCCATGGGCGGCGCCTGGTGCTCATCGCCGCTGAGGACCTCCGATGTGCGTCCCCAGCTTCGGCGGTACGGCAACTATAGCGCGCCGCCGATGAGCGGAAACGCCTTCTCGCGCCGCTGCCTGGAGCAGATCCTGCCGGTCGAGGAGCCACCGCTGCGCCGGGGCGCCGACGGCTACGTCATCGCCCTGGCCGGCCTGTACGGGCCGATCGCGCAGATCGATCGCATCCTGGGCCAGTACCGGATCCACGGGAAGAACCAGTCCGAGACGGGCGGCACGAACCTGAAGTTGCTCCGACGCCGGATGGTCAACAACCTGGAAACGGAGCGGGGCTTGAAGGAGCACGCGGCCCGGCTCGGGGCGCCGATCGAGCATTCCCTGACCTGGTCGAATCCGCGCTTTTGCCGAACCCGGTTGCTCTCGCTGCGTGTCGACCCCGAGGGGCATCCGTATCCGGAGGACACCGTGGGCAAGCTCCTCGCCGCCGGTGTGCGAGCCTCCTTGAATGATGACCGGATGGGGCGCGGCAAGCAGATCCTGTATGCCGCTTGGCTGGTTGGCCTGTCGCTGCTGCCCCGGCAGCTGCTGGAACGGCGGCTCGGCTTCTTCAGCAACAGCATCCGGCACGTTCCGGTACCCAAGCAGTTTCGGATCCCGGCTGATCTCGCGACGCAGCGGCGGCCGGCCTCGGCCTGACCGGGGCTTGGCCTGACCGGGGCGCGGCCTGACCGGGGCGCGGCCTGACCGGGGCCTGGCCCGGCTCAGGACCGGCCGGCCTCTCGCGCCAACAGCACCGCGCGATGCGGCTGGTCGAAGCGGCGCCCGTCCGGGTCGGGCTGACCGCCGGCTTCGAACCGGGCCAGGAACTCCGGCTCACGGCCGGCCATGGTACGGCGCCGGTTGGGCTCGACGGCAAGGAAGCGCTTCAGACACTGGGCGCCGTCCTCGAACACCACCCGGTGCTCGTAGTCGACCGTCTCGAGATGGCGCAGGCCGTGGCGCGCGGCGTCGGCCAGAGCCGTCAGGGCCGCGGCCCGAATCGCCGTCTCGTCGTCGAACGGGCGGATCAGGTCGAAGAAGCTGCCCTCGGCCAGGGGCTCACACACGTAGAGCCGGCCCTGGGGCACCAGCACCCGGGCCATTTCGCCGAGCGCCGTCCCCTGCGCCGGCACCGGCACATGGTGCAGGCTGTTGAAGCAGAGCACGGCATCGTAGCTGGCGTCGGCGAACGGCAGCGCCTCGCCCCGGCCGGCCACGTAGCAGGCCCTGCCAGGCTCGGCCGCCCCCGGTTGACCGGGCAGACGGCCCGTGCCCCCGGACGCGCCGTCGCTTCGGCTCGCGCGCGCGAGGGCCTCGCCCTGGCAGTCGACGCCGACCGCCCAGGCGCCGCGCTTGGCCATGGCCCGGGTCAGCCAGCCACCGCCGCAGCCGACATCGGCCAGCCGGCATCCGCCCGGGTCGATGCGCGCCAGCAGGATGGCCAGATGCCCGTTCCCGGCCTCGCCTGCGCTCATGCCGGCTGCTCCAGCAGGGCCCGCAGGCCGAGGAAGGCGGGAACCGGGTGGATCACCAGGTAGCTCGGCATGGCGGCCACGTAGTCGCTCAGCCGGCCCTTGTCCTCGAAGGCGTGACGGAACTCCGACGTCTCGAACAACGGCCGGATGCGTGGGACGATGCCGCCCGCGATGTAGACGCCGCCCCGGGCGCCGAGCGTGAGCGCAAGGTTCCCGGCCACGGTACCGAGCATGGCGCAGAAGCGCGCAATGGCCTCGCGGCAGACGGGACAGGTGCCGGCAAGGGCGGCATCCGTCACCTCATGGGGCTGGCGCGGCGGGACCTCGCGGCCGTCCAGCGCGGCGATGGCGTCGTGAAGGTTGACGAGTCCGCCGCCCGACAGCACGCGTTCGGCCGAGACATGGGGGAATCGTCGGCGCAGCCAGCCGAGGATAGCCGCCTCGCGGTCGTCGCGGGCAGCCATCGTGACATGGCCACCCTCGCCGCTGAGCGGTATCCAACCGTCCGACGAAGGCACCAGTCCGGAGACGCCGAGCCCGGTGCCGGGACCCAGCACGCCGATCGGCTGCCCGGGGTCCGGCCGCCCTCCCCCGATCGCCGCGACGTCCTCCGTCGTCAGCCACGGCAGGCCGAGCGCGATGGCCAGGAAGTCGTTCACCACCTCAAGCCGCTTGAAGCCGAAGCGTTGCCGGGTCTCGGCGATGGAGAATGACCAGGGATGGTTGGTCATGGTGATTCTGTCGCCGGTGATCGGCGAGGCGACGGCGATCGCTGCTCGTCGAGGCGGCGCGGCCGGACCGACCTCCGCCAGATAGGCCGCCATGGCGGCGGCCAGGGTTGCATGGTCGGCGCAGCGCAGGATTCGGGTGGCCTCCACCCCCGAGGGGCTGGCGAGGCCGAAGCGCGCGTTGGTGGCGCCGAGGTCGGCGACCAGGTCGACAGGCGGACTTGCGTGCGGCATCGGCATCCCGGGCGGATCCTGGCAGGCGGACCGGCGCACGGTGCCTTGGCCGGTCCGGCGAGCTGAGGAGGTTATAGGAGGCGTGAGGGCAGGCGTCGACGCCGGCGTGAGGGTGGCGGCCCGCCGAGCTGGCGCCGGTTTATCCTACTAAACTCCATCGCGCGGGGGTGATGCCTCTGCGCTACAGTGTGATATCTTGTCGTATCAAGGGCTTAGCCGGATCGAGGAGGGAGGGGTGGGATTGCCCACATTTGGCAGGCATTTTCCCCCTTGATCGGGCGCCCTCCCGCAGGCATATTGTGCAGTGCGACATGCAGCGATCCTGCTGTCGTAGCGCACTTCTTGGGCGTTTCCTCCCTAAACTTGGGCCGCTTTGCGCGGCCCTTTTTTCTGTCCGCCTCTGGGCTTCCGGCTCCGGGCGTCGGCCGGTGATGGGAGCGCTTGCAGGCGCTGGTCGAGCGTGCGGCGGACGTCGCCGCCGGCGCGCCCGGAACGGTGCCCTCGCGCCTGCGCGGGAGCCTTCAGCGGCTGGCGAGATCGAGCCGTCCCAGGAAGGCGACCAGTTCGGCCATGTCCTCCGCGAGGCTGTTGATGAACGGCTTGCGGGTCATGCTGCCCTCGTTCATGTAGAGGGCGCGGTTGATCTCGATCTGCAGCGCGTGCACGCGCCGGTGCGGCCGCCCATAGTGGCGTGTGGTGTAGCCGCCGGCATATGGCACATTCCGGGCTGTCGAGTAGCCGTGCTGGGCCAGCCACGACTCGGCCGCCTCGATCAGCGGCGGGCTGCAGGAGCGGCCGTGGCAGTCGCCCAGGACAAAGTCGCAGGCGCCACTGGCGCCGATGCTGTCACCGGCGCCCCCGCCCGACGGCATGGAGTGGCAGTCGAGCAGGAAGCACACCCCGAACCGGCTGAGCGTCTTGACGATAAGCTGGCGCAGCTCGGCGTGGTAAGGCAGATAGCAGCGATTGATTCGGTCGAGCGCCTCGCTGAACGGCAGCCGGCAGCGGTAGATATCCTGCCCCTGGGCGACCACCTTGGCGACGGTGCCGAGGCCGGCCGCGACCCGGGCCGAGCGGGTGTTGACGTAGGGCGGCAGCACGTCCTCGAACATCGCCGGATCGAGCTCGAAGGCTTCGCGATTCGGGTCGACGAAGGCGCGCGGGAACAGGGCGCGCAGCAGCGGGACGCCATGCGCGAGCCCGGCCGGACTGAAGATCTCGTCGACGAAGCTGTCCTCCGACTTGCGCAAAGCAAGACCGTCGAGCCGGCTCACCGCCAGGAAGCTCTGCGGGTAGTCCCGTCCGCTGTGCGGCGAGGCCAGCACCAGCGGCAGCCGTTGCGGCCGCGCGGCCCGGACCTCAAGCATGGGCAGGGTCTCGACGTCGGTCGGCGCAGGTTCGTCCATATCGGATCCCATAGACCTTCTGCCGCAGGCTGTCAGCAGACCACAACAGGGGCGCCGACGCGGCAACGCCCTGCCGCTAACCCCTTAGGGGCGAACGCTTTAGTTTTTCATAATGATGCCGCTTTACCCTCTCCGGCAAGACGGCACGAGCCGGCGGATGGAGGCGATGGCACGAATTCTCCTGGCCGAGGACGACGAGTCGATGCGGCGTTTTCTCGCCACGGCGCTGCGCCGCGCCGGCCACGAGGTCGACGCCGTGGCCGACGGCACCGAGGCCATGGCGGCGCTGGCCAGCCAGGACTACGAGCTGCTGCTGGCCGACATCATCATGCCCGGCATGGACGGCATCGAGCTGGCGCGCCGCTCGGCGGACCTGACGGCCGACCTCAAGGTGATGTTCATCACCGGCTTCGCCGCCATCGCCATGAGCCATCAGATTCGCGAGAACCTGCCGGCCCAGATCCTGTCAAAGCCGTTTCACCTCCGTGAGCTGGTCGATCACGTCGACCATATCCTGACCCAGTAGCGCAGGCCCACGCTACTCCCCGTCCTTGCGAGATCGGCGCCGGCGCATCGCGGTGCGACCCGAGGGCGGAGAGCCCCGGCCGCGCCGCTGGTGCGCGATGGTCACTCCGGCAGCGCCGCGATCAGGAACAGGGTGCGGAGCTCCGGTGACGGTGGCACCGACCCGAAGCTCTTCTGGTAGATCCCGCCGATTTCACCCGACCGGTAGATGTCGCTGAGCGCCCGGTCCACCGCCAGCCGGAACTCGGTGTCCCCGAGCGGGAGGGCTAGCGCGTAAGGCTCGACGGTGAGGAAGCTCGACGACACCTTGAGCGTGTCCGGCTCGCCAGCGGCCTGGAACTGGTGGATGAGGATGGACCGATCGGCGAAGTAGGCGGTGATGTCCCCGGCCTGCAGCTGCTCCAGCCCGTCGGCATGGTCGCCGACAGTGACCAGCGTGGCCTCGACGTCGGACGCGGCGAGGGCCTCGCGCAAAAGCTGCTCCGTGGTGGTGCCGGCGCGAACCGCGACCGAGTGCCCGGCCAGGTCCTCAAAGCGGGTCGGCCCGTCGGCCCGGTAGGCGAGGCTGGCGCCGTCGACGAAGACCGGCAGCGAGAAGTCGACCAACTCCCGCCGTTCGAGGGTCTCGGTCGCGGCGCCGCACAGCAGGTCGATCTCGTCCTCGGCCACGGCGTCGAAGCGGTTCTCCGCCGTCACCGGAATGTAATCGATGGAGAGCTCGGTCAGTCGCTCGGTCTGCCTCAGCCGGTCGGTCACCGCCTGGCACAGGTCGATGGTGAAGCCGGCCGGCTCGCCCGCCTCGGATCGGTAGGAGAAGGGCGCGGCGTCCTCGCGGAAGCCGATGCGGATGCTGCCGCGCTCGGCGAGCGCGTCGAGGGTCTGTGCCAAGGCGACGCCGCCCGAGCACAGGACGGCGACGGTGGCGACGGAAAGGAGGACCGCGGCGGCGGGCACGCGCATGGCTCGTAGATCCCTCTTCTCGGCCCGTCTCGCGTCGCCGTGGCCGGGGCGGGGCGCCGGCCGCGCCGGGAGATCGGGAGCGACGCGTCAGGTCGGGCGGCTCCGCGCCCGCCGCTGATTTACTGAAAGCCGGCTCGGAAGAGAAGCACGGTGGCGCGCCTATGGCGGAGGATCCGTCGAAAGAGCGCTCGGCGGCGAGGGTCGGCGCCCCCTTTGGCGATCCGAAGCCGGCCGGGCGGGGCACGTCTCGAGACCCACCGGACGGGATCTTGCGCCGGGCCGGCGCTGGTGCTAGATGCAAAGTCTTGGCTGCGGGGCGGCTCTTTTCCCGGGCGCGGCCCCGGTTCCCGCCGCCGGTCGGGCGCGTAGCTCAGCGGGAGAGCACTACGTTGACATCGTAGGGGTCACTGGTTCAATCCCAGTCGCGCCCACCATTACATCAAGGGGTTAGCGTCCAGGGAGCCCAGGTTCGTCTCGACCTTGTGGGCTTCCATACCGACACGGATGAAGGACATGCCTTCGCGGCACATCCATTTGAGGGTGGCCAGCCGCGTAAAACCATTCGTCTAGCTAAACCCCCATTCCGTTCGGGCAAGCTGCTTATTCGCGATCTGGCGCCACGCGGGTACCTCGATGGCACACGGGGAGAACCGGCGCTTTCGGCCTCCACGCCGGCGCCGTGCCCGGTTCGATCAACTGCAAGCCGGTGGCATCGGCTCCCCGAAGCAGCCCGTCGACAAAACCAGGATCGAACTGGAAGTTCACCGCGTTCGAGCCAGCGCGGAGAGTAGCGTGGAGCAGGGCGACGCGGGTCTCGTTCTTCCCGGCCCAGCCGTGCCGATGCCGGGCGACCCTGTTTCGGCACCCGAAGTGGCGATCCCTCCCTGACGGTGTCTCCTGTCCTGTCGTCCTGAAGCCTCGTGCGGGCGGGGGTGGCCCGCGCCGCGGCGGATCTCGGACAGCCTCGCCTAGGCCCGTGCCGCCGAGCGCCGAGATCGCGCGTCGGCTCGGTGGCGGCACGCCCCCCAAAACCGGCCGCTGCCTGGACGGGCCGCGGCTGCCGGATGACGGAGGTGCTTCGCCCGCCGGTGTAATTCCGAAGGTTCGGATGTGCGGAGCGGGATCAACTGCCGGGCGCCGTCATTAATGTCACGTCAGGAGATCCAATGGGGCGCAGGCCGGCAGGGCTGCGCCAATCAACGCCAAGCCGCGATCGCAACCGATGCCTTTCGAAGCCCACGAAGCCAGCTGGGACGTGACGAGCGACGACGGCGGCGACGTGCTGCGCCTGAAAGGCGCTTGGGTCCTTGCGGCCGGCCTTCCGGCGGCGACCGACATCGAGGCGAGCCTCCGGGGCGGCGGCGTGCTCCGGGTCGACGGCGGTCGCCTGGCGCAGTGGGACATGGGCCTCATGGTGTTCCTTCTGCGGCTGGCGTCGCGATGCCGGGAACGCGGCATCACCCTCGAGGCGTCGGCGCTTCCCCCCGGCGCCCTGCGCCTGTTTCGGCTCGCGACCGCCGTCCCGCCCGCCGAGTCAACGCCGTCCGGTCGACGTGACAGCCCGGTGGCGAGAGTCGGCGAAGCAACACTCCAGCTCGCGCAGGGAGCGCGGGACATGGTTGCGTTCGTTGGGGAGGCGACGCTCTCGCTCGGGCGATTCCTCGTCGGCCGCGCCCGCTTCAAGCGGGCTGACCTCTGGCTGAGCATTCAGCAGTGCGGCGCCGACGCGCTGCCGATCGTCAGCCTCATCAGCTTCCTCGTAGGGTTGATCCTGGCGTTCGTCGGCTTCATGCAGCTGCGCCAGTTCGGGGCCGAGATCCTCATCGCCGATCTCGTCGGCATCGCCATGGCCCGCGACATCGGCCCGATCATGGCGGCGATCGTCATGGCGGGGCGCACGGGTGCCGCGTTCGCCGCCCAGCTTGGCACTATGCAGGTCAGCGAGGAGATCGACGCGCTGCAGACCTTCGGCGTGCCGCCGATCGACTTTCTTGTGCTGCCGCGGATGGTGGCGCTCATGCTGATGCTGCCGCTTCTCACCCTCTACGCGGATCTCCTGGGCATCCTGGGCGGAGCCGTGGTCGGCGTGATGGAGCCGACGATCACCATCACCCAGTACTGGCAGCAGACCCTGGCCGCGGTCTCGATCCTCGACCTCGCCGGTGGACTGGCGAAGAGCGTCGTCTACGGTGCGCTGGTGGCCCTTGCCGGCTGCATGCGCGGGATGGCCTGCGGCCGAAGCGCGGCCGCGGTCGGCGACGCCACCACCTCGGCGGTGGTCACGGGGATCGTCTCCGTGATCGTCTCCTGCGCCATCTTGACGATCGTCTACGATGTCCTCGGCATCTGATCCATCGGCCGCCGCTGCCGCCGCCGACCTCATCGTCGTGCGCGACCTGACGATGGCCTTCGGACCCAAGGTCGTGCAGCGGAACGTCGGCTTCACCATTCGCCGCGGCCAGGTATTCGTGATCATGGGCGGCAGCGGCTGCGGCAAGAGCACGCTGATGCGGCACATGATCGGCCTCGTTCGTCCCGCCGCGGGGCAGATCCTTTACGCAGGCATCGATTTCTGGGCGGCGGACGCGGCACGCCGCAGCCTCATGACGCGCCGCATGGGCATCCTCTACCAGAACGGAGCCCTGTGGAGCTCGATGACCCTGGCCGAGAACATCGGGCTGCCGCTCGGCGAGTACACGGCCCTCAACCCCGCCCAGATCCGCGACGTCGCCGCCTACAAGCTGGCGCTGGTCGGCCTTGCCGGCTTCGAGGACTACTACCCGGCCGAGATCAGCGGCGGCATGCGAAAGCGTGCGGGCCTCGCCCGCGCCATGGCGCTCGACCCGGAGGTGCTGTTCTTCGACGAGCCTTCGGCCGGCCTCGACCCGATCACGTCGAAGCTACTCGATGACCTTATCCTGGAGCTGAAGGCGAGCCTCGGTGCGACCATCGTGATGGTCACGCACGAATTGCCGCAGATCTTCGCCACCGCCGACAGCTGCGTGTTCCTCGACGCCGAGACCAGGACCCAGACCGCGTTCGGCAACCCAAGGGACCTCGTGCGGTCGGGCGATCCCAAATTGCAGGCCTTCCTCACCCGCGGCGGCACGGCCCCCGTCAGCGCCACCCCGGGGAGCCCGGGATGAGCGCGCAGGCCAAGCCGCTGCGGGTCGGCCTCTTCGTCATCGGCGCTGTGGCGCTGATCCTCGGCGGGCTCGTGGCGTTCGGCAGCGCTGATCTGTTCCGGACGCGGTATCAGTTCGTCGGCTTCTTTCCCGGATCCGTGGCCGGTCTCCGGGCCGGTGCGCCAGTCTCGTTGCGCGGCGTTCCGGTCGGACAAGTCACGCGCATCGTCGCGCAATATGATCCGAGCGACATGTCGACCCGGGTCGCCGTCTACTTCGAGGCGATCGAGGGCTCCGTTGACAACGGTGGCCAGGTGGGGCCCGAGAACGCTGCAGAGGAGTTCCGAAGATTGATCGAGGCCGGCCTGCGGGCACAGCTGGTGCCGCAGAGCTTCGTCACGGGGCAGCTCTTCATTCAGCTGCAGATGCGCCCCGACAGCGAGGCCAACCTTGTGGGCGGTGTCGAGCCGGGGGTCGTGGAGGTGCCGACGATCCCCTCCACGATCGACGTGCTGGACACCCAGCTGAAGAGCATTCTGGGGGTCGGCGAGGGGGGTGGGCTCCATAGCCTGGTCGACGATCTCGACCGGATCGCCAGCCCTGAGAACGCGGAGGCGCTGACGCGGATCCTCCAAAACGTCGCGGACTTTTCGGCCAAGATCATCGATCGACAGGCGCAGATCGGTGTGATGATCGAGGACGCCCAGCGGGTTGTCGGCCGCGCCGACGCGATGCTCGAGGAGGGGGAAGCCCTGGTCGGCGATACCCGGTCGACCGTCGGCAGCCTGAGCGCCCTGGCGACCGACCTTGACGATCCCGACACCGGTGTGGCGCCGACCTTGACGATAGCCCGCGAGATGGCGGCCTCGATCGGCCGCACGGCCGATCAGATCAATAATTTCGTGGCCGAGAACCGCGCCGGCGTCAGCGACTTCTCCGAGGTCACGCTGCCGGCGGTCGACGACCTCGTTCTCGACCTGGAGCGGCTCGTGCAGACTCTCAACCGTGTCGCGGAGCAGCTGGAGCGTGACCCGTCCGGCTTCCTGCTCGGTCGCGGCCAACGGGAAGGCATCCAACAATGAGCGGTCACCTTGACCGGAGAGGGGCGCTCCGGGTCGCGGCGGCGGCCTGCATCACGGGACTGGCCGGATGCGCCGGGCCGGCGCCGCCGCCCATGCGAAGCTTCTACCTGAGCGCGCTGGGTGGGCCGCCGCCGGGCACGAGCCGCGGTGACTGGTCCCTCGTCGTCCCGCCGCCGCAAACACCCCCGGCCTTGCGCACCAGCCGGATCGCGCAGCGCATCGGCCCCAACGAACTCGATTACTACGCGAATGCTGAGTGGGGCGATACGGCGCCGATCATGTTCCAGACGGTGCTGATCCGCTCGCTCGAGCGGTCAGGCGCGTTGCCGGTCGTCGCGAACGAGCGGCAGCGGCTGCGCCCGGACTTCATGCTGACCATCAGCCTCGTGCCCTTCTTTGCCGACGGCGCGCTCGGCACGGCGCCGACGGCTCGCGTCGGCGTGGATGCGCAGCTCATCCGCAGCCGGGGGCGGGAGGTGGTCGCCACGACATCGATCGAGAAGGAGGCGCAAGCGGCGAGCGCCGATCTCGAGGCCATCGTCGCGGCCTTCGACGCCGCGTCGAAGGAGGTCTTGACCGAGCTGATCCCGTGGGCGGTCAGCGCCGGCAATGCGGAGTGGGCCACGTCCTGAGCCGACGCGCGCATCGCGGCGCAACCGCCCTCGGCGCGAGCGACCGCTGCGGAGGCGGGCGCCGTCAGGCGGCGCCGGGCGTGGCGGCCGTCGCGGCCCGCTCGCGCTCGATCTCGCTTTCCACAACAAGATGGGCCCGCCAGTAATTGAACAGGCCACCGATCAGGAACAGCACGCTCCCGATCAGGTATTGCCCATGGGGTGTCGAGACGATTGGCCGGGTCTGCCCGTGTCGAAGTAGGCATCCCGGCAGCACTTGACCCTTCGGATCACCTCGTGCCGACATCGGCTCCCTTCTGATGATGTCCACAGGTCCGCGAGAAGGAGCCATGCTTCCTGCCTCGCTCCGATCCGCATAGATCAATTCATGGGCGATGGAATTGTTCGAGGCGGCTTAGGCGCTGAAAGACGAAGTCCGTCAGGCCGGCAATTCCTCGACAGGTATCTTCAAGGGCAGATGGGTCCAAGCCGGATCGCCGCCGGCCATGGCCGGGCGCCGGTCGGCGGCGCGCCGCCATCATCCGGTCATCGGACCGGATCGCGCCGCGGGCTCCGATGGCGATGACGTCTGACCCAGGAACCATTCATAGGTCCCGGCAAGACCCTCCTCCAGGCGGATGCTCGGGCGCCAGCCGGTGGCGGCGAGGCGGGAGACGTCGAGCAGCTTGCGAGGCGTCCCGTCGGGCTTGCTCCGGTCGAAGCGCAGCGCGCCCGTTAAGCCGACCACCCGGCAGATCAGGCGCGCGAGGTCGGCGATCGCCATGTCCTCGCCCGTGCCGACATTGACCGGCCGCTCGTCGGCATAGCGCACGAGCAGGTGGACGAGCGCATCCGCCGCGTCGTCGACGTGCAGGAACTCGCGGCGCGGCGTGCCGGTGCCCCACACCTCGAGCGCCTCGGCCCCCGAGAGGCGCGCCTCGTGAGCCTTGCGCAGCAGCGCCGCCACCACGTGGCTGTTCTCCAGGTCGAAATGGTCGCCCGGCCCGTAGAGGTTTGTCGGCAGCGCGGTGATGAAATCGCAGCCGTGCTGGCGGCGATAGGCCTGGCACAGCTTGAGTCCGGCGATCTTGGCGACCGCGTACATCTCGTTGGTCGGCTCGAGCGGCCCGGTCATCAGGCAGTCCTCGGCCATCGGCTGCGGCGCCTCGCGCGGATAGATGCAGCTCGAGCCGACGAACAGCAGCCGCGCCGTGCCGACCCGTCGCGCCGCCTCGATCAGGCTCGTCTCGATCGCCAGGTTGGCGTGAATGAACTCGGCGGGAAACCGGCGGTTGGCGGCGATGCCGCCGGCCTTCGCCGCCGCCAGGATCACCGCGTCCGGCCGGTGCTCCGCCATCCAGTCCTCGACCTCCGCCTGGCGGCCGAGATCGAGCGCCTCCCGGCCCGCCAGCAGCAGCTCGCAGTCCTCGCGAGCCAAGCGCCGGCACAGGGCGCTGCCGACCATGCCGCGGTGGCCGGCCACGAAGATCCGCTTGCCGGCCAGCTCGAACACCACGTCGCCTGGCATTCCCGTGCTCCCTCCCACCGCCTGTGCCGAGGTCCCGCCGGATCACGGCCGACCTGCCGACGGCCTCTCCGATTCCCGCCGGTCCGCCGGTCCGCCGGTCCGCCGGCGGACCCGGCCTCATGCCGCCAAGCCGACGAGGCGACTGGTGGGCTCGGTTTGGGGGCGGGCCCGCCACCCTTGCCGTCGCCCGGACGCGCCATCGCGAGCCAAGAGCCGATGCCTCCGGCTCCCGCGGATCAGACATGGGCCGGATGCAGCGCCCGGCCCCCTTCCAGCGCCCGCAGGTCGGCCTCCACCATCTCCCGCACCAGCTCGGCAAAGCTGGTCCTTGGCATCCAGCCGAGCAGCCGCCGCGCCTTGCCGGCATCGCCTTCGAGTACATCGACCTCGGTCGGCCGAAAGTACCGCGGATCGATGACCACCAGAAGCTCCCCGGTCCGCGCGTCGACGCCCCGCTCGTCGATGCCGCGGCCGTGCCAGGCAAGGCGGCGTCCGGTCTCGGCGAAGGCCTGCTCGACGAACTCGCGGACAGTATGGCTCTCGCCGGTGGCCAGCACGAAGTCGTCGCTCCGCTCCTGCTGCAGCATCTGCCAGATCCCCTCGACATAGTCGCGGGCATGGCCCCAGTCCCGCCGGGCATCGAGGTTGCCGAGATAGAGCGGCGGCTCGGCGCCCCGCGCCATGGCCGCCACCGCCCGCGTGATCTTGCGGGTGACAAAGGTCTCGCCGCGCACCGGGCTCTCATGGTTGAACAGAATGCCGTTCGAAGCATGGAAGCCGTAGGCCTCGCGGTAGTTCACCGTGATCCAGTAGGCGTAGAGCTTGGCCGCGGCGTAGGGGCTGCGCGGCCGGAACGGCGTGGCCTCGGACTGCGGCACCTCCGGCGTCCGGCCGAACAGCTCCGAGGTCGAGGCCTGGTAGAAGCGCACGTGCTCGCCGATTCCGAGGATGCGGATCGCCTCGAGCAGCCGCAAGGTGCCGAGGGCGTCGGCGTTGGCCGTGTACTCCGGCGTCTCGAAGCTGACCCGCACATGGCTTTGGGCGCCCAGATTGTAGATCTCGTCGGGCTGGATCTCCTGAACCAGCCGAATCAGGTTCGTCGGATCGGTCAGGTCGCCATAATGGAGGAAGAAGCGCGTGCCCGGCCGGTGCGGATCCTGGTAGAGGTGATCGACCCGCTCGGTGTTCAGCGACGAGGAGCGGCGCTTGACTCCGTGCACGACATACCCGCGCCGGAGCAGGAAGTCGGCGAGATAGGCGCCGTCCTGGCCGGTGACGCCGGTGATCAACGCGACCTTTGCGGCTCCTGGCATGGCTTGGTGGCTCTCGGCTGACGACCGGACCGTCCGGGCCGGTCTGCCTTAGCCGGTTGCCGCCGCAACCGCAAACCCGTCGTCAGGGTCGGCACCGGCGGCCGGCACAGTCCGACCGGGACACCTGCGGACGCAGCCCGCCGGACCGGCTCAGACCGCCTCCAGGTCGGTCAGGTCCTCGACATCGGCGAGGTCGGCCAGCAGCCGGGTGTAGTTGCGCAGATCCTGCTGCAGCACGGCCAGCTCCTGGCGGAACGTCTCCTTGAGCTCGTCGCGCAGCCCGCCCTCGAGCACCACGGGATGCCATTTCGCCGTGAACGGCCGCACCTTCTGGTTCAGCACGACCACGGCGATGCGCGTGAAGTTGATGCAGGCGCGACCGTGCTTCTTGATGGTTGATCGGGTCAGGGGAAACAGCTCGTGTATCGACTGGAGCGCCGCCGCCTCGTCGCCCTCCGTCGGCTGCAGCTGCTGCGTCGCCACCCGGGTGATCAGTTCGATGTACAGGTCCCACGCGGCGTCGCGATCCTCGTTCCCCGGCTCCCAGTCCATCTCGAGGAACGGCGTCCGGATTCGGAGCGAGCTAAGGTTCCACCTCTCGAGCAAGCGCTTGAGCTGCATGGGCTGCCTTCTCGCAGGCTGATGGAATCGCGCCGTCGCGCCCTGGTCTTCCGGTGCCCTGACAGAACACCGGGTCCCGGCCCGGGTTGCACGGGTGCTTCTCGAGGGGCGCTTCGGACGCCACGGCTTTCGATGTTGCCGGTCGAGCCGCCACTTGTCGCCATTTGCCGCCGCTTGCCGGCAAGGAGCGTTTAGTATTGATTAGGCCTTGGATATTACAGTGCCGTCCGCCGTGCGGTCCATAGGCACGGCCGTCGCGGACGGCCTCGCCGACCACGGCCCCGATCCTTGAAGCACGAGCGGCATGAGCCTGGCCCTGGACATCGAGCACGGCACCGACACGGTTGAGATCTCGCAGCTGACCGAGGCGGACGGGCCGGACAGCCCGGCCGAGCGGGCCTGGGAAGCCTTCATCGCAGCCGAGCCGCGGGCCGAGTTCTTCCACCGCCCGGGCTGGCGCCGGGTGCTGCGCCGGGCGTACGGGCACGATCCCTATTTCCGCGTCGCCCGCCGCGGCGGCGCCGTTGTCGGCGTGCTGCCGCTGCTGCACGTCCGCAGCCGCCTGTTCGGCAACGCGCTCATCTCCACGGGATTCTGCGTCTATGGCGGGATCCTGGCGGCCGACGACGCGGCGGCGCGCGCCCTGGCCGAGGATGCCGCAGCGCTCGGCGAGGCGCTCGGCGTCGACTATGTCGAGCTTCGCCACAGCACGCCCAACGAGGCGATCGGCTGGACCGCCAAGCCCGACCTTTATGCCACCTTCCGCAAGGCGCTGCCCGACGACCCGGCCGACATCCTGCTTGGCATGGCCGAACACAAGCGCAGCGACCTCAAGAAGAGCCTGAAGAGCGGGGTGCGCATCCGCGCCGACGCCTCGGTCGACGAGTTCTATCCAATCTACGCCGAGAGCGTACGCAACCACGGCACCCCGGTGTTCGGGAAGGGCTTCTACCAGGCGGTCGTCGCCGAATTCGGCGACGCCGTCGACATTCAGCTCGTCGAGGGCCCGGATGGGCCGGTCGCCACGGTCATGAGCTACTTCTTCAAGGACCAGTGCCTGGTCTACTGGGCCGGCTCCCGGCCGGCGGCGCGCGCCCTGCACGCCGACGACTGCAAGTACTGGACCCTGATGCTGCGCGCCCGTCAACGCGGCGCCCGTGTGTTCGACTTTGGCCGCTCGAAGCGCGGCACCGGGCCGTTCGAGTACAAGACGCACTGGGGCTTCGCGCCGGAATGGCTGCACTACCAGTATCACCTGGTGAAGGCGAAGGAGGTGCCGGACGTCAACCCGCTCAACCCGAAGTATCATCTTATGGTCGAGGGCTGGAAGCGGCTGCCGCTCGGGCTGGCCAACCGGCTCGGTCCGCCGATCGCCCGGCAGCTGGGTTGAGGGCGGCTCCCGTGGCAACGGCAGGCGGCGCACGGCCCGAGCTTGCGTTTCTCACCCAGCGGATCCCCTATCCGCCGAACAAGGGCGACAAGATCCGCTCCTGGCACCTGCTCGCGCATCTGGCGCGCCACTACACCGTCCATCTCGGCTGCCTGGTCGACGATCCGGACGACTGGCAGCACCTGCCCGAGCTCGAGCGGCTGTGCGCCAGCGTCCACGCCGCCAAGCTTGAGCCGCGGCGGGCCCGGCTGCGCAGCCTGCGCGGCCTCGTCGACGGGCGTCCGCTGACCCTGCCGTACTTCTTCGACCGCGGCTTGGCCCGCTGGGTCGACCGGCTGCACCGGGACCGGCCGATCGCGGCCCAGCTCGTCTACTGCTCCTCCATGGTGCCCTATGCCGAGCGGGTGGCCGGCTTCGGCCGCGGTGCGCCCGGCCTGCGCGTCATCGACTTCATGGACGTCGACTCCGACAAATGGGCCCAGTACGCCCGCTCCCGGGGCTTCCCCGGTCGCTGGATCTACGGGCGGGAAAGCCGGCGCCTGGCCCTGGCCGAGCGGGACTTCGCCCGCCGCGCCGATGTCTGCCTGCTCGTCTCCGACGCCGAGGCGGCGCTGTTCCGAGAGCGCACCGGCCTGGCCGAGGACCGGGTGCGCGGGATGAGCAACGGCGTCGACATCGGCTACTTCGATCCGGCCCGCGCGCACCCGAGCCCGTACCCCCCGGGCGGCCCCGTGCTCGTCTTCACCGGCATGATGGACTACTGGGCGAATATCGACGCGGTCACCTGGCTTGCCGAGCAGGTCCTGCCGCGCCTGCGCGAGCGGGCCGGCGGCGTGCGCCTCGCCATCGCCGGCGCTCGCCCGGCCCCGGCAATCCGCAGGCTCGGGGAGGTCGATCCCGAGGTGCTGGTCACCGGGCGAGTGGCCGACATCCGGCCCTATGTCGCCCATGCCGACATCGTGGTCGCGCCGCTGCGCATCGCCCGGGGAGTCCAGAACAAGGTGCTGGAGGGCATGGCCATGGCCAAGCCGGTGGTGGCGACGCCGCAGGCCTTCGAGGGCATCCGCGCTACGCCGACCCGGCACCTGCTGATCGCCGACGGCGCCGAGCGCTTCGCCGACGCGGTCGTCGGCCTGCTCGGCGACGCCGCCGGGCGCGCGCGGCTTGGAGCCGCCGCCCGCGAGCATGTGGCCGCGACCTACACCTGGGCGAGCCAGCTCGCACGGCTGGACGATGTGCTGCCCGGCGCCGCCGCGCGCCAGGGCGACGCGGCCTGACGGCGGCACCATGGCCGAGGCCGGCACCGGACGCCTGGCGTCCCGCGCGACCCGGCGAGCCGGGCCCTGGGTGGGCGCGGCCCTGCGCTTCGCGGTGCTCGCGGTCCTGCTGCTGCTGCTGTGGCACGAGGCGGCCGCCAGCATGGTCCGCACCTGGTGGACCAACGTGACCTACAATCACGGCCTGCTGATCCTGCCGATCGCCGTCGGCCTCGTCTGGCTGCGCCGCGGCGCGCTCCGGTCGGTGGACCCGGCAGCGGAATGGCGGGCGCTGCCGGTGCTGCTCGGCGTCACGCTGTCCTGGCTGCTCGGCCGCGCCGCCGACGTTCAGGTCGTGCAGCAGGCCGCGCTGGTCGCCGGGCTGATCGGCGTATTCGTCCTCGCCTTTGGTCGCGCGGTGGCGCGGCGGCTGGTGTTCCCCCTGGCCTTCTTGTTCTTCATGGTGCCGGTCGGCGACGTCCTGGTGCCGCCGCTGCAGGACGTCACCGCCGCCTTCTCGGTCTGGGCCCTGCGCCTGATCGATGTGCCGGTGTTCCTTGACGGCGTCCTCATCTTCCTGCCCAACGGCGTCTACGAGGTGGCGGAGGCCTGTGCCGGCCTGCGCTTCCTCATCGCCAACGTCGTCATCTGCACGCTGTTCGCGTATCTCGCCTTCGACCGTTGGTGGAAGCGCGGGCTGCTCGTGGCGCTGGGCGTGGTCGTGCCGATCCTGGCCAACGGCCTGCGCGCCTTCGGCATCATCCTGATCGGCCACTGGAGCGACAACGCGCTGGCGGCCGGCGTGGACCATATCGTTTACGGTTGGGGGTTCTTCACCGCGGTCATGCTGCTGCTGCTGCTCATCGGCAGCCGCCTTGCCGACCGGCCGATCGGCCAGCTCATCCCGGACAGCGTTGCTCCGGCCGCGCCGAGCGCGACCCTGCTCGACCGGGGCCGTCGGGGAGGACCGGCCCTGGGGCTGACCGCGCTCGCGGCCCTGATCCTGGCCGCGGGCCCGGGCTACGCGGCCTGGGTGATGGCCGCGCCGACGCCGGCCGCCGTCGGCGCTCTGCCCGAGCCGCCGGTGGCGCCCGGCTGGCAGCCGTCGGCACCGGCCACACCGGCGTGGCGGCCGCTGTTTCCGGGCGCCGAGGCGACCCTGGCGCGCCGCTTCACGCGGGACGGGCAGAGCGTCGACCTGTTTCTGGCCTGGTATCCGCAGCAGCGGCAAGGGGCCGAGGTGGTGGGCTGGGCCAACCGGCTCCATGACGGCGAGACCTGGTCGCGGGTCGGTGGCCTGGACCGAGCGCCGGTCGGCGCGTGGCCGGCACCGGCGGCGGCCGAGCGGCTGGGCGCCGCGGAGGGCGCCCGCGTGGCCCTGGCCTGGTACTGGGTCGGCGGCGTACTCACCGGCGATGCCCGCGTGGCCAAGCTGCGCCAGGCCTGGGCGAGGCTCACCGGCGGCGAGCCGGCCGCCGCCGCGGTCGCCCTGTCGGCGTCCTACGGGGACGAGCCGGAGGAGGCTGTGCGCGCCATGGCAGGCTTTCTCCCCGACCCCGCGGCCTTGGACCGGTATCTGCATGGCATCGCGGCGCCGCATCGGGCGCCGGGCACGGACTGAACCGGGGGCGGAGCAAGGGAGCGGCGGGTCATGTGCGGCATCAGCGGCATCTTCGATCTGGCGGGGCGGCGCGATCTCTCGCCCCGCCGCCTGCACGCCATGAACGACACGCTGATCCATCGTGGACCCGACGGCGGCGGGGTCCATCTGGCCCCCGGAGTCGCGCTCGGCCACCGGCGTCTGGCGATCATCGACGTGGCGAGCGGGCAGCAGCCGCTGCTCGACGAGACCGGCAGAATCTGCGTGGTCTTCAACGGGGAGATCTACAACTTCCAGCCGTTGATGCGCGAGCTCGAGAGCCGCGGCCACCGCTTCCGGACCCGCTGCGACACCGAGGTGATCGTCCATGGCTGGCGGGAATGGGGCGAGGCGTGCCTCGACCGGTTCAACGGCATGTTCGCCTTCGCCCTGTGGGACGCCGCCGAGGACACCCTGTTCCTGGCGCGTGACCGGCTCGGCGAGAAGCCGCTCTACCATGCCGAGACCGCGGACGGGCTGCTCCTGTTCGGATCCGAGCTGCGCGCCGTGGTCGCCGGCCTGGAGGCCGTTCCCGACCTCGAGCCCCGGGCCGTCGAGGACTACTTCGCCTTCGGCTATGTGCCCGACCCCAAGACCATCTTCCAAGGCGTGCAGAAGCTCGAGCCCGGCCACAAGCTGGTGCTGCGGCGCCGGGGGTCCGGCGCGGTCCGGGTGTCGCCGGCCCGCTACTGGGACGTCCGGTTCGAGGATCGCCTGTCCGGAAGGAGCCCCGGGCTGGCGGCCGAGCTCGCGGACCGGGTCGACCGGGCGGTGCGCCTGCGCCTGGTGTCCGACGTGCCGCTCGGCGCCTTCCTGTCCGGTGGCGTCGACTCGAGCGCGGTCGTTGCCAGCATGGCCGGGGCGCAGCGCGAGTCGGGCGGAGCGCCGGTGCAGACCTGCTCGATCGGCTTCGCCGAGGCCGCGCACGACGAGTCGGCCTATGCCGCGCAGGTGGCCGGCCTGTTCGGCACGGATCACTTCACCGAGACGGTGGACGTCGACGCCGGCGCGCTGATCGATCGCATCGCGGTCGCCTACACCGAGCCGTTTGCCGACAACTCGGCCTTGCCCACCTACCTGCTGAGCGGCCTGGCGCGGCGGCGGGTGACCGTTGCGCTGTCCGGCGACGGCGGCGACGAGGTGTTCGCCGGCTACCGCCGCCTCGCCCTTCACGCGAAGGAGGAGGCGGTCAAGCGGCTCCTGCCGGACGGGATCCGTCGGCCGATGTTCGGTCTGCTCGGCCGTGCCTACCCGAAGCTCGACTGGGCGCCGCGCGTTCTGCGCGCCAAGGCGACGTTCGAGGCGCTGGCCGAGGACGCGCCGGGCGGCTACTTCCGTGGCGTCACCTTCCTGCCGACGCCGCTGCGCCGCCGGATCTACGCCGCCGATTTCGCGCATGCCCTCGGCGGCTACGGCGCGGTCGAGGTCCTGCGCGCGCACGCCGCCCGCGCCGGCACGACCGACCCCGTGGCCCGCGCCCAGTACATCGACCTGAAGACTTGGCTGGCCGGCGGCATGCTGGTCAAGGTCGACCGCGCCAGCATGGCCCACGGCCTCGAGGTGCGGGCGCCGCTGCTCGATCCGGACCTCGTCGAGTGGGCGGCGGGCCTTCCCGCCTCGGCCAAGATCCGCGGCATGGAGGGCAAGGCGATCCTGAAGCAGGCCCTGGAGCCGCGGCTGCCCCGCGAGATCCTGTACCGGTCGAAGCAGGGCTTCTCGGTGCCGCTCAGGTCCTGGATGCGCCACGCCTTCGCCGACCGGCTGCGCGAGGTCATCGACGGTCCGGTGCTGGCGGAGACCGGCATCTTCGACCGGACGGCGCTTCGCCGGCTCGCCACGCAGCACGTCCAGGGCCGTTTCGACCACAGCCGGACGCTGTGGGCACTGCTCATGTTCGACGCGTTCCTGCGCCGACCGTGGCTCGCCAGCGAAGGCGAGCGCGTGGGCGCGGCGGCGTGACCGGCAGCGGTGAGGGATCGACATGGAAAGCATCGTTCTCGGCTTCATCTTCCTCGGCGTCGTGCTGATCGGCTGGTGGGCGCGGCAGAACGACGACGTGCCCGAGGACCAGCCGATGACCGGGCTGTTCGCGATGAAGCACAGCGTCACGCCGGACGAGGCGGATGCCGAGGCGTCCGCCCGCGAGGGCAGCAGCCGCAGGCCCGGCCGGCGTTTCGGGCCCGGCACCGGCAAGTCCGGCCGTCGTCCCGGAGCACGCCCGGGTCCGTCGTCCCGCTATCCCAGGCGTTGAGGCGGATGCCGTGGGCGCTTGGCTGAGTGGTGTCCGCCCGGCGCACCGCCTTGCCGCCGGGACCGGTGGATCGGCCGGCTTCAAGGAAAGCGGGTGAGACGGATGCCGGCAGGTGACGACTGGTCGGGCCCGGTGCTGGTCGATGCGCACGTGCACTTCTACGGCGGCTTCGACGAGCAACGTTTTCTCGACAGCGCGCGGCGCAACATGGCGGCCGGGGCGGCCGAACTCGGCCTGCCGCCGACGACGCCGGGCCTGCTGCTCCTGGCCGAGACCAGCCGCGATCATGCGTTCGAGGCCTTCGCCGATCGGGCGGCGGGCGCCCCACCGGGTCCCTGGACCTGGCGGGCGACCGCCGAGCCGGGCTCGCTCATGGCTCGCCATCACGGCCGCGACTCGCTGGTGCTGGTGGCCGGCCGCCAGATCGTGACACGTGAGGGCCTCGAGGTCCTCGCCCTCGGCACCGCCGGCCGCTTTGCCGATGGCGAGTCCCTGGCCGACACGCTGCGACGGGCACGCGAGGCCGACGCCGTTCCGGTCCTGCCCTGGGGCTTCGGCAAATGGCTGTTCCGGCGGGGCGCTCTGGTCGACGACCTGATTCGCTCGCCGGGTCGCGGCGGGATCTTCCTGGGCGACAATGGCGGCCGCCCGGCGCTTGCGCCGCGGCCGCGCCTGCTGGCGGCGGCCGAGGCGCGGGGCATGATCGTGCTGCCCGGCTCGGACCCCCTGCCGCTGCCGTCCCGGGAGAGCCGGGCCGGAGCCTACGGCTTCTGCCTGGACGGCCCGATTTCCCGCGACCTTCCGGGCGCGACATTGAAGCAGCGGCTGGCCGCCTTGCGCGCCAGCCCGCCGGTGTACGGACGGCTGGAGCGGCTGGCGCCGTTCCTGCTGAGCCAGCTCCAGATGCAAGCGCGCAAGCGAAGGACAGACCGATGAGTCTCAAGGGACTGGTGATCGCCCCGCAGCCATTCTTCTCGCCGCGCGGCACGCCGTTCAGCGTCTACTACCGGTCCCTGGTGACCGCCGAGCTCGGCGCCGAGCTCGACCTGCTGACCTACGGCGAGGGGCAGGACGTCGACATTCCGGGCGTGCGCATCATCCGCATCCCCCGCTTCCGGTTTGTCGAGCCGATCAGGATCGGACCGTCCCTTGCCAAGCTGTTCCTCGACGGGTTCGTCGTGCTGTGGACCCTGGCGCTGCTGGTCCGCCGGCGCTACGACTTCGTGCACGCCCACGAGGAGAGCATCTTCTTCAGCCGCTTCCTCAAGCCGATCTTCGGCTTCAAGCTGATCTACGATATGCATTCCAGCCTGCCGGAGCAGCTGACCAACTACAAGTTTACCACCTCCAGGCTGCTGATCGGCACCTTCGAGTGGCTGGAACGGACCTGCCTGCGTGCCTCGGATGCGGTGATCACCATTTGCCCGGAGCTGGCCGCCTATGCCGAGCCGCGCCTCCCCGACCCCGAGCGGCACCTGCTGATCGAGAACTCGATTTTCGATCCGGTTCGGCTTGCCGGCTCGGCCGGCGCGGCGCCGGAGCCGGGTCCGCTGCTGCCGCTGCCCGCGGACCGGCCGATCGTCGCCTACGCCGGCACCCTTGAGGCCTATCAGGGAATTGACATCCTGATCGAGGGGTTCGCCAAGGCGCATCGTGAGCGCAGCGAGGCGTTCCTGCTCCTGGTCGGCGGCAGCGCCGAGCAGGTCGAGCGCTATAGCGGGCTGGCGCGCGAGCTTGGCGTCTCCGAGCATTGCCTGCTCACCGGCCGTGTCGACCAGGCGACGGCCAAGGCATACATGGCGCGCGCCGCCATTCTGACCTCGCCCCGCACCACCGGGATCAACACGCCGCTCAAGATCTACGAACTGCTGGCCAGCGGCACGCCGCTTGTCGCCACGCGCATCCTCTCGCACACCCAGGTGCTGAACGACGATGTGTGCTTCATGGTGGACCCCGATGCCGAATCCATGGCAGAGGGCCTGATTGCGGCGCTGGGCGACGGATCGCGGCGCGCCTCGGTGGTCGCCGCGGCTCAAGCGCTGTACCAGCAGCGGTATTCCAGACCCGTCTACGAGGCCAAGATGCGGCGGCTGCTCGAACTGGTCGGCGCCAAGGAGACCAGCCGGCAGCCGGCCGAGGCCGCGTGAGCGCCGGTCCGTTCGCAAGCGGAAGCGAGGTCGAGCACGTCATGACCGGAGTCGCCACGCCCGAGGAAAGCGCCGGCGCCGCCGTCGCGCCGGCAACACCATCCGCACCCGCGGCCTCGTTGCGGCCGGCCGCCGAGTCGCCGGGCGACGACCGGCTGGCGGCCGTGAAGGCCTACTGGGAGGAGCACGTCACCGACTGGCCGATCGCGCGCGGGCGACCCGGCACGCCGACCTTCTTCCGCGAGACCGCCGCCTACCGGTTCGAGAAGCTGGACTATCTCGATCGGCTCGTCGACTACGCCGGCTACCGCGGCCGGGAGGTGCTCGACGTCGGCTGCGGTCTCGGCAACGACGCCGCCCGCTTCGCAGAGAACGGCGCCCGGATCACCGGGATCGACATCGCCATGAGCGCCGTCGGCCTGTCACAGCGCAACTTCAGCCAGCGCGCCATCGGCGGCAGCTTCCGGCCGATGAACGGCGAGGCGCTCGAGATCGGCGACAACGCCTACGACCTCGTCTACTGCCATACCGTGCTGCATTTCACCCCGAGCCCGGAGCGCATGGTCGCGGAGATCCACCGGGTCCTGCGGCCCGGCGGCACCGCCATCCTGATGATGGTCAACAGCCGGTCCTGGATGCGATTCCTTCACCGGCTGATGAAGGTCGAGATCGATCACCTCGGCGCCCCGGTGTTCCACTGGTACTCTCCCGAGCAGTTCGCGGCCCTGCTCGAGATCTTTGCCGAGGTCGACCTGCGCTTCGAGCGCTTCCCGGTGCGCACCAAGGTGCACAAGGGGGTCAAGGCGCTGATTTACAATCACCTCTTCGTCGACCTGTTCAACGCGCTGCCGCGACGCCTGACCGGCCGCTCCGGCCATCACATGGTGGCCATCGTGCGCAAGCAGGGCGCCTGAACCGGATGCGCCGCGATCCCGACGCCCTTGAGGAACGGCGCTACGACCTGCTGGTCGTCGGAGGCGGCATCTACGGGGTGTGCGTGGCGCGCGAGGCGGCCCGCCGCGGGCTCTCGGTGGCGCTGATCGAGCGGCACGATCTCGGAGCCGAGACCTCGCACAACTCACTCAAGATCATCCACGGCGGCATCCGCTACATCCAGCACCTGGACATCCCGCGCCTGCTCGCCTCGGCGCGGGAGCGGCGCTTCTGGATGACCATGGCGCCCGGGCTGGTCGCGGCCCAGCGCTTCGTCATCCCGCTCTACGGCCATGGCACGCGCGGACCCGAGGCCTTTGGTGCCGCCGCCCTGCTGTACAACGCGCTGACGGCGCGCATCCGCGGCCGCCAGGTGCCGGCGGCCGGGGTGGCGCCGCGGCGCGGGCTGGCGGCGCTGATGCCGGGGCTCGACACGACGCGGATGAGCGGCGGCGGCGCCTGGCATGACGGGCTGATGCTGGACGCCAACCGGCTGCTGCTCGCCTGCGCCGAGGACGCCGCGCGCGCCGGCGCCGACTTGGCCAATTACCTGGAGGCGGTCGAGCTGCTCGGGCCGCCCGGCCGGGTCGAGGGGGTCATGGCGGAGGATCGGCTCACCGGCCGGACCGTCGAGATCCGTGCCGCGGTGACGGTCAACTGCGCGGGCGCCGCCGCGGCCGCCCTGGGCCGGCGCTCCCGGCAGACCCTGTCGAGCCGATCCTTCGCCCCGCTGGCCCGCGCCTTGAACCTGGTCGTCGACCGGCGGCTGACCGGCGGCACCGGCTTCGGCGTGGCCAGCCGTCGCCGGTCGGACGCGGTGGTCGACCGGGGCGGCCGCATGTTCTTCCTGGTGCCCTGGATGGGGCGCACCCTGGTCGGCACGGCCCATCTGCCGTTCAGCGGCGAGCCGGACGCGTACCGGTTCGATGAGGCGGAGATCCGGGACTTCCTGGCCGAGATCAACGAGGCGGCGCCCGAGCTTGGCATCGGCCGCGAGGAGGTCGTCTATTGCTATGCCGGGCTGACCCCGGCAGCGCAGGAGGACGATGTCGGCGAGGTCAAGCGGCGCAAGCGCGGCAACGTCATCGACCATCGCGCGGTCGACGGCGTCGACGGTCTCATCAGCGTGGTCAGCATCAAGTGGACCACCGCGCGGCTCGTCGCCGAGCGGCTGGCCGATCATCTCATGCAGCGCCTGGGCCGGCCGCCCGTCCGACCGGAGGCCGCGATCCCGCCGCTGCCGGCGGCGACCCTTCGCGACGATCCCGCCAACGACGAGGCCCTGGCGGAGCGCTGCCGGACGGCCGCGCGGGAGGAGATGGCGCTGCGGCTCGGCGACGTGATCTTCCGGCGCACCCGCCTCGGTGAGACCGGGCAGGTATCCGAGCGGACGCTCGCCGTGGCCGCCGAGGCCATGGCCGGCGCGCTCGGCTGGGACACGCCGCGCCGGCACGAGGAGATCGAGGCGGCGCGCAGCCTGCTGGGGCGCCACCGCGGCCGCCCCGGGCAGACCGACGGGTCGTCGGCGGCGCCTGCCGCCAAGCCCGCGGCGGAATAGTCCCGGCTCAGACCGGCGAGCCACGGGCTTCCGCCGTTGGCTCGCCACGGCGCGCCCGGGCGGCGGCAGGGCCGACGGTCACCCCCCAAGCCGAGCCGACGGGTCGTCGCGTGGGCTCGGCGGCATCAGACCAGCCCTTCCTGCCGGTACCAGGCGATCAGACGGCGGAAGCCCTCGCGATGATCGACCTGGGGCTGGTAGCCGAGGTGCGTCCGGGCCTTGTCGATCGTGAACTCCCGGTTCTTGGTGAAGAAGGCGACGCGGCGCGGATGCAGCGGCGGCTCGAGGCCGAGCGGCGTGCACAGCGCCTCGACCAGGCGGCCGGCCGTCATCAGGGGGCCGACCGGCACGTGGAGGCGCGGCGCCGGCACCTCGAGCAGCTCGGCGAGGGTGGCCGCGAGTTCGTTCAGGGTCGGCCGGGTCGGGCCGCCGATCAGGAACACCTGGCCCGCGGCCTCCTCCCGCTCGCCGGCCAGGAGGAAGCCGTCGACCAGATCGTCGATGTATACGAAATGGTAGCGCGGCTCGCCGCTCCCGATCATGAAGAAGCGGCGCCGGGCGATCGGGCGGACCATCTTGAGGAAGCGGGTGTCGCCGGGGCCGTAGATGCCGCACGGGCGGACCACGGTCCAGGGCTGGCCGATCTCGTCGCCGACCCGCCGGGCCAGCAGCTCGCCCTCCAGCTTGGTCTCCTGGTAGTCGTCGCCGGGGCCGAACTCCGTCTCCTCGTCGCCGGGCCCGCGCCGGACATGGCCGTGCACGCCCATGGTCGAGGTGTGCACGAAGCGGCGGCAGCCGGCCTGCCGGGCGGCGCGAATCAGCGCGTCGGTGGCGTCGACGTGGACCGCCTGCAGCACCGCCCGACCGCCGGACACCTGGCGGAACACGGCGGCGACGTGGAACACCGTGTCGACGCCGTCGACCGCGCGGGCGCCGTCGCCTGGATCGGTGAGGTCGCCCTCGACGGTCTCGACCTCCGCCGGCAGGTCGCGCCGCGAGCCGCCGCGCCGCACGAACGCGCGCACCAGCGCGCCCTGGTCGGCGAGCCGGCGGGCCAGATGGCTGCCGGTGAAGCCGCCCGCGCCGGTGACCAGCACCCGGCGGTCCTTCCAGAACCCGTTCATGTGTCTCCTGTCACTGCCCCGCGGCCGGTTCCGTCACGCGACAGCACCGGAGCGGCATCGATCACGTCGACCCGGAACCGCGTTCAAGCCCACATGCCCATGGCGCTGCCATCAGCGATCCCGATAGCCGATCCTTCAGAGATTTGGTTTAGAACCGAACATCAAATCGGAAAATCCGTCCTGGACGGGGCCGATCAAGGATCAAGGAGCGAGGTCAGAACATCGTGATGGACGCTCCCAAGGACGCCGGCCATGAAACCCGTCCCGGTACGGCTGCCGCAACCGCCCTCGAACGGTCGACGGATCGGCCCGCCCCGGTTGGCGTCGTCGCCGGCATTGTCAGCCACAATGGGCGCGAGAAGGTCCTCGATACCATCAAGGCCCTGGTGCGCCAGAACCGACCGCCGAGACGAATCCTGCTGATCGATGTCGCCTCCACCGACGGCACCGCGGATCTGGTGGCAGCGCATTTCCCGAATATTGAAATTGTTCGCTTGGCCGAGAATCGGGGCCCCAACCCGGCGCGGAACGCCGTCTTCGAGCACAGCGACGAGGATTGGGTGTTCCTGGTCGATGATGACGCCGAGCCGGATCCGACCTGTCTGGAACGGCTCGTCGACGCGCTCGAGCGGCATTCGAACGCCGGCATCGTGATCCCGCGGGTCGTTCATGCCAAGGATCGAGACACCATCCAAAACGATGGCACCCTCATCCATTTCTTGAGCGAAGCCATTCTGGTGAATGCGGACACACCGATCATCGAGGCTGATGGTGCCGACAGGCTCGTGACGGCGGCGACGGGAATCTGCATGCTGGTTTCACGGCAGTCCTGGCAGGAGGTCGGCGGTTTTGATGAGGACTATTTTTTCGGTCGAGAGGACGGTGAATTCACCTTCAAGATGTCCATGTCCGGACGGCCGATCTTCCTTGTGCCCGAAGCGCTGTGTGCTCACCGTCTCAAGAAACGAGGCTTTAGGATGCTGCGCTATCAGACGCGCAATCGGCATCTCTTCACCCTGACGCTGTTCTCTGCCAAATCGCTTCTGGTTCTCTGGCCTGCTCTTGTCTTGCATGAGCTTTCAGTAATCACATTTCTGCTCCTTAAAGGCCGGATCCTTCCGTATCTCTCAGGGGTGCTGGACCTCGTCCGAATCGCTCCCCTGGTGATGCGGAAACGGCGGGCGCTGCAGACGATGAGGACGATCTCGGACCGGCATCTATTGACGTCCGGTCGCATGAGCGTGCGAGCGGATCTGGTGGAAAGCGCCTTTATCTCCTTTGCCAAGCGCGCCATGGAGCGCTTCTATGGCCTTTACTGGAAGCTGGCGGCAAAGCTCTTGTAGCGTGTGCCGTCAGTCGACCGCCTGCTTGGGTGCCTTCCAGAGCCCGAAGCGGAAATAGAAGAAGGCTCCCGGCATCATCAAGACCGCCATGACGAGCAGAAAATTCAGGATCGCCAAGGCGAAGGCGTCGCTGGCGTTGACGCCCACCAGCGCGAACAGGCCCACGTAGCTGGCTTCGCGAACCCCGAGCCCGCCGAAGGATATCGGGATCATCGTGACCAGGACGGTTATCGGGATGATGACGAAGAACAGGGCGAAGGCGGCGTCGATGCCCAGCGCCAGCGCCCCGAACACGGCGCCTACGACGCGCAGCAGCTGGAACAGGATCGATAGGAGAAACTGACCGGCAATCAGCCCGGGCCGGTCTCGGAGCTGGTCGATCTGGGCGAAGATGTCGAGCATCACGCCCCGGACCCGGCGCAGGGGCGCGGCGCGCAGCGGGAGCAGCACGATGTGTCGGATGGGGCCGGAATACAGGCCGAGGATCCCGATGCACAGGCACAGGCAGACGGCCCAGGCAAGGATCGACACCGTGTCAGGCACCTGGTCGAGCGGGGCCAGCAGCAAGCCGAGGATGACCAGGACGGCGAGAGCCAGCAGCGCCATGATGCGTTCAATGAACACCGAGGAGATGGCGAGCGCCGCGTTTGATGTCTCCCGCGACAGACCATAGACGCGCAACGCCTCGACGCCGACCGTCCCGGGCAGGAAGAAACCGACGAAATTGCTGACCATGCCGAGCCTGAACAGGTCCCAGAAGCCGACACGGTCATTGGCCAGACGCACCAGTGTCAGCCAGCGCCAGGTGGCAACGATGCGGTCGAGCAGGATGGTGGCTCCGTACAGCGCAATGAGCAGGGGATCGGCCTTGCTCAGGACCCGTAGCGTCTCGGACACGTCGATGAAGTGGATCAGCAGGCCGAGGACCAGGAGGCTGATTGGAATGCGAAGCCACCGGAACACCCGTCCCGCGAAGCCTGGTGTCGTCTCGGCCATCGACTTGTTCCTCGCCACGCGCTAGAGCGTTTCCGCCTGACGCGGTATCGGCCGGCGATGCCACGTGAGCCGGACACGCTCCAGGACCCGCCGGCCGGCCCCTCGGAGATTTTGCCGACCGGCCCGGACGCCTTGCCGGGCGGCAGGGCCCCATCAGCCCCTGTGCGGCTCGTCGGTACCATAAGGACAAGGCGGCCCTTGAAGAAATGTTTGCAAAGGAGCGGGCATGAACCCTTCGGGAGCGCCACCGCAGGTCGGAATGGCCAAGACGCAGCAGACGATCAGCGGCGAGGGGGCGAGCTGGCGCCGTTATCAGGATGTCATGATCGGCTCCCGACGCTTGGCGCGAACGCTCTACTACGAGCTCTGCGTGTGGCTGGCGCCGATCCCCGGGGCTCTGGGACTGGCTTTGCGCAAGGCTTTCTGGCCAAGGCTGTTTGGATCGTGCGGCCCAGGGGTGCAGTTTGCTCCCGGCATCACCTTGCGCCATCCGCATCGCATCCACCTTGGGGCACGAGTCGTCATCAGCGAGCACTGTGTGCTCGACGCCCGAAACGAGACGACGGACCAGGCGATCACGATTGGTGACGACGTGATCGTCTCGGCCTTCGGCTTCCTCAAGGTCAAGGGGTCGACCCTTCGAATCGGTGCCCGCACCGGGCTCGGTCCGCACGCTCAGCTGATCGCGACGGACGGGAGCGACATCGATATCGGCGCCGACGTGCTTGTCGGCCCGCGGGTCTCGCTGGTCGGCGGCGGCGAGTACCATCTCGACCGTGTGGACGTGCCCATCTGGCGCCAGGGCATCAAGCCGAACGGGTCGGTGCGCATAGAGGACAATGTGTGGCTGGGTGGTTCCGCCATGGTCCTGGGCGGGACCCGTATCGGCACCGGGAGCGTGGTGGCGGCCGGGGCTGTCGCGCGCGGGACCATCGATTCCCTGGTTGTTGTCGGCGGGATCCCGGCCCGGACGATCCGCCGACGGGATGGTCGGCCGGCCGACGGCACGGGCACCGCCTGATCAGCGTAGGGCGACGGTGTGCCGGCGGCCGGAGCCGGAGCGATCCACCGCGTGCCGCGCGACCGTCGAACGGTCCCGCATAGAGCCTGCGCCGTTGGAGCGCCGTCTCGCCGCGCTCCGGCAGCGAGGCTCGGTAGCGAGCCTCACGATTCGTCAAGGCCTGCATTGATGAAGACCTCGATCGCTCGGATTGCCGAGAGGTGAGGCTTAACCCGGATTTCTCACCGCATTGATGATCTCGGCTGAGAGCTTTGCCGGAC
>CAZTHL010000019.1:0-52490 GCA_964613585.1 uncultured Mycobacteriaceae bacterium | reverse complement strand
GCGACCACGAGCAGCGAGCCCTCGCAGGCGTCCAGCGACCGGCTGACCTCGTAGGAGAAGTCGACGGGGCCGGGCGTGTCCATGAGGTTGAGCTGGAAGGTCTCGCCGGCGCGCGGCCCCTCCTTGGCGGTGTATTGCAGGCGCACGGTCTGCGCCTTGATGGTGATGCCGCGTTCGCGCTCGATGTCCATGCTGTCGAGCAGCTGGGCCTTCATCTGCCGCTGCTCGAGCCCGCCGCAGCGCTCGATCAGCCGGTCGGCCAGGGTGGACTTGCCGTGGTCGATTTGGGCGAGGATCGCGAAGTTGCGGATATGCGCCAGATCCTGCGCCATGCCGGGGGAGCTCTCCTGAAGCGCCGGCGGATTCGCCTTCAGCAAGATAGGCGCCGCCCCGGCCCGCGCGCAACGGGCGCCGCGCCGCGGAGATCGTCGCGGTCGGGTAGGGTTTCGTAGGGATCCGTAGGCCTCGGCAGGGCCCGCCCGCCCGGCGGCGGCGCCGACGCCGGCCACGCGTCGCCCCGCCGCGACGCGCCCGGCCGCAGCCACGGCGCCGGCCGCGGCCGCCACGCCGCCGCGTCCCGCTCCGTCAGCCGCCACGCGCCGATCCATCGTCCGGCTCCCTTGGTCCACTCCCCGCCGACCCTCGGCGATGCTGCCGCGGTATAGGACCATGAAGCCGAACAAACCGTAAACATGAAGAAGCACGCGCCTTCCACCGGTCCCATTGGGTGCCCGATCCCAGAATTCGACAGCCATGGGCCCCGTTTACCGTCGATCGTCTGGTCGGGCACATCCGGCTGATCGCGGGTGTCGGCGCTCCTCGTGCCGCCGTGGCCGTGCATTTGGCCGGGGACGCCAAGCAAGCGCCGGCCCACGGCCGGCTTCCGGCGCCGATGTCCAGTCGCGCTGGCCCGTGCCTTGAGCAGGATCACCGGGCGGCCACCACGCTTGAGGCTTCCTTCGCGCCGCTCTGGAGGCTGTTCAAGGGCCCGGCAGCGTCCGGGTGATGTATGCCATCGCCAGGGCGCTCGAGCCGTGTGACGTCGGCCCGCCGCGCCCGAATCGACCGAACGACGACGCCGCCTACCTCCGTGTCCGGCACGTCCTCGCCCAGCCGGGGCGACGCCATGACCCTGGCGGCCGGGTGCTCCGGCTCTGGTCGCACGCCCAGGGCGAGGCCGGCGAGGCCCATGCCGGTCCGCCCTGCCGCCGGCGCTTGGCGGGGAGGACGCCGCCTATGGCGTCGCGCCCCTACCCCTCGCGCCGTCGCACGCCGCGTCGGCCCCTCCTTGGCGCCCCTCCTTGGACCGGCGCCGAGCGGCCGGGACGCCGCCCCTCGGGTCACGCCAGATCGAGGGCCCGCTTCTTGAGGTCCGTCAAGCTGACGATCTCCAAGGCCGCCTCGTGGGTCGAGGCCAGGACCACCGACGGGGCGACGCCGGCCTCGTGCGCCTCCTGCCACCGGGCCGCGCACAGGCACCAGCGGTCGCCGGGCTTGAGACCGGGGAAGCCGAACTCGGGCCGCGGCGTCACCAGGTCGTTGCCGCGGCTGCGCGAATACTCCAGGAACTCGCTGGTCACCTGGGCGCAGACCACATGGCGGCCGACATCCTCGGGTCCCGTGGCGCAGCAGCCGTCCCGGTAGAAGCCGGTCATGGGCGAGGTCGAGCAGGTGCCGAGCGGCTCGCCCAGCACGTTGCGCCCCTCAACGGTCTCACCCTCGACATTGCGGCCCTCGAAGAGGCGGATGACATTCTCGGCCATGTTTCCTTCTCCGTCAGCAGCGGAACCGGGCAGCAGCGGAACCGGGCAGCAGCGGCATCAGGCTTGCCAGGCCTACCCGCCCGGCGGCGGGCCGCCGCGGCCATCCGGTCACTTCCAGACGATCCGTGTCCATGCACGAATCCATATGCAAAAGGATATTCCGGATGCCGGGCCTGGGCACCTGGCGCCGGTCGGATCGTCGCCATGGGGGAAGGCCGGCCGCCTCGAGCCGGTCGAGCGGGCGCGCAAGGGTGGACGGAGCGCGACCGGTCATCCCGGCCGGCTCGGCAGCCGACTGCGGTTCACTGCGGCCGACTGCGGCCGACTGCGGCCGACGGTCGCGGATCGTGGCCCGCACGGCGCTGTCCTCCCGGGTCGGCAAGCGGGCCGGGACAGCCACCGCAGGGACGCTGATGCTGCCGGCGCCGGCGGGCGCCGGGGCCTTCCCGGACCATCGCCCGCCTCCGGGCTTCGAGGCCGTCCAGGCGCTCGATCCTGCCGTGCTCCTGCACCGTCCGGGCGATCCTTGGGTTGCGCTTCGCTCGACCCGGGCTCTGCCTCCGACCCCCTCTCCTTTACTAACGCCTGTGGATATGCGCCTGTGGCGGGCGGGGTGGAGCACCGGCGGCGGCCGCCGTTCACCGGCGCCGTTATCCCGCCCGGGGCCGGGTCACCACCAGGGCCACGCCGGTGACGGCGACGGCCATGCCGGCGAGCGCCACCGGGCCGAAGCTCTCGCCGAACAGCGCCCAGGCGAACACGGCCGTGCACGGCGGCACAAGGTAGAACAGGCTGGCCGTGCGGGCCGCCGCCCCCTGCCGGATCAGCAGCATCAGCAGGCCGATGGCGCCGATCGACAGCACCAGCACCAGCCAGACGAGCGCGATCACGAAGTCGGTGTGCCAGACGATGCGGTTGGTCTCGAGCCCGAGCGCCAGGGCGCCGGTGACCGTCAGCGCCGCGCCGTACTGGGCGAGCGCCTGCCAGCGCCAGTCAAGATCGCCACCGAAGCGCTTCTGATAAAGGGTGCCGGCGGTGATGGCGCACAGGGCCGCAAGCGCCAAGCCAACCGCCCCGGCGCCGAAGCCCTCGAACAGCGTGGCGCCGCCGCCGGCCAGCGTCTCGGACAGGACGATCGTGACACCGACGAGGCCAAGCGCGAGGCCCAGCCACTGCCGCCGGCCGACCCGCTCGCCCAGGAGCGGCCCGACCATCGCGCCGGTCAGGAGCGGCTGCAGCCCGACGATGAGCGCGGTCAGCGCCGCCGGCAGCCCCTGGTCGATGGCCGCGAACACCGCGCCCAGATAGCCCGAGTGCAGCAGCACGCCGGTCACCGCTGCATGCCCGCAGGGTGCCGACGCCGGCCACGGCGGGCGCAGCGCCAGCAGCACCGCGCCGAAGATCGCCACCAGGATGGCAAAACGCAGAGCCAGGAAGGTCAGCGGCTCGGCATACGGCAGGCCGAGCCGTGCGCCCACGAAGCCGGTCGACCACAAGAGCACGAACAACCCCGGCGCGGCGGCCACAAGCAGGGCAGCGGCGGACGCGGCGGGTGGATCACCGTCCGGCAGGCTGGTCGACATGGCGGCGTCGTACGCCGGATCGGCCGGCACCGCCACCGTGATCAAGCCAAGGCACGGTCGCCCCGGGTGCTCGAGCCTCGGCCAGAGGCGCGCGCCTCCTCGCGCCCCACCCTCAACCGGGATCGACATGCATCAGCACTATTCCGGCGTTGCATCCGACTTGCGCTGTGACACGGGCACGTCATCCTTGAGCAATGCACGCGACGCTCCGCTCCGCGCCATCGCCGTGAACCCATGGGCCGGCCGCCTGGTCGCCGTGGAGGTGCTCGAGACCGGCAGCCCGCTGTTCACGGATCCTGAGATCGTCCGGACACCGAGGATCATGGACGACGACGGGCACCTCGAGAGCCTGATCATCCGAGGCTGCCTCGCTGCGTGACGTCCTGTCGGTCAGCCGTTCCTTGAGGATCAGGCGCACGAGCGATTTATCGGCTCGCACCCTTGGATTGACCGCCCGGGTTGCCGTGACGACCGCCGGCAGGACGGGAACCGTGGCGCCGGGCGGCTCGTTTCATAGCTGTTCCGGGCTGTCCGCACCGATGCGGGCGGCTCCATCCAAGCGCTCGACACGAGCGACAGGGACCCACGTCACGGCATGCCGCGGAAGATCACCCCGCTCGACATCAACACCGCCCGACAGGACGAGCTGGAGGCGATCGAGGGCATTGGCCCGGCCCTGGCCGAGGCGATCCTGCGCTACCGCGACACCGTCGGCCCGTTCACCTCGGTCGACCGGCTGGACCGGGTGCCCGAGTTCGAGGACCTGCCGGACGAGCGGCGCGCTGGCCTCAAGGTGAGGGTCGCCGTGCGCCCGGTGCCCGGCGCCGCCGAGATCGCCCCCGGCACCCGGCTCGATCTCAAGCGCGCCTCGGAGGAGCAGCTCGCCGTGGTGCCCGGCCTCGGCCCCGGACGGGCCCGCGAGATCGTTCGCCACCGCTCGGGGGTCGGCGGGTTCGCCAGCCTTGACGAGCTCGACGAGCTGCCGCTGCTGAAGCACCTGACGCCCTCGGAGTGCGGCTGGATCAAGCAGCACCTGATCGTCGCCTGACCGGCCGCGTCCGGCGGCACGGGCCGACGCCGGGTCGGCCACCCCCTTTTCCAGGTCCCCGGCCCCGGAGGAGCCCATGGCCATCGTCAATCTCAACAGCGCCGACCTTGCCGCGCTTCGGGAGGTGGCCGGCATCAACGCGGAGCTGGCGCAGGCCATCCTGGCGTTCCGCGAGCGCTCCGGACCGTTCTCCAGCGTGTCCGATCTCGATCGGGTGGTGCCGTTCCAGGCGCTGTCGGCCAGCCACAAGGACGCCATCCGCGCCCAGGTGACCACCGAGCCGGCGGTCACGCAGGAGATCAGCCGGCGCCACCGCACGCCTATCGACCTCAACGCCGCTACGTTCGAGCAGTTGGTCGGCATCCGCGGCCTGGGCGACGCGCGGGCCGACGCCATCCTGCGCTACCGGGACAGCCGGCACGGCTTCCGGAGCGTCGACGAGATCGACACGATCCCGGAATTCGCCGACGCCCCGCAGGACGAGCGCGACCACATCAAGGGGTATCTCACGCTGTGACCGGCCGCGACCGCCGCCTGTAGGCTGGGTCGAGCGCAGCGATACCCGGCTCATCCGACGGTAGCGCTTGTTGGCGTCCTTGCACCGTCCCCAATCGGACGGGCAATCGGACGGGAATGATGGTGCGTAGGGTGCCGCATGCCGCTCAGCCCATCAACAATGCACCGAGAACGAGGCACAGAGAACAAGGCACAGGCCGGCAGGCTCGCGTGCCGGGGGAGGGTTGGCGCGGAGCGGTGATCAAGAAATCGCTGGAGCGCTTCGGGCTCAAGCGGCAGCGCCGATTCCGCGTCAGGCGAAAACGCTCCAGCGGCACTTTGGCCGAGCGGACGGAGCGTCAACACCGCGCGTGCCCTGCGGTCGCGGCGCCGGTGGCGCAGAGGGGATGCTGGGTATCGCTTCGCTCCACCCAGCCTACGGGCCACCCAGCCTACGGGCCACCCAGCCTACGGGGTGGCGGCGGCCAGGAGCGGATTGAGGAGAGCGGGCGCGCAGCCGGGCGGCGTCGCCCACCGGGTCGGGAACAAAAGGGCATCCGGCGCACTCCCAAGTGCGTTCCCTTGTCGCGGCCGGGACGTCGTCCATGTCTGTGACGGACGGGGCGGCGCGCGCTGCTCCGAAAGCCCCTCTCGCGATGTGGCTCGCCCATGAAGCCGATCATCACGCTGACCATGAATCCGAGCCTCGACTACTCGAGCGACGCCGAGACGGTCGAGCCGACCCGCAAGATCCGCTGCTCGGCGCCGGTGCCCTATCCCGGCGGCGGCGGCGTCAATGTCAGCCGGGTGATCGGCATCCTGGGCGGCGACAGCTTGGCGGTCATCGTCGGCGGCGGCCACACCGGGCAGGTGTTCGCCGACCTGCTGAACGAGGAGAATGTCGACTTCCGCTTCGTCCGCACGGCGGAGGGCATGCGCGCCAGCCTGAACGTGTTCGAGCGGTCGACCGGGCTCGAGTACCGGTTTGTGCCAAGCGGGGCCGAGCTGCAGGAGACCGAATGGCGCGCCGTCCTCGAGATGCTCGACTTCGTGACGCCGCGCTACCTGGTGCTGAGCGGCAGCCTGCCGCGGGGCGTGCCCGACGACTTCTACGCCCGGGTGGCGCGGCTCGCCCGCGGCCACGGCAGCCGGGTGGTGCTGGACACCTCGGGTCCGCCACTGCTTGCCGCGATCGAGGAGGGTGTGCATCTGGTCAAGCCGAGCCGGCGCGAGCTCGAGCAGATCCAGGGCGGCGAGGCGCGCGACGAGGCCGAGCAGGAGACCATGGCGCAGGATCTGGTCGAGCGCGGCAAGGCCGAGCTGGTGGCGGTGACGCTGGGCGCCCACGGCGCCATCCTGGCCTCGAAGGAGGGATGCCAGCGCCGGCCCAGCCCGGAGGTCGAGGTACGCAGCGCCTCCGGCGCCGGCGACAGCTTCGTCGCCGCCATGACCCTGGCGCTGCATCGCGGCCGGCCGATCGCCGAGGCCTTCGCCTGGGGCATCGCCGCGGGCGCGGCCACGGCGATGACCCCCGGCACGGTGCTGTGCCACCGGAGCGACGTCGAGCGGCTGCTTCAGCAGGTGCTGGCCGCCTGACTTTTGCGTGAGGCCGCGCGAGGTTCCGTGAGGCCGGCCGGGGCGACCGTGCGCCGACGGCGCAGCGCGGCGGCGCCAGTCCCGGTCCAGCCGGTGCGCCGGCCGGCCAAGACGGGGCAAGATCCCGGGTACTTCTTTCGGTCGCTGCTATGCAGAAAGGCGTACCCCGTTCCGCTCCCGTTCGGCTCACCCTCGCGTTAACTACAGTGATAGAGTAAACTCTTCTGCGATATCAGAGAGTTATGATTGCGACGCACTTGCCTTCAACGCGCCAATCGGGTAATTGTTGGGCATTACCGCAATAGCTGACGTTGCTGCGGCGCGATTGCACTGGCCGACTGGCAGCACCGGCGGAAACGCCACAGGAATGCAATGTCCGGACGCCCTCGAGATGCCGCACGAATGAGTGGACAGGACCGAAGATGACGCCATCGCATCGGGGGCAGAAGGGATCCGGCTCGACCGGAGGAGGACGACGGGGCGGCGGCCGGGGCGGCCAGGGCGACCAGAGGACGGTCCGCGCGGCCGAAGGGTCCAGCGTGCCGCTGCGGCTCATCAGCTACATGCGGGTCGACGAGCTGGCCGAGGGCGACGACAACCAGCGGGCCATGATGCGGACCAGCGTCCGGCTCGAGCAGGTGTTCGTCGACGCCCTGGAGGAGCTGCGCAACGAGCGCGGGCTGACCTCATGGACCCAGCTTGTCGCGCTCGCCCAGGACGCCTACCCCGACCTGAACGTGACGGCGGCGCTCCGGGTCATGGCCATCACCCACTGCCGGCAGAAGATCGAGAGCTGCTCCGACAAGGCCGATTGAGCGCAGCCGCCCGGGTCGCCCCGTCGCGCGGCGACCCCTCCCGTCGGCACAGGTGACGCGCCGGGCCGCCCCCACCCCGTGACCGCAAGGCCGGACGAGGGCTCATGCCGCCGAGCCGACGCGATGCCTTGTCGGTTCGGCTGAGGGCACGCCAGCCAACCCTGCGCCGTCCGAGCTCGCCGACGTGAGGGCCATTGGCCCGCGGGGATCAGCCGGAGCGCGGGCGCCGCCCCTTGGGACCGCGCGGATCCGGCCCGTCCACGGCGCCGGCATCCGCGGCCGACCGAAAATACTCCAAAAGGTAGACGCGAACCGCCGAGGCCAGCGACGAGCCCTCATCGCGGTGGCAGCGCCGCACATGCGTGAGCAGGTCGTTGATGGAGACGCGCTCTCGGCGGGCGACGGCCTCCAGCGCCCGCCACATCGCCGGCTCCAGCCGCATGCTGGTCGACTTGCCCGCGATGCAGACCGATCGGACCTCCATCGCCATCGCTAAGCGAACCTGTCCCGCTACGCCATTGACATAGCCCCTTATACAGAGCGGCGGTTTCGCGACCAAATGTGTCAAATAGAACCTTTCGCGTTGGCAACGATCGCGCCGTTGGCTGCCGAGAGGCCCCGGTCATCCCGCTGCTGCGCGCGCCGGGGTCGTGTCCCGGGCCGTGGCCACCCCGAGGACCATCCCTCGCCTCGCAGGTCGAAATGGCGGCGGAGCCCGCCTGGGCCGAGGCGTGCGGCCCGGCGCGCCGAAGGCAGGAACGCCGAGGGTGCGCCGCGGCCGGGCGTCCCGGAGCGGCGTGGGGACGCGGCCCAGCCAAGGGGCGCCGGCCGAAGGGGAATGGGCGGTCGCCGGCCCTGGGGCGCCAAGCGCGGGCTTGATCCCCACCCAGGATTGGCGGCCCGACCGGGGGAACGCTCAGGCTGTGCGCCGGTCGCCCTCGGCCTCCAGATCGCCGCCAGGACCATCATCACCGTGCCGCCCGTCGGCGCCCGCGTCAGCATAGAGGATCTGGTGCAGGCCGGGCTCGAGATGCTCGAGCACGCGCAGAGCGAAGGTGAGTCGGTCAACTTCTAGCGCGTCGGCCCACGGCCCATACAGGTCTTGCGGGATCCGGCCCATGCCGTTCTCCACCTGCGAGATGAAGGAGTAATAGCGCAGGCCCAGGTGCTCGGCGAGCTCGGCCTGGCTCAGTCCGGCCTCCTCCCGCCGCGCCTTCAGCCAGCCGCCCAAGGCCCGGCGCATGCCCTTGAGGGTCTCCGACGCAGGCGCTTCGCGTGTTCTTTCGACCATCTCCTGCAACCTTGAATTAAGACGCCGTTACCGTCTTGCAGTCAGTATCGGCGCTCAAAGCGGTTCGTGCAAGGCAGCTTCGATATCGCAACTCCTGCTACGCAGGACGCACGATTTTTAATAAAGGATCGACGGCGACGCATTGGATCGCCGAAGGCGAAAGGGCAGGCACCGATGAGCATCGACCGCGCGAGCGGCCATTCCCCCATCACCGGCGAATCCACCGGACACCCGACCGCCGGAATGCTCGGCGCCGGAGCACTGCCGTTCCTGCTGCCGGAGGACAGCGGCCTCGACGCAGTGCCCGACGTAACGGAAGGGATCCCGACAGAGCTCGCCGCCAGCCTCGACGGCGCAAGTCCGTCACCGTCCATCCGCAACGAGGCGCCAGGGTCGGTGCGCGAGGAGGCCGCTGCAGGGCCGCTCGATCGGCCGTCGGCCGCGCACGATACGGAAGGGGAGGATGGCCCGGGCCATGGCCCCGATCCCGCGGCGATGTCGGCGTCGGCGGCAGGCGGGCCATGGCTCGCGTATCTGTCCTGGCTCGCCGGGCGCGGCGGCTCGGAGACAACGTCCGGTGCCTCCGGCGACGGATCGGACGTCGATACGGCGCCGCCGTCGGGATCATCGCCGTCCGACGCCGCATCTCTGTCAAGCGCCCTCGCCGACGCCGGCACGCTGCTCGGTCAGGCGCTGCTCAGCTTCGATGGGGCGGGCACCTCAATCATCGTCATCGACAGCGGCTGGTCGCCCTACTACGACAACGCCAGCATGGTGAGCGAGTTTGACTTCTCGGGCACCGACGACGCCTCCGCTCGGGTCGACACCCTGCACAGCCACGGCGCCTGGGTCGCCCAGGTGGTCAGCGACGTGGCAGCCGGCACCGACATCATCCACCTAAAGGTGTTCCCCGATGACGGCGGCGGCGCCAGCTTCACCGACATCGAGCAGGCGCTGGACTGGGCGGTCGCCTACGGGCCGAGCTTCAATACCGTCGCGGTCAATCTCAGCCTCGGTGCCGGCAACACGACCAGCGAGCTGCTCACCTCCCTCAGCGACGAGATGGCCCAGCTCGACGCGCTCGGCATCTTCACGGTCGTCGCCGCCGGGAATGCCGGCGCCACCTATCCCGACGGCGTCAACATTCTCGCAGCCGACCCCAACGCCATCGGCGTGTCGGCGACCGGCCATGACGACCGCTTCGCCGGCTTCACCCAGAGGCACGCGACGCTGACCGACATCTCGGCGCTCGGTGACGACGTGCCGCTCGAGACCGGCTACGGGGCCTCCTTCACGGTCGATGGGACCAGCTTCTCGGCACCCTACGTCAGCGGCGCCGCCGCCGTGCTCCAGCAGGCCGCGATGCAGGCGATCGGCACCCGGCTCACCGATGAGCAGTTCCTTGAGATCCTGCAGATGTCCGGGCGGCCGGTGGTGAACGCGGGGATCGACGCGCCCGGCTACACGGTCGCCGACAGCGACGCCGCCGTCGATTACTTTCTGGCGCAGCAACAGGACTACGCCCCGGCGGACGCGCTGATCGCCTGACGCTCACCGGCCGACGAGCGGACCTGTCGGCTCGGCCCGGGGACGCGCCGTCGCGCGCCCATGGCAGACGCCCTTGGCGCAAAGGGCATGAGCGGCCGCCGGCCAAGGGTGCGGGCCCCGCCGATCGCCCGGCCGGGCGCCGCCCCAGGGCGTTTCCGGCTCGACGCGCATCGCCGATACCGCGTCACGCGGAAACGCTCTCGCGGGCGATCGCCGCGCCCAGGCGGGCGACGGCCGGTTCCAGCAGCATGTGCGGCACCGTGAGCGCCGCCAGGCCGATGAACACGGTCTGCAGCGCCGCCGCGGTCGGCGGCCCGTGCGCGGCCAGCACCAGCCAGGCGGCTGTAGCGGCGGCAATGGTCATCAGGGTCGGGCCGATCGCCGCCCGAAGACTGTCCGCGAGGCCGCGCGCCGGATCGGCCGGATCCAGCGCCGCCGCCAGCTCCAGCGAATGCCGCGGCGCGTGCCACAGGCCGAAATAGGCGGCGAAGGCAAGCGGCGGCGGCAGCGCGGCGAACAGCCCGATCAGCAGCAGGCTCTCGCCGAGGGAGCCCGCCGCCGCCTGCCGTTCCCCCATGTCCCGGCCCCGGAGCCAGGCGATGGCCAGCCAGGCCGGCAGGGCGGCCAGGAGCACGCCGAGCGGCACGCCGAGCCAGGTCAGCGTCGCCGTCACCGTCTCGGCGCCGTGGCCGGGGATCAGCGCCGCGAAGGCGACGGCCACCTCGGCTGGCCGGAGCACGATCGGGGCCGCCACCGGCAGTGCGCCGTGCAGCATGATCGACATCGCCCGCCCGACGCACCGGCCGGCCCCGACCGGCGCGGGCGCGTCCCCCTCGCCGAAATGCCAGATCGCGATCAGCAGAAAGCCGGCGAGGGCGACCAGCGGGGCCTGCCACCACAGGACGATCACCCCGGCCGCAGGGCCGAGATAGGCCACGGCGAACAGCGGCTGCCAAATCCGACCCAGGCGCGGGCGGAAGGCGCGGCGAGCCACCAGCACGTCGGCGGCTCCGTGCGGCAGGCCGAGCAGCGCGACCACCAGGACCAGGACCGCCACCTGGGCCGGCAGCGGGATCGGACCGAGCGCGGCGCCGGCCAGGATGACGAGGACGGTCAGGCCGGCGGCCAGCCGCCGGTGCTGTCGCCAGCGCCGCTCCAGCCACTCCCCGGCCGGCACCGTCACGCCTGCCGCCATGCCTCGAGCCACTGGCCCGGGCGGCCGAGCGCCTGGCGGGTGAATACTCCGGTCGGCATGGCACCGATCGCCTCGGCAGCGTCCCGCAGATCGCCCGTGTCGGACAGGAAGCGCACGGCCGCGTCGGTCCGGGCACGTTCGAGCAGCCGGCAGAACACCTCCGGCCCGCACTCGGGCCGGCGTTGCAGGACGGCGAGGAAGATGCGGTCGAGCGCGGCGGCCCAGGCCGGCCGCAGCGGCGGCGGCTCGGGCAGCGGGTCGGCCACCAGCCGATCGGCCATCGCCTCGCTGAAGCGCTGGATCGCCAGGAAGGCGTAGCCCGTGGACGGCTTGACCAGCCCGCCCGCGGTGCCGATGGCGTAGATTCGTGGCGAGGGGCGGCGCGGCGGCAGGGCGCCGGTCATCGGGATGACCCCCGCCTCCTCCTCCAGGATCTCAAAGCGCCGGATGCCGAGGCGGGCCTCCACATAGGCGCGCAGCGTCGCCTCGTAGGCGGCCGCCGGCCAGGGGTGCGGCGACACCACGGTCGGCTCGACCAGCGCCTCGTCCGGCGCCGTCGGCAGCAGGTAGACGAAGTGGATGCCGCGGTCCTGAGGCACGCGGAAGTCCATCAGGGTGACGCAGCCCGGATCGAGCACCGGCTCCGGCAAGCGTAGCCGCCAACCGCGGAAATGCTGGAGCAGGCCGGCGCGCCGCGGCGGCGGCCGGCTGTCGAGCACGGCCCCGGCGCGCAGGCCCTCCGGCGCCGGGCCCTCGACATCGACGCCGCCGTCCCGGTCGCGCAGCGCGGTGACGGTCTCGCCCAGGCGCAGATCGATGTTCGGGCACGCCCGGATCCGCTGCAGCGCCGCCCCATAGAAATGGTCGGCGTGGATCTGCCGGTAGCGGTAGGCGCCGTCGCCGCAGCGCGTCGACCGGCCCGGCCGCGCCACCGTCCAGCGCTTCCAGGTGGCGGAGACCGTGCCGCCGTATGGATGGTCGGCCACGTCCCAGAAGCACCAGGTGCGGTCCCGCCGGTACGCACGGCGCGGCTCGATCACCACCACGCGGCGGTCGCCGAGCCCACGCCGCGCCAGCGCCGCGGCGAGGCTGAGCCCGGCGCAGCCGCCGCCGAGGATGGCATAGTCGTAGTAGGTCCTGCCGGTCATCGGCTCCAGAAGGGGGTTGGGCGGCGGACGGTTCCGCTCACGGCGCCGGCCCCGCCGCGGCCGCCGGCCGCTCGGCCGCCGCCGGCACCACGCGGTCCAGCACCTTGGCCGAGGTGAGCACGCCCGGCACGCCGGCGCCGGGATGGGTGCCGGCGCCGACGAAGTAGAGGTCCTCGAGATCCTCGGCCTTGTTGTGAAAGCGGAACCAGGCGGACTGGCGGAACAGCGGCGCGATCGAGAAGCCGGCGCCGTGCTCGCTCAGCAGCTCGTCGCGGAAATAGTCGGGCGTGATCTCGAAGGCCTCGACCAGATGCTCACGCAGGCCCGGCAGCTCGGCGCGCTCGAGCGCCGCGAGGATCCGCTCGCGGTAGCGTGGCGCCTCGGTGGACCAGTCAACGCCGCTCTGCAGGTTCGGCACCGGCGAGAGCACGTAGAAGACATCGTGGCCGGGCGGCGCCATGGACGGGTCGGTGGCCGCCGGCCGGTGCAGGTAGAGCCCGAAGTCGTCGGCCAGGATCTGCCGCTCGAACACGTCGCGCAGCAACTCCCGGTAGCGCTCGCCGAAGATGATGGTGTGATGGGCCACGTCCGGATAGGACCGCCGGGTGGCGAAGTAGAGAACGTAGAGCCCCATGGAATACTTCAGCCGGTCGATCTTCCGATCGGTCCAGCGGCGGCGCACGGCCGGGTCGATGAGCCGCTTGTACACGTAGGGCGGGTCGCCGTTGACCACGACCACATCGGCCGGGAGCGCGGTGCCGTCCTCCAGGGTGACGCCGCGAGCACGGCGGTCGCGAATGTCGATGCGCGTCACCGTCGCGCTGGTGCGGATGGTGCCTCCGGCCTCGACGAGCAGCCGGGCGAGCGCGTCGACAAGCGTGCGGGTGCCGCCCTTGGCGAACCAGACGCCCCATTCGCGCTCCAGATAATGGATCAGGGAGTAGATGCAGGTGGTGCGGAACGGATTGCCCCCGACCAGCATCGGCTGCAAGCTGAACACCCGCCGCACCGACTCGTCCTCGATGTAGCGGGCGGTGAAGCCATAGACGCTGCGCTCGGCGCGCAGGCGCACGAGGTCGGGGATCTGGCGCAGCATGTCGGGGAAGCGGCCGAAGGGCTGGTCCCCGAGCTCGACGAAGCCCTTCTCGAAGATGCGGCGTGAATGCTCGAGCAGCTGCCGGTAGCGCGGCCCGTCCGCCGGGTTGAACCGCTCGATCTCGCGCACGGTGTCGTCGACGGTGCCACCGTAGTCGAAGTGGCGGCCGTCGGCGAAGCGCACGCGGTACCAGGGGGTCACCGGGACCAGGGCGACGTGGTCGGCGAGCCGCTTGCCGAACAGCCCGAACAGTTCCTCGAGCAGGAACGGCGCGGTGATCACGGTCGGGCCGGCATCGAAGGTGAAGCCGTTGCGGTGGAACACCCGGGCCCGGCCGCCCAGGTCGGGCTGGCGCTCGACCAGGGTCACCCGGTAGCCGCGGGCGGTCAGGCGCAGGGCCGCGGCCAAGCCACCGAAGCCGGCGCCGACGACGACGGCGGAGGGTCCACCGGCAGCCGGCCTGGCCGGTGCCGCCGGCATCGAGGGCCGGCTGCCGGCCGTCGTGCGGTTCTCGGTCTGGGGCGTCGTCGCAACCTCGTCCACGTGCTCCTCCCGCTGGTCGCTCATGCTGCGTCAACGGGCAGAGAAAGCATGCCCGGCCGCGCGCGGCCAGCCTGTTCCCGCAGCCTCGTACCGCGGCGCCGCGCCGGCAGGACGCCGGGTCAGCACTCCTGCCATGGCGCCGATGCGCATCGCGAGGCCGCGGATCTGCCGGGAAAGCGGCTCGGGCAGCGGTCCCGCCAGGTCCTGTGCCGCGCCGAGGTGGTGCTCGAGACGGGCGCGGCAGGCCGCGCGCGCGGTGGCGAGCGTCGTCCCCTCGCCGCCCCCCTCCCAAGCCGCGCCGGCTCCGGCCATATGCACGGCAACGGCATTGCCCGCGGCCAACGCGTCCGGACACGCCCACGGCCCCGTGACCTCGAAGTCGGCGAGATCGTCGGCGATCTGGTAGGCAAGCCCCAGCTCGCGCCCGGCCGCCTCGCTGGCAGCACGCTCACGCTCGGGCCGCCCGGCCAGGATCAGGGCGCCGGACAGCGGCAGCGCCAAAAGCGGCCCCGATTTGGCGCGAGCCATGGCGGCGTAGTCGGCCCAGCCGCCGGGAGCCCCATGCCGGCGCTGGTCGAGCTCCCGCGACTGTCCCCGGATGGTCTCGGCCACCGCCTCGGCGGTCAGCGCCAGCAGACGCCCTTGCGTCTGCGGCACGCCCACCGTCGCCACCGCCCGATAGGCGGCGGTCATCAGATGGTCGCCAAGCGATATTGCGGTGTCAGGGCCGAAGCGGGCCCAGACGGTCGCCACGCCACGGCGCTCGCGATCCCCGTCCTGCAGGTCGTCGTGGACGAGCGAGGCATTGTGCAGCAGCTCACATGCCGCCGCCCACGCGGTCGCCGGGCCGGGGCCGACGCCCAGACCGGCCGCCGCGTCGAGCGCCAGCCGGGCGCGCAACCGCTTGCCGCCGGTTCCGAGATGGTGGCGCGCGGCACGCCCGAGCCAGCCGTCGGCGGCAGCGAGGTCGAGCATACGTCGCTCCACCGCCGCCAGCAGCCTGGCCGGCGGTGTCTTGCCGCTTGCTTCACGGTCGTGATTCAACGGCATTGCCATGGCTCCCGACCTCACGCGTTGCTGCCAACCGCGGCGAGCGACACGAGCTTCCGCACCAGGCGGGGGGACGACGTCGCCCGTCGCGAGATCCAACAGCTAGGCGCGCCTCGGAGGCCGGCCAGCCGCGTCCCTGCACCGATGGTCGCCTTGGTCGGAACGGTCGCAGGGCACGCGGCCGCGCGCCCGGGATCGGCGGCATCGCCGATGCCGCGACCCGCCAGAGCGTTTCCGCCTGACGCGGAATCGGCACGACCCGCTGCCCCGCCCGGCCACCCCAAGCATGCTGTCGTTGGGTGGCCGGGTGGGGGAGCGGGCCGGCGATGCCGCTTGACCCGGAAACGCCCTAGCGCCAGCACTCCACGCGCACAACGAAGCCGCGCGCGCGGGCCAGGATCTCGTCGTCGGACAGCACGACCGCCTCGCCGGCGCGTCGCACCTCGACGCCATTCTCCTGGAGAAAGTCCCAAATCGAGGCGTTCGAGACGGCGAGACCCATGTCCGCCGAGGCGGCGCTGATCGGCTCGGTCCCAGGCGCCCGTCGCGCCTTGACGATGCCGACCACGCGCCCCGCCTCGTCGAGCACCGGGCTGCCGCTGTGCCCGCCCCGGACGGCGCCGAGCAGCACATAGTCGCTGTTGCCGGTGCTGAGGTCGTCCGGCGCCGCCATGGACGGCGTCAGGGTCGAGCGGACGGCCCGGAAGCGTTCGGCCGGGAAACCGACCACGGACAGGCGGTGCCCATAGGCCCGGCCGGGATAGGCGTTGAACACCGCGCCGGCCGAGCGGCTGAGGGTGCTGCGCAGCAGCGCCAGATCGTGCTCCGCCTCCCGCGCGGCGACCATGGCGCCGGCGCTGCCGCCGCCGTCGAGGTCGATCGACAGCGCCTCGCAGCGCTGCACGACATGCCAGTTGGTGAGCACCTCGCCCTGGTCGCCGACGAAGAAGCCGGTGCCGGCGCCGATCAGGTGGCGGCTGCCGATGCCGCCGTCGCCGGTGCGGACCGGTGGCGCCAGCATGGCCGAGCGCACGCGGTCGGCGCGGTCGCGCGCCGCCCGGTCGGCCTGGTCCTCGCTGACCACGGTCCCGTCGCACCGGTCGTCCGGCACCCGGCTGACGGTGCCGCGCTCCGGATCGAGGCAGGCGACAATCGCCGGCATCTCGCCACCGTCCGACACGCCGGCGGCATCCGGACCGGCGCCCTGGCAAGCCGCCAGGAGGAGCATCGCCGGCAGCAGCGCCAGCCGTTGCCGCCATCCGCGACGCTGGCGCGCCTCACGCCGCGCCCGCCGTGAGCCCCCTGAAGATGCCTCGCCCGTCGTCATGGTGCGCCAGTCCGCGTTGATCCTCGTCATGGGAGCGGCCTTCGCCGAGCCTGCCCGCCAAACAATAAGGCGCGGGCTACGAAAGGAGAGTGGCGAACGCCAAATATCAGCATCCGGATGAATAGCCGGACCCGGCGATCGTTCCGTCCGGGGGTCCGCGAGTCAGGCCGCCGCGGTAACCGGCTGGGTGCCGGCGCCGACGGCCTCGGCATAATGGCAGGCCACGCGCCGGCCGGCCACCTCCCGCAACGGCGGACGTTCCTCGGCGCAGCGGCCTGTGGCGTAGGGGCAGCGGGTGCGGAAGACGCAGCCCGAGGGCGGGCTCAGGGGCGACGGCACCTCGCCTCGCAGCGGCACGCGCTCGGCGCGCCGTGCCGGATCGGTGGTCGGCGTGGCGGCGAACAGGACCCGGGTATACGGATGCAGCGGCCGCTCGAAGATCGGCGCCTTCGGCCCCTGCTCGACCGGCCGGCCCAGGTACATGACCATCACCTGGTCGGCGATATGCCGCACCACCGAGAGGTCGTGGGAGATGAACAGGGTGGCGAAGCCGTGCTGATCCTGCAGGTCCATCATCAGGTTCAGCACCTGCGCCTGGATCGACAGGTCGAGCGCCGAGACCGGCTCGTCGGCCACGACCACCCGCGGCTCGAGCATCAGCGCCCGGGCGATGGCCACGCGCTGGCGCTGGCCGCCGGAGAACATGTGCGGATAGCGGCCGTAGAGCTCCGGCCGCAGCCCGACCTGCGCCATCATCGCCTCGGCCCGCTCGCGCCGCTCGGCCTTGGCGAGACCGGTGTTGATGACCAGCGGCTCCTCCAGGATCGAGCCGATCCTCTTGCGCGGGTTGAGCGAGCCGTACGGGTCCTGGAACACCATCTGCACGTCGCGGCGCAGCTGCCGGCGCACGGAACGGTCCGCGGCGCTCACCTCGTGGCCGCCGATCCGCAAGCTGCCGCCGGTCGGCGGCTCGATCATCGTGACCAGCCGGCCCAGCGTCGACTTGCCGCAGCCCGACTCGCCGACGCAGGCGAGCGTCCGCCCCGGCTCGAGCGTGAAGCTGGCACCCTCGACCGCGCGGACCACCGCCTCCCGGCGGAACGGGCCGCGGCGGACCCGGTACTGGCGCGCGAGGTCGCGGGCGTCGACGAGCGGGCGGTCCGCGCGGGTCGTGCTCATGCCGCGTCGGCCGCCTCGTGCACCGGAAAATAGCAGCGCACCGCGCCCTCGCCGTCGGCTGTCAGCGCCGGCCGGGTCTCATGGCAGACGGCCTCGGCGCGCGGGCAACGTGGTGCGAACAGACAGCCGCCGGGCCGGTCGTGCGCCCCGGGCACGACGCCGGGGATGGTCGGCAGGCGCCGGCGGCCGACGGCGCGCTCGGGCAGCGCCTGCAGGAGCGCATCCGTGTAGGGGTGCCGCGGCCGGGCGAACAGGGCCTCGGCCGGCCGCGTCTCGACCACCTGGCCGGCATACATGACCACGACCCGCCGCGCCGTCTCGGCGATCACCCCCATGTCATGGGTGATCAGAATGAGCGCCATGCCGCGCTGGCGCTGCAGGTCGAGCAGCAGATCGAGGATCTGGCGCTGTATGGTGACGTCGAGCGCCGTGGTCGGCTCGTCGGCGATCAGCAGCCGCGGGCTGCAGGCGATCGCCATGGCGATCATGACGCGCTGGTTCATTCCGCCCGACAGCTGGTGCGGGAAGGAGTCGAGCCGGCTCGCCGGCGCCGGGATGCCGACCTGCTCGAGCAGCTCGACCGTGCGCCGGCGGCGCGCGGCGCGCGAGCCGCCCTCGTGCAGCCCGAGCGCCTCCATGATCTGGAAGCCCACGGTGAAGCACGGGTTGAGGCTGGTCAGCGGCTCCTGGAAGATCATGGCGACCTCCCTGCCGGTGAGCCGGCGCCGGTCGGCCGGCGACAACCGGCGCAGGTCGCGCCCGTCGAAGTCGAGCCGGTCGGCCAGCACCCGGCCATGGCCGGCGATCAGGCCCATGACGGCGAGCGAGGTGACGCTCTTGCCCGAGCCGGACTCGCCGACGATGCCGACCACCTCGCCGCGGTCAACCGACAGGTCGACGCCGTCGACGGCGCGAAACCGGCCGCCGGCGGTGTCGAACTCCACGGACAGGTTCCCGATCTCGAGCAGAGGCATGGGCCTTCAGCGCTTCAGCTTCGGGTCGAGGGCGTCGCGCAGACCGTCGCCCAGCAGGTTGAAGGACAGCACGGTGATCAGGATCGCCAGGCCGGGGAAGGTCACCACCCACCAGGCGCGCTGCACAAAGGCACGGGCGTCGGCCAGCATGGTGCCCCATTCCGGTGTCGGCGGCTGGGCGCCGAGCCCGATGAAGCCGAGCGCGGCGGCGTCGAGGATGGCCGTCGAGAACCCGAGCGTCGCCTGCACGATGAGCGGCGCCAGGCAGTTCGGCAGCACGGTGATGAACATGAGGCGAAGCCGGCCGGCCCCGGCGACGCGCGAGGCGGTGACATAGTCGCGGCCGAGCTCGCTCAGGACCGCCGCCCGGGTGAGGCGCGTGTAGTGCGGCAGGATGACGATGGCGATGGCCACCGTGGCGTTGGTCAGGCTCGGGCCGAGGATGGCGACGATGACGATGGCGAGCAGCAGGCTCGGCAGCGACAGCATGACGTCCATGGCGCGCATGATGAGGGCGTCGAGGGCGCCGCGGTCGAAGCCGGCGACGAGGCCGAGCACGACGCCGGCGGCCAGCGACAGGGTGACGACGATGAGCCCGATGATGAGGGACAGACGGGCGCCGTGGATCAGCCGGGACAGGATGTCGCGGCCGACCGGGTCGGTGCCGAGCAGGAAGCGCGGATCACCTCCCTCGACCCAGGCCGGCGGCACCAGGATGGCGTCGCGGAACTGCTGGGTCGGCGAGTACGGCGCGATCAGGTCGGCGAGCACGGCGACCAGCGCCACGACGACGATCACCACGAGACCGGCGACGGCGCCCTTGCCGCGCTTGAAGTCGTGCCAGAACTCGGCCAGCGGATGCGGCGCCGCGGCCACCGGCCGGGTCGCGACGGCGGCGGGGCCGGCCGAGGGCCGTGCGCCGGCCGGCGGCTGCCGTTCCGTTTCGACCGTCATGGCTGGGATCCCGTGGGCATGCGGACGCCGGTCAGCCGCGCGGCCGGATGCGCGGGTTGAGCACGCCATAGGTGACGTCGACCAGCAGGTTGACCAGCATGACGGTGCCGGCGATCAGCAGGAGGCCGCCCTGCAGCACCGGATAGTCGCGCCGGTGGATCGACTCGATCATCCATTTGCCGATCCCGGGCCATGAGAAAATGGTTTCGGTCAGGATCGCGCCGGCGAACAGCACGCCGACCTGCAGGCCGATGACGGTGACCACCGGGATCAGCGCGTTGCGCAGCGCGTGCACCGAGACGACCCGCCAGGGCGGCAGCCCCTTCGCCCGCGCGGTGCGGATGTAGTCCTCGCCCAGCACCTCCAGCATCGCGGAGCGGGTCATCCGGGCGATGACCGCCAGCGGAATGGTGCCCAGCACGATGGTCGGCAGGATCAGGTGCGACACCGCCGAGCCGAACGCCCCGGGCTCGCCGGCGAGCAGCGTGTCGATCAGGAGGAACCCGGTCACCGGCTCGATCCAGTAGAGCACCGAGATGCGTCCGGAGACGGGGGTCCAGTCAAGTGTCACCGAGAACAGCAGGATGGCGAGCAGGCCCCACCAGAAGATCGGCATGGAGTAGCCGGTGAGCGACACCCCCATCACCGTGTGGTCGAGGGCCGAGCCGCGCTTGACGGCGGCCAGGATGCCCGCCGGCAGGCCGATGGCGACGGCGAACAGCATGGCGCAGAGCGACAGCTCCAGCGTCGCTGGGAACAGCGTCAGGAACTCGGTGAGCACCGGCGTTCGGGTGATCAGCGAGGTGCCGAAGTCGCCCTGCAGAACCCCGCCGATGTAGTCGAGATACTGCACCGGCCAGGGGCGGTCGAGGCCGAGCTCGGCCATCATCTGCGCGTGGCGCTCCGGGCTCATGCCGCGCTCGCCGGCCATCAGCTCGACCGGGTCGCCGGGCACCAGGCGGATCATCGCAAAGGCCAGCACCGTCACCCCGAGGAAGGTCGGGATGAGCAGCGAGGCCCGGGTCAGGAGGAAGCGGAGCATGCCGGCCGGGGGTCGGGGGAGAGACGGCGCAGGGCGGGGCCTGTCGGAGGCCGCGGCGGCCGGCGCGCGCCCGCTCGGGCGGCAGGCCGGCGGCCGCGGGGCCCGGTTACTCCGACAGGTCGACGCCGTAGAAGATGTGGCCGCCGAACGGATCGATGCGGTAGTCGATGACCTCCCGGCGCACCGGCTCGAAGACGACGGAATGGGCGATGGTCACCCAGGGTGCCTCCTCCTTGAAGATGAGCTGCGCCTCCTCGTAGAGCCGGGTCCGCTCGGCGCGGTCGAAGCTGCGCTTGGCCTGGTCCAGCAGCGCGTCGAACCGGTCGTTGCACCAGCGGGACCGGTTGGCCGAGCCGACCGCGTCGCAGCTCAGCAGGACGTGCAGGAAGTTGTCGGGATCGCCGTTGTCGCCGGTCCAGCCCAGCATGAAGGCGTCCTGCTCGCCGGTCTTGGTCCGCTCCAGGTACTCGCCCCATTCATACGACACGATCTCCGCGTCGACGCCGATCTCGGCCCAGTCGGCCTGGATCAGCTCGGCCATGCGCCGGGCGTCCGGGTTGTAGGGGCGCTGCACCGGCATGGCCCAGATCGTGATCCGGAAGCCGTCCCCGTGGCCCGCCTCCTCGAGCATGGCCCGCGCCTGCTCGGGATCGTACGGATAGTCCTCGGTCTCCTCGTTGTAGGACCAGATGGTCGGCGGGATCGGGTTCTTGGCCGGCCGCCCGGCGCCCTGATAGACGGCCTCGATGATCGCCTCCTTGTCGATGGCCATGCTCAGCGCCTGGCGCACCCGCTTGTCGCCGAACGGCTCCTTCTCGACGTTGAAGCCGAGATAGCCGACGTTCAGGCCCTCCTGGCTCAGCAGATCGATCTCGTCATGGGCCGCCATGGCCTCGAGGTCGGCCGGCAGCGGGTACGGCATGACGTGACATTCGCCGGCCTGCAGCTTGGCCCAGCGCACCGAGGCATCCGGCGTGATCGAGAAGATCAGGGTGTCGATCGGCGCCCGGCCCTTCCAGTAGTCCTCGAAGGCCTGATAGCGGATGAGGGCGTCCCTCTGATACGCGACCACCTGGAACGGGCCGGTGCCGACCGGCTCCAGGTCGACCCGCTCGGGCGTGCCGGCCGCCATCATCTGCTCGGCATACTCGGCCGACAGGATCGAGGCGAAGTCCATGGCCATGTTGGCGATGAACGGCGCCTCCGGCCGGGACAGCACGAAGCGGACCGTGTAGTCGTCGACCTTCTCGATCGCCTCGAGCAGGCCCGGCATGTCCATGCTGACGAAGTACTCGTAGCCGCCGCCGGAGACCTGGTGATAGGGGTGATCGGCCTGCCACTGCCGATTGAACGTATAGAGCACGTCGTCGGCATTGAACTCCCGGCTCGGCGTGAAGCTGTCGGTCTCGTGAAACGGGACCCCGCGGCGCAGGGTGAAGGTGTACTCGGTGCCGTCCTCCGACACCTCCCAGGATTCGGCGAGCGCGGGGATGATCTCGGTGGTGCCGCGCTCGAACTCGACCAGCCTGTTGTAGATGTTGCGGGAACTGGCATCGAACGTGGTGCCCGCCGTGTACAGCGAGGGGTTGAAGCCCTCGGGGCTGCCTTCCGAGCAGTATACCAGCGTCTTCGCCGCCGCCGTCGCCGGCAGCGCCATCATCAGCGCCAGGGCGGACACCGCTCCCAGCCACATGCCGCGTTCCATGATGATCCGAGCCTCCGCGTGATGCTTTTCTTGGGCCACCTCTCGTGCGCGCGCGACGCGGCCAGGGACCACGGACGGCGCGCCGGGCCTCGGCCCTCTGAGCCGAGGACCCTAACCCAAGCTACGCCACCCCGGCAGGCTTAATCGTCGCATAGATTGCATCGGCAAGGTTTGGTGCGTGGCTGGGTACGCATCATGCCACGGCCCGTCCGATCGATGTCGCGTGCCTGTCCCATGCGACCCGGTCCGCCACGCGTTGAGGCGGAGCCTTGGCCGCTCCGCCGGTCAGCGCCGATCAATCCCGATCAGGATGCATGGGCCGCGCGTCCCGCTCTCTCCCCGATTGCCACGACGGGTGCCGGACCCGGCGGCCATGCCGCAGGCCCGGTGCAGGCTCTCCGGGCCGCGAGGCCGGCCGCTGTCGGCCGGCGACAAGACGGCTCGCGATCGCGATCGACAGCGCGAGGAGGATGATCCCTCCGGCGACCACGAACGTGATCCGCATGCCGACCGCCACGGCATCCGCGGTGGCGGCATGATGCGGAAAGTCGCCCGAAAGACTGGAGAGGGTCGGCAGGACGACGTGTGCGATGCTGACGCCCAGCGACGAGATCAACATCGCCATGGCAAGGCTGAAGACGGCCGACCGGCGCGCCCTCGTCTTGACTGCGGACTGGCGCTGCCTCGGCTCGAGTCAAGGATGGTCGGTGCATGATGACTTCCGTTGTCTGACGCGGCACACGAGGAGACTGGCAAAAGATTGCTCCTTGACCGTGCATGGCGGAAGACGCACCATTTGCAGTCGAACAGTGCATGGGGCGCCACATCACGCAGGTCGGCGCTCGCGAACGCCCGGTCTCGCGAACGCCCGGTCATGTCGACGCCGGATCTGAATCTGCTGATCACCCTCGACGCCCTTCTCGCGGAGGGCAGCGTGGCGCGCGCGGCCGAGCGCCTGCGACTGAGCCCGTCCGCCATGAGCCGAGCCCTGGCGAGGCTGCGGCAGATCACCGGCGATCCATTGCTGGTGCGAGCGGGGCGCAGGCTGGTCCCGACACCGAGAGCGCTTGAGCTCCGTGAGCCCGTGGATCGGCTGGTCGAGGAGGCGCGCAGGATTCTGCGCCCTCAGGAGGGGCTGGATCGCAGGAGGCTGGACCGGACCTTTTCCCTGCGGGCCGGCGAAGGCTTCGTCGAAACCTTTGGACCCGACCTTGTCGCTCTTGTCAGCGCGGAAGCGCCGGCGGCTCGGTTGCGCTTCATGCTCAAGCCGGACAAGGACCAGGCTCCGTTGCGGGACGGGACCGTCGATCCCGAGACCGGGCTCGTCGGCGGCGCCACGGGTCCCGAGGTGCGCGCGCAGGGTCTTTTCCGGGACCGCTTCATCGGGGTTGTCCGCCAGGGGCACGCGCTGGCCCGCGGCGGCATCAGCCGGGCCGACTATGCCTGCGGCCGGCATGTCGCCATGCATCGGCACGGCCTTGACCAGGGACTTGTCGAGCTCGTGCTCGAGCAGCTTGGACTGGGCCGCACGATCGTCGCGATGGTGAGCGGGTGCTCCGCCGCCCTTGCCCGGGCGCGACGCACCGAGGGCGTCCGGTCGCGTTCCGGCGCTGGTGCGCTTGATCGCGCAGCGCCGGGACGCGGTAACCTTCCGGCCGCTTGATCCGAGCGGCGATGTCGAGTGCCAAGGCCCAACCGGGGAACGCGGACGACCATGATCACCCTCCTCGCCTTCCTGTCGCTCGGCGCCTGGCTTTATCTCCTGACCCGGCGCGGACGGTTCTGGCAGGCGGATCAGCGGCTGCCGGACGCGGCGGCGCCGCCGCCCGCCTGGCCCGCGGTCGTGGCCCTGGTGCCGGCCCGCGACGAGGCGGCGGTGATCGGCGAGACCGTGCGGCGGCTCCTCGGCCAGGAGTATCCGGGCCGGCTGACGGTGATCCTGGCCGATGACCACAGCCGCGACGGCACCGGCGAGATCGCCCGGGAGACGGCTCGCGCCGCCGGCGGCCTCGACCGGCTCACGGTCGTCCAAGCCCGCGAGCTGCCGGCCGGCTGGTCGGGCAAGCTGTGGGCGCTGGCCGAGGCCCAGCGCGCCGCCGTTGAGCATCATCCGAAGGCCGAGCTCTACTGGCTGACCGACGCCGACATCGCCCACGATCCCGGCTCCCTGCGGCGGCTTGTCACCAAGGCGGAAACCGAAGGCCTCGACCTGGTCTCGCTCATGGTCCGGCTGGAGCATGGCGGCGCCTGGGCCCGGCTGCTTATCCCCGCGTTCGTGTTCTTCTTTCAGAAGCTCTACCCGTTTCCCTGGGTGAACGAGCCGGGCCGGAAGACCGCGGCGGCGGCCGGCGGATGCGTACTGATCCGACGCGCGACGCTCGGCGCCATCGGCGGCTTCGAGCGCATCCGCGGCGCGCTGATCGACGATGTGGCGCTGGCCCGGGCGGTCAAGGCCGGGCCCGAGCCCCGCCGCATCTGGCTCGGCCTGACCGGGCGGGTGCGCAGCCTGAGGCCCTACCGGCGGCTCGGCGACATCTGGGACATGGTCGCGCGCACCGCCTACACCGAGCTCGACCACTCCCCTGCGCGCCTTGCCGGCACGGTCGCCGGCATGGCCCTGCTCTACCTGCTGCCGCCCCTGGCGCTGCTGGCCGCGCCCGTGCACCAGCAGATCGCCCTGGCGGCCGGCGGCGCCGCGGCCTGGGCGGCCATGACCGTGGCGTTCCGGCCGACCCTGCGGCTCTACGGGGAGCCGGCGACGCTCGGCCTGCTGTTGCCCATGGCCGGGCTCCTCTATACGCTCATGACGCTTGACTCGGCGCGGCGTCATTGGCAAGGCCGCGGCGGCCGGTGGAAGGGGCGCACCCTGCAGCCGGCGGGCGGCACCGGCCGACCGGTCGCGCCCTCCTCGTCCACGAATCGGATCCTGAGCTCCGATGAGCCCGCAGCACCCGGTCGAAGCGCCCTCGGGCAAGACGGCGGCCGATGAGAACTTTCCGGTCGGCTCCTGGCTGCTGCCGGCCCGGCTGCGTCCGCATGTCGCCACCTTCTACGCCTTCGCCCGGGCCGCCGACGACATCGCCGACGATGCCGAGCTGGCTCCGGACGAGAAGGTGCGCCGGCTCGACGGCCTCGGGCGCGCCCTCAAGGACGGCACGGGCGACCCGGTGGGCTTCGCCAAGGCGCTGGCCCTGCGGGAAAGCCTGGCGGCGACCGGGGTGACCGACCGGCACCCGCTCGACCTGCTGGACGCCTTCAAGCAGGATGCGGTCAAGCTCCGCTACGCCGACTGGGCCGAGTTGATGGACTACTGCGCCCGCTCGGCCTCGCCGGTCGGCCGCTATCTCGTCGACCTCCACGGCGAGAATCCGGCCGCCTACGCCGCCTCGGACCCGCTATGCGACGCGCTGCAGGTGCTGAACCACCTGCAGGACTGCCAGGCCGACCAGCGGCGCCTCGATCGGGTCTACCTGCCGCTCGACTGGCTGGCGGCGGAGGGGCTGACCGTCCTGGACCTGCGCGCCCCGCGCGCCGCCCCGGGCCTGCGCCGGGTCCTCGATCGCGCGCTCGACCGGGTTGACCGGCTGCTCGCCCGGGCCGTGGATCTGCCCGGCGCCGTGCACAACCGCCGGTTCGCCATGGAATGCGCCGTCATCGTGCGGCTCGCCCGGCGCCTGTCCCAGCGTCTGAGGCGCGAGGATCCGCTGGCCGGCCGTGTCTCCCTGAGCCGCTTGGACTTCGTCGCCTGCGGCCTTCGCGGCATCGCCGCCGGCGCGGCCGGGCGGCGGCCTTCCACCACCGGCCCGGTCGCCCGGCGGGCCGGACCGGCATGACGCTGTCCGCCGACAGGCGGCCACCGCCGACCCGGCCGCGCCTCGACGACGGGGCGGCGGCCGATCATGTCCGGGCGGTGGTCGACCGCTCCGGCACCTCCTTCTCGCTCGGCATGCGGATCCTGCCGCCGGAGCGTCGGCATGCCATGTTCGCCATCTACGCGTTCTGCCGGGAGATTGACGACGTCGCCGACGATGCCGGTCCGACCGACGGGAAGCTGGCCGCGCTCGACGAGTGGCGGCGGGAGATCGACCGCCTGTACCGGCGCGCGCCGACCCGGCCGACGACCCGCGCCCTGCTCGGGCCGGTGACGCGGTTCGGGCTGCCGCGGGCGGAGTTCCTGGCGCTGATCGACGGCATGGAGATGGATGCCCGCGGCCCCATCGTCGCGCCGGACATGGAGCAGCTGCGGCTGTATTGCCGGCGGGTGGCCGGCGCGGTCGGCATGCTCTCGATCCGCGCCTTCGGCGCCGGCGGCCCGGAGGCCGAGCGCTTCGCGGTCACCCTCGGCGAGGCCCTGCAGCTGACCAACATTCTGAGGGACCTGGACGAGGACGCCGAGCTCGGGCGGCTCTACCTGCCGCGTGAGCTGCTTGAGCGTCATGGCATAACCCTGCCGACGCAGCCGGCCAGCGTCATGCGGCACGACGCGCTGCCTCGAGTCTGCGGCGATCTCGCCACGGAGGCGCGACGGCGCTTCACCGAGGCCGATCAGGCCCTGGCGCGGACCGACCGGCGCAGCCTGCGGCCGGCCCTGCTGATGCTCGGCATCTATGAGGTCGTCCTGGGACGGCTCGAGCGCTCCGGCTGGCGCACCGTCCGGCTGTCCAAGGCGGAGAAGCTGTGGGCCGCGCTGATCCACGGCTGGTTTCGGTCGGCATGGCGACCGTCCACGTCGTAGGCGCCGGGATCGCCGGCCTCGCCTGCGCCGTGCAGCTGGCCGCGGCGGGCTGCGCCGTCGCGGTGCACGAGGCCGCCCCGCAGGCCGGTGGCCGCTGCCGGTCCTTCGAGGACCGTGCCCTCGGCTGCCGCCTCGACAACGGCAATCATCTGCTGCTGAGCGCCAATCAGGGGGCGCTCGGCTTCCTCCAGACGATCGGAGCGGCCGACACCCTGGTCGGACCGCCGCGCGCCGCCTTTCCCTTCCTCGACCTGCGCACCGGCGAGCGCTGGTCGCTGCGGCCCAACGCCGGCTGGCTGCCCTGGTGGGTGCTGGCCCCCGGCCGGAGGGTGCCGGGCACCCGGGCATCCGATTACCTGTCGGGTCTGGCGCTGGCCACGGCCCGGCGCGGGCACACCGTCGCCGATCGTGTAGGCGCCGACCATCCGCTTTACGAGCGTCTGTGGGAGCCGCTGACCCTAGCCGCCATGAACGCCGCGCCGGCGGTCGCCGCCGCGGCGCCCATGTCGGCCGTGCTGCGGGCGACCTTCGGCCGCGGCGAGGGCCGCTGCCGGCCGCTGATCGCCCGCGACGGCCTGTCGGCCAGCTTCATCGATCCGGCTCTGGACTATCTCCGCGCCCGGGACGTGTCGGTCAGGCTCGGCCGGCGGCTGCGCTCGCTCGACCTCGACGGCAACCGGGTCACCGGGCTTGACTTCGCCGACGGCCGTATCCCGCTGAAGGCAAGCGACACCCTGGTGCTGGCGATCCCCCCCTCGGCCGTGCGGCCACTGCTTCCCGGCGTCACCGGACCCGACGAGGGGCTGCCTATCGTGAACGGCCATTTTCGCCTCTCCGGCCCGGCCGCACTGCCGGACGGCGATTCCTTCCTGGGGCTGATCGGCGGGACCGCCCACTGGGTGTTCCCGCGCGGGGATGTCGCCAGCGTGACGGTCAGTGGCGCGGTGGGGCTTGTCGACGAGCCGCCGGCAACGATCGCCGAGCGGCTCTGGCGGGATATTGCGCTGGCACTCGGCCGGCCGGAAAAGCCCGTGCCGCCGTACCGAATCGTCAAGGAACGACGCGCCACCTTCACGCAGACCCCGGAGCAGCTTGATCGCCGGCCGTCGACCCGGACGCGCTGGACCAATTGCCTTCTCGCCGGTGATTGGACCGACACCGGCCTCCCGGCGACGATCGAAGGCGCGGCGCGCTCCGGCCAGGCGGCTGCTGCCGTGGCGCAGGAACAACAGTCCTTCAAACAGCCGGACAAAGCGGCTTCGAAGCCTTGGGTCTACCGAGCATCTTAAGCCCGCGTCAAGCCCAACGTGTGACAGATTGCGCACACAGATGTTGCTTTGCACTGTCGCTGTCTTGCCTGCCGTCGAAGGGCTGCATTACCGTGCTGTGAATGTCGCTCACGCGTCACGGCATCGGCGATCGGCCCGGGATCTCGAAGGGCCGTCGGCGATGCGCAGGGACGTCCGCCGGCCCCCTTAAGGACGAAGTACCAACCATCATGATGGGCGATTTGGCGTTCGCACCGGAGGGGCTCGACAGGGCGGATCGTCTCGACGACCTTGTCGCCGACACCGCCGAGGCTCTGCGTGGGCTGCAACGGCCCGAGGGACATTGGGCCTTCGAGCTGGAGGCAGACGTCACGATCCCGGCCGAATATATTCTTATGCGCCATTTCCTGGGGGATTGCGACGCCGCTCTCGAGGCCCGTATCGCCCAGTACCTTCGCGCCAATCAGGCGGCCCACGGCGGCTGGCCGCTGTTCCATGGCGGCATCTTCAACCTGAGCGCGTCGGTCAAGGCGTATTTCGCGCTAAAGATGGCCGGGGATGACCCGGACGAGCCGCATATGCGCCGGGCCCGCGAGGCCATTCTGGCGGCAGGCGGCGCGGCGCGATCCAATGTCTTCACCCGCTTCGCGCTGGCGCTGTTCGGTCAGGTCCCCTGGCGGGCCATGCCGGTCATGCCGGTGGAGATCATGCTTCTGCCGTCCTGGTTCCCGTTCCATCTGTCCAAGGTATCCTACTGGTCGCGCACGGTGATCGTTCCGCTGCTGATCCTGACCGCGCAGCGTCCGCGGGCGCGCAACCCGCGGGCGGTCGACATCCCCGAGCTTTTCGTGCGTCCGCCGGAGCAGGAGCAGCACTACAACACCAATCCGACGGGCGCGCTCTGGGGCGAGGTCTTCCTGCGTCTGGACAGGGTGCTCCGGCGACTCGAGCCGATCTTCCCGAAGCGGCGCCGGCGGAAGGCCATCGAGGCCGCCGTCGCCTTCATCGAAGAGCGGCTGAACGGCGAGGACGGTCTCGGCGGCATCTTTCCGGCCATGACCAACACGGTGATGGCCTTTGACGCGCTCGGCTACGGGCCCGACCACCCGAACATGGTCCTGGCCCGGCGTGCCGTCGACAAGCTGCTGGTCCAGCGCTGGGACAAGCCGGACCGGAACTACTGCCAACCGTGCCTGTCACCGATCTGGGATACGGCGCTGGCCGCCCACGCCCTGATGGAGGCGGGCGAGCCGGCCCACAGCACCGCGATCCGTAAGGGGCTTGACTGGCTGGCCCAGCGCCAGGTGCGCGATGTCGTCGGCGATTGGGCGGACCGGCGGCCGGGGCTGCGCCCGGGCGGATGGGCGTTCCAGCACGCCAACCCGCACTATCCCGACGTCGACGACACGGCCGCGGTGGCCCTGGCCCTGCACCGCTTCGGCGATCGTCGGTACCGGCAGGAGATTCAGCGCGCGGCCGAATGGATCCTCGGCATGCAGAGCCGCAACGGTGGCTGGGGCGCCTTCGACGCCGACAACACGCACCATTACTTGAACCATATCCCGTTCGCCGACCACGGCGCCCTGCTCGACCCACCGAGCGCCGACGTGACCGCCCGTTGCCTCAGCTTCCTGGGACAGCTCGGCTACAGCCTCGATCACCCGGCGGTGGCAGCCGGCGTCCGTTATCTGCTGGAGGAGCAGGAGTGCGACGGCTCCTGGTACGGCCGCTGGGGCGCCAATTATGTATACGGTACTTGGTCGGTCCTGTGCGCGCTCAACGCCGTCGGCTTCGACCGGCAGGCCGAACCGGTGCGCCGGGCCGTCGGCTGGCTGCTCGAACGGCAGCGGCCCGACGGCGGCTGGGGTGAGGACTGCGCCACCTACTGGACCGATCAGCGTCGTGCGGTGAAGGAGAGCACGCCGTCACAGACCGCCTGGGCGCTGCTCGGGCTAATGGCGGCGGGCGATGTGGAACGCGAGGCGGTCCGATCCGGCATCGCCTATCTCGAGCGGTGCCCGCGGGACGGCGCGCGCTGGCATGAGGACTTCTTCACCGGTGTTGGGTTCCCGAGGGTGTTCTACCTCCGCTACCATGGCTACAGTGCGTACTTCCCCCTCTGGGCGCTGGCCCGCTACCGCTCACTGATGGCCCGGAACGACCGTCGGGTCGTCGTCGGCATGTGACGGCTCGGCCATGTTTCCGGGAGCCGTGCTCCGCCCGGGGATCGTCACTGGCACCCGGCTGGAGGCCCGCTGCGTGCTCCGGGTGGGCGAGCTGTACCGCATCGCCTGCTCCGGCGCGAACGCGCAGGCCGCCCGGCTCGCCGCCGAGCACCTGATCGTTGAAGGGTTCCCGGGACTCGTCAGCTTCGGTTTGGCCGGAGCGCTGTCCGGCGATCACGAGCCCGGCGACCTGATCCTGGCTCAAGCGGTCATCCTGCCGGGCGGCCAGCGGTGCGAGTGCGATGCTCCGTGGCGCAGGCGGGTCGAGCGCCGACTCGATGCGGCCGGCCTGAAGATCACGACCGGGACGATCGCCGGCAGCGAGCGGATGCTCGCAGATCCCCAGGACAAGGCTCATCTCGGGCGCGCAACCGGGGCGCTCGCGGTCGACATGGAAAGCCATGCGACCGCATCGGCAGCCGACGCCGCGGATGTGCCGTGCCTTGTGCTTCGCGCGATCGCGGACGGGCTCCAAGACCGCATACCGGCGGCGGCGCAGGTTGCGGTCGGCTCCAACGGCGCCATCCGCTACCTGGCCCTGGCCGCCACGCTGGCGAGCCGCCCGGGCGACGTCGCGTCCCTGCTGCGTCTCGCCCGCGCCGGCCGCGCCGGCCTTGACAGCCTGCGCCGCGCCGCGGAACTGCTAGGCCCGGCGGCGTTCGGGCTCCTCTAGGGCCGGCTCCGCTTTGGACGCGTTGGCCGGCGCTGACGGCCTGTGCAGCGAGGCCATGGCATCCGCCACCAGACGATCAAACACGTATTGGGCCGGCCGTTGGCGGTCGAGCGGGATCTCCGGGGCCATCGGCCCATCGGTGCGCACCCCGGTGACCGCCTTCACGAAGGCCTTCCAGGGCTTCCCGACGGCATCATTGACGGCGGTCGGCTCATAGCCGCAATGGGCCATGCAGTCGGCGCACTTCTCATAGTTGCCGGTGCCGTAGCTCTCCCAAGTCGTGCTGTCCATCAGCTCCTTGAAGGTTGAGGCATAGCCTTCGTTGAGCAGATAGCACGGCCTCTGCCAGCCGAAGATGTTGCGCGTGGGCATACCCCAAGGCGTGCAGCGATAGGTCTGGTTCCCTGCCAGGAAATCGAGGAACAAGGGCGAATGGCTGAGCGGCCAGCCTCGACCCTTACCCGAGGCAAGGATCCGACGGAACAGCTCCTTGGTCTTTCGGCGGGTGAGGAAGTGCTGCTGGTTGGGCGCCCTCTCATAGGCATAGCCGGGCGAGATGCTGATGCTGGAGATGCCCTCGTCGCGGCAGAAATCCAGAAATGCTGCCACCCTCTCAGGCTCGGCTCCGTCAAAGATCGTGGCATTGGCGGTGACCCGGAAGCCACGCGCCTGCGCCGCCTTGATCGCCTTGACCGCACGATCGAAGACGCCGTCCTGGCACACCGAACGGTCGTGCTCCTCGCGCAGCCCATCGAGATGGACCGAGAAGAAGAGAAAGCGGGAGGGTTCGAACAGGTGAAGCTTCTTCTCGAGCAGCAGAGCGTTGGTGCAGAGGGACACATACTTGCCGCGGCTCACGATGCCGGCGACGATCTCACCAATCTCGCGATGCAGCAGCGGCTCGCCGCCGGGGATGGAGACCATCGGCGCGCCGCATTCGTCGACGGCATCAAGGCACTCCTGGACCGACAGCCTCTTGTTCAGGATCTCGTCGGGGTAGTCGATCTTGCCGCAGCCGGCGCAGGCGAGATTGCACCGGAACAGCGGCTCGAGCATGAGCACAAGCGGATACCGGCGGCGCCCGCGCAGCCGCTGGGACAGGACGTACCGCCCGATGTCGATCTGCTGTCTCAATGGAATCGCCACGTAACCTCCGCGGGTCTACGGTTCGCGCGCAGTTGCTCGGCTTGGGGAACGCCGTGCCGGGATCGCCGCCTATTCGGCCGGAGCAGAGGTGTCCGCGCCGGCGCCCGTCGGGGCGAGCTCGTCCGGCAGGCGGAAGTGCACGTTCTCATGGATGCCTTCGAGCAGCTCGACCCGGATCGGCCGCAACGTGCCCAGGCGCTCGACAAGCTCCTGAACCAGCGCCTCCGGCGCGGAAGCGCCGGCCGTGATGCCGACGGCGCCGATGCCGTCCAGCCAAGCCGGATCCAGCGCCGCGGCGTCCTCGACGAGATAGCTCGGCCTTCCCATGTCCCGACCGATCTCGACCAGCCGATTTGAGTTCGAGCTGTTCCGTGCGCCGACCACCAGGATAAGGTCGATCTCGGCGGCCAAGCTTCGGACCGCCGTCTGGCGGTTCTGGGTGGCGTAGCATATGTCCTTGACATCGGGCCCGACGATCCCCGGAAAACGCTCGGCCAAGGCCGAGATGATCTCCCGAGTATCGTCCACGCTCAGTGTCGTCTGGGTTACGTAGGCCAGCCGGTCGGGATCCCGCGGGGTCAGGGAGGCCACGTCCCGGACCGAGGACACGAGATGCACAGAGCCGTCGATCTGGCCCATGGTGCCCTCGACCTCCGGATGGCCGGGATGGCCGATCAGCACCACGTCAAAGCCCCGAGCGGCGTAGCGCTGTCCCTCCTTGTGGACCTTGGTCACCAGAGGACAGGTTGCATCGATGACGTCCAGCCCGCGCCGGCCAGCGTCCGTCTCCACCTGCCCGGCCACGCCATGGGCGCTGAAGATGGTGACGGCGCCTTCCGGGATCTCATCCACCTCCTCGACAAACCTCGCGCCCCGCGCCTTCAGCGATTCGACCACCCTCTTGTTGTGGACGATCTCATGGCGCACGTACACCGGTGGACCGTAGAGATCGAGGGCTCGCTCAACGATCTCGATGGCGCGCTCGACCCCGGCACAGAAGCCGCGAGGCTGCGCCAGCACAACGCGTAGCGGCTCTTCCGCCATGGTCGATCGACCTCCCCTGTCGACGCCGACATGGTGTCGGCCCCTGCCGGCGCTCTGAACACTCATTCCTGGGAGGCGGTCAGGACGCCGATACCGCCTCACGGACGACCCGCGGCGACAGGCGGGATCCGTGTCGCTAGGTCATCTAACATTGTTGCGCGAAGCGCAAGCGGCGAACGACAAATTCGTGACACAATGCAGATGTGCAACACATCCTTCGTCCCGATGCTGCCCGGCCCGGCCGGACCGACCGTGACAAGGCCGCCCGGGATCGGGCTCCGTCCGAGGCCGGGCCCTTATGTTCCCAGGGCCTCATCCTATCTTTGACGGAGACGGCCGGGCCGGTCATGAACACTGCCGGACGCCACCATCGGAGTGAGGATCTCATGCCGCGTTTTGCCATGCCCGCGGTCGCTGCCGGGCTGATCTGGCTCGTTCTCGCCGGAACGGCCTCGGCCCAGCAGGAGACGCCAACGGCGACTGTCGAGAGGCTGAACGACATCCTCTTGCAGGTCATGCAGGAGGCCGACCAGCTCGGCTACGAGGGCCGCTACGAGACGCTGCAGCCGGTCCTGTCGGAGGTCTACAACTTTCCGGTGATGGCGCAGATCGTGGTCGGCCGCACCAATTGGCGCAGTCTCTCGGAGGCTCAGCAGCAAGAGCTGGTCGACGCCTTCACGCGCATGAGCATCGCCACCTTCGCGGCGCGCTTCGACGGCTATTCGGGCCAGAGCTTCGAGGTCGTGGACGCCGAGCCAGCGCCGCGCGGCGGTGTGCTGGTGCGCAGCCAGCTGGTCCGGCCCGAGGACGAGCCGGTCCAATTGAACTATGTCCTGCGCGAGTTCGGCGACCGCTGGCGCATCCTCGACGTGCTTCTGAACGGATCGTTCAGCGAGATGTCGCGGCAGCGGGCCGAGTTCACGTCCGTGCTGCGCAACGAGGGCTTCGAGGAGCTGATCAGTGAGATCGAGGGCGTGACGGCCCGCCTGTCCAGCTGAGCGGACCAGGAGGCGGCACCGGATCCGGCGCCGCCGTCCACCCACGAGGGCCCGGCCTACCCGGCCGCCAGGATCTTCGGCACCGGATAGTTGCGCAGACGGAAAACGTCGGGCATGCCTTTGCCGAGAAGGGGCCGGAGGTAGAGCCGGAAGGCATCCGTAATGCCGGTGCCGGCCTCGTTGATGAACTCGTCGGGCATTGTCCGGGTCTTGCCGGCGATCGCCTCAAGAGGCTGAAGATGATACTCGACAGAGTAGAAGCCGGTCCGGAAGATGGCCACCGAGCCGTTCTCATCCCGCCAATGAGCGTACTGCACGGCCTTCTCGCCGACCTCGCGGGCCTCGCGCTGGTCGACATCGGAAACGCAGCCGACGAATGAGCGTTGCGGGTAGCCGAAGGTGTCACCGCGCACCCGACTGATCTGCAGGTTCTTCTTGATCTGATCGCTGAGCAGGTCGGCCAGCGCGCCGCTCCCGGACAGCTGAACATTGCCGTGTGCGTCGCGCTCCACCTGCTCCGCCAGCTTGGTGATGATCGGCTGGCCGTCGGCATCGTGGATGCCTTCGGAGACAGCGATCACGCAGCGACCATGCTTGTCGTACGCCGTCTTCACATCTGTCAGGAAGCTGTCGAGGGAGAAGTTGCGCTCCGGAATATAGATAAGGTGGGGTCCGTCATCGGGGTATTTCTGGCCCAGCGCCGAGGCGGCGGTCAGGAAGCCCGCGTGCCGGCCCATCACCACGCCGAGGTAGACGCCGGGCAGGGCCCAGTTGTCGAGGTTGATGCCCGAGAAGGCGCAGGCGACATACCGCGCCGCCGATGGGAAGCCCGGGCAGTGATCGTTGACGACAAGGTCGTTGTCGATCGTCTTGGGAATGTGGATGCAGGTGAGCGGGTAACGGGCCGCCTGCGCCTCCTCGGCGACAATGCGTGCCGTGTCTGAGCTGTCGTTGCCACCGATGTAGAAGAAGGTGGTGATCTCGTGAGCGCGCAGCACCTCGAAGATACTGTGGCAGTACTTCCGGTCGGGCTTGTCGCGGGTGCTGCCGAGCGCCGACGACGGCGTGTGCGCCACCTCCTCGAGGTTGTGGGTGGTCTCCTGGGTCAGGTCCATGAAGTCCTCGTTGATGATGCCGCGCACGCCATGATAGGCGCCATAGACGCGCTCCACCGACGGGATCTTCCGCGACTCGACGACGACGCCCACCATGGACTCGTTGATTACCGCCGTCGGGCCGCCGCCCTGAGCCACCAGCACCTTCCCCCGAAGCATAATCCTGTTCCTCCTCGTTCACGCCGCGCCTGCCGGCTGCGGCCAACAGGCGACCCGTCGCGGGGAGGGGCCTGTCGCCCACCCGCCGGTCGCCCATCCGAACGCCTCCAACGGGTCTACCAACGGCTCTTCTAGCACGGTGCAGCGCGGCCCCGCCAGGAAGCCGAGACGCAGGAGCCCGTCGATCCGGGCCCGCGCGTCCGACCGTGGGGACATCCGTTCGCCTCTCGCTCGAAGCGGCAAACGTTCCAAAGGCCCCAGGCCGCGATCCCGGCGGCGAAGGGGGCAGCCGCTTCAGAAACGGTTACAAGTGAACCGTGTCCGGCTGCATGTCCAGCAAGCGCAGCCGCGGGCTCAGCGCCACGGGCAAGACACGACCAAGGCACGCTTCCGAGGCCACCCGTCCCGTGCGGTTTGCCTTGGTTCAGCGTTCGCATAGAGATTGAAGAACATTTCGCCGCTGTCGGCCGACGACGGACGACCCCAAAGCCAGGAGTTCCCAGCTCGGCCCGAGTAAAGCAGGAACGGATCAATTCGCATCGCCTTCGCCATCAAAGCCGTGACCATCCTCTCAATGGCGTTATCAGTCACATAAAGTTGATGTGACGATGATCTGCTGTGACTCCTGGGCCTTTGCGTCAACACTTGGCTCAACTTTACTTGATTTGCTGTTGAGATCCATTTTGATGCAAAACTTCTTCAGCGCGAAGGCGACGGCTGTTCCCGAAGGCCAACGACAGCATTTGGAAAGGTACCTTAATGAAGCAGATTGTCTCGGCCGCCGACGCGCGGCAAGCCTCCGATGCGGGGCTTCTGCATATCGTCCTGGCGACTTCTCTCGCCCTGGCGGTTATGACGATGGGTGCGGCGTTTGCCGTGTTCTGACAAACCGGTCGCTCGGTCGTCCACCAGCGGCAGTGTTTGATGCAGGGCTTTAGCGTACCGGCCGCCGGTTCCGTCCGCAGCGGGACCGGCGGCCACCGTCACGCCGCAGCCCGCGAACCGTGAGGGGCGCCCGCTGGCGCGCCCTGATTAACCGAACGACAATCCGACGGCAGGCATGGTCGCCGCCACCCACGGCCCGGCGAGTGCCATGTCGCTCATCCGTCACCTCACCTTCGGCCTGATCTACGGCGCCGTCGCCGTCGCGATGGCCTTGACCCTCCCCTACAGCGTGCCCGCCTTGGATCAGTGGACGGCCGTCGTGATCGGCGCCGTCGCGCTCTTGTTCGGTGTGGTAGTGCACGAGACCTATGCCCGACAGCAGCGCGAGCGCGCGCTGCGCGGCGAGGTCGGGGAGCTGACGCGGTCTCGTGACGCGGTGCAGGGGGAGCTGGCCCGGGCTCGGGAGGAGCTGCGGGCTATCGGCAGCAAGGTGAGCCAATATCCGGCCACGGGGCGCACCCTCGACGAGGTTGCCGCCGAGGTGGCCATGCTGCAGAAGCTGGTGGCCGAGCTGTCGGCGGCGCAGCGCCATCCCCTGGCCGACATGCTGGTCCCGCCGTCGACGGTCGGCGCTTTGGCGGAGACACCGCCCTCGGCGACGGCACCGGCCGGTCCGGCGGAGGCCGATGAAGACGTCTTGGGCGCGGTGCGTGAAGCCGTCAACGCCGACCGGATCGAGTTCGCCATCCAGCCGATCGTCAGCCTGCCCCAGCGCAAGGAGCGCCACTTCGAGGGCTTCAGCCGCCTGCGCACGGCCGACGGCGCCGTGCTGACGCCACGACGCTACCGGAGTGTCGCTGAACGCGCGGGGTTGACCCGCAGCATCGACAACCTGCTGCTGTTCCGGCTGATCCAGCTGGTTCGCGAGAACCTCCGCAAGCACCGGGCCTCATGCTATTTCGCGCGGATCTCCGTGCACAGCCTGCGCGACGAGGCCTTCATGGACGACCTCGTCGAGTTCATGTCGCACAATCCGGAGCTGGCGCCACGCCTCGTCTTCGAGTTCGTGATGGACGAGCTGTGGGACAGCATGGGCGCCATCCGCTCGCCGCTGCTGCGCCTCGCCGCGCTCGGCTTCCGCTTCTGCATCGTCAAGGTGCACAGGCTCGCCCGGCTCAAGGTCGACGTCCTGGAGCGCTGCGACATCCGCTTCGTCAAGGTCGAGGCGGCGACGCTGCTGGCCGAGTTGACCGATCCGGCGCAGTCGCTCGATTGGCCTCGGTTCAAGCACGACCTCGACGAGGCCGGCGTCGACCTTATCGTCAATGGCATCGACGACGAGGCCACATTGCTGGAGCTTCTTGAGCATCCGGTCGACTTCGGGCAGGGTGCTTTGTTCGGCAAGCCGGCGCGAATCGGAGCCGGTCGCGGATCCGCTCAACGCCGGCCGCGCTCGATCTCCACACCGACCTCGGCATCGGGGTAGACGTCCAGCTTCTCCACCCGCACGCGAGCGCGGCGGATCCGCGGGTCGAAAAAGCAGCGAGCGAGCAGGCGCTCGGCCACGGTCTCAACCAGCTTGATGTGGCCCTCGGCCACCACGGCACGGGAGGCCTCGACCAGCGGCTCGTAGGAGACGACGGCGTCGAGCTCGTCCCGCCCGGGCTCGGCCGGCGCGTCCAGATCAAGCACGATGTTGATGCGAACCCGCTGGGCGGACCGCTGCTCCCGGGGCCGGACGCCGATTCGCGCCTCGAGCACCAGATCCCGCACGAACAGGCGACGCCCCTCCGGCGACGGATCGATCGATTCGATCATGCCTGTCGGGTATCATGGGGCTCGCCGACCGGCAAGGTCCGACGCCGCCGGCGCGGCAGCGGCGTTACGGCGCGGCGCCGGCGCCCGCCTGCTCCGGTCCGGCGGCGCGGGCAGAGGTGGCCTGAAGCTCCGCCCGGAAGCGTTGCCGGAGCAGCTCAATGGGCTGATAGTTGCCCGGCGCCGCCTCAAAGAACCAGTAGGTCCAGCCGTTGCAGCTGGGCGCTCCCTGCAGCGCGGCGCCGACCTGGTGAATGGAGCCGCGCACCGGCATGCCGTTGAGGTCGATGCCGCTGAGCGTGCCGTCCGCCCGAACCGTCACGACGTGCCGCCGCTGGGGGTCGCGGAGCCGCGCCCCGACGGCGAGCAGGCCGCTTTCGACCAGCCAGCCGAAGGGGACCCTGGGCTCCTGACGCTTGCCGGCCGAGACGAGCAGGCTTCGGTCCTTCGGGCCCGGGGTCCGGGCGAGGCGCGACTCGGCCAGCGCAACGTAGCCGGGGTCCTTCTCAATCCCGATGTAGCGGCGCCCCAAACGCCGGGCCACGGCGCCGGTGGTGCCCGAGCCAAAGAAGGGATCAAGCACGAGGTCGCCGGGCCCGGTCGAGGCCGTCAACACCCGATAAAGCAGCGCCTCCGGCTTCTGCGTCGGATGCGCCTTGCGGCCATCCACCTTCAGCCGCTCCGGCCCACCGCAGACCGGCAGCAGCCAGTCGCTGCGCATCTGCAGGCCCTCGTTGAGCTGCTTCATCGCCTCGTAATTGAACCGGTACCGGGCGTCCTGCGAGCGGGCGGCCCAGAGCAGCGTCTCATGAGCGTTGGTGAAGCGCCGCCCGCGAAAGTTCGGCATGGGGTTCGTCTTCCGCCACACGATGTCGTTGAGCAGCCAGAAGCCGAGATCCTGCAGCGCGGCGCCAACGCGATAGATGTTGTGGTAGGTGCCGATGACCCAAAGCGTTCCGTCATCCTTCAGAAGACGGCGCGCCTCGGTCAGCCAGGCGCGGGTGAAGTGGTCGTAGGTCTCGAAGTCGATAAAGCGGTCCCACTCGTCATCGACGCCGTCGACCCTGGTGTTGTTGGGACGATGCAGCTCACCATGAAGCTGAAGATTGTACGGCGGGTCCGCGAACACGCAGTCCACCGAGCCGGGCGGCAGCTCCCGCATCACGCGGACGCAATCGCCGGTGAGGATCCGGCCCGGCGGGTCGGTATCGGGGGACGTGCTTCCGGTCACGGGCGCAACCATGGTCGAGCGCCCGGCTTCGGTCAATTCATTTGGGGGACTCAACGCTTTAACGACAATTGCTGAAGCACGGGGGCAAAGCTGCGGCGGTGCAGCGGGGATACCCCGAGGCGCCGGATCGCGGCCAGATGCTCCGGGGTGGCATAGCCGACATTACGTTCCCAGCCATATCCGGGAAAGGTCTCGGCGAACACCGTCATGGCGCGGTCCCGCGTCACCTTGGCGATGATCGAGGCCGCCGCGATGGACCGGCTCAGCCGGTCGCCGTCGACCACGCAGCGCGCCGGGCACAACAGCCCCGGCGGTGACCGATTGCCGTCGACCAGCGCCCGCTCGGCCGGCTCTGCCAAGCCCTCCAAGGCCCGGCGCATGGCCAGGAAGGTCGCCTGAAGGATGTTGAGCCGGTCGATCTCCTCGTGGTCGGCCTCGCCGATGCCGATGGCGCAGTGCTCGCGAAGCGGACCGTAAACCTCGAAGCGACGCTCGGCCGTCAGCGCCTTGCTGTCGTCGATGGCGGCGGCAAGGCGTCGTGGCAGACCGCGCCGAGGCAGGATCAGGGCGGCAGCCACCACCGGTCCGGCCAGCGGGCCGCGGCCCGCCTCGTCGATGCCGGCGACACGGAGGCGCGGGGCGCCGGCGCTGCGTTCAAGGGTCAGATCGGGCGGCATCGGCGGCGGCAGCGGTGGAGGCTCTCGGGCGGGGGCGCGGCCCCGGCCCGCCTCACGCGCCGGACTGGGGTCGCACGGACCGGTACTCGGGCATGGCCAGCCGAACCACGGTGCCCGCCTCCGGTTGACTCTCGACCTCTAGCACGCCGCCATGGAGCTCGGCCAGCTTCCGGCTCAGCGGCAGGCCGAGGCCGGTTCCCTCGAAATGACGGCCGAGGCCGGTGTGCAGTTGAACGAAGGCCTGGAGCGCCCGCGGGATGTCCTCCTTGGCCATCCCGATGCCGGTGTCCGCGACCGAGATCGTGACGCCGCCATCCTGGCGCTGCTCGGCGTGGACCGTGACGAAGCCATCCTCCGGCGTGAACTTGAGCGCATTGGACAGGAGGTTGAGCAGGATCTGCCGCAGCTTGCGCTCGTCGGCGCGCAGCTGCGGCAGCTTCGGGTCGATCGCCGTGGTCAGGCTGATCCGCCGATTCTGTGCCTTCTCCCGGACCATGCGCACCGCCGATTCAATGGTCCTCTCGATGTCGACGAGGGCCTCCATGAGCTCCGCCTGCCCCGATTCGGCCTTGGACAGATCGAGTATGTCCTCGATCAGGGTCAGCAGGTGGTTGGCGCTGATATGGATGTCGCGGCAGTACTCGGCGTAGCGGGCCGAGCCGATGGGGCCCATCGACTCGCTGGTCATGATCTCGGCGAAGCCGATGATGGCGTTGAGCGGCGTGCGCAGCTCGTGGCTCATGTTGGCCAGGAACTCGCTCTTCGCCCGATTGGCCATGATCGCCGTCTGCGTGGCCTCGCGCAGCTGCGCCTCGAGCTCCTTTTCCGGGGTGACATCCAGGATGTAGCCGTCGTTGAACCGCTGCCCCGTCGGGGTCATCACGACGTAGGCCCGCTCACGGGCCCAGATGAGCTTTCCAGTGACCGGGTGCGTGTAGCGGAACTCGACCGTCAGATCGATGCCGTCGCGGCGACGGCGGCGCATCTGTGCCAGATAGCGCTCCCGGTCATCCGGGTGGATGGTGGCATGCCAGGCCGCGAGATCGGCCTTGCCGCCGGTAGCGGAGTCGCCGAAGATCCCGGGGGCATCGGCGCCATACACTTGAAAATCGCCGTTTTCGTCGCTTCGGTAGAAGACCACCCCGCGCATGTTCTCGACAAGAGACTGAAATCGCCGCTCGCTCGCCTCATGCGCGAGCACGGCATTGGAGCATGTGGCGATCTGCCGCTCTAGGTCGGCCACGCGACGGCGCAGCCGGCCGAGTTCGCTTTCGGTGTCGAGGACGGCAAGGTCCACCATGCTGGCACCCTGCTTGGGGAGAGCGGTCACGGGCCGGGGACTTCCTGCTGATGGACGGTGCGCTGTCCAGATGAATGCCCGCGGCCTCTGAAATGTTCGTGAATTTCGCGACCGCCTGACCAAGCCGGCTCGCCGGCAGGCTGCGGTGCCTGGCTCAGGGCTTGGCGAGCCGGCGTCGCTCACCACAGCGGCAGCTGGTCGCCGACCCGCGGCGGTGGCCGGAACAGGGTCTCGTCAAGCTCCCAGCGGCGGCGATCGAGGCCGAGCCGGCGGCAGGCGTGATCGAACCGTTGCGCCAGCAGATCGGCGACCGGGCCCTGGCCGCTCATGCGACGACCGAACCCGGCTTGGTACAGCGCGCCGCCCCGGCACTCGCGCATCAGCTTCAGCACACGGGAGGCGCGGGCCGGTGCGTTCGCCTCCAGCCACTCCTCGAACAGCTCCCGGATCTCGAGCGGCAGCCGGAGAAGCACATAGCTTGCCTGCGTGGCGCCGGCCTCCGCCGCGGCCGCGAGGATGGCCTCCATCTCATGATCGTTGAGCCCGGGGATCAGCGGCGCGGTCAGCACGGCCACCGGGACTCCCGCGGCGCTGGCGGCGCGGACCGCGGCGAGCCGTCGGGCCGGCGTCGGCGCGCGGGGCTCCAGCCGCCGGGCCAGCTCCGGGTCGAGGGTGGTGATCGAAATGCACAGCTTGGCCAAGTGCTGCTCGCCCATCCGACCGAGGATGTCCAGATCGCGCGTGACCAGGGCCGATTTCGTGATGACCGCCACCGCATGCCGAAAATCGGCCAGCACCTCGAGGATCCGGCGGCTCAGCCGGGTCCTGCGCTCGACCGGCTGATACGGATCGGTGTTCGCGCCGAGCACCAGGGTCGACGGCTTGTAGCCGGGTCGGCGCAGCTCGGCGTCCAGCAGCGCCGGCGCATCCGGCTTGTGGAACAGGCGGGTCTCGAAATCGAGGCCGGCCGAGAGGCCGAGATAGGCGTGGGTGGGCCGGGCGAAACAGTAGACGCAGCCGTGCTCGCAACCCTTGTAGGGGTTGATGGAGCGCTCGAAGGGCACGTCGGGCGACTCGTTGGAGGCCAGGATGCGCCGGCTGCGATCGACCAGCAGCTCAGTCGCGAGCGGCGGCAGGGCGTCCTCCCGGTCTTCGACCTCCGGGTCGGCCGCGCGCAGGCCGCGGTTCCCCCAGCCGTCGTCGCTTCGCTCTCGGGTGAGCCGCTCAAAGCGGCCGCTGCGGTTGCTGACGGCGCCGCGTCCCTTGCGCGGCCGGTCGGAAAGAGCATCATCCATGCGGCCAAGCTACATGAGGGATAGGAACATATCAAGAACGCTCAGGCCGCTGAAACAATAGAAACAGGCCGGCCCCGGGGCCGGGCTCACTCCGGAAACAAAAGCCGCCTACGAAGCGTCTTGGAGGGATTCCTCAAGAAGGGAGAGCCTGCCGGTGCCAGCAAGACCTACTCTCGGCCGGTGCCCGTCCGGGCCCACGGTTGCGGCGGGACACATGGAGATGGTGCGCGCGATGGATCCGAAGCCCCACATCCTTGTGGTGGATGACGAGGTCGACTTGTGCGAGGCGGTCGGCGAGTACCTGGCCTTGCACGGCTTCGAGGTCAGCACGGCCGACGGCGGCCCGACGATGCGCAAGGTGCTGTCCGAGCGGCCGGTCGACCTGATCCTGCTCGATCTGAACATGCCTGGCGAGCATGGGCTGACGCTGGCGCGGGCGCTTCGGGCGGAAAGCCAGGTTCCGATCATCATGGTCACGGCCATGGGCGAGACGGTGGACCGGGTCGTCGGGCTCGAGCTCGGCGCCGACGATTACATTCCGAAGCCGTTCGACATGCGTGAGCTGCTTGCGCGCATTCGCACCGTGCTGCGCCGCGCGCTGGCCGACCAAGCGACCAAGGCGCAGCAGCCCGAGACACCGTCCAGCCACGTGGTCTCGTTCGGGCCGTGCCGGCTGGACCTGGACTCCCATCGACTCTACGCCGAGACCGACGAAGAGATCCCGATCACCTCCATGGAGTTCGACCTGCTGCGCACCTTCGTCACTCATCCGAACCGCGTGCTGACCCGGGACCAGCTGCTCGACCTGGCGCACAACGGCACCTGGGAGCCGTTCGACCGCAGCATCGACATCCGCGTCGCTCGGCTTCGCCGCAAGATCGAGCGCGACCCGTCGAAGCCGGAGGTGATCAAGACGGTTCGTGGGGTGGGCTACATGTTCAGCACCAAGCCGAGCTCTTGAGTTCCGCGCCGGAGCGCTTGAGTTCCGCGCCGGAGTGGAGGCGGCAGACGTGAAGCCGGGGCGCTGTGCCAGAGCCCTAGACCCGTTCGGCACCGACGCTGTTGCGTGATCGAGGCGGCGATCACCTGCGCCCTCACGCCCGTCCGCATACGGCTTGCTGACGGCACGGCCTGCGAGCGGAGCCAGCGGGTAGGGTTGGTGTGGCGGCTACCCGCAAGCGAAAAGTGGCGGACCCGGCAGGATTCGAACCTGCGGCTTCTACCTCCGGAGGGTAGCGCTCTATCCGCTGAGCTACGGGTCCGCAGGCCGGCTGCTGGCCTTCGGGCAAGACCTCCCGCTACGTGGGTGAAGCTTACGGCAAAGGCAAGACGGCTGCCAAGGGCCGGGCGGCGAGCGACATGCCTCGCGGTCGGCCTCACGACTCGCCCAGGAGGCCGCTCTCGCCGCGCGCGATGGCGACGACCCCCGTGCGGCTGATGTCGACGAGGCCGAGCGGGGTCATCAGCCGGATAAAGGCGTTCAGCTTGTCCGGAGAGCCGGTCACCTCGAAGACGAAGCTGTCGAGGGTGGAATCGACGACGCGGGCGCGGAAGATGTCGGCGATACGCAGCGACTCGATGCGATTCTCCTTGGCGCCGGTGGTCGTCACCTTGATGAGCGCCAGCTCGCGCTCGACATGCGGCCCCTCGTCGGTCAGGTCCGAGACCTTGTGCACCGGCACCAGCCGGTCGAGCTGCGCCTTGATCTGCTCGATCACCATGCGCGTGCCGGAGGTGACGAGGGTGATGCGCGATCGGGCGTGGTTCGGGTCGACCTCGGCGACGGTCAGGCTCTCGATGTTGTAGCCGCGGCCGGAGAACAGGCCGATGACACGCGCCAGGACGCCCGGCTCGTTGTCGACCAGGACGGCAATGGTGTGCTTCTCGATGGGGCTCGGGTCGGGCGGCATGGCGGTGCTGTTTCTCGTTCGGCCGATCGTGTTCTTGATGTTGTTGAGCGCGAGCCGTTTCTGCGGCCTGCCGCCCACGGCATGGCCGCTCAGCAGACGCGATCATGGCGACCTTAGTCCGGCGGCCGGCCGAAGATCCACTCAGTTCCCACCGAGCTGCCGGTCGGGCGCCTGCAGCAGACGAACGGCGTCATGCCCGGGAAGCGGCGGCGCGTCCGGCGCGGACCGAGCGTCGTCGGAGCGGCGCTCCCCAGGTGAGGCAAGCTCGACGACATGACGAGTCCGCGCCGGAGCCGGCCGGGAGACAGCTGCCTGCCGCGCCGCCCGGCTCACCGCTGCCCGTGAGTGGGTCACACCAGGACCATGCCCTCCGGTGAGATCTCCTGCTCGCCGCGGTCCTCGGGTCCGAGCAGCATGTCGTAATGGGCCGCGCCCGACGGGATCATCGGAAAGCAGTTCTCGTGCTGGCAGACGTGGCAGTCGAGGATCACCGGCCGCGGCGTCTCGATCATCTCGCGGATGGCGTCATCGAGCTCGGACACCTCGGTCGCGCGCAGGCCGACCGCACCGAACGCCTCGGCCAGCTTCACGAAGTCCGGCAGGCTGTCCATGTAGCTCTCGGCGTAGCGCTCGCCGTGCAGCAGCTCCTGCCACTGCCGCACCATGCCCATCCAGTGGTTGTTGGTGATGAACACCTTCACGGGCAGCCGGTACTGCGTGATGGTGGAAAGCTCCTGCAGGTTCATCATGAACGAGGATTCGCCGGCCACGTCGATCACCAGGGCGTCCGGGTGCGCCATCTGCACGCCCATGGCCGACGGGAAGCCGTAGCCCATGGTGCCGAGCCCGCCCGAGGTCATCCAGCGGTTCGGCTGGTCGAACGGAATGTACTGGGCCGCCCACATCTGGTGCTGGCCCACCTCGGTGCTGATGAACACGTCGCCTCGGGTCATCGCCCGCTCGCGGGTCAGCTCGGCCAGGCGCTTGATGGCGTATTGCGGCTTGATGATCGCCCCGGGCGCCATGTCCTGGTGGAAGCGCAGGCAGTCACGCGACCGCCACTGCTGGATCTGCTGCCACCAGGCGCCGAGGGCCCGGGCATCCGGCTGACAGGCCTTGGCATGCCACTCCGCCAGCATGGCCTCGACCACCTTGCCGGCGTCGCCGATGATCGGGATGTCGACGCGCACGTTCTTGTTGATCGAGCTCGGATCGACATCGACGTGGATCTTGAGCGAGTTCGGCGAGAACTCCGACAGCTTGCCGGTCACCCGGTCGTCGAAGCGCGAGCCGATCGCGATCATCACGTCGCAATTATACATGGCCAGATTGGCCTCGTAGGTCCCGTGCATGCCCAGCATGCCCAGGAACTGCGGGTCCGACGCCGGGAAGGCGCCCAGGCCCATCAAGGTGTTGGTGCAGGGATAGCCGGTCAGGCGCACCAGCTCGGTCAGCCGCGCGCAGGCCTGCGGCCCGGCGTTGATGACGCCGCCGCCGGTATAGAAGATCGGCCGCTTGGCGCGCGCCATCGCCTCGACCGCCTTGGCCACCGGGCCGGGGTCCGGCACCACCCGCGGCCGGTAGGTCTTGTGGGCGATGTCCTCCGGGGCGCTGTAGGGGGCCGGGGCCAGCTGGATGTCCTTGGGCAGGTCGACCACCACCGGTCCGGGCCGGCCGCTACGCGCTACGAAGAACGCCTCGTGGATGGTGCGCGCCAGCCGGGCGCCGTCCTTCACGAGATAATTGTGCTTGGTGCAGGGCCGGGTGATCCCGGTCGTGTCGCATTCCTGGAACGCATCGTTTCCGATGAGGTGCGTCGGCACCTGCCCGGTCAGGCATACGATCGGGATGCTGTCCATCATGGCATCGGTCAGCCCGGTGACGCTGTTGGTCGCGCCCGGCCCCGAGGTGACGAGCACGACCCCGACCCGGCCGGTCGAGCGCGCATAGCCCTCCGCCGCGTGCACCGCCCCCTGCTCGTGCCGCACCAGCACGTGGCGGATCGCGTTCTGCTTGAACAGGGCGTCGTAGATCGGCAGCACCGCGCCGCCGGGATAGCCGAACACGACGTCGACGCCCTGATCCTTCAAGGCGCGCACCACGATCTCGGCGCCGTTCATCGGCGTCGTCGGCTGGTCTGTGGACATTATCGGTCCCCTAGCTTGGAACGGGCGGCTGGCGCCCTCATAACCTTTTGCCGGCTCTGGATCTTATCGTCACCGGTACCGCGTCAAGGGCGCGGCAGGCTAATCACCTGTTGCGCTGCGGTCAACGGCATTATCGAACAATCGATAAGATTTCCTGAAGCAAACGTTCTGAATATTGCGCCTCGATGACATGCTCCCGTCTGATGCGGACAGATCGCGGCCGCTGGTGGCGGAACCAGGTGCCTTGCCGCTTGGCGTAGCCCCGCGTCGCCTTTTGCGCCTGCGAGATCGCCCTGTCCAGCGGCATCTCGCCCCGCAGATGGGCGAGCAGCTCGGCCACGCCGACGGCCTTCATGATCGGGGCCGAGGCCTCCAGCCGGCGCTCGCCGAGACGCGCCGCCTCGTCGAGCGCGCCGGCCTCGATCATTGCCAGGAACCGACGGTCGCAGGCCGCGTGCAGCGCCGTCCGCGCAGGCATCAGCAGGACCAGATCGAAGCGCAGACCGGCCGGCGGCGGCACCGGCGGCTGGCGCTGCCAGTCGGCCAGCGACCGCCCGGTCGCCTCCAGCACCTCCCATGCGCGAATCAGGCGCTGGCTGTCGCCCACGTGAAGCCGGGCCGCCATGGCCGGATCGCGCGCCGCCAGCGCGGCATGGAAGGCCTCGCCGCCGAGCCGCCGGTGCCGTCGCGCGGCCGCCTCGCGCGCCTCGGCCGGGACCGCCGGCACCGGGGACAGGCCGACCATCAGGGCGTTGAGATACAGCCCGGTGCCGCCGACCAGGATCGGTCGGCGGCCGGTCCGGCGCGCGCCGGCGATCGCCTCCAGCGCCATGCCGCGCCAGCGGCCGGCGGAGCACGCGTCGCCTCCGTCCAGGATGCCGTACAGCCGGTGCGGCGCCCGCGCCAGATCGGCGGCCCCGGGCCGCGCCGTCAGCACGGCCAGATCCCCGTACAGCTGCAGGCTGTCGGCGTTGACGACCTCGCCGTCGAGCGCCTCGGCCAGGCCGAGCGCCAGCGCCGACTTGCCGCTCGCGGTCGGCCCGGCGACCACGATCACCGGATCGCCGCCCAGATCGCGCGGGTGCGTGGACACGAGCATCTCGCCCCGGCCATATGGGGGTGCCGACGCCAGGAGACAGCGCCCATGGACCGGATCCTCTCCCTGCTCGCCGCGGCCGGCAGCGATGCCCTCGACGAGGCCGCCGTCGCCGCGGTGGCCGGCGCCCTGGACGCGGCCGGCGCCGCGGTCGGCCCGCCCGACTGGCTGGCCCCGGGGATCGCCTGCGAGCTTCCGGTCGAGGCGGCCGGATCCGTTGATCCTGCGGGTCTCGCGCGCCCGGCGCTCGGCGCGCGGCCGGTCGACGTCGTGGCCCAGCCGGCCCGGACCCGGCGCCGGCACCTGCTGATCGCCGACATGGACTCCACGATCGTCACCGGCGAGACCCTCGACGAGCTGGCCCGGCTCGCCGGCGTGGCCGACCGGGTCGAGCCGATCACCCGGCGCGCCATGAACGGCGAGATCGACTTCGCCGCCGCTCTGCGCGAGCGCGTCGCCCTGCTGCGCGACCAGCCGGCCGCGCTGATCGATCGGGTGCTGGGGACCACCCGTCTCAGCCCGGGCGCCGCCGCGCTGGTCGCCACGATGCGCGCGGCCGGCGCCTTGACCGTGCTGATCTCCGGCGGCTTCACGGCGGTGGCCGGCCCGGTCGCCGAGCGGGCCGGCTTCGACCGGGTGGAGGCCAACCGGCTCGTGATCCGCGACGGACGGCTGACCGGCGAGGTCGGCGAGCCGATCGTCGGGCGCGAGCGCAAGCTGGCGGCGCTGCGCGAGCATGCGGCCGCCCGCGGCCTCGCGCTCGACCGGACCCTGGCCGTCGGCGACGGCGCCAACGACCTGGACATGCTGCTGGCCGCCGGCCTCGGCGTGGCCTATCGCGCCAAGCCGGCGGTGCGCGCCCGGGCGCCCGCGGTGCTCGATCACGCCGACCTGACCGGCCTGCTTTACCTGCAGGGCTACCGTGCCGAGCAGATCGTCGGCGCCACCTGACCACGGCCCGCAGGGGCTTGCCGTCGCCGGGCGCGCGTGCATCCTGGCGTCATGACCTCGAAGGATGCGGTGGTCGACTGGCTGCTGGGCGACGGCCGCCAGCTGTTGGGCGCGGCCGGGCTGATGGAGCAGCTGGCGCCGCGGCTGATCGCGGCGGGGGTGCCGCTGTGGCGCATCACCTTCCATCTGCCCCAGCTGCACCCGCTGCTGAGCGGCGAGCTGATCCAGTGGCGCACGGACCGGCCGACGGCCGATCGCTGGCGCGTCGAGCGCAGCGTCGCCGTCAGCCGGGTCTACCATCACAGCCCGGTGGCGCTGATGCACCGGACCGGGGAGCCGGTACGCCGGCGGCTCGCCGGTCCCGGCGCCGAGCTCGAGTTCCCGGTCCTGGAGGAGCTGCGCGCGGAGGGCGGCACCGACTACCTGCTGCTGCCGATGGCGATGAACCGCCGGGTGGCCGCCGGCCTCGGCATCATGACCCGCGACCCGGACGGCTTCGCGGAGGAGCATCTCGCCCTGATGACGGCGCTCGCCCCGGTCATCGGCGCCGTCGCGCAGATCTACGTGGAGCGGGAGACCACCGCCGAGCTGCTTGACACCTATGTCGGGCACGTGGCGCGCGATCATATCCTCGGCGGCCAGGTCGTGCGCGGCAGCGGCCTCAGCATCCGCGCGGTGATCCTGTTCTCCGACATGCGCGACTTCACCCGGCTGTCGGAGGATCTGCCGCGGCCCGAGGTCCTGTCGCTGCTCAACGACTATTTCGCGGTGATCGTCGGCGCGGTGCACGAGGCCGGCGGCGAGGTGCTGAAGTATCTGGGCGACGGCCTGCTCGCCGTGTTCCGCATCACCGCGCCCGAGCAGGCCGGCGAGGCGTGCGCCCGCTCGCTGATCGCCGTGCTCGAATCGATCGACGCGCTGGAGCGGGCCAACCGGCGCCGCGCGGCGGCCGGCCAGGCCACCATTCGCGCCGGCATCGCGCTGCATCTGGGCAACGTCATGTACGGCAACATCGGCGCCGACAACCGCCTCGACTTCACCGTGATCGGGCCCGCCGTCAACCTGGCGGCGCGGCTCGAGCGGCTGACCAAGACGATCGACCAGCCGGTGCTGACCAGCGGCGCCTTTGCCGAGGCCTGCCCGGTCGCGCTGCGCGCGCTCGGCGAGCATCACCTGGAGGGGGTGCGCGAGCCGCAGCCGGTCCACGCGCCGATGCCGCGCCGCCAGGCCGCCGGCGCCTGACCGGCGGCCAAGCCCGAACGCGCCGCCGTGGACGCCACCAGCCGGGGAGCCGGAACCATCATGGACGACAGCCGAGACGCCGGCCGCAAGGGGCCGCGGACGGTCGACGAGACGATCGATCTGCTCGACCGCGGCGGCTATCTGGCCGACCGCGCGCTGGCCACCGCCCTGTTCCTGGCCCTCAGGCTCGGCCGCCCGCTCTTCCTCGAAGGCGAGGCCGGGGTCGGCAAGACCGAGATCGCCAAGGTGCTGGCCGCCACCCTCGGCCGCCGCCTGATCCGGCTGCAATGCTATGAGGGGCTCGATGTCGGCGCCGCCGTCTACGAGTGGAACTACCCGCGGCAGATGCTGGAGATCCGGCTGTCCGAGGCGGCCGGCGACCGCGACCGGGAGACCCTGGCGCAGGACATCTTCGGCGAGCGCTTCCTGATCCGCCGGCCGCTCCTGCAGGCGCTCGAGGCCGACCTCGCGGGGCCGCCGGTGCTGCTGCTCGACGAGCTCGACCGCGCCGACGAGCCGTTCGAGGCGTTCCTGCTGGAGATCCTGTCGGACTTCCAGATCACCATCCCGGAGCTTGGCACCATCCGCGCCGACACGCCGCCGATCGTGCTGATCACCTCGAACCGGACCCGCGAGGTGCACGACGCGCTCAGGCGGCGCTGCTTCTACCACTGGGTGGATTTCCCCGATGCCGAGCGCGAGCGCCGCATCGTCGCGCTCAAGGCCCCGGACGCGCCGGCCCGGCTGTCGGCCCAGGTGGTCGCCTTCGTCCAGCGGCTGCGCCGGGAGGACCTGTTCAAGCAGCCCGGCGTCGCCGAGACCCTCGACTGGGCCCAGGCGCTGACCCAGCTCGACGTGGTCGACCTCGACGCCGACACGGTCCGGCTCACCCTCGGCGCCCTGCTCAAGCACCAGGACGACATCGAGAAGCTGCGCGGCCCGCGGGTGGCGGACCTGCTGGCCGAGGCGCCGGCCGCGGGGCCGGCCGACCGCTGACGCGCCCGGGGCCACGGCCGTCCCGGCCGCGGCGCGCGCGACGGCCGGCCGGCGGCGACGATCGCGAAATCCGACGCCTGCAGGCGGCGGGTGTCTCTCTGGCGTGTCTTGCCCGCTCGTTTTGCGGTACAAGACCAGACCGTTCGTGCCATCCGGATCCAGGAGAGACGCATGCGCCGTGTCCTCGGCCACGCTCGACGGCTGCGCCTCGCCGCCCTCGTCGCGATGGCGCTCCCGTCCGCCGCGCCGGCGCAGGAGTTGACCACGGTTGCCGCCATCGAGGCGACCCGCGCCGCCTCGACCAACTGGCAGGCGGCGGTCTCGACGGTCCCGGCCACCGCCTTCTTCGCCGATCGCGTCGGCCGGTGGCGGATCACCATCCGCCACTGGATGGACCCGTCGGCGCCGCCCGACGTGAGTACCGGCGTCGCCGTCAACCGCCTGATCATGGACGGCATGGTGCTGCAGGAGAGCCTCAGCATCACCTCGCGCCACGGGCACTTCGAGGGCTTCGGGCTGAGCGGCTACGACGACCTGACCGGCCGCTACTGGCACACCTGGATCGACAACGCCAGCACCGGCGTGTCGGTGCTCTACGGCCGCTGGGACGAGGGCCGCGAGACCCTGGTGTTCGACGGCACCACGCCGGATCCGATCGAGGGCGAGGCGCGGCCGATGCGGATCGAAAGCTGGGTCGACGGCCCCGAGCGCCAAATCAACGCCTTCTACTTCCCCGGCCTGGACGGCGACCTGGTGAAGACCATAGAGATCGTCTACGAGAAGTCCTGAGGCGGAAAATCCTGAGGCCGCCGGCCGCCGCGGCCTTTGCCGAGCGGCCCTCCGGCGGCTAGCCTGCGCGCCATGTCCGATCGCCCGCCCGACCGCGCCGCCGCGACGGCCGCGCCCGGCCGCCTCGCCTCGAACGTGCTCGGCTTCTGCCGGCTGCTGCGCGCCGCCGGCCTGCCGCTCGGGCCGGGCCAGTCGCTGGTCGCGCTCGCCGCCGCCGAGGCGGTCGACCTTGGCCGGCGCGAGCAGCTCTACTGGGCCCTGCACGCCAGCCTGGTCACCCGGCGCGAGCACCACGAGCTGTTCGACCAGGCCTTCCGACTGTTCTGGCGGCCCGTCGACCCGGCCGCGGGATCGCTCCTGCCGCCGCCCGTCGGGGCCGAGCCGGCGCCGGCCCGCCCGCTCCGCCGCCGCCTCGCCGAGGCGCTGCCGCCGCCGCCGGCC
>CAZTHL010000018.1:47511-52589 GCA_964613585.1 uncultured Mycobacteriaceae bacterium | reverse complement strand
CTCTTCGCTCCATCCGACGCAGCGGCCATACCCTCGCCTTGATGGTCAAGGCCGGGCACGATCCGGCCCTTCCGTACACCATCTCTGCCGCAGCACAGCGCAGCGCAGCATCGCCGTTTCCGGTATCCTCCCGGTCCGGGGCAGCGGGGAGACCCGACGGTGGCAGGGAGGAAGCGGACAGGAAGCCGGGAGCGGTACTGGCATTGGGCCACGGTGGGCGTGCTGTGGCTCCTGCTGCTCGGCTTCGCGGTCCGGGAATGGGGCCGCCACGGCGAGCGCTTCATTGCCTGGGACTGGATGCTGCTGTCCGGGCTCGTCCTGTTCCTGGTCGGCGCGTACGCCGCATGGCCGCTGCCGCGCCGGCTCGACCGCACCATCGTTGCGCTCGGCCGCCGTCAGGTACTGGTCGCCGGCGCCACCCCGATCGACGAGGTCGCCGACGCCTTCCGCGCCGCGCGCCCGCGCTGGCGGCTCGTCGGCGGGCTGGTCGCCTCGGCCGCCATCGCCGGCGCCTTCGCCCTCGCCCTGGCCGATACCTGGTCGCCGGGCCTGCTGCGGCTCGGCGTGCTGGAGACGCTGATCGCCTTTCCCGCCGGCCGCTATCTCGGCGCCATGGCCCACAGCTCCATGCTCGCCCGCGTCCTGGCGCGGCACAAGGTGGCGGTGGTGGCGCGGCCCGGGGCGATCGACGGCGCCGGCGGGCTTCGGCCGATCGGCGACTTCTTCTTCCGCCAGGCCACCGTGGTGTCGCTGCCGGCAGCCTACCTGGCGCTGTGGCTCGTGCTGATCACCCTGCTCGACAAGCGTTTCGGCCGCTACGACCATTGGGTCGAGCCGTACAGCGGCCTGCTGCTGGTGGCGCTCGTCTTCGTGGTGCTGGCCTTCGTGCTGCCACTGCTCTCGTTCCACCGGGTCATGCGCCGGCAGAAGCGAGACCTGCAGGCGCACGCCGACGCCATGGCCGGACGCCTCAACGGGCTGCGCGACGAACTGGTCGCCACGCAGGACCGCGAGTCCCGGACCCGGCTGCGCGAGGAGATCGAGGTCGAGGCTGGACTGCTGCGCGAGATCGAGGCCATGCCGGTGTGGCCGGTCGCCCCCGCCACCCGGCGCCGCTTCACCCTCAACAACACGGTCCTGTCGTTTCCGCTCGTGGTCCAGGGGCTCGATCGGCTCGGCCTCGGCACCGCGTGGCTCGACTGGGTCGGCCGGCATCTGGGGTGACGGCGATGGCTCGGGGAAATCCCTTCAGCCGGCGCCATCGACGATCTGGCCGTCCCCCATCGTCACCACGCGGTCGGCCATGGCCAGCGTGGGTGACCAGGAGAACCGGCACGCCGCGTTCCCGCGCCAGCGCCTCGATCCATCCCGCCACCTCTCGGCCGGTCGCCTTGTCGAGCGAGGCCGTCGGCTCGTCGGCCAGGAGCAGCTCCGGCCGGCGGACAAGGGCGCTCGATCGCCATCCGCTGCCGCTGCCCGCCCGACAGGCGCGCCGGGACATGGTCGAGCCGATCGCCGAGGCCGACCCGGCGCCGCATCGCCTCGGCCGGCGCCCGGCGCGCCCGTGCGTCGAGCACGGGGCCAAGCTCGAGCGCCATCTCCCGATTCTGCCGTCCCGACAGGCAGGCGAGCAGGTTGTCCTGCTGAAACACAAAGCCGACCCGTCGGCGGAGCGCGAGGCGGTCTGGCCGGCAGCGGCCTCGCCCGACGATCGAGGGTCGCCTCCGCCAGCCGCAGCTCGACGACGAGCGCGTCGCTGCGGGCTCGCTGGGCAACGCGATCGGCCACCGCAGCGCCGGCCGCCATGTGCGCCAGCACCGCCTCGGCGGCGCGGACCGCCGCCTCGGCCGTCGTCAGGGCCGCCGGACGGACCGGATGATCCGCGAGGATGGCAAGGACGTCCCCGGCCGCCACACGGTTACCGGGAACACCATCAGGCGCTCGATCCGCGCGCCGTCGGCCTCCAGCGGCCGGCCGACCTTGAGCGCGCGGGACGCCGGCTCGATCCGGCCGTGCGCGCCGATGCCTGCCGGCGGCACGACCGGTGCCGGCGCCCGGATCGGCTCGGGTGGCGGTGATGCCGGCATCATCGCCCAGCCGGCGGCGGCGACCAGCGCGACGGCGCCGGCGACTGGAACAGGGCGGAAGCGCATGGGTCGGGTCTCTCCGATGATCGGCGCGGGGCCCGAAAGGGGCCGCGCGTCGAGGATCCGGAGGCCGGGCAGGATCGGTGCCGCAAGAGCGACCGCGGCGGCGGCGGCCAGCCCGACGGCGATCACCGGGGCGCCGAGCGCGCCCACGGCGGGGCCGGCGGCGACGGCCGCCGCCGGCTGCGCGAGCAGGATGAACGCCGACACGGTGCCGATCGCGGGGCCGCGCCCGGCCGCTGGCACGCGACGGTGGATGACGGTGACGATGATCGGCCAAAGCGGCCCGACGCCGAGGCCGACCAGAACAGGGGCGACGAGGAACGCCGGCGCCGGCGGCAACATCGCCAGGGCGGCCAGGCCGAGCGCGACCGAGGACAGGCCGGCCAGGACGATCGGCCGCGCCGGCAGCCGATGGCCGCGGACCGCGTGGAGCGCGCCCGAGGCGAGCGCGCCGGCCCCGGCAAGGCCAAGGAAGACGGCCATGGCGTCGGCGCCGAGCCCGGCCGAGAGGGCGAGGGCCGGCGCCACGATCTCGTCGAGCGCGCCGAGCACGGCCACGAGCGGCAGGGCAACGAGGATGACGGTGCGCAGCGCCGGATCCGCTGCCAGCACCGCGAGTTCGCCCCCCATCGTCGTCGCCTTGCCGGACCCGCGGTGCCGGCGGAAGCGCGGAAACGTCCCCAGGTCGACCAAGGTGGCGAGGGCGAGCACTGTCGCGGCGACGCGGACGACACCGGTGAGGCCCCACCCGTCCGCCAGCAGGACCCCGGTCACGGGTCCCGCGACCTGGGCGACGGTGACGGTGATCTCGCGTACGCTGTTGGCCCGCGCGAGCGGAACACGCGCAAGGCGGGCGAGCTCCGGCATCCGAGCGTCTTGAGCGACGCTGCCGGGCGCGCCGAGGCCGTTGGCGAGCGCCAGCAGCGCGATGACGACGGGAAGCGCGGACGGGTCGGCGACGGCGAGCAGCGCGCCCGCGACGGCGGCTGCCGAGGCGGCGTCGGAGGCGAGCAGCACGGCGCGCGCGCCTATGCGCTCGACGAGCCGGCCGCCGAGCCACAGGCCGAGCGCCACCGGCACATGCAACGCCGCGGCGGCCACGCCGGCCCAAAGCGGATCGGCGCCGGCCGAGAGCAGCGACCAGGGAACGGCCATGGTCAGCAGCCCGGCAACGCCGGTGCCGAGCGCGGTGGTCAGCAGCGAGGCGTGGAACGGCCTTGATATGGGAAGCGATGGCTCGCTTATTGAAAGGCCGGCCCGATGGTGTCCATGGTCGCGCATGGCTGATCACGCCCCGTTCGCTGGCGCGTCCGGCGGATCGGCAGGCCGGAGGAGCTGCGCGACCGCCGCTGACACCGCATCGACAGGGTCCTTGTCGGGGCCGACCGCCGACCGCCCGTAGAGGCCGTCCACCAGGCACAGCAGGACGACCGCCGTGTCGTCCGGGTCGAGGCGTGCCGACGCCTGTCCGCGCGACTGGGCTTCCCGGATGATGACGGCAAGATGGGTCAGCAGAGCCTTCTCGTTCTCCGCCAGCACCGCTTGAACCCGGGGATTGCGGGTCGCCTCGGCGTAGATCTCGACACGCAGGCGCACAGCCAACGGGTCCCGCGCCTCGCGATCGATGTCGATCAGCAGCGCCTTCACGCCCTCGACCAGGTCGGCAGCGTCGGCCAGCCGAGCGACGTGGCGCAGGTCGGCCCCGAGATCGTCCTCGGCCATGGCGATGACCAGGTCGTCCTTGGCGGCGAAGTACTGATAGAGGTTGGCGACGCTGACGCCGGCGGCCACGCTGATCTCGGCGGTGCTGGCGGCGTGGAAGCCCTTTTGCGCGACGCAGCCGCGCGCGGCATCGAGGATCTGCCGGCGACGGGCGGAACGGGCTTCAGGGTCGACGGGACGGCCGCGCGGAGAGCGCTGCATGACGGGTCTCCAGACGTGATGTCTGATTTATAAGAGCGACCGATCACTTATTGTCAATGACCTCGCTGTCGTTGGCGCCTTCGATCCAGGGAGATGACCGGGCCAGCTTGCCCGTCCCGAACGACGCGGTGGGAGGAGCTTGTAACGGTATGATTTGATGGAATTTTGCCCTTCCTGAGCGGTGACCGGAGGAAGGTGCCATCTCCGCTCTGCGTGTCCCAACAAGGGGGCGCGGCATAATGACGGTAGCGATTGAGAATGAGTCGCATTAGCATGCTCGCATCGATGTCGAAGGATCGGCCCGGCCGGTGGGCGTTGAGGGCCGCTCGTCCGCGGCATCGTCCCCCAGGCCCGTCGGCGGCGCCTCCGCGGCCGGCGCGTCCCCCACCCAGGCCCGGCCGGCCCCCACCGGCCGGCGCTGCGGGGCGGCCCGCCGCGGCGCGGACGCCGTCGCCCGCAGGAAGGACCGACCATGTTCATCGCCATGAACCGCTTCCGCGTCCGCAAGGGTCGCGAGGACGCGTTCGAGGCCCTGTGGCTCAACCGCGAGGTCCATCTCGCCCGGGAGCCGGGCTTTCTCCGCTTCCACCTGCTGCGCGGGCCCAAGCGCGACGACCACACGCTCTACGCCTCCCACTCCATCTGGGCGACCGAGGAGGCCTTCGCCGACTGGACCCGCAGCCGCGCCTTCCGCGAGGCGCACAAGGCGGCTGGCCAGACCCAGCCGCTCACCCTCGGCGGCCCGGCCTTCGAGGGCTTCCGGGTGCTGCAGACGGTGGCCCCCGCCGCCCCCGCCGAGGCGTCATGAGCGCCGCCGACGGCCCGATCGGGCGGCACCCCGGCGGGCGGCTGCTCGGAGCGCCGGCAGACGGTCCGAGCCAAGGGCCCCCTCCCCGGCCCTCCACCGCCCGAGGCGCGCATCAGGGGAAGGCACCCACGCTTCTCCGTATCGGCCGGCGGGGCGTGCTGCGGGCGGCCTCGGCCGGGGCGCTGATGGCGGCCTGC
>CAZTHL010000018.1:0-47411 GCA_964613585.1 uncultured Mycobacteriaceae bacterium | reverse complement strand
GCCCCCGGTCGCCGGGCCACCGGTCGCCGGGCCGGCGCACGGGTTTTCGCCGCTCGGCCGGCTCAAGTACCCGCCCGGCTTCCCGGCCTTCGCCTATGTCGAGCCGGGCGCGCCCAAGGGCGGCACCCTGCGGCTGGCCCGCACCGGGGCCTTCGACACCGCCAACACGCTCACCTATCCAGGCCGGCCGCCGGGCGACCTCCGGCTCATCTACGACCGGCTGCTGGCGCGCAGCGCCGATGAGACGGCGAGCTGGTACGGTGTGCTCGCCGAGACGATCGCCGTGGCCGAGGACGTCTCGGTCATCGACCTGCGGCTGCACCCGGCCGCGCACTGGCACGACGGCCGGCCGGTCCGCGCCGAGGACGTGGCCTTCACCTTCGAGACGCTGAAGGCCGACGGGGCCCCCTTCTATCGCCAGGCCTTCCGCACGCTGACCGTGCGCGTTGAGCCGCCGGACCGGGTCGTTTTCGAGAACGCCCGGCCGGGCGACCGCGACGTCATCCGCCGGCTGGCGGCCATGCCGATCCACCCGGCCCATGCCTGGCGCGGCGGTCCCGGCGCCGACCGGCCGGGCGGGCCGCTCGGCTCCGGCCCCTACCGCCTGGTCGCCATCGAGCCGCCGCGCCGGCTGGTCCTGGAGCGGGTGCCGGACTACTGGGCGGCCGAGCTCGGAGTCAACCGCGGCCGCTGGAACTTCGACCGGCTGGTCTTCGACTACTACCGCAGCCCGGACATCGCGCTCGAGGCGTTCCTGAAGGACGAGCACGATCTGCGCGTCGAGGACAGCGTCGCCCGCTGGCAGCGCGGCTACGCCGGCTCCGCCCTCGAGTCCGGCGCGATCCGCCGGACAGAGAGCCCGCCCGAGGACCGCGGCACCCTGCACGGCATCGTCTTCAACCTGCGCCGGGCGCCGCTTAACGACCTTCGGGCGCGCCTCGCCCTCACGCTCGCCTACGACTTCGACGCCGTGAACCGCACCCTGTTCGGCGGTGCGCACAAGCCCTGGGGCAGCGTCTTCGGCGACAGCGCGCTGGCCGCCGCCGGCACGGCGCGGGAGGCGGAGAAGGCCGTGCTGGCCGGGCCGGAGACGGCGATCCCCGCCCGTTGGCTCATGGACCCGGACCCGCTCGCCGGCCTGCCGCCGGCCGGCACCCGCGCCGCGGTCGCCGTGGCCGCCCGGCTGCTCGACGCGGCCGGCCTGCCCGTCGAGGACGGCCGCCGGCTCGACCCGACAACCGGCGCACCCTTCACCCTCGCCCTGGTCTCGATCGGCCCGCTCTACGACCGGGTGCTCACCTGGGTCGGCCAGGCCTGGGAGCGGCTCGGCATCGGCCTGCAGCGGGTCCAGGCCGACCCGGCGGCCGCCGCGCGCCGGCTGCTCGACCGCGACTTCGACCTGGCGACCCTGTCCTGGTCGCCCGACCGGCTGCCCGGCACCGCCGAGCGGCTGCTCTGGCACGGCGCGCTGGCCGACAGTCCGCGCTCCTACGCGCTGTCCGGTATTGAAAGCCCGGCCCTCGACCGGGCCATCGAGGCGCTGGAGGCCGCGCGCACGGAGCCGGCGCTCGAGGCGGCGGCCCGCGCGTTCGATCGGGTGTTCCGCCGCTCGGTGGTGATGCTGCCGCTGTGGCGCGACGACACCGTGCGCCTCGCCTGGTGGGACCGGCTCGAGCGGCCGGCGGCGGCGGAGCAGGCCGGGGTCGCCGCCTCGCCGCTCGACCGCTGGTGGGCGCGCGCGGGCTGATCCGGGATGCGCCCCTGCCCGCCCTGACCTTCCCCCGACGGCGCGCTGGCGGAGAGTCGGGAAGGGGGCTTTCATGGGGTAGATCGATGCGTCATCTCTCCCGCGAGACGCGCGGCGGACCGGCCGGGAGACGGTCCTGCGCTGCGAGCGCCCCCCGGGATGACGGAGCCTCGGCGCCGGCCGGCAGGAACCGCTGGTACAGCTCGACCAGGGCGTTCGGCTCGAGGCGACTGGTCATGTCGAGCAGGCGCTCGACGATGGCGATCTTGCGGTCGAGATTGTCGAGGCGGAGGCTGTCGGCCTCGGCATCGGTCCTGCGCACCTCGGCGCGCGTGCGCTCGCGGACCGCGCGCACCTGCTCCAGAACCAGCGCCGTCTCGGCGGCGATCTTCTCGTTCTCAAGACCGCGGCTTGCCAGCCGGGCGCGCACATGGTCGAGCGTGCCGCGGCCCAGCTCGTCGAGCTCGTCGGCCACCGTGGTCTGCCGCTCGGGATCGACCACCGTGTCGAGCACCGCGTGCAGCGCCTCGATGAGGCGCCGGCGCAGGCCGTTGACGCGCGCGACCTCCGCCTCCGCGGGGCGCAGGCGCGACGGCCTGCGAAGGGCCAGCGCCGTGTCGCCGCGGGCGAGCTGCTCGTGGACCTGCAGGAACACGTCGATGATCAGGTCGGTCGCCTCCAGCGCCGCGGGCGAGGTGATCACCGTGGCCAGCCGCGCCACCCCCTTCTGGGTGAAGGCGCGGGGCAGCACCCGGCTGCCGCCGCGGCCGGGCCGGGACAGCCGGCCCTGTGCCCGCAGCCCCTCGGCCTCCGCCTCGGTCAACTGGAAGCTATGCGCGTCGGTGAACTTGAGCGGGTTGCGCGCCACGGACTGGTTCACCTGCCGGGTCTCGACGCGGAACGCCTCGGCCACGGCCGCGTCCAGCACCACCGGCTGCCCACGCAGGACGCAGACCAGCCCGGTGTGCTCCGCTGTCCCGTCCACCTGATCGGCGTCGGCCATGGCCCACCCCGCTCCCCCGCGATTCGTGAGATCACAGGATGTGATCCCACCCCCCGCCGACCGGGCCGGCCGGCCGCGCCGGCCTCGGGATCACATCCTGTGATCTCAAGGCTGCGCGCGGCGCCGGCTCGCCGACGTCAGGAGGGCGGCCTACCAGCGCATCGGTAAACAGGGTGCAAACAGATCGGAAAAAAGACCTAATTTGCGACCTTCTGTGGCGCTCTTGCGCCCGGCAATAGGCCTCCATGCCGGCTGCGCCTGCGCGGCCGCCTCAGGGTCCGCTCTCCACCGGAATCGGTCACCCGGCCCTGTGCCGGCACGGCGGCACGGGCGGCCCCCCAGGGGAAGCGCGTGACTTCGAGCCTGCACGGAAAACGAAACAAGGGCTCGTGTCGTCATGGCGAGCGCGGCGGGTTCGTGTGCGGCGACGTGGCGCCCTCGAGACGCCCCCCCCCTCGCCGGGAGAGGCCGACGGAGGGGTCTTCCCACCACGGACCGGTCCTGCGTTTACCGGATTTAAAGGCTTATGCTCCTACAAAAGGCCCCTGCATCAGACCGGAAGCGAAGAACAAGGACAGAGGTCATGGCGCGGCGGCGGTGGACACGACAGGGGCGCGGGGCGGCCCGGGCTGTCACCGGGCTTCCGGTGCGCGCCCGCCCGTGTGGCCGCGTGGTCGCTGCGGCCGCCGCCGGCGGGCCCGTGTCGGCCCCGGCCGATCCGGCCGGGGCCCTACGGCAGCCTACGAAGGCCTACCTCGACACCCCGCTGCGGCGCGCCGGCCGGGTGGGCGACGTCCCGTCCCGCACCGAATCCGAACGGCGTCGGGGCTCAGCGACCGATCGCCACCGCACCGCTGTCGGCGATGGTCAGGGTCCAGTTCTCGGCTTCGGTGCCCTCGAGCTTCAGATGGCCGGCCAGGAAGTACAGACGGTCACGGTCGGCGCCGCGGCCGGTGCAGAACCGGTCCTGAAGGTAGAAGGGCGGCGTCGCCTGGTAGCTGAGCCGCGCCCGCACCGCCGCCGGCTCGCCCGCCAGGTCGCCCCGCGGCACCCGGTAGACCAGCCGGTCGCCGCCGCCGCCGCCGTCGGGCCCCAGCGCGTAGTCCGGGTCGGTGCCGGTGGCGTGGCTGCCGGCGTCCTCGCCCATGTCGTCGCCGGCGCCCAGCGCGCGCGCGATCTCGACCCGCTGCGCCTCCGGCAGAGTGCCGTGCGGCAGGATGCGGTTGTCCTTGACCTCGGCGCAGATCGACAGGAACGAGGTGGTCAGCTGGCCTTCCGGCTCGGCCCGGTGGCCGCACCGGGGATCGTCGCCGGGCCCCGGGGTCGAGACCAGCTCCTGGTAGATCTGCGCCTGGTGCTGAGCGGTGACCGTCTGGTAGTGCGGCTGGTGCCGGCGCTCCTCTGGCGCGATGCGCGCCGAGCAGTCGGCCTGCCACCAGACCTCGCCGTCGATCGGCCGGCCCTCGGCGTCGACGATGCGGCCCAGGCTGTCGGTGGCGCCAGAGGCCCACAGCACCTGGCCCTGCTGGTCCAGCACCTCGAAGGTGACGAAGGCGCGGCGGAAGCCGACGCCCGAGGGCAGCTTGTGGCCGGTCAGGCTCTCGATGGCCACGGTGGCGGTGACGCTGTCGCCGTCGAGGCCGACCTCCTCGACCGCCAGGGTCGCCGTCGCCTCGGCGGCCTGGTCGAGCATCTGCTGCTCGGTGGTGATCAGCGGGTCGACGCCCTTGGTGGTCAGCATCGGATCCTGGGTGCGGATGCCGAGCACGTCCGGGAACTGCTGGGCCATCTTGAGCAGGAACACGTTGAGGCCGACCAGGGTGTGGCGGGAGAAGCCCTCGCGCACCGGCAGGTCGACCGCCTCCGGCGGCTTGGTGAACTCGGCCTGGGGGAAGTTGGAGACCTCCTGGATCGAGGCGATGCGGCTCGCGGTCAGGCTGCCGTCGGCCTCGCGGTCCGGCATGTGGCAGCCCTGGCAGGACTGTGCCCGGTCGCCGGGGCCGTGGGGCAGCGGCCCGTCGGCCGTCCAGCCGGTGCGGTAGGCGCTGAACGCCCATTCGGGATAGGTCAGCTGCTCGTACACCCGGCCGATGGTCCCGCCCTGGTGGAGCACCGGCAGGTGCACCGTATGGCAGGTGCCGCAGGTCTCGGAGTCGGTGATGGTGCCGTTGTGCTCGGGCGTGATGCCGAGCGCGGTCTCCATGGGCGCCGTGCGCACGTCCTCGAACGGCCCGTAGAGCCGGTCGGCCGGGCCGACCAGGAACGAGCCGGTGAAGGTGCGAGCGAAGCCGGTGAGCTCGGGATTGAGCAGGGCCTGGCGCTCCTCGACGCAGGCGTTGCGGGGCGTGCCGGCGTTGGCGGCCGTCGCCTCCTCGCCCAGCACCATGCGGTGGCAGGTGGCGCAGGAGATGCCGTCGCGGGCCAGCGCGCCGTAGTCGGCGTCGGCGGCCTCGCGCGTGTCCGGCGGGTAGGGCACGGCATCGACCAGGCGGCGCTCGAAGGTGCCGCAGTCCTGGCCGGCCAGCACCCGGTCGATGGCGAATTGCCGCTCGCCCATGATGCCGTGGCAGCCGAGGCAGGTGTTCTGCACCAGGCCCGCCTGGTCGGGATGGAAGAACTGGGTCTCGCTCGCCATCTGCGCGAAGAACACCGGGTCGCGGCCGGCCAGCCCCATCGGCGAGGCGCGCCAGGTGGCATAGGGCGACTCGTTGACCAGAAGGCCGCTGCCGTCGGCCGCCGGCCGGGTCATGTCGAAGTGCAGGCCGGTGCTGCCGGCGTCGTGGCAGCCGAGGCACTGGTCGCTGGTCAGGTACTCGCCGTGGCCGTCGGGCGGGCCGGCCGGCATCCAGACATTGTCGTAGGTCTGGGGCGGCATCATCGGCACGTCGTTCCAGCCGGGCGCGGCGCCGTCGACGGGCGGGAAGGCGGCAAGGAAGGCGGCCGGGTAGCGGACATGCGGCTGGCCCAGGCGCTGGGCGTCGTCGCCCGGCAGGACCACGCTCATGTGGTGCTCGGGCGCCGGCGCCGTCCGGCCCTCGTCCTGGCTGAGGAAGACCAGCGGCCGGCCCGGCTCGCCCATCATGTTGCGCGTCGAGGAGAAGGTCAGGTTGTCCCGCGCCGAGGCGTGGCAGTTCATGCAGTACTGGCCGAAGCCCATGTAGGCGAGCCGGTTGTCGTCGTTGCTGGCCGGCCAGTCCGGCGTCCAGGTCCAGTCGCTGCCCGGCCAGGCGAACGAGCCCCAGAACCAGCCGTCCCGGCTGCCGTCGGGATCGCGCACCATGACCGCGGCCCCCGAGGTGGGCAGCAGGCGCTCCGGCGCCACCGGGGCGCAGGCGGCGGCCGGGGCCTGGAACATCTCCTTGATCAGGATGGCGCCGGCCGGCACCGGCTCGGCGTCGGGCCCGTCGCCCTCGTCCTCGGGCGCACGGTTGCGGCGGACCCAGCCGGCCATCTCGGGCGAGTACCAGATGACCACGGGCGCGTGGGTGCCGTGGTAGCTGCCCTGCCAGGCGCCGTCCGCGAGCACGGCGGTGTAGGGGCCGACGTCGCGCACCCGCTTGTCGGAGACCCAGCCGGCCGCGCGATCGCGATGGCACCAAGCGCGAAGGTAGCGGTCGAGGGCGAGCTGGTACTCGTCAAGCGGCAGGGCGGAGGGGGCGCGCACCACCGCGTCCAGCTCGCGGCAGACGTCGGTGTCGGTCGGCAGCAGCGGCTCCGGCCGCTCGGCCCGGCAGTCCGCGGCAGCGCCGGCCACGCCCGGGATCAGGCCGGTGACGAGGAGAAGGACGCCGGTCAGCGCCCGAAGCCGGAATGGCCGGAGGTCCCAGAGAATGCCCATGGCGCGCGTGCCCCCGATCGCCCGTGGCCGCGCCGGTTGGGCGCGCGGCCGCATAAGGCACGATGCGGACGGCGCCATAGCCCGCACCATGATCGAGGTCATTTCAACCCCATTGCGAGGCTGATGGCGTGACCATCGCTCCTCGATGGTTGCAGCCGGTATCGATCACCGGCCGGCGTGCGGGCTCAGTTGGGCTGGCCGGCGCCGCCCAGGCGGTCGCTCTGGCCGTCCTCGCCCGGGCGGTGGCGGACATGGTAGCGCAGCCGCTCGATCGGCCGGTCGGGCACCGCCGGGCCCCGAGCCAGCAGGATCTCGAGACGGCCGCAGACCCGGAGCGAGGCGGTGGCGGCGTAGGACGGCGGGTCGCCGGTGCCGTCGGCCGAGCGGCTGAGGCCGGTCAGCCGGGCCAGCGGCCGGAGGAAGCGGAACTGGGTGCCCTGGTCCGGACGCTCGGCCAGATCGACCACGTCGAGCGTGTGCAACCGGTCGAGCACGGCCGACAGCGCGGTGGCCAGGGCCTGGTCGGCGGCGGCGATGGACGGGCTCCAGGCGGTGAGCGACAGGGTCACCTCGGCGGCCAGCGTCTCGGCGAAGCCGTCGGCCGGGCCGCCGCGGGTGCGCACCACGACCGGGGCCGACGGCACGCGCAGGAACAGCACCTCGCCCTGGTCGACGGCGTAGTCGTCGCCGCGCGAGAGCAGACAGCCCGGCGGCATCTCGACCGAGATCACGTCGTCGCCGACACCGTCCGGCAGCGGGTAGTCGGTCTGACCCTCGACCGGCTCGAGGGTCAGGCGTCGGCTGCGGAAGGCGGGGCCGCGGCCGTCCGGGTCCGACTCGCCGTCCCCGCGGCCGGGCACCGCCAGGCCGTCGGCAACGATGCGGACCCGCAGGTCCCCGGGGCCGCCGGCGAGCGGCTCCGGCCCCGCGAGCACGGCGGTGCCGGCCGGCAGCACGGCGGCAAGCGCCTCGGCCAGCGGCTGCTCGAGCGCGCTCAGCATGGCCCGGCTCCCCGGTGCCGCCGGCTCATGGCGCGCCGGCGTCCCGAACGCTCACGGCCGGATGTGCCAGGGTCAGGACGGCCTCGGCCGCCGGCGCTACCGGGCGCAGGAACAGCTCGATCGCGGAGAGCGGCCGGTCGGGCGGGGTCGGCGGCCGCGCCTGGGCCGCGGCATGCTCCGGGTCGCACGGCTGGGCCGGCCCGGGGCCGGGCCGATCCGCCGCCGGAACGGGCCGCTCGGCCCGCAGGTCGGCGACCGGATCGGCCGTTACGGCGCGGATCTCGGCGCCGGCGCAGACGCCGAAGCGCCGGCTCGCCGCGCCCTGCCAGGGGATCTCCATCGTCACCGATGCAGTGTCGTCGAAACGATCGATCACCCGCAACAGCGACACATGGTGGCGGCGGATCACGATCTCGCCGGCCACCGGCGCGCCGAGCCGGACCTCGAGCCTGCCGCCGGCCGCGGCCGGCGCCGCGCGATACCCGTCCATCATGGTGGCGGGCTCGGCCGGCAGGGCGCCGTCGAGGATGACGGCCGGACCGGCGGCGCCGAGACCGACCGTCAGGCCGAAGGGCGGCCGGCCGGCAAGCGGCTCGAGCGCCGCCTGGCCTGGGGTGCCGGCATGCCTCAGCCCTTCGCCTTCACCGAGCCGGACCCCACCAGCGGGTGGCCGGAGAAGCAGCACTTGTGGCTGCCCTCGGTGATCACGGGATCACCGGCGGCGCCGAGCGCGATGGTGCCCGAGGCGTCGATGGAACAACCCTCGCACATGATTGCGACGTTGCCCTTGACCTCCATGGCGAGATCGGCTTCCCAGGCCAGCAGGGCCGCGCCGTCCCGGCGGAGTGTGAGGACGGTCTTGCCGGCGGTGGCAACGATCGACTGATCCGTGTCGATGGCGATTGAGGCGGTGCCGGCGAGCGGGCTCTCGACACGCCACTTCCCGGCCTCGTGGATGGGCCGATGCGACGCGTTCGAATTCGGGCGAGCCACCGCCACCGGGCGATTGGGATCGGCACCGACATAGGAAAGCAGCACCAGATCGCCTTCCTGGAGAGGACCGACCATGCCGACATGCGGCGGGGCCTGGGGAACGCGGCGCATCCCGCGCCCGCCTTGGCGCAAGCGGACATCGCGGTCGCCATTGTTGGCATCGCCCGCCTCGGTGTGGGGATGGGCGCGCGTGACGTCCGCGATGTCACCGAGGCAGAGCGCGGACAGCTCGTCCCGCACCAAGGCGCGGATGATACCGACCATGCCGCTGCTCACGCCCTGTCTTCCCTTGCCGGGACACGCGGCGGCGTCATGGTGCGGCGCGTCGACGGATGCGGAAGCACGCCGGCACCTCGTCAAGGTACGCGTCCGTGTCCCAGGCGGACTGGTGCCGGCCGAGACCGTGGCCGAAGCCCTCGCCACCAAAAGGCTCGAGGATCAGCCGCCCCTGGTCCGGCAGCCGGGTCCACCGCATGGCGCCCGCCCACGGCGGCACGGGCCTGCACTGCTGGCCTTCAGCCTTGCGCCTGACGTCGGTGGCCGCCCCGAACAGCTCCCGATAGCGGGCCCAGCCGGCGGCCCGGGCGAGCCGGCCGCCGGCGCCGTCTCGGTCAGGCCCAAGACGCCGAGCACACGTCGTGCCGTTCAAATCGTAAGGTTCGTGAGGTTCGTGAGGTTCGCGAGATTCAAGTCGCGACGGCGCGAATCTCAACCCAAGGCTACTCATCCGCGACGCCCGGCGCAAAGCCAAAGCAGCGGCATCGACCCGTATTCGGACTCCCTGATCTCACCACCAGGCCTTGCCCCACTCCGCCGGATGCTGCCGGGTGTCGATATGGATGAAGCTGCCGCCGCGGTAGAAGCCGAAGCCGCGGAAGCCGCAGGCGCGCGCGGCACGGACGAACCGGCGCGGATCGTGGCCGGCCATGCCGATGTCGAAGGCGATGCCCTGCATGTGCCGCGAGTGGGCGGCGCCGCCGACCCGGTGATTGTGCTCAGGGCTGCGGTAGCCGGAGTTGACCACCATGGGCCGGCCGATGCGGTCCCGCAGGTCCTGCAGGCGATCGAGCGCGTCCTCGTCGACCAGCAGCGACCCGCCGCCCCGGCAGGCGATCTCCCGGGGCGTGAAATTCGGCCAGCGCGCCGCCCAGGCCTCGGCGTCGACCTCGTCGTAATGGTCATAGTGCCCGGCGAGCCGCGCCGCCGGGGTCATCGTGCCGACCGCGGCATCGCCGGCGCCATCCTCAGGCGGCTCGCCCTCGCCGTTGATCTCGAACCAGGTCCGCGGCCCGACGAGGCCGTCGACGGCGAGCCCGACGCTGGCCTGGAACAGGCGCACGGCCTGCTCGGTGCCGGGTCCGAAGATGCCGTCGACATCCACGGGGGGATCGGCACCGAGGGCGTTGAGCTCACGCTGCAGGGCGCGGACGTCGTCACCCCGGTCGCCGCGCTGCAACAGCCGGTCGCCCGCCTCGTGCGCCAAGCCGGGGCTGGCCGCATGATCCGCCGGGGTGTCGCCGGAAAGGTGTCGGGCAAAGGCTTGGGCCAGCTTCTCGTCGTAGCGGTTCTGCCGGTAGCCGGAGCCGTTGTAGCCCCGCGCGAAATCGGCCCAGCGGCGCTCGCGCAGCGGCGCATCGAGCCCGCGCGCTTGCACGAACCGGACAAAGGCCTCGAGCTGCCGCCCCTCGTCCGGCACCAGGAAGCGGACGAAGCCGTCGACATCCTCGAAGCCGCACAGGGAGTGGTTGACGCCGAGGATCTGAAACGCCCCCCATGAGGCGGCCTTGAGCGCCGCCGCGCGGTCGAGGCCCATGGCAATGGCCAGGCGCTCGTACTGGTGTGCCCCGGCCCGGCCGTAGAGGCTGCGGTTCCAGCGGCGCGAGGAGATGTTCGGATAGCGCTGGTCGAACCGGTGCCCGGTCTGGCGGCTGAAGACATGGGCCTCGAACAGGATCTTCGGCCGCTTGTCCGGCAGGAACCCACGGCTGCCCGCCTCCACGGCGATCACCGCCTTCACCGCGGCGGCCTCGCAGCGCAGCGTCGCCGCCGCCGTCTCGATATCCTCCGGGCCGATCGCCCGCCCGGTGCCGACGAACTCGTTCTCCGCCACCGCCCCCTCCCGCGCCATGCTGCGCCATGCTGGGCCATGCTGGGCCAGCCGGCCCGGCCGCCGGCTCGACCGCGTGCTGCATATCATCTTAACCTGCGCCCCTGGCGCCGGCAATCGGCGGCGGCCCGGACGGAACAGGCCCGACGCGCCGGGCATTGCTCCATCGTCACCACCGCCTCGTTGGCACGCCAGGACGGACACCGTTTCATGCCCCCGACAGAGGACGGTCCGGCGGTCGAGATGGTCCGCATTCCACCGCTCGACCTCGAGGGGCGGCTCACGCGGCCGGAGCCCGGCGCCGGCATCGTCGTCTTCGCCCACGGCAGCGGGAGCAGCCGCCTGAGCCCGCGGAACACCTTCGTTGCCGACCGCCTGCACGGGCGCGGCTTCGCCACCCTGCTGCTCGACCTGCTGCTCGCCTGTGAGGCGACTGATCGCACCCTGGTCTTCGACATTCCGCTGCTCGCCGACCGGCTCGGCCTGGCCATGCACTGGCTCGGCACGCGCGCCGATCTGCGCGACCGCCGCATCGGCCTGTTCGGCGCCAGCACCGGCGCCGCCGCCGCCCTCACCGCCGCCGCCGCCGCCCTCACCGCCGCCGCCCCGAACAACGGACCGGCGGTCGGCGCGCTGGTGTCCCGCGGCGGCCGTCCGGACCTAGCGGCGACCGACCTGTCGCGGATCGTGGCACCGACGCTGCTGATCGTCGGCGGCAGGGATTCCGACGTGCTCAAGCTGAACGAGCGGGCGCTCGCCAGGCTCGGCGGACCGAGGCGGCTCGCGGTCGTGCCCGGTGCCACCCATCTGTTCGAGGAGCCGGGCGCCCTCGACCGGGTGGTGGAGCTGGCCGGTGACTGGTTTGCCGAGCATCTCGGGGCGGCCGCCGCGCCACCCTGAGCCCCGGCCGGCCCGCTCCCGCCGCCCTTGGCGAGGGTCGCCGCGGCCCGACCCCGGCGGCACCGTCGAGCTCCATGGCCTCGAAGATCCAGAGCATCGGACTGTTCCTGGGCGGCGACGTGATGACCGGCCGCGGCCTGGATCAGATCATGACCGATCCCGCCCCACCGGAGCTGCACGAATCTCACGCCACCTCGGCGCGAGACTATGTGCGCCTGGCCGAGGCCGCCCACGGGCCGATCCCGGCGCCGGTCGGCCCCGCCTATGTCTGGGGCGACGCCCTCGCCGCGCTTGAGCGGGCCGCCCCCGACCTGCGCATCATCAACCTGGAGACCGCCGTGACCCGCCGCGGCAGGCCGGCGCCCAAGGGCATCCATTATCGGATGAGCCCTGAAAACGCCGGCTGCCTCGGCGCCGCCGGCATCGACGCCTGCGTACTGGCCAACAATCACGTGCTCGACTGGGGCCTGTGCGGCCTCGAGGACACGCTCGACACGCTGGCCGCGCTCGGCATCGCCGCCGCCGGGGCCGGCCGCACCGCCGAGGCGGCGGCGGCGCCCGCGGTCCTGCCGGTGCCGGGCCGCGGCCGCGTGCTGCTCTACGGGCGCGGCCACGGCTCGAGCGGCATACCGCCGGACTGGCAGGCCGGCCCGGCCCGGCCGGGGGTGGCCCTGCTCGACGATCTGTCTCCCAGAGGCGCGACGGCGCTGGCTGATCGCATCGCGGCGGAGCGCCGGCCGGACGACGTCGTCGGGGTGTCGATCCACTGGGGGCCGAACTGGGGCTACGCGGTCACCCGCGAGCAGCAGGCCTTCGCCCGTGCGCTCATCGACAGCAACCGGGTCGACCTCGTGCACGGCCATTCGTCCCACCATTTCCTGGGCGGCGAGCGGCGCCGCGGGCGTCTCATCCTGTACGGCTGCGGCGATTTGCTGACCGACTACGAGGGCATCGGCGGCTACGAGGAGTTCCGCGGCGACCTCGCCCTGCTCTATCTGGCGCGCGTCACGCCCGGCGCCGGCCGCCCGGTCGACCTGGAGATGCAGCCCTGCCGGCTTGGCCGCTTCCGTCTGCAGCCGACGCGACCGGAGGACCTGGACTGGCTGGCCCGCCGCCTCGATCGCGAGTACCGCCGCTTCGGCGCCGAGGTGGCGCCGACCGGCACCGGCGGGTTCCGTCTCGCCGCGCCGTAGCGGCCGGGCCGGCCGGTAGCGGTTTGTCGGCTTTTGTCGGTCCCGTCCGAGACCGGGCCGGCCGACCACCGCCACGGGCGGACGGAGGGCGGTCGCTCCGATCGTGGCCTCCCTCGCCGTGCTCGCCCCGCCGATCATCGCGCTCCGCCCCCGTCCCGGCGTCGACCGGCACCATGCCGGCGACCACGTCCTGGAATAGGAGCAAAGACTTAATAAAATGACAAGTCCGGCGTCAGAAGGTTGTTTGGCGCCAAGATGCCTATTTCGATCCCCGGCATGGGACCCGATCTCGCCTCCGCTCCAGCAGGATCACCCGCTCCCGTTGGCCGCCCGCCAGGCCTCCGCGGTGGCGGCCGGGCGCATCGTCTCGCGGATGAGCGCGCGACGGTCCGGCAAGGGCGGCCCGGTCGGGGCCGGGACCGGCCAGTCGGGCACGTCGTGGCGGCGCAGCCGCAGCCGCGCGAGCAGCTGCTTCATGCCGAACTGCGGATGGCTCTCCTCGATCGCCTGCCAGCCGGCCTCGTCCATCTCGCGGTCGAGGCCCGGCAGAAGCACGCTGCCCTGTGGCAGGCGGGCGATCACCTCGAGCAGCGCCGCCGTCGCCGGGATCGACCCGGTGGAGCCGGCGGCCACGACCGGACCGTCGGGCGGCCGCTCCTGCCAGCGCGCCGCCTGGGCCGCCAGCAGCCGGTTGCGCCGGTCGGCCGGGTCGAGCGCGCCTTCCGCCTCAAGGATCCGGGGCCACGCCTCGGTGATGATCGTCAGGAAGTCGAGCGTGAGTTGCCAGTGCCGCGCCAACTCCTCGGGCACGATGTCGGCCAGGCGCTCGAAGCCGAGCCCGGCCGTCCGCACCTGATCGAGCAGCCGCGCGAGATCCGCCGCCAGCCACGCCGCCTGGTCGGGCCTGAGGTCCAGGTCGCCGCGCGCCAGGATCAGCCGGGTCAGAAGCGCCTGCCGTCGGAGAGCCGGCAGCGGTGGCGGCAGCTCGAGCGCCGCCCCCGCCGCATCGTCCTCCTCGGGCGCCAGGTCGTGCGACGCCGGGTCGAGATCGCCCAGGGGCGCGATGCGCGGCAGCAGCAGAGGCCCGCCGGCGCACTCGCGCAGGAACGCTTCGCGCAGGGCCCGTCCGGCGCGCCGGGTCGGCAGCAGCACGTGCATCCCGCTCAGCGCCAGCGGGTCGCCGCCGGCCCGCTCGAGCAGCCCGGCCGCCAGCACGTCGACGAAGGCCCGGCCCGGAGGCACCGTGAAAATCCTTGGCCGACGGTCGACCGCCCCCCTGCCCTCGGGTGTTCCATTGCCCGAGGGCGTGTCGCTCGACGGCTCCGTCAAGGATCGATCCAGCGCCGGTTGTCCTGGCGCAGCGCCTCCCGCGCCTCGGCCAAGCCATCCGGACCACCGGCATGGAACCATACCCCGTCATGGACGATGCCGTGCAGCCGTCCTTCAGCCAGCAGTGGGTTCCAGATCCGGGCCATGGATGCCGGGCCGGGCGGCAATGCCGACACGCGCCCGGGCTCCAGGATCTGGACGCCGCCGTAATGGTAGGCGGCCATCTGGCCCTCGCGCGCCGGCTCGACGGTGCCGTCCCGGTGCAGGTGGAAGTCGCCGAAGCCGTCGACGCCGATCGCCTTGACCGTCGGCACCAGGAGCAGGAGGCCGTCCATGGCCGCGCCGTTCCAGGCGCAGGCCAGACGGTCGAGCGCCGGCTGAGGGCCGTTCAGCCAGAGCGCGTCGGCGTTGACCACAAAGAACGGTTCCTCGCCCAGAGGGTCAAGCGCGCCGCGCACGCCCCCGGCGGCCCCAAGCAGCTCCGCCTCGCGCACCACCACCGTCTGGGGCCGCTCACGCCGGGCCAGATGACGGGCCAGATCATCGGCGCGGTAATGGGCGTTCACCACCACACGCTCGATGCCGTAGGCGGAAAGCCGATCGAAGACGTGGTCGATCATCGCCTGCCCGGCGACATCGATCAGCGGCTTCGGCACGGTGTCCGTCAGCGGCCGCAGCCGCGTGCCGAAGCCGGCGGCCAGCACCATCGCCCGCCGCGGCACCTCGGGGCGGCGGCGGGCGGACGGCTCGGACAGGGAGAGGCTCTGGATGGTCACGGACCCGTCTCGTTCGGTGCGTCGTCCAGGTTCAGCCGCTTGTCTAGCACGCGGAGCTGGTCCTGCGCGCGCATCCCATGCGCCTGAAGCCTGGCGCTGCGGCGCTCGGGCCCGCCCGGGGCGAAGTCAAGCCCGATGTCGAGCCGCGCCGTCGGCATCAGCGGACCAAGCCGATCCGGCCACTCCACCAGGACGATTCCCTCGGCACGGGCATCCTCCCAGCCGAGCTCGACCAGCTCGTCCGGGTCGGCGATCCGGTACAGGTCGAAGTGCCAGAGCAGCACGGGGGAGACCGTCGGCGCCGAGCACCAGACATAGGTCTGCACCAGGGTGAAGGTCGGGCTGGGCACCTCGACATCCGGTCCGAGCCGGGCGCGGATCAGCGCGCGCGCCAGCGCCGTCTTGCCGACGCCAAGATCACCGGCCAGCGTCAGGACATCCCCGGCGGCGAGCAGCCCGGCGAGCCGGGCCGCCAGCCTCGCGGTCGCCGCCTCGTCGGACAGCTCGAGCGTCAACCGGTCGGAGCCTGCCATTCATTGTCCTCGTTCTTGCGCGCGACCCGCCGCCGCAGGGTCGCGCGCCTGCTTGATTGCCGGCGCCGTGGCGCCATCGTTGACAGTGTTGGCATGTGCGGCTAGAGCCTTTCCGGCTCAAGTGGCATCGCCGGCCCGCTCCCCGGCCCGGCCACCCAATGACGGTATGCTCGGGACAGTAGGCTCCGGGGGGGCAGGCTCGGAGTGTCCGGGCGGGGGAGCGGGCCGGTGCCGAACTCGCGTCAGGCGGAAACGCTCTCGTGCCGCGCGCGCGCAATTGATCCGGGACAGCAGGATGACCGACGCCGCCTCCGGCGTCCCAACGACGCCCTCCGAGCCGGCGGCGCAGCGCACCGACGTCGCCATCGTCGGCGCGGGGCCGGTCGGCCTGTTCACCGTCTTCGAATGCGGCATGCTCGGCATGCGCTGTCACGTGATCGACGCGCTCGAGGTGCCCGGCGGGCAATGCGCCGCGCTCTACCCGGACAAGCCGATCTACGATATCCCCGGCTATCCACGCATCGCCGCGGCCGAGCTGATTGAGCGGCTGTCGGAGCAGGCGGCGCCGTTCCGGCCGGTCCTCCACCTGGGACAGCGGGTCGAGCGCCTGCGCCCGGCCGAAGGCCGATGGCGGCTGGAGACCTCGCGCGGCACGGTGATCGACGCCGCCGCGGTGATCATCGCCGCCGGCGTCGGCGCCTTCGGGCCGAATCGTCCGCCACTGCCGGAGATCGAGAAGTTTGAGGGTGATGCGGTCCGCTACGTGGTGACGCGCACCGAGGATCTGCGGGGCCGTCGCGTGGTCATCGCCGGCGGCGGCGACAGCGCCGTCGATTGGGCGCTGGTGCTGGCGGACATCGCCGAGCGGGTCATGGTGGTGCACCGGCGCGACAAGTTCCGCGCGGCTCCGGACAGCGTGCAAAGGCTGTTCCGCCTGGCGGAGGCCGGCCGGCTCGATCTCGTCATCCCTTTTCAGCTGTCCGGCCTGGTCGGCACGGACGGCCGCCTCACCGAGGTGCTGGTCCGTTCCCTGGACGGCGAGGTGCGGCGGCTGGCCGCCGACACGCTGATGCCGTTCTTCGGGCTGTCGATGAACCTGGGGCCGATCCTGGAGTGGGGCCTCGCGCTCGACCGCAGCCACATCGTGGTCGAGCCGTCGACGGCGGCGACCAGCGTGCCCGGCATTTTTGCCGTCGGCGACATCGCCAGCTATCCAAACAAGCTCAAGCTGATCCTGTCGGGCTTCGCCGAGGCGGCCGCGGCGGCCCATGCGATTCATCCGATCGTGTTTCCCGGTCAGCATCTCAAGTTCGAGTACTCGACCACCAAGGGCATTCCGGGCGACGACAGCGTGTCGGGCTCGGCCTGAGCGGCCGGTGCCGGATCCGTCGCCGTCATCATGAGCAGACGCGAGGGACTCAGGATGGACGATATGGACCGTCGTTTCGGGTCGGTCGGCGACACCGTGGACCTGATCGGCTCGGTGCTGACCTCGAACACCCGCTTCTGGAGCGGCATGCAGGCGAAGCCCGCGGCCGTGCGGCCGGAGCGCCGGCTCGAGCTTTACGAGTTCGAAGGCTGCCCGTTCTGCCGACTGGTGCGCGAGGTGGTGACCGAGCTCGATCTGGAGGTCCTGATCTACCCCTGCCCCAAGGGCGGCGAGCGCTTCCGTCCCAAGGTCAAGGAACTCGGCGGGAAGCTGCAGTTCCCGTTCCTGATGGACCCGAACACCGACACCCGGCTCTACGAGTCGGCTGACATCACCGAGTACCTGTTCGAGACCTACGGCAAGCGCGCCGTGCCGATGCGCTGGCGCCTGCGCGCCGTCAACGTGGCCAGCTCGGTCGCCGCCGGCGCCTCGCGCCTGGGCGCCGGAACCCGCGCGCGGCCGTCACGGCCGGCCGAGCAGCCGCTCGAGCTGTACAGCTTCGAGGCGAGCCCGTTTGCCCGCCGCGTGCGCGAGCTGCTGTGCGAGCTTGAGCTGCCGTACGTGCTGCACAGCGTCGGCCGTCTGGGGCCGTCGGACTACGTGCCGCCGGTCCTGCGCGATCGGCTGCCCTTCGACCTGCCGGTGCACGGCGCCAGCCGTCAGGCCTTCAGAGACCGCGTCGGGCGCATCTCGGTGCCGTATCTCGTGGATCCCAACACCGGCACCGAGCTTGCGGAAAGCGGCGATATCCGTGACTACCTGCGGGCGACCTACGCGCCGACCCCCTGAGCAGGGCCGCCCGCACCGCCCTTTTTGGTTAATGCCGCACCGCGCCGTTGGCTGACATGGTGCGGAGCACGAAGACGCGTATCGCGCTCGACAGGTTGCCGGGGCGGTCGCTGTCGATCTGCTCGATGAGCCGGTTCACGGACAGGCCGCGATCGTCAGCGAGCTGACGCAGCGCGCCCCAGAATTCCTGCTCCAACGACACGCTGGTCCGATGCCCGGCGATGACCACCGAGCGCTTCTGCACGGTGCTCTGCTGCACGCCCATTCCTCCCGTTCTAGCTTTTGCCCCGGGTGCCGCCGGGCCGGCACGATCGCCAGTGCTGCGGTACCCGGGACATCATGCAAATTTGTGTTCGCTAATACAATCCGTAATACGAACGAAGAATTGCCACAAAGGGTTGAGGGCACTCCGTTGCCCCCCTTATGAGTGGCAAAGATCTCGGCGCCCCGGCAGCCTCGGCACCGGGAGCCTCAGCCCCGGCCGTCTTGGCCGATATGGGCCTCGCCGCTGAGCCAGGCCTGTAGCATTGGCCGGAGCTGCTCGATCGGCTGGTAGCCCTTGGTCAACGGCGCGGCCCGCTGACCCTCGCGCGCCAGCAGGGTCGGGAAGCCGTTGATGCCGAGCCGCCGAGCCGTGTCGAAGTCCATGGCCGTGGCCTGCCGGGTCTCCGGCGCCAGGAAGATCTCGCGGAAGCCGCCCGGCTCGTAACCGAAGGCGCCGGCGGCCTCGACCAGCGTCTCGGGATCGGTGATGTCGCGGTTCTCCGCATAGAAGGCCTGGTGCAGCGCCGCAAGGAAGCCGCGAGCTCGGCCCGGATCGATCCGCCGAACGGCGACCACGGCGCGGCAGGCCGGCTCGGTGTCATAGACGAAGGCCGCCCGGTCGAAGAAGCCGAAGTCAAACGGCTGGCCGGAGGCCTCGCGGACATGCTCCCAGTGGCTGCGCACCTCGTTCCGCGCGGCCTCATCCATCAGCGCCAGGGTGCCGGGGCGCAGCCCGCCCATCAGGACATGCACCGAGGCGGCATCGCCCACGGTATCCAGGAGACCCTCCAGCACCGGGGTGAAGCCCCAGCACCAAGAGCACATGGGGTCAGCCACGTAGACGAGCTGCTTCGCGGTCTCCTCGGTCAACCCTGCCTCCCGGTCTCCGGCGCCCAGCCGCCCTGGCACCTGGACCTGACACCTGGGAAGCCGGCCCTTGAGCTGCCAGCGGAAAACCAGGACGGCCGCACGGCGAGCAGGCAGCCGGCCCGGCCGTCCCTAGAGAGGGCCGTACTCGCGCAGCAGGCTGCGCACAAAGAAGATGAGCAGCAGGAGCACCAGCGGCGAGATGTCGATGCCGCCAAGATTGGGCAGGAAACGGCGTATCGGCCGCAGCGCCGGCTCCGTCAGGCGATGGAGGGCGTTGCCAATCGTGTAGACGAATTGGTTATGGGTGTTGATGACGTTGAAGGCGACGAGCCAGCTGAGGATCGCCGAGATGATGATGATCCAGGTGTAGACCTGGAGCGCGAGGTCGATGACAGCGAACAGGGAGTACATTGGTCTCGGCGATTGGCGAAGGAGATTGGCGAAGGAGATTGGCGAAGGAGATGGGGCCGGCCACGGGCTCGGCTTTGGGAACCGCAACGCGGCCGGACCGTAGCCCGACCCATTGGCCGCAGCAAGCCCAGCCGCTCGTCACGATCCTCCGGTCCCGCCGATGGCGCACGGACGCAGGCGCGATCGGACGCCGGGCGGGGGGCTGGCTTGACAGCGCGAGGGGCGGCTGGTGTTATCGAGCGCCGGCCGGGATGCCCCGGGGGGCATTGCGGCTTGGCGCAGCCTTGCGCCAAGCTTGGCTCGGTCGGACGGGCTCTAGGCAGGCACTGCGAGGCTGCCTACGTAAGCCGGTGGTGGCCGGCTTCCTCGGCCGGTTGGCTTGTGGGGCCGTAGCTCAGTTGGGAGAGCGCTAGAATCGCACTCTAGAGGTCGTGGGTTCGACTCCCATCGGCTCCACCACGCCGCCGCCTTCAGCGCGCCGCATGCGGCCGAGCGGGCGCGTCCTGCGGACACAGGCTGCTCGCCGCGCTCCCAATGAGGAAGGCCCTCACCTGACGGGCCTGGTCGGGATCCCAGCCCGGCCGGCGCCGGTGAGCCGACGCGGCGGCGGTCCATCCGCAGCATGTGAGCAAATCGCTGAAGGCGCCGTGAAAGGCGTCCCAATAGGGAGCGGCCTGCGGTCGCCCACGCCTAATGAGCGCATAGGCCTCGTCGGGCGGCAAGGTCTCGACAAAGGCGAGGTAGCCGAGGACCGTCAGGGGCGCCCGATTGATGCCGGCCGTGCAGTGCACATAGACACGGTGGCCGCCCTGGAGCAGATGATGAAGCGCCCGCACCGCGTTCGGCAGGCGACGGCGCTGATCCGGCGGATCGAAGTCGCGCATCGCGACGCGATGCATGGCAAGACCGAGCGCGCGGCCATGGGCGACATGGTCGGGATAATCGATGCCGAAATGCTCGAGGCACTCGTCGTGCTGCACCGACAGCACGGCCGAGACGCCCGACCGCTGGCGGATCAGCCCCAGATCCGACCGGCTCATCGGGCAGCTGCCGATGACCAGATCCCCACGGATGGTATCGCCGTTCAGCGTCCACACCCACATGCAAGGCCCCTCCTGCGCCGCGCGCGCCCGCTGCCGCGTCCGGGCCCGGGCGACTGGACGACGCGAGGGCCAAGCCCGGCACACGCATCTCGCCGTCCAAAAGACCGACCAGAGCCATTCCGGCCCACGTGGCAACGCCGGTGGCGATTCCGCGTCGCACGGAAACGCTCCGGCACCAGGACCAATAGATGGCGCAATGGGCCGTCGTCTCAACCGGTGCCGACGCGGCCCGCCCTGCCGCCGGCCCCGGCAGGATCCCGAGCCCTTTCGCCGGGCCGCCCTCGCTGCCCGCCTGGGCCGTCAGCTGGTGATGTAGAGCCGGAGCTGCTCGGCCTCGCTCACCACCTCATCCATCCGGATCTTGACCACGTCACCGATGCTGACGATGCCGGCCAGCCGACCGTTGTCGAGCACCGGGCAATGCCGGAAGCGGCGCTCCGTCATCCAGGCCATGACATCGCGCAGGTCGTCGCCAGGCTGACAGGTCATGACATCACGGCTCATCAGCGCCGAGGCCGGCCGGTCGAGCACATCGCCGTCATGGTCGGCCAGCGCGCGCACGATGTCGCGCTCGGAGACGATGCCAGCGACGCTGACCTCGTCCGAACTGATCACCACCGACCCGATATTGTGCTCCTCCAGCAATCGGACGATCTCGCGAATCGTCGCCGGGGGCGGCGCCGTGATCACATTGGTTCCCTTGGAGTCCAGGATCTGTTGCACGGTCAAGGCGCATCCTCCTTGCTTCCCTCCGATGATCCGCCGGGTCTCCGGCGGCTCGGGGCCGTTTGCCGGCCCTCACGCCAGTAAGGGTACGCCGGTGCGGCGACGCCGCCAACGGTGCTCTGCCGCGGCGCGCGGATCGGGCTCCTGTGCACCGATACCGGCACCCACGCCCGGCTCGTGCTCAAGAGGCAAAACGTTCCGGTATGCCCTGCTGGGCGCCGGAGCGGGCGCGGCCGGCCCTGGTCGACCTCGCCTTGCCGCCGTCCAGAGCGGCGCCCGCCGACGGCCGAGGTCAACTGGGCACGAGGGCGCGCACGGCGGTCGACATGACGATCTTCCCGTCGCCGCGGAAGGCCTCGTGGTTCTTCTCGATGTCCTTGAGCCGATAGAGATAGTTGACCATGAGCCCGGCGGACTGGCGCAGGCCGCGTTCGCCCGTGTCCGCCAGCCAGTTCAGACGCTCGACCCGCGCCCCGTTGCTCAGATGGAAGCGGGCGACCGGATCGAGCGGGCGCTCGCTCCGCTTCTCCAGGACAAGGTAGCGCGCGCACAGACGGGTCAGCGGCTTCTCCAGCGCGGCGGTCACCTTCTCGTCACGGTACCAGTCCGGATCGGCCAGCAGCTCCTTCAGGCTGCCCTTGGCGCCCCGCTTGGGCGCCACGCCGCGGAGCTTCTCGTGCTCCTCGCGGGTCAGCAGGTTGGGCTCGCCTTCGGCGAGGCGGGCCTCCAGCCAGCTGCGGAAGCCGGGGATCGGCGACAGGGTCGAGAAGGTCTTCAGGTTCGGCAGATCGTGGGACAGATCGTCCACCACCTGCTTGATGAGGAAGCTGCCGAAGCTGATGCCGCGCAGGCCCTTCTGGGCGTTCGAGATGGAGTAGAAGATCGCGGTGTCGGCCTGCTGCGGGTCGGTGTCCGGCGCGCTGACATCCAGAAGCTCATGGATGTTGCCGGCCAGACCGTTCACCAGGGCCACCTGGATGAAGATCAGCGGCTCATTGGGCATGGCCGGATGGAAGAACGCGTAGCAGCGGCGGTCGTTGCCGAGCCGGTTCTTGAGATCATCCCACGAGCTGATCTGATGCACGGCCTCATAGGCGACCAGCTTCTCCAGCAGCGAGGCCGGCGAGTGCCAGGTGATTCGCGAGAGGCTGAGCAGGCCGACGTCGAACCAGGTGGACAGCAGCCGCTGCAGATCCTGCTCCAACGGCAGCAGGGCCGGATCCCCATCCAGCAGCGACAGCAGCTCGGCGCGGAGGTCGACCAGGAACTTGAACCCCTCGGGCAGGGCCGTCAGCTGGGTCAGCAGGCGGAACCGCCGCGACACCAGCGCTCCGCGCAGCCGGTTCTCGGCCTTGGCCAGGGCCACCGGATCGTCGCCGGCAGACTCGTAGGCCGCCAGCGCCTCGTGCATCGGCTCGCGGTCGACGCCGAAGCCGCCGGCGAGGATCTTCAGGAAGCGGCGCCGGCCCTCCGCCGACAGGCCGAGATAGAGCCGGCCCAGGTCGGCGGCGCGGGCCCGGGCGGAAACCTCGCCGCCCCGCTCCCGCAGGCATTCCTCGATGCGCTGGGTGATGATCTGGGTATCGCTCTTGGGCAGGTCCGGACGCACGGCCGGCGTGCCCCCGAGCGCCCGGGTGGCGATGCCCCGCCAGGCCACACGCAGATTGCTCGATGCCCGATCAAAGAAGGATTCGCTGACGACTTCGCTCATGACCGTCCCGCCGCCGATGTCCACAGAAAGCGCACTCCCGGGCACGTCTCCGTGCCCGTTGCGCCATATCATAGCGGGGGCGTGACGTCGCCACCCGCAGCGCGCCGCCGCGACCGGCGGCAACCGTCAACGCTAACGGCAGATTATGGCGCAAAACTTGACATCAAGGCCATGCCGAGAGGCAGGCCCGGTCTCCGCCCGGAACCCGGCACCGGCGGGCACGCCGGGAACGACCAGGCTCGCCTCGGGATCCGGCCGGATCCCGGGCCTACAGCGTTTCCGGTTTAGGCGGGATCGCCGGCCCGCGTCAGGCGGAAACGCTCTCTAGCGGCGTAGCGGCCGGCGCCATTGCCGGACGCGGCGGCGAGGGTGCGCTGCACCAGCTCGGGCAGCCTGGCCTCGGGGCGAGCGCCGTAGTGGCTGATCACCTCGGCCGCGGCGATGCTGCCGATCCGGCCGCATTCCGCCAGGTGCCGCCCCTGGGTGAAGCCGTAGAGAAAGCCCGCGGCATAAAGGTCGCCGGCCCCGGTGGTGTCGACCACCCGGTCGACCGGCTCGGCGGCGATCTCGTAGACGCTCAGCCCCTCGACCACGACCGATCCCAGCTCGCTCCGGGTGATCGCCGCGATCTCGCAATCGACCCGCACCGCGTCGATCACCTCGTTCAGGTCGTGCACCTCGAACAACGCGGCCGCCTCGCCCAGGTTGGCGAACAGCACGTCAACGTGCCCGTTGACGAGCTCGCGGAAGCTCTCGCGGTGCCGCTCGACGCAGCGCGTGTCCGAGAGGTTGAGCGCCACCCGGCGGCCCGAGTCGTGGGCGATCTGCGCGGCCTTGCGGAAGGCCTCCTTGGCGTTGGGTCGATCCCAGAGATAGCCCTCCAGATAGACGATCTGCGCGCCGCTGATCAGCTCGGGATCGATGTCGTCGGGCCCGAGCTCGACCGAGGCGCCCAGGTAGGTGTTCATCGTGCGTTGGGCATCCGGCGTCACCAGGACCAGGCAACGTGCCGTCGGCGGCTCGCCCTGCACGGGTCGCGTGTCGAAGTCGACGCCGGTGGCGCGCAGATCGTGGCGGAACACGGCACCGAGCTGGTCGTCGCAGACCTTGCCGATATAGGCCGCCTTGCCGCCCAGGGAGGCGACGCCGGCCACGGTGTTGGCTGCAGAGCCACCGGAGATCTCCCGTCCGGGTCCCATGCGCGCGTAGAGCGCCTCGGCCTGGGCGGCGTCGATCAAGGTCATGGCGCCCTTGTCGAGGCGCTGCTCGGCCAGGAAGGCATCGTCCGCCTGGGCCAGGACGTCGACGATGGCGTTGCCGACACCGACCACGTGGTAGAGAGCGGCCATGGACGGGCTCCGTTGCTCTGTGTGTCGGGATGATGCTCTGCCTGTCGGGATTGTGCAGTTGCTCAGAGCAGCCGCGAGTATAGCGGCGGGCGCCTCACCGGCAAGGCCGCGCCGGCCCCTTGAACCTACCAAGGCTCGGGCCGTACAAGGCCGGCCACGCTGATCCGCGGTCTCCGGCGGCGCCCCGGCGGGCCCGTCCGGTCGGAGGCCGCCGGGTCGAGAGAGCGCCCGGAGCGTGACATCCGCCGATGCTGACCGCCCTGATCCGCGCCTTCGACCAGCTGGGCGACCCGCGCCTGCGCCGGGTGGTCTGGCTCGGCGTGCTGGGCGCGGCGCTCGGCCTCGTCGCCGTGGTCGCGGCGCTCGGGGTGCTGCTCGACCGGCTCGAACTCGTGGGCATCGTCTGGCTCGACCGCACCCTGGATCTCGCCGGCGGGGTGGGCGCGGTGGTGCTGGCGATCCTGGCCTTCCCCGGTCTGGCCGGCGCCATCAGCAGCCTGCTGCTCGACCGGGTCGCCGACGCGGTCGAGCAGCGCTACTATCCGCAGCTCGGGCCCGGACGCAGCCAGTCGGTCGCCGAGGCGATCGGCACCGCCGCCAAGTTCTTTCTCATCCTGCTTCTGTTCAACCTGCTCGGCCTCGTGGTCGCCTACTGGGTGCCCGGCTTGAACGCGGTCGTGTTCCTGCTGATCAATGGCTATCTGCTCGGCCGCGAATATTTCGAGCTGGTGGCGCTGCGCCGAATCAAGCCAAAGGACCTGCGCCGCTTGCGCAGCCGCCACGGGCCCCGGCTGCTCGCGGCGGGTGTAATTCTTGCCCTGCTCATGTCCGTGCCTCTACTCAACCTGTTGGTTCCGGTGATCGGCACCGCGTTCATGGTGCATATCCACCAGCAGATCGCAGGAAAGGCTTGACTGGCGAGGTCAGACCGCTAGTCATGGCGGCACTCTTCGCCGCTGCTACTAAGTATCGGTAAAAGCGCGCTTAAAGACAGGGGGAGCCCGTGTTCCGTCGACGTCCTACACCATCCAGCGGGCCCGGAGCCGAAGCGGAGCCGCGGGCCGAAAAGGGGTCGCAGACCTCGTCGCCGAGCTCGGGGCAGCGGCCGGAGGCCGCGCCCTCTCAAGCCAGCCGCGCGGCCCCGCCGGCTGCCGGCAGCGGCAGCACGCCTGCCGGCAGCCCGCAGGCCGGCCACCCGACCGCCAGCCCATCGCACGCCAGCAGCCCGGCCCAGCCGGCGAGCCAGGGAGTCGCCATGAGCACCCAGAAGGATACGCCATCCTCGTTCAAGCCGGAGCCGCCGCGCCGGGTCGTCGACATGCCGTCCGCCGCGCCCGCGCGCCGGCCGCCGGCCACCGAGGGCCGCTCGGAGATCACGCCGAAGGACGGCGGCAATCGCCTCCTGGTCGGCAGCGGCATCTCGCTCACCGGTGAGATCACCGCCTGCGATCACTTGGTGGTCGAGGGCAAGATAGAGGCCCGCATCAAGGACTGTCGCACCATCGAGGTGGCGGACGGCGGCGTGTTCAAGGGCAGCGCCGAGATCGAGGAGGCTGACATCGGCGGCCGCTTCGAGGGCGACCTGACGGTCAAGGGCCGGCTGACCGTGCGCGGCACCGGCGTCGTCTCCGGCGCGCTGCGCTATGGCGAGCTCGAGGTGGTGGCCGGCGGCCGGGTCATCGGCACCGTCGATCCGCTCGAGTCGACCGTGGCCTCGATCCGCGAGGTCCCGTCGGCCGCGGCCGCCGCCGACAAGGCCGGCGAGTAAGCCGCGCCGCCCGACCCCGTTCGGCCGACGCCGGCGCCTTCATCCGGCGCCTGCATCCGGCGCCTTCACCCGCAGCAGCGGTCCTGCCACGGTGTCCCCCTTCCCCCACCCACTGTGGGGGAAGGTCGGGATGGAGCCCTTCAGCCGCCCTACGGCTGGTGCCCTCGCTCATCCGTGCTGCCTGCCCGATGCGGGCTTTAACGCGGGCTTAACGCGGGCCTGGCCCCGCCGGGCAAGGGGGCCGGCCGGCACGCCTGACTCGGCGGGCATGCCGGAGTTCGGTGTCCGCGGGTCGCCACCACGCCGAGGTTGATCGGCGGGCCTAATCCGATCGACGGGCCCTCGACGCCGGTGACCGGCCGGCCGTGGAGGGCTTGCGCACCCTTGCCCCCGTCCTGCCCGGCATGCTGCCCGGGCCGACGCCGGCATCCGCCCCGATGTCCCCGGCCGCCTGGGTCTTCGGCTCGAACGCGCACAGGTCGCGGATCGGGCAGCGCGGACAGTCCGGCCGACGCGCCTTGCAGACATAGCGGCCATGCAGGATCAGCCAGTGGTGGGCGTGCCGGCGCCAGCGCTCCGGCACCACCTGCAGCAGCCCCTGCTCCACCTCCTCGACGGTCCGCCCCGAGGCCATGCCGGTTCGGTTGGCTACCCGGAATATGTGCGTGTCGACCGCGATGGTCGGCTGGCCGAAGGCGACGTTCAGGACCACGTTGGCGGTCTTGCGGCCGACTCCTGGCAGGCGCTCCAGCGCCGCGCGATCCTCGGGAACCCGGCCGCCATGCTCGTTGACGAGGATCTCAGAGAGCGCCCGGATGTTTCTCGCCTTGTTGTTGAACAGTCCGAGGGTCCGGATGTGCTCCTTGAGACGGTCCTCGCCAAGCGCCAGCACGGCCGCGGGCGTGTCGGCCTCGGCGAACAGCCGCTCGGTCGCGCGGTTGACACCGGCATCGGTTGCCTGCGCCGACAGCACCACGGCGACCAGCAGGGTGTAGGGGCTGCGATGCGCAAGCTCGCTCACAGGCTCCGGGTTGGCCTCGGCCAGCCGGCGGAACGCCTCGTCGACCATCTCGGGAGTCATGGGCCTCGTATAGCCGGCCGGCCGTGGACGCGAAAGGCTGCGCCGGCGGCTTTACCGCGCCCACGGCGCCGCTATCTTTCGGCATCATGACGACGTCGTCGCACGCCCACGGTGCCGGACCCGTCCCCGCGGAGACGGGGCCGGTGGTGTTCGACGCCTTCCTGCACCCGCACCGCAGCCTCAGCGGCCGCGGCTTCCGCATCGTGATGGGCGCCGTGGTCGCCGTCTCCCTCGGGGTGGGCGGGATCTTCCTGATGCAAGGCGCCTGGCCGGTGTTCGGCTTCTACGGTCTCGAGGTCCTGGTGCTGTGGCTGTGCCTGCGCCAGAACTACCGAAGTGCGCGGATCTACGAGCGCCTGCGGCTGACCCGCGATCTGCTGACGGTCGAGCGCGGGGATGCTCACGGAGCATGCCAGGTGGCCCGGTTCCAGCCGCACTGGCTGAGGGTGTCGATCGACGATCCGGTCCGCCACGAGAGCCAGATCCTGCTGTCGAGCCATGGCCGCTCGATCATCGTCGGCGCCTTCCTGTCGCCGAAGGAGCGGCTCGACCTCGCCCGCGCGCTACGGGCGGCGCTGGACGGCGTGCGCCAGCCGACGGCGCTGACCGAGCGGCCGGCCTGACGCGCCGCGCGGCCGCCGGCAGGCCGGGAGCACCCGGGAGGCTTTCGCAATATTCGGGTGTCCGCTCGCCTGGTGTCCGCCTACGGTGAGCTTGAACACTGGTGAGGAACCCTCGTCATGCTGCAGGCCCTGGAAGCGCCGGAACCGACCGTGGCCGCCCACGACCGCTCGATCGCGCGCGCCATCGACCATCTGATCGCTCATTACCAGGAGCAGCCGTCGCTCGAGACGCTGGCCCGGGTCGCGGGCATGAGCACATTCCACTTCCAGCGGGTGTTCAAGCGTCGCGCCGGCATCAGCCCGAAGCGCTTCGGCCAGTTCCTCACGGTCAACCATGCCAAGCGTCTGCTGGTGGAGAACCGCAGCGTGCTCGACACGGCGCTCGATGTCGGCCTGTCGGGCCCGAGCCGGCTGCACGACCTGTTCCTCAGCCTCGAGGCCATGACCCCGGGCGAGTACAAGACCGCGGGCCGCTCGCTCACCATCCGCTGGGGGCTGCACGACGGGCCGGTCGGACGCGCGCTGATCGGGCTGACCGAGCGCGGCGTGTGCTGGTTCGGTTTTGTGCCGGACGACGACGACGGCGAGGCCATCGAGCTGTTCCGCGACGAGTGGCCCGGGGCGCTCCTGGTGCATGACCAGGCGGCGACAGCCCCGGTGGCCGAGCGGGCCTTCGCCTTCGACGAGCGGGCCGCCGAGACCGAGGTCGAGCCACTGCGCCTGCTGCTCCGGGGCAGCAGCTTCCAGATCAAGGTATGGGAGGCGCTGCTCCGGATCCCGACGGGCGCGCTGGTCAGCTACCAGGACATCGCCACGGCCATCGGCCAGCCGGGGGCGGCGCGCGCGGTCGGCCGGGCCTGTGGCGCCAACCCGCTGTCGCTGCTGATCCCATGCCATCGTGTCATCCAGAAGTCGGGGGTGATCCATCATTACCGATGGGGCGCCTTGCGAAAGCAGGCGCTGATCGCCTTTGAGCAGGGCCGGCGCGAGGCCACCCATCCGCCCCGCCTCGAACTGGTGGCGCCGCCCAAGACAGGCGCCTGACGCTCCCTTTCCGTGACCCTGGTCAGGTGGAGGGAGCGCGATCAAGCCAAAGCTCTCTTGATCCCCGGTCCGGCGCGGCGCGTCGGGCAGGGTAGGGGCCAGCATCCCCGGATGCCGCTCGATCGGTAACGCTCACGAGGCCGCTGCCGTCACCCCCTCCCCGGCTCGCCCACATGCAGCGCATGGGGCAGGGAGATTGAAGAGTCTCTCGTTTTGCAGGCAGTCCCCGCCGCCATCGGCAAGCGCGCATGCCCCTGCGCGTGATGCGCAGGGGAACGTCTTGCGCGCCGTCATGGCCGCCAGAACGGCTCCGTCCTGGCGAAGGCGCGCCAGTCCTTGCGGATGGCGGGCTCCAGGTCGGCCGCGCCGCGGGTGTGCCAGCCAAGCACGAGGCCGGCGCCCAGGCTCCGATCGACGGCCGCCTCGACGGTGTCGGCCGGCCGCACCAGGAGCGTGCCGACCAGGGTCCGGGCGGTGGCGACATCATTCAGGTGGCCAAGGCCGTCCTGCAGCCGGGCGAGCGCCTCGAGGAACGCCTTGGTCGGCTTCTTCGGATAAAGGCTGCGGAAGAAGTCGGCGGGGTAGCGCAGCTTCTTCGCCTGGATGCGCGCCTGGTGCCGCTCTTCCGGCGTCAGGGTGTCGAACCGCTTGCCCGCCTTGAGCAGCTTGCGGTGGCGCTTGCCGAGCAGGCCGCGGGTGAAGTCGAGCGCCGGCGCGTCGAGCCGGGCCAGGGTCTCGGCGTCGGCGGCCTCCCGCCAGCCGGACGTGTCGAGCCAGCGGCCGACGCTGAGCACCAGTGTCGTGTAGCGGGGCGAGCCGATCACCGCGCGCGCGGTCTCGTAGCCGGCCTGCCGCTCCGCCTCGGCGGCGGCGCGCACCGCCGCCAGGCCGGGATCACCGGGCGCCGCCTGCTCGACCGGCGCCAGGGTCTGGGCCATGAACACGTCCCATTCCCGCGCCGGCCCGAGGCTGCCGGCGAGCCAGCGCGTCTCGTCCCGGATCCAGCCTGTGGTCCGGCCCGGCAGCACGTCTTTGAACAGGCTGAGAGCGGAGCGCAGCCGGCGCAGCGCCACCCGCATCTGGTGCACGCCCTCGGGATCGCTGCCATCGAGGACCGGGTCCTGGTTGGCCATCCATTGCTCGAGCCCGGCCCCGAGCACGGCCGTGATCACCCGCTCGGCCGGTTGCTCGGCGTCGAGGCTGAGACGCTTGGCCTTGACCGGCGCCGGCACGTCGCCCGTGGCCAGGGCATAGCCGCGCGCGGCCTTGCTTTGCGGCTCGACCCGGACCGGGGCAAGGCGATGCAGCGCCAGCGCCAGATCGTGCAGCGGCGCGGCCGGCCCGTCGATCAGCTCCAGCTCGATCTCGCGGATCGGCTCCGTGCGCTCGCCGGCCTCGAGCATGCCCTCGTCGAAGGCGACCTCGATGTCGGCGGCGGCCCCCGGGGGCCCGAAGCGGACCCGGCGGGCGCGCCGCTCGACGCGGGTGGCGAACAAGGGCTGCAGGTCGTCGACCGCGATGCCCTCAAGCGCGGCGGCGGCCGCCGGCTCGGTCATGGCCGCCGGCGCCGGCGCCAGCCCATCGACCGGCGCTTCCCATTCGCCGCGGCGTTGCAGGCCGCCCGTCGCCGCGCCGGCCGATTTGACGGTCTGGACGAAGCGGCCGTCGACCCGGCGGACGCGCAGGGCGACGCGCCGGGCGCGCAGCCGCAGATCCGATGTGTCGTAGTAGACGGACTCAAGATGGCGGGGCCACGGCGGCTCCAGCGTGGCCGCACCCAGCAGCGGCGAGGCTTCCAGGGCAGCGAAGCCGTCCGGCGTGGCGGACAGCTTCATCTCGACTTCGACGTGGCGATCGGGGCGGCGCATCGTGGCCGGGAGCCTTTCCAAGTCGCGGGCGACCCGCGGTGGCGTGGGGGAGCGGCAATGCCAATACCGAAACGGGCCGGGAACGGCATCGGTCCCGGCCCGCACGCCATATCGATGGGCATCACCAAGGTGTCAATAGCGTGAAGCTTTAATGACAACCACCGGTCAGGGATCGCCCGCCGGCCACGCCTCAGGGCTTCTCGAGCACCATCATCTTTGACATGAACACGATATCGCTGCCGCCGAGCCGCAACCCGGCATCCTCGAACAAGGCCGGCAGGTCCTGACGCGTGTAGTCGTCGTAGTAGGGCTCGTGATACTGCTGGGGAAAAGCGTCGAGCAGCTTGTCGAGGTTGTCGCGATCGCCGCGCTGGATGCTGTCGAGGAACAGCACCTGGCCGCCCGGCTTGAGCACGCGCGCCATCTCGGTGGCGGCCGCGGCGCGGACCCTGCGCGGCAGCTCATGGAACAGGAAGATGCAGGTGACCAGATCGACGCTGGCGTCGGGCAGCGGGATCGCCTCGGCGCCGCCCACCGCATAGCGGATGCGGCCGTAGCGCTCAAGCCGGCGCCGCGCCTCGGCAAGGTACGGCGCCGACAGGTCGAGCGCGGTCACGTCCATCGCCGGATGATTGTCCTTGAGGAAGGTCAGGAACTGGCCGGTGCCGCTGGCCACATCGATGAGGCGGACCTCGGCGGCCCGCCGCCGACGCAGGTAAAAATGGATCGGCACCAGCAGGCGACGCCGCATCGCGTCGGCGCCACCGCCGAACAGGATCTCGACCTGATGGTCGTAGAGCCGCGCCGACCGTTCCGACAGGTAGCCGTCCGTCTGATAATGGAAATTCTGGAGGTAATAGCGGGGCAGCTTCGGCGTCCCGGGCGGCGGGGCCCGGTACACCTCGCTGTTGCCGCGGGCCAGCCGACGCCGGTTGACCCGTGGCAGATCGTCGAAATAGGCGCGCGCCGTCGCCAGCAGCCGCTGCGGCGGCCGGCTCATGTCATGGGGCGGCTTGTAGAAGCCGGCCGCGATGTTGTCCCAGTCGCGCCGGAACAGCTGGTACAGCTCGCGGCTGAGCCACGAGAGCCCGTCCGCCGTCGTCCGCGCGCGCCGGCCATAGTCCTGCTCGACCTGGTTGCCCAAGGCGCGTAGGGCCAGAAAGTATTCGGCAATGAACCAGCCGACCCGCGCTGTCTGCGAGCCGGCATAGGCCACACGATCCGCCACCGAAACCATCTAAATCCTCAACCGGGAAGTTTGCCGTGACGTTCATGAGATGGCGCGATCCCGGCTGCGGCAAAGGACCGGCGGCGATTGTCGCGGCCGGGCCGGACGAGGGACGCGTCTGCCCGGTGGAGCCGCGTGCGCCGCTGCGCTAGAGTGTGGTCCGGGCCATCTGACCCGCCTCACGCCCCGTCGCGGCGCCCCTCGACGGCGCCGATCGGCCTGCGGCGCGACTCTGCCGACCCGAATGCGAAAGGAATCCCCGGATGAGCGCCTTCCAGACCATCGACGACGTCGACGTTGCCGGCAAGACCGTGCTGGTGCGCGGCGATCTGAACGTGCCGACCAAGGACGGCAAGGTGACCGACAGCACCCGTCTCGACCGGCTGGCTCCGACCCTGATCGAGCTGGCCGACAAGGGCGCCAAGGTGGTGGTGATGTCGCACTTCGGCCGGCCCAAGGGCAAGCGCAACGAGGAGTTCACCCTGAAGCCGGTGGCCGAGGCGCTGGCCGCCTCGCTCGGCCGCCCGGTCAAGATGGCCGACGACTGCATCGGCCCGGTCGCCGAGAAGGCGGTCAAGGCCCTGCAGGCGGGCGAGGTCCTGGTCCTGGAGAACCTGCGGTTCTATCCGGGCGAGGAGAAGAACGATCCCGAGTTCATCCGGCAGCTGGCGGCCCTCGGCGACGTCTACGTCAACGACGCCTTCTCGGCCGCGCACCGCGCCCACGCCTCGACCGAGGGGCTGGCGCACCACATGCCGGCCGTTGCCGGGCGCCTGATGCAGGCGGAGCTTGAGGCGCTGACCAAGGCGCTCGAGGTGCCGGTGCGGCCGGTGGTGGCCATGGTCGGCGGCGCCAAGATCTCGACCAAGCTCGAGCTGCTCGGCAACCTCGTGCAGAAGGTGGACAAGCTGGTGCTCGGCGGCGGCATGGCCAACACCTTCCTCTACGCCAAGGGCACCGACATCGGCGCCTCGCTGTGCGAGAAGGAGATGGCCGAGGCGGCGCGCGAGATCATGGGCAAGGCGGAGGCCGCCGGCTGCGAGATCGTGCTGCCGAGCGACGGCGTGGTCGCCAAGGAGTTCAAGGAGGGTGCGCCGAGCGAGGTGGTGGCGATCGACGCCGTGCCGGCCGACGGCATGGTGCTCGATGTCGGCCCGGCCACGGCCGAGCTGCTGAACGGCCTGCTCGACGGCGCCAAGACGGTGGTGTGGAACGGTCCCCTCGGCGCCTTCGAGATCACCCCCTTCAACCAGGGCACCAACACCGTGGCCGCCCACGCCGCCGAGCTGACCGCGGACGGCAAGCTGCTGTCGGTGGCGGGCGGCGGCGACACCGTGGCGGCGCTGATCGGCGCCGGCGTCGACGAGCGCTTCAGCTACGTGTCGACCGCTGGCGGCGCCTTCCTGGAATGGCTTGAGGGCAAGGATCTGCCGGGTGTGGCGGCCCTCAAGAAGTAGCATCACGCCGGTGGGCGCGACGGGGCCTCGCCGCGGCGGGGCCCCGGGTGCCTCGGGCGCGAGCGCCCGGGCGGGTCAGCGCGCCGCCTTGTCCATCTCCAGCGCCAGCTTGATGTCGCGCTCGGTCAGACCGCCGGCATCGTGCGTCGACAGGGTCACGTCGACCTTGTTGTACACGTTGAACCATTCCGGATGGTGATCCATCTTCTCCGCGGCGAGGGCGGCCCGGCTCATGAAGCCGAACGCCTCGGAGAAGGAGCGGAATGTGTAGGACTTCCGGATAGCGTCCCGATCCTCGGCCTCGGTCCAGCCATCCAGCTCGGACAGGGCCTGGGCGCGATGCTCGCCCGTCAACCGCTCCGCCATGGGTGCCTCCCCCCGATTGGTTGCCATCGCCGGCAGGTGGCGCGCGGCCGGTCGCAGATCAAGGCGGAACGACGGTGAGACCCTTCAGCACGGCGCCCACCCTGGACGAGCTGACCCGGATCGCCGAGGAGGAGCTCGAGACCCTGCCCGCGGCGGTGCTGGAGCGCCTCTCCGGGGTCGGCATCGGCGTCGAGGAGCTTCCGGACGAGGCGCTGTGCGAGGAGATGGCGCTCGACAGCCCCTTCGACCTGCTCGGGCTTTATGTCGGCACGCCATGGGGCGAGAAGGGCGCCGGCGACACCCCGCAGCATGTCGATCGCATCCTGCTGTTCCGACGCCCGATCCTCGACTACTGGTGCGACAGCGGCGAGGATCTGCGCCATGTCGTGCGGCACGTGCTGGTCCACGAGATCGGCCACCACATGGGCTTCTCCGACGACGAAATGGCGGCGATCGAGGCCGATTGAGCCGGGCCGCCGGGCGCTGCTCCGGGTCGGCCGGCCGCTGGTGCCGGCGGGCGCGGACCGCCTTCAGGGCGCCGTCTCGGCGCCACGCCCGGTCGGCCCGAAGCGCAGGCGGAAGCGGTAGGTGATTCCCAGCAGCAGGGCCGTGCCGTCGTCCTTGGGGCCGTGCTCGCCGAACAGCCCGAAGGCGCTCGACGAGTGCTGGTAGCGCAGGACCACCGACCAGGGCCGCGTCGGCCGCGGCGCCAGCGACACCTCGGCCATCAGCAGGCCCAGCCAGTCCGACAGCTCCTCGTCACGGTCGGCGACCGACCGGCCGCGCCGATGCGCCCAGGACGGGCCAAAGCCGAGCGCGAGACGCAGGCCGGGCTCCTCGAGCGCCCGCCAGCGCGCCACCCCGAGCCCGGCGACCTCCGTCACCCCGTCGCCGCCGGTTCGACGGGCAACCTGCGCCTCCGCCGCGGCCTGCAGGCGGGGCGTGAGCTCGAGCACGGTGCGCGCCGCGGCCGCGCCGAACACCGCGGACGTGTCGCCGAGATGGCGTTCCAGGAAGATCTCCGAGGAGTCGTTGACCCAGGCCGGGCCGGCCAGCAGCGTCAGCTCCCACGGTCGCGGCTCGGCGCCTCGGGCCGGGCCGGACACGGCCGCCGGGGCCGGAGCCAAAAGAAGCGCCGCGATCAGCGCCGCGGCGCGCCGCCGGGCCCGGCGCCCGCCATCCCGGCGCGGCCCGGCGGGCGGGTCCGCCCCGCATGCGCGTCGGCCTGCACCTGCCACCTGCACGCTCCTGTTGTCGCCGCCCGGGGCCGCCCGGGGCCGCCCGGGGCCGCGGCGGCGTCGGGGCCGCGGCGGCGTCGGGGAACGCCACGAGCCCGGGCAACGAAGCCCGCCTGCGCGCCACACGGTCGCAGAGGCCGGGCGCCGGCCCGGGCGGTCACCGCCGTCACGGCTGCCCGCTCGGCGAGAGCAACGCGGCTCGGGGCGGATCGTTCTCGGTCGTGCGCCTCCGACAATCGCGGTAGGACCCCTGGCCGACCAGTGATCGCCCAAACCGCATGATGTGATGCAGACGTGGCCGGGCGCTTCGCGCATGCCGCTCCCGCGCGCACAGAAGCGCGGCACAACGGTCAAGAGCAGCCCAATAAGGCGGGCGTCCTCAAGGGCGGCACTATTGAGTCTGATGGACACCGGCCGGCCTCTGCTCGAAAGCATTACTTCCATCGGCCGATTGATCTCGAGCGGTCCACGGAGCAACCCTGGGCCTCGCGGCGCCGCCGGCGTCGCGGCGGGCCGTCGGGCCCGCGCACCGGCGTCGCGGCTTGCCGCCGGCCCCGCTCAAGGGCGGGCCTGCGGGCGCCTCCAAGGCTGCGCGCGGCGTCCTGCTGAACAGGAGACTTGTCCTCATGACCCGTGTCTGGCCTGCGGCCGCGCTCGTGCTCGGCATCACCCTGTCCGGCGCCGCCGGCGCGGATGTCCGCCTCGTCGGATCCGGCGCCAGCTTCCCGTTCCCGCTCTACGCCGCCTGGTTCCAGGACTTCAGCGCCCAGACCGAGGGCGTCACCGTCGACTACCAGTCGAAGGGCTCCGGCGCCGGCATCCAGGACCTGCTGAACGGGGTGGTCGACTTCGCCGGCTCCGACGCCGCCATGAGCGACGAGGAGATCGAGCGCATGGAGCGCGGCGTGGTGCTGCTGCCGATGACCGCGGGCGAGATCGTCATCGCCTACAACCTGCCGGGTGTGGACGAGCTGAGGCTGCCGCGCGACGTCTACGCCGACATCTTCCTGGCCGAGATCGAGCGCTGGAACGACCCGCGCATCGCCGAGGCGAACGAGGGGGTCGATCTGCCGGACACGCCGATCACCGTTGTCGTCCGCTCCGACAGCTCCGGCACCACCTTTAACTTCACCAACCACCTGTCGGCGATCTCGGAGGACTTCGCCAGCGGTCCCGGCGCCGGCACCACCGTGCAGTGGCCCGACTCCAACCGGATCGTCCGGGCGCCGAAGAACGACGGGGTGACCGCGCAGGTGAAGCAGAACCCCGGGGGCATCGGCTATGTCGAGTACGGCTACGCCAAGCTGACCGGAACGCCGACCGCGATCCTCGAGAACCGGGCCGGCAGCTTCGTCGAGCCGGGCACGGAGGCGGGCTCGCGGGCCCTGGCCACGGCCGCGTTCGACGAGCACATGCGCGCCTTCGTGACCGATCCCGAGGGCGAGGACGCCTACCCGATCGTCACCTTCTCCTGGCTCCTGTTCCCGGCCGCCGGCCACGATGCGGAGACGCGCGAGGCGATCCAACAGCTGATCGAGTACGGCCTGACCACCGGCCAGGAGATGGCGCCGGAGCTGGGCTACGTGCCCCTGCCCGAGGAGGTGGTCGCCCAGGTTCGCGAGGCGGCGGCGCGGATCGAGTGACGGCGCCCGAGCCCGCCCCGTCCATCCCCCCAACGTCCCCCAGCCCCGCCCGCGCCCGGCACGCCGGGGCGGGCCGGCCGCGGGGCCAGCGGCGCGCAGGAGCCCATGGCGATCGAGCTCAACGGCACGGCCTACCCGTCGATCTCGCGGCCGCCCTCGCGGCTCGAGCTCGTCACCGACCGGATCTTCCGCGCGTTCTGCTACGCGGCCGGCGCGCTGATGGTCCTGCTGCTCGCCTACATCCTCTACAAGATCGGCGCGCAGGCCGCCCCGGCGATGGCCCGGTACGGCACCGACTTCCTGTCGACGGCGGTGTGGGACCCGGGCCGCGAGCAGTTCGGCATCCTCGCGGAAATCTGGGGCACGCTCTACTCCTCCCTGCTGGCTCTGGCGATCGCCGGGGTGCTCGGCGTCGGGGTGGCGATCTTCCTGACCCAGGGCTTCCTCGACCATCGCCTGGCCCAGGTGTTCCGCACCATCGTCGAGATGCTGGCGGCGATCCCGTCGGTGGTGTACGGCCTGTGGGGCATCTACGTGGTGATCCCGGCGCTGCGCCCGGTTGCCAACTGGCTCTACGACACCCTCGGCTTCGTGCCGGTGTTCGGCACCTCGCTCAACGGGCCCGGGCTGGCGCCGGCGGTGATCGTGCTGGCGATCATGGTGCTGCCGACGGTGGCGGCGATCAGCCAGGACGCCTTCCGCCTGATCCCGTACAAGGTGAAGGAGGCCGCCTACGGCATGGGCACCACCCGGCGCGAGGCGATCGTCCGGGTCATGCTGCCGACCGCGGCGAGCGGCATCTTCGCCTCCCTGGTGCTCGGCTTCGGCCGGGCGCTCGGCGAGACCATGGCGCTGGCCATGCTCATCGGCAACTCCAACCAGATCAGCTGGTCGCTGTTCGCTCCGGCCAACACGCTGGCCTCGCTGCTCGCCTCGAACTGGCCCGAGGCCGGCGCGGTCGAGCAGCAGGCCCTCATGTACGCCGCGGTCGCCCTGCTCGGCGTCACCCTGGTGGTCAACATCATCGGCACCGTCATCATGGCGCTGTCGAGCAAACAGCAGGTCACGTGAGGACGCCATGACCGCGCGCGCGATGGAGACGGGCATGCCCACGGCCCCCACCCCCCACGGCCCGCCCGGCGGCGCCGGCGGCCCGGATCTGCGCCGGTCCCTCGGCGAGCGGCGGACGCTCGGCAACCTGCTGTTCGCCATGGCGCTGTGGGGGATCGCTCTGCTGGCGGCGGTGCCGCTGCTCTCGGTGCTCTACATGCTCATCGTCGAGGGCGGCGGCCGGCTCGGCCTGGCGCTGCTCACCGAACTGCCGCCGGCCGGCCTGTCGCCGGGCGGCGGCTTCGGCAACGCCGTCCTCGGCACCCTCGTCATGGTCGGCATCGCCTCGGCCATCGCCATCCCGATCGGCATCCTGGGCGGCCTGTTCCTCGGCTTCATCGCACCCGAGAGCCGGGTCGCCAACGCCACCCGCTTCGTCGCCAAGGTGCTGACCGGCTTCCCGTCGATCCTGGCCGGCGTCTTCGTCTACGCGTGGCTGGTCGTGGTCTGGAAGACCTACGCGGCCATGGCCGGCGGCATCGCGCTCGCCGTGCTGATGCTGCCGACGGTGATGCTGACCGCCGAGCAGGCGGTGCGCATGGTGCCCCAGCGCATGCGCGACGCCGCCTACGGCATGGGCTGCACCAACACCCAGGTGGCCTGGAGGGTGGTGCTGCCGACCGGCATGGCCGGCATCCTGACCGGCGTGATCCTGGCGGTGGCGGCCGCCGCCGGCGAGTCGGCGCCGCTCCTGTTCACCGCCCTGTTCTCCAACTACTGGATCGAGGGCCTGTTCGAGCCGACCGCCTCGCTGTCGATCCTGATCTACAACTTCTCGGGCATGCCGTTCGAGAACCAGCTCGAGCTGGCCTGGGCGGCCTCGCTGGTGCTCGTGATCATCGTGCTGTTCTTCAACATCGTGAGCCGGCTGATCGGCTCGCGGCAGGTCTGACGCCACCCCGGAGGCTTGAGCCCCGTGACCGAGCACGCCGTCTCCTCCGCCCCCGCGGCACCCGCCCGGCCGAACGGCGACGGGATCGCCATCGATGCCGACATCGAGCGGATCTACTACGGCAAGTTCCTGGCCGTGCGCGACAGCCACGTGATCGTCGAGAGGGGCCGGATCACCGGCTTCATCGGCCCCTCGGGCTGCGGCAAGTCCACCGTGCTGCGCAGCCTGAACCGGATGAACGACCTGATCCCGGTGTTCCGGCTCGAGGGGCGGGTGCATTTCCTGGGCCAGGACATCTACGACCGGACCGTCGACCCGGTGGTCGTGCGCCGGCACATCGGCATGGTGTTCCAGCAGCCGAACCCGTTCTCGATGAGCATCTACGAGAACGTCGCCTTCGGCCTGCGCCTCAACCGCTTCAAGGGCGACTACGACGAGCGGGTCGAGCAGTCGCTGAGGCGCGCGGGCCTGTGGAGCGAGGTCAAGGACAAGCTGAAGCAGAACGGCCTGTCCCTGTCGGGCGGCCAGCAGCAGCGGCTGTGCATCGCCCGCGCCATCGCCACCGACCCGACGGTCCTGCTGATGGACGAGCCGTGCTCGGCGCTCGATCCCATCGCCACCCGGATCATCGAGGAGCTCATGATGGAGCTGAAGCGGGACTACACGGTGGCCATCGTCACCCACAACATGCAGCAGGCGCAGCGCGTCGCCGACACCACGGCCTTCTTCGCGGTCGACATGTCCGGGGGCGGCCGCACCGGCTTCCTGGTCGAGGTCGGCGAGACCCGTCAGCTGTTCCAGGAGCCGCGGCAGGAGCTGACCCGCGACTACCTGGCCGGCCAGTTCAGCTGACGTGGGGGGCGCCCGGCCATGAGGACGCTCGCCGCCGCCGCGCTGGCCCTGCTGGCCGCGGGCGCCGCCCCGGCCCGGGCCGTCGACCTGCTGGGGGCGGGGGCGACCTTCCCGGCGCCGCTCTACCTCGCCTGGATCGAGGACTACCAGGCCGACCACCCTGACGTGCACATCGGCTACGACCCGGTCGGCAGCGGCGAGGGCGTCGCGCGCTTCATGACCGGCGAGGTCGACTTCGGCGCCTCCGACGCGGCGATGACCGACCGGCAGATGGCCCGGGTCGAGGACGGGGTCGTGCTGGTGCCGGCGACCGCCGGCATGGTCGTCGTCGCCTTCAACCTGCCGCGCCATGACGGCGAGCTCCGGCTCGGCCGCGAGGCGCTGCTGGGGATCTTCTCCGGCGCCATCGAGGCGTGGGACGACCCGCGCATCGCCGCCGACAATCCGGGTCAGGATCTGCCGCACCGGACCATCTCGATCGTCACCCGGCGCGACGCCAGCGGCACCACCTTCGCCTTCACCCATCATCTGAGCGCGATCGGCCCGGCCTGGCGCGAGGACGGGCCCGGCGTCGGCCTGCTGGTCGACTGGCCGGGCGGCGCCATGACCGCATACGGCAATGACGGGGTGGCCGGGCGCATCCGCATCAGCCAATACTCGATCGGCTATGTCGAGCACGGCTTCGCCGAGCGGCTCGACCTGCCGGTGGCCGCGCTGCAGAACCGGGCCGGACGGTACGTGCGGCCGACCGCCGAGGCCGGCGCGGCCGCGCTCGAGGCGACGGTCGACCGGATGCCGCCCGACGGCCGCCTGTTCCTGCCCGACCCGCCGGGCGCGAACTCCTACCCGATCGTCACCTACAGCTGGCTGCTGCTGCGCGGACGCTACGCCGAGACGGGCGTGAGCGAGGCGCTCCGGGCCTTCATCGGCTGGGGCGTCACCGAGGGCCAGCGGCACGCGGCCCGGCTCGGCTACATCCCCCTGCCGCCGTCGGTCGCCGAGCGCTCCCAGGCGCTGATCGACACAGTGGAATAGGACAGTGGAATAGGGTTCCTGCCGCCCACCATAGCCGCCACCTCCACCCGATCGGTCGCCCCGCCTTCAACAGGCAAGCGTGCAGGAAGCGACAGGACTTCCAGACCAAGGTGCTACGGTCTTGACCATCCTGGTCCGGGACTCCGGCATCAGGACTCCGGCATAGAGCGTCCGTCTCAAGGGGGCCGGCCCGTGAACGGGATGACGATCACCGGCGCGCGAGCCGGCCTTGCCGATGAAGGGCCTTCGTGCCGCTCACCCCAGCGGCACGATCCGCCAGAGGTGGCCGTCGGCCTCGTCGGTCAGCACGTAGAGCGCGCCGTCCGGCCCCTCGGCCACGTCGCGGATCCGCGTCGGCAGCGGGATGCGCTCCTCCTCGACGACGGCGCGGCCGTCGATGGCCACGCGCACCAGCTCGTGCGCGCTCAGTCCGCCGATGAAGGCGCTGCCCTGCCACTCCGGGAACAGCGCGCCCGTGTAGAAGATCATGCCCGAGGGCGAGATCACCGGCGACCAGTGACGGACCGCATCGGCGAAGTCCGGACGGGTCGGCGGGTCGGGAATGTCGGTGCCGTCGTAGTGCATGCCCCAGCTCACCACCGGCCAGCCGTGATTGCCACCGGCCTCGGGCTGGTTCAGCTCGTCGCCGCCGAGCGGGCCCATCTCGGCGATCCACAGCGCGCCGGTCTCGGGGTCGATCGCCGCCGCCTCGATGTTGCGGTGACCGTAGGACCAGATCTCCGGCTCGGCGTCCGCGCGGCCGACAAAGGGGTTGTCCTCCGGCACGCTGCCATCCGGGTTCAGGTGCACGATGGTGCCCAGATGGTTCGACAGATCCTGCGCCGGATCGAACTTGAAGCGCTCGCCCAGGGTCAGGAACAGGGTGCCGTCGGGGGCGAAGACGATCCGCGTGCCGAAATGGTTCGGCCCCGGCACCTTGGGCTCCTGGCGGAAGATGACCGTGAAGTCCTCGATCCGGTCGTCGGCGAGGCGGCCGCGGCCGAGCGCGGTCGAGGCGCCGCCCTCGCCCGGCTCGGCGAAGGACAGGTAGACGCGGCCGGTCTCCGCGACGTCGGGGCCGACCGCGACGTCGAGCAAGCCGCCCTGGCCTTGCGCGAACACCTCCGGTACGCCGGCCAGCGGATCCGACATCGAGCCGCCGGGCTCGACGATGCGGAGGCGCCCGGGCCGCTCGGTGACCAGCATGCGCCCGTCGGGCAGGACCGCCACGCCCCAGGGGTGCTCGAGCCCGCCGGTCACGTCGCGCACCGAGATCGGCCCGGCCGAGGTCAGCACGCTCTCGACCTCGCCCGGCGCCGGCTGGGCCCGGGGCGAGCCCGGCGTCGCCGTCAGCGTGGTGACGGCAAACAGAACCAGGGTCCCAACAAGAATGCAGCGCATGCCTGAAGCCTCCGCCTCGCCGGGCCGCCAAAGCGCCGGGCCGACGCCTTGCCGGGCCGACGCCTTGCCGGGCCGACGCCTTGCCGGGCCGACGCCTTGCAGCGGTAATGCGAACGCGTTGCGAACGGCCGGACGGCGATGGTGGTTCCCCAGGCTAAGGAACGGACGATCGGCTGTTCAGGCCGGGGACCCCGGAGCGGAGATCGACCCTGCCCGGGCCCGTCCCGGATCCGCGCGGCGCGCGCGGACCCGGGAAGGATGTCTGCCCCGGGCTTGAGCGCGCGCTCCGGCGCCCGTCACGGGACAGAGCGCGGGGAGCCAAGGCTCCCCGCGCTATTGGGCATCAAATGAGGCCCGAGGTGGTCGGCTCCTGAGGCCCAAGCGACTTCAGAACGGTGAGCAGGCTGGTCAGATTGTCGGCGACGCCGGACTGGGCGATCTTCTCCGTCGCTCCGGCGCCGGCCGTGGTGTCCATGCTGTAGATCTGCATGACCCCCTGGTTCGACGATGCCAGGGCCAGCGTGCCCATCTGCTGCTGGCCGGAGACCGCATTGGCGAACAGGATGCCCGTGGAATGGGCCATGGTCTGATAGATCGAGCTCATGCCCATGGCCGGAGCCTCGCCGACCACCTTCACATCGGATTGTGAGACGGCGTCGGTGACCTGGCTGTTCAGGGCGGTTGGAAAGGCCATTCAGGACCTCCTTCGCGAGGATCGTAAGGAAGGCCGGCGACGGTAGGCGCCGTCCGGCCGGGCGGCGCCGATCACGAGCTCTTCTTGAACGCGTTCAGCACCGTCAGCAGGCTCGTCAGGTTGTCGGACACGCCGGTCTGGGCGACCTTCTCGGTGGCGCCGGCGCCGGCCGTGGTGTCGAGGCTGTAGATCTGCATGACGCCCTGGTTCGACGCGGCGATCGCCAGGGTGTTCTGCTGCTGCTGCGCGGCCACAGCGTTCTCGAACAGAATCCCGGTCGAGTGCGCCATGGTCTGGTAGATGGTGCCCAGCGCCATGGCCGGGGCCTCGCCAACCACCTTGACGTTGGACTGGGTAACGGCGTCGGTGACCTGATCGTTGACCGAAGTCGGGAATGCCATCGTCGTCTCCTAGCAGATGTGTGCGTGGCGTTGAGTACGCCTCGATAAAGACGGTCCTGGCGGCCGTGTGTGAACCGATCGTGCCCTGCCCGACGCTTTCGGCAGCGTCACCGTCGCGGTGTCGAAAAGCCCGGCACCGCCCATAGCCTGTCGGTTCGGCGAGACGTCGCTGGACGCCGCCCGGGCAGCCCGGACGGGTGTCTGCGCCTGCGCATGCGATCCGGCCGAGCCGACACGATGGCTCGTCGGCCGGGCCGGGGCGCGCCCGCCAGCCCTGCGCCGCCCGGACGCGCCGTGGCTCGCCGCCATGAGGACCCGGATCCACGCCCTGGGCGGAGATCAGGCGCCTCCCGGCTCGGCCGGCGGCGGGCCGGCCCGGCCGGTGGCCACCTGCACGGCCTGCTCGACGCGCTGCTCCATCTCGTTGAGCCGGCGGGCGGTCATCGCCTCGACCTCCTTCATCCGGAGGCCGATCTCCTGGCTCACCTGCTGGGTGATCAGAACCTCGAGCCGGTTGCCGATCTGGTGAATCGCCATGTGGCTGCCCGGCGTGATGCTGTCGGCGCCCGCCATGCGGCCGGTCTCGCGCAGCTCGCCCAGGCTTCGCGCCCGCTGGATGACCTCGAGGATCGCCTTCTCCTCGGTCTCCACCGCCTGCTTGGCGTCCTCCGCCGCCTTGCGCACCGCCTGCAGGGCGGACTGGATGGCCGAGGCCGTCTGGGTCTGGTTGTCGCGAATGGTCTGCTCGGTCCGGCGCAGCGCAGCGGCCGACTGCTCGACGCCCTGCTCGACCGCGTCGCGTGCGTCGGCCTGTCCCGCCTGTCCCGCGAGGGTGGGGCCGAGATTCTGCCGAGCCCATTGTCCCAGGATCGCCCGCTCCCCCTCCGTGAGCGGACGTCCCGTGAAGGACTCGGCCAACTGCTGCAAGGCCTGCAGCGGGTCACTTGCGGCCACGGTCATCACGCTTCCTCCCGGAGCTGTCGGCGTCCACCTCGTAGACGTCCTCGATCGTGGTGCGGACGCGGCGGCTCACGGTCTCCTCGTCCAGCACCGTGGTGTCCTCCTCAACGAAGGCCTCTCCCATGTCGACCCCGCTCTCCACCGGCTCGTCGCGAACGGCGAGGCGAGCGACACGCGCCGCCTCCAGCGCCTGGCGGGCGGTGCAGAGCTGGGCGGCGATCTCGACATAGGGCGACAGGTCCGCCGCCGCGTCAGCCGTCTGGGACGCCACCGCGTGCGACCAGTCGGCCAGGTGCTGGCTCAGCAGGCGGTCGACCTCCTGGCGCACCTTCTCAAGCTGCTGCTTCATGACCCATCCTTGCAGCGGGGTGTCGCAGGAACGCCGCTCCGGCGGATGCATGCATGTCGGGAGCAGGCAGATAAGACTATCGCCCTTCCAGCAGGTGGATGATGGCCAGCGCCTTCTCCAGCGTGGCCGTGTCAATGCCGGCCAGGGGCGATCCCGAGGGCGCGGCGGCGGAGGTCGCCTGCCCGGTCGATGGGACGGCCGAACCGTGCGGAATTGTCACGAGATCGAAGTTGTCCTGCGGCGGCGGCAACATCTTGTCGTACACCTTCACCCCCTGTATCGCTCGAAGCGTTGACGGTGTCGCAAATCCAAAATTTCTCCACAAAGCTTCCACGTTATCGGGTCTGGTCTTGTCTGTGTAATACGGGAACTGATTTTTCAGCGCACAAAATACCGGATTGTCGACTTCCATTGATTTCAGCCCCTTGAAGATCAGCTCATTACCAAGAAAGGTCGACACCTGCTCAAGCGGGATTGCCGGACCTCGCCAGGTTCCGTTCAAGAGATTGACGAACTGGTTGTAAAACAAGTCACCAAATTCGTTTGGTGTGGGGTTGTGATTTTCGGGTATTGTATACTCAACAATCAAACCGATTTCATTTGCATCATCCGGCTTGTCCGGCATCTGGAAAATATCCTGAAAAATCAGCAAGGCGCGGCCAACGTTGTTCCCCTCCCCGGAATAACCAAGGCTGGTTGCTCGACTCTTCAGCCATTCTTGGATGAGTCCTTTATAATTATCGGAAAAAAACTTCCGATTGGTAAGAAATGGAGAATAAATGACCTGTTCTTGATCTTGGTTTTCTTGTTCTGGCACTCTTGCTTCCCGAGGAATCAAGTTCAGGGCCATCATCACCTCAGGAACTGAGTGATGCATCTGGGCAATCATCGCTGCGACTGAAACGAAAGCGCGACCCGTTGTAATATCTGATATGAGATTCGACTTAAAATTGTTTAATACTTCTGCTGTTTCGGTAATTTTGTCTTTGGCAATGATCCCATAATCTTCATGGCACAGATCGGTAAGGAGACGATAGGCAATGACCGCACCCGGCGTTGTTCCCGATATGTCAGCCATTTCGTAGTAGCCGAGAAGGCGATCTATACACCCTAAAACATCATCGGGCGGCAAGTAAAATTTGACCATTCCAAGAGACGGATAACCGGTTCTGAAGTCATCTCTCTTGACACGAATCCGATTTGTTTGCTTCCAGAATGCTTGATTGTCCTTGAATTGTGCCTGCCAGCCACCAATCCCTTTCAGAATCTGGGACCATTTTTCTCCGGTATGTTCCTCATTACCGCGTACATGAATACTGTACCAGCTCGCCAAAAAATCCGCAAGATAGCTGAAGAAATCTCCAACCGAGAGAGGGTTTTCGGCGTAGACGACCAGCTTCGACAGCGCCTCCTGCTGCTTGAGCAGGCTTTGGCAATCCGAAAAGCCCGATTTCTCTTGAGCGTACTTGATCACGCTATCAATGGGATCGGTTGGGTCCTTCATCTGCTTGATCACCGCGTTGGCCTTTCCCCACTCCATGAACTTAGCGGTAAAGAGGGAACAGTAATGGGCGTCGACCTGGCGGATCCTACCCTTGTACAGTTCAACGTCGGTGCCGGTGATCCATTGGCAATTGTCGGTCACATCAAGCGGCATGGTACGATCTCCAGTTTGGCCGTGGCCAGCTATTGGCCCGACGTCGTCGTGGCCATCAGGGTCTTGACGGCCTGGTTGATCTTGTCGATCGAGAAGCTGGCGGATTCCGCCTCCATGGCGCCGCCGGCGGCGGCCACAGCCATGGCGCCGGCCAGCAGCAGCTCGGTCACGGCGATGCCGACCGCCTGCTCGGCCGCCTGCGGCAGCTTCTCCTGGCTCAGGTCCTCGGTCAGCTTCTGCAGCATCACCGACTGGCTCGCCATCACCAGCTTTGTCATACCATCGTAATAGTGAGCCGACGACTGGGCGGCGAGACCGGCGGCCTGGGTGATCATGGCGTCGGCCGGCGTCGCGATCAGCGTCGGCGCCGCGCTCGCCGTCTCGTCGTTCGTGAACTCGACCGCCTGAACGATCTGGCTGGTGAGCGCAGGGAACGAGGCTTGAGCGGGCTCCGCGCCGGCCGCCGCCAAGGCGGCGCCGGCCGCGGCGGGGCCGCCGCTCTGCTGCATCAGGCGCCGACGATAGGTCTGCAGTGGCGTGGAAGGCATGGACGGCGGCCTCGCGGCATCGTCGGCCGGCGACGGCCCGGCCGCCCCGCCCTCGTCCCGCGCGCTTCGGTCCGGTCCGCCTGCCGCGCCCGGCGTGCCGGGCGGATCGCCCTGCGCGGGGGTGTCGGCCTTGTCGTCGTCTCCGGCCATGATGCCTCCCGATGATCAGCGCTGGGGGTGCGGGTGTGCCGGCGCGGTCCGGCGCTAGCTGGCGGTCAGCTTGATGATCTCCTTGACCGCCGCGGCCACCGCGGCGTTGGAGATCTGGTTGAGGCTCTGCTGGCTCTGCACGGCGTTCTGCATGGACAGACCGGCGGCGTGCGTCGACATCTGGTAGAGCGTGCCCAGCGAATGGGCCGGCGCCTCCCCGACGACCTTCACGTTCGTCTGGGTCACCGCGTCGGTGATCTGCGCATTCACCGTGGGATCGTCGGCCATGGGCATGCCCTTGTTCAGTACCGTCTCGGTCCCTTTAAAGGACGTCGCGGCGCGGTGGCTGTGACGGGGGAAGCGGCGTTTTCGCGGTCGACCGACGCGCGCAGCCGACGGCGCAGCGTTTGCACGCGCTTGCGCACGAGGGCCTCGCTGACATCGAGCTCCCGGGCGATCTCGGTGTAGGACAGCTCCTGGATGAAGCGTTTATGGAACAGCTCCCGGTTGTCCCCGGTCTCCGCGGCGAGGCTCTCAAGGACCTGTCGGTAGCTGTGCCGGGCCTGGATGATCGCCTCCGGGGTACCGGCCTCGGAGGCCTCCTCGTCCTTCAGCTCCATCGCCGCGGCCAGGCACTGCGCCTCGCGCCGGCGCTGCCGCCAGTGATCGAACACGACGTGAGGGAGCGTGACGAAGGCGAGGGACTCGATGTCGCCCACCGGCCCTCCCCCGCTGCGCAGATAGGCCAGGATCTTGACCATGGCGGCGGCGACGAACTCCTCGGCGACCTCGTCGCGACCATCGGCGAAGCGGCGGGCATGACTCATCAGGCGGTCGAGGCTCCTGCGCCAGAACTCCTCGAGGGACGCGTCGGGACCGTCCGCCTGGGAAGGATCCTTGTCGGCCGGCATGGCTGCGTCCCCTTCGAACGGGGAGCAGCATGGCGGTGCCCGGCGACCGCCGCCGTTACCTAG
>CAZTHL010000017.1:51693-53633 GCA_964613585.1 uncultured Mycobacteriaceae bacterium | reverse complement strand
CTAAGGGCATGAGCCTCTTGAACAGCGGTGTGAACGCAAGAACGGCGAGGCCAGGCCGGCTCTCTGCGGAAAAGCCTTCTCTTCAAACGAATGAACAGGCCAAGTCGGAATCAGGTCCAATTCAGGCTTTGGCCCGATGGGCTCAATGTTGGAGCGTTTCCGGCTGACGCGGAACCGGCACCGGCCCGCTGCCCCGCCCGACCAGCCTAAACATGCTGTCGTCGGGCGGCCGGGCAGGGCAACGGGCCAGGGATGCCACTTGAGCCGGAAACACTTTAGGTTACGCGTCTGGCGGACGTCGTTGCAACGGGCGCGCAGCGATCTCCTGTCAGAGTCTTGCCGGGACGACGCCAGCGACCATCCGGCAGCGTGTGGCCGGCTGATGCCGGCGAGTCAGATGCCGGCGGGTCAATGGTGTCGGTCATTGGCGGGCGCCGGCCCGCCCGGGTGGCGCAGGGTTGGCGGGCGCGCCCGCGGCCGAGCCGACCAGTCAAACTGCCGGCTCGGCGACATCGTGGATCCGATCATCCGAGCGGGGCAGCCTGCTGCCGGCGGTCTGGGAGTGGCTGCAGCCCGACGTTGCCTGATGGTGGCCGCGAGCGCCCCCCTCACCGTGGCGGCAGGGGTTCGCGCTCGAGCGCCGCGCGGTCCCAGCCGGCGAGGCCGGCCGCGGTCTCGTAGGTCGTCTGCAGGAAGCCGAGCAGGGTGGTGTCGGGGTCGGCGGCGGTACGCACGGCGTCGTAGGGCAGGATGAACTCGCCGGCGTCCTCGTGCCAAAAGGCCTCGGCCGGCGCGACCGCCGCCTCGGCGAAGCCGGCCGGCGTCGGGTAGGCGTAGGAATAGAACGCCGGATAATCGGTCGGGCCGCCGCCCGGCCAGAAGCCGGCGCTGCTGACCTCGTGGCTGTAGGCCTCGCGCGTCACCGGATCGGGCAGGCTCGGCACCCCGCCGGGATGGTCCGGCGCCGGACGGCCGGAAAACCGGGTCACCGCCATGTCGAAGCTGCCCCAGAAGAAGTGCACCGGGCTGCACTTGCCGACGAAGCGCGCGCGGAACCGCTGCAGCACCCGGTCCGTCTGCACCAGCACCCGCCAGAAGCGGCTGGCGTGCTCGGCGTCGTAGCTGGCGTGGGTCCGATCCTGGTCGAGCGGGATCGGGTCGGCGACCTCGTTCGGCGTGGTGTTGATGGTGACGGCGATGCCGAGCTCGCGCAGCAGCCCCATCACCTCGGCATGGAAGTCGGCCACCGCCATGGGCCGCAGCGGCAGAAGGCGTCGGCCGCCGTCGCTGGTCTCGATGACCAGGCGATGGTCGATGAGATCGAGATCGATGCGAAACAGACGGGTGCCGTCCGGGATCGACGAGGTGGTCAGGCCGCGGGGCGTCACGTACAGCGCCACGTGCCAGGAATGGTTGAGCCACGGGCTCTTGGCCAGCCGCACCTTGCCGACCACCTGGGTCCAGCGGTGCAACGTCGCGCAGGTGGCCTGCCAAGCCGGGAAGGAAAGCTCCGGCCAAATCGCCGCCGAGATGTCGCTCATGCCCGCCTTCCGTCATGCCGGTTCCTGGGCGGAAAATAGCGCGGCCTCGGCGGATGGCGATGGGCCGGGCCACCGGGAGGTGTGCGCGATCGCCGGCGACGCCCCGGCGGGAGCGCCGGCTCAGCCGATCGGCATCGGCTCCCGACCCGGCCGCGCGGCGTGACCGGGCGGTGATCCGTCGGGTTCCGCCGCCGCGCCACCGACCCTGCCGTCCCTTCGCCGGGGTGGCGGGGTTGCAGCGGAACCCGACGCTTCGCTCAGCCGATCAGCGGATCGGTCTCGTGCTCGATGATCAGGAGGGGCGCCGGGCCGGCCGAGTCGTGGGCGTAGGCGGTGCGCTCGCCCAGGCCGTCGATCCGGAAGGCGAGCGCGTCCGCGGGCTCCAGCCCGTCGGCGCCG
>CAZTHL010000017.1:0-51593 GCA_964613585.1 uncultured Mycobacteriaceae bacterium | reverse complement strand
GCGACGCTCCGGTCGGCGATGCCGGCGTTGAGCATCGGTGGCCGATTCGGCGCCGCGGCGCCGCCGATGGTCAAGCTGAAGCGGTCGGCGGCCAGCACGCTGCCCGAGCCGCTCAAGCCGCCATGGATCGTGATCTCGACGTCGATCGAGCCGTCCGCCGGCAGCATGACGCCGTCGAGATCGCCGCCGCGGTCGCCGAACAAGGCGTACGGCACGACGTTCTCAATCTGCGCGTGGGCACCGTCGTCGAGCGAGAAGCTGACCGAGCCAACGGTGCCGGTGCCATCATAGGTGGCCACCAGGGTATAGGCGCCGCCGTCGAGGTCGTTCGGGTCAATGGTGTCGCCGTCCTGAAGCTCCGTGACGAACCGGTCGCTGTCGGCGTTGTAGAGCGCCAGACCGATCGCCCCTTCGACCGGCGGCGGCGCGTCGGGCGGATTGACCGGATCGGGATCGTCGGGAGGATCGACGACGACGACATCGTCATCGGCGCGCACCAGGATCGTCCAGTCCTCGGAGCGGCTGTCGGGCGCCTCGCCGAGCGAGACATGGCCGCCGCCGGCGACGCTGGTCACCGTGCCGGTCTGGAGAGCACCGCCGGCGCGCGGGTCGTACCAGTCGACCGAGAAGGTGCCGTCAAAGTGGGTCAGGTCGAGCGTCGCCGAGCCGCCGTCGGGCAGGTAGACGGCGTAGACATCGCCCGGCTTGGCGAAGACGAAGTCGGCGCCGTTGGTGCCGGTGGTCAGACCGTCGGCCATGGCCATCTCGGTGAACGGCAGGTGTTCCCGGAAGAAGTCGATGGCCGCGACGGTCCAGTCCCAGACGCTGTCGCGCGAGCGGAAGTCCTCCAGGTTCAGGTCGTTGTGCGGGTTCTGATAGCCGAAGTACCACTCCGCGCCGGCGCCGCCGACGGTGAGCACGCCCCAGAGCTGCTCGCGGATGGCGTCATGGTTGCTGTCGCTGCGGCTGTCCGGATCGACGCCGCGGCTGGCCGGCCCGACCTCGTCCCAGCTGACCACCCAGGGCCGGCCGGCCTCGGCCGAGCGCGCGAGCCAGTCGGCGACATTGGGCCGCGGTGTGCTGTCCTGTAGGGAGACGCCGTCGAAGGTCTCGTGCCCGAGCATGGGCTCGTAGACGGTGTTCTGCGCGCCCGGGAACGAGTGCGCCACGACCATGTGATCATAGGGGTCGAGCGCCTTGATGTAGTCCGCGAAGTCCTTCCTCTGCTGGGCCGTGTTGGTGTTCTCCTCGCCCAGGTTCCAGGTGATGGCGTTGTGGTAGCCGAAGCGGGCGATCAGCTCGCGGTAGTAGACCTGCCGCTCGAGCCCCAGGTCGCCGCCGTTCAGCAACTGGTCGTTCTCCTGCTCCTGGGTCAGCACATGCATCATGATGCCGTTGGCATCCATGTGCTGGAAGACGACGTCCCACTGGGCGAGCTTGCTGACGTCGAAGGTCAGCCGGTCACCGGCATCCGGGCCGACCCAGGGCCAGACATCCTTGCCGTCGCCGTGGACGTTCATCGTGAGGAAATAGACCGAGTTGACGCCTTCGCTCGCCAGATAGTTGATCGCGCCGATGATCGCCTTGCCGCGCCCGTCGGCGCCCCAGGTCGGGTCGCCGGGCTGCCAGTCGCCCAGATGCGGCGCGTAGGCGTGCAGGAAGCTGCCGCCGTCGTCCCAGGTGCCGTCGAAGTCCTCGTAGGCCAGGAAGTTCTCCGGGCTGTCGGCACCGGCCTTCAGGAAATACTCGCCCGTGCCGGCGTGCTGCAGGTAATGCTCGCCGACGTATTCGAGCCGGCCCTTGGCGCGGAAGTCGTCGCCGGACTTGTCGCTCGGCGCGATGGTCAGCATGCCCTGGGCGCCGTCCATGAAGCCGCCGGAGCTGCCGGCCAGCGGGTCGAGCGACACGGCGACATTGTCGCCTGTGCGGAACGAGGCCTCGTAGCGCCACTCGCCGTCCATCGGCGGGTTGAAGTGGACGCGCCAGACGGTGCCGTCCGTGGCGCCGGTATCGGCCGCGTTGCCGTCGGCGGCGAAGAAGCCGGGCACGGTCATCTGCTTCCCGGTCGCCGCGTGGGTGAAGGTGACATCGAGCCGATGGTCGGTGAAGGTGTCGGCGGTCTCGCCGGCGTGCGGCCCGGCGAAGTCGAGGGTGACACGGTGCCAGACCATGGCCTCGCCGGACACGGCGGCCGGCGCTGCTGAATCATCGATCATTGTGTGCGGCTTCCCCGATATGGACGCGGATCGGACAGTGACCTCGTCACCGGGCACGGCCCGGGCGGCGCCTACAAGCATCGGGTTTGCTTAAAATTCGGCTGCAAAGCAGGGTAAAGGAGCCGCTTGAGCCCTTGGTCGCTATTCAAGCATTACTAAGAATTATTTAGATGGTCTTGGTTTCACGCAGGGGCCTCCATCATGATTTTACTTGGGTTGACTGAGCGTCTCCGGCCCGCGCGCGAGCCGGGACGGCGGGCGTGACGCGGCCCGGCTCCAGGGATAGGCTGTTCCCTTGTCGTTCCGATCGATCCTGAGCGAGGCGCCATGACCGCCGCCCGTCACACCATCCACAGCGCCCACCATCATTGCGGCTGGGACAACAGCCTGGCTCCGGTGCTCGATGCCGCGCCCGGGGACACCGTGGAGGTGGAGGTGATCGATGCCTCCGGTGGGCAGATCGGCCCGGAGAGCGGCCCCGAGGCCATTTCCGCCCTGGATCCGGCCAAGGTGAACCCGGTGACCGGGCCGATCCGCATCGACGGCGCGCTGCCCGGCGACGCGATTAAGGTGACGCTGCTCGATTACCGCCCCTCCGGCTGGGGCTGGACCGCCAACATCCCCGGCTTCGGCCTGCTCGCCGACCAGTTCCCGGAGCCGGCGCTGCATACCTGGCGCTATGACCCGGACAGGCTGGCGCCGGCGCTGTTCGGGACGGCGGCCTGGGTGCCGCTCAAGCCCTTCACCGGCACCATCGGCCTTGCGCCGGGCGAGCCGGGGCGGCACGGCGTGATTCCGCCGCGGCGGGTCGGCGGCAACATGGACGTGCGCGACCTTGCGAAGGGCACGGAGCTGTACCTGCCGGTAGAGGCGCCGGGCGCGCTCCTGTCGATCGGCGACACCCACGCCGCCCAGGGCGACGGCGAGGTCTGCGGCACCGCCATCGAGAGCCCGATGCGGGTCACGGTGCAGGTGGACCTGGTCAAGGAGGCCGGCCTCTTGGCGCCGCAGTTCGTCACGCCCGGGCCGGTGACCCGGCACCTGGACGCGAAGGGCTACGAGGTGACCACCGGCATCGGCCCGGACCTGATGGCCGCGGCGCGCGACGCCGTCTCCGCCATGATCTACCGCCTCGCCCCGCGCACCGGCCTCGCCGCCGTGGAACTGTACATGCTCTTGAGCGTCTGCGCCGACCTGCGCATCAGCGAGCTCGTCGACCTGCCGAACGTCGTCGTGTCGCTCTATTTCCCACGGGTGGTGCTGGAGTGACAGAGAGAGCGCAAGCGGAGCCAGGTCGATAAGGACCCGGTATTGTCTCCGTCATGGCGAGCCGCCGCGATGCCGGCTACGCCTCCACGGTCCCGGGATCGTGCGCCCCTTGCGCCTCGGGGAAGCCCTCGACCGGCCCGAGACGGTAATGGTCGCGCGCCACGGTCAGCTCGGTCTGCATGTACAGCGCGATGAGCTGGGCCAGCGAGCGCAGCGCGTCGAGGTGGATGCGCTCGTATCCGTGGCTGCCGTCGATGCCGAAGCAGAGCAGCGCCGTGCGGATGTCGTTGCCGGCCTCGATCGCCGAGGCGCTGTCGCAGCGATAGTGCCGGAAGGCGTCGCGCTGGTGGCGGATGTGGAACTCGCTGGCCAGCTGCAGCAGCCGGTGCGTAAGGTGGTAGTCGAAGGGGCCGACGCTGTCGCGCATGGCGATGGTTACGCCCATCTCCTGCGAGTTCTGCCCGGGCGCGGTGGTGCCGTTGTCCACCGTCACCAGCTCGGCCACATCGCCGTGCAGCACCGCCGAGGCGCCGGAGCCGACCTCCTCGCTGATGGTGAACAGGAGGTGACAGTCGATCGGCAGCAGCACCGCCGCGTCGACCACCGCCTTGGCGGCGGCCAGCAGCACGGCGCAGCCGGCCTTGTCGTCGAGATGCCGGGCGTTGATGAAGCCGAACGCCTGGTCGAACTCGAAGTTGGTGTCGAAGGCGACGAAATCGCCGATGTTGCAGCCGAGCCGGCGCAGGTCGGCGTCGTCCCGGGCCGGCGCGTCAAGTCTGAGCTCGACATGGTCCCAGCTCACCGGCTGGGTATCGACCTCCTTGTCGTAGGTGTGGCCGGAGGCCTTCAAGGGCAGCACGCTGCCGCGGAAGCTCATGTCGTCGGTGAACACGGTGACCCGGCCACCCTCGGCGAAGCGCGACGACCAGGTGCCGATCGGCGCCAGCCCCAGCCGGCCGTTCGGCTTCAACTCGCGCACCATGGCGCCCAGGGTGTCCAGATGTACGACCAGCGCCCGATCGGGGCTCGACTGCCGGCCCGGCAGGTTGGCGCGGATGGCGCCGCGCCGGGTCAGCTCATAACCGATGCCCAGCCGGTCCAACTCGCGGCAGGTGAACAGCACCACCCTGTCGGTGAAGCCGGTCGGGCTGGGGATCCGCAGCAGCGTCTCCAGCGTCTGCAGCAGGTAATCGGTATCGATGAACGGCGGCTTCATTGAAGGGGGCACCACTCGCTCGCCAGGACGGTCGCCACACACTTAGCGCAGATGACGGCCCGTGGAAACGCCGCCATCCGGCGGGGCATCGGCGCGGGGGCGCTTCGCCTACGGGGTGCGCTCCCGGGGCCTGCGACGAGGGCCTGCGACGAAGGCCTCCCGGTGGGGAGGGGCGGCAGCCTGGCCGCCCCGGAGCGCCCTCGCCGGCCTTCCGCCGCAGCCGCGTCCGGCGGCGGCTTTCGGCGGCCGTGCTGGGCGCTACAGCCCGGCCCTCCATCCACCCTCCGCCGTCGGCCCTACCGCGCGCGTCCGGGCCGCCGCGGCTCAGCGCGGGGCGCCGGACGCGGTCTGCGGGAACAGGAGGTCAACGAAGCGCTCGGCGGTCGGCTGCGGCTCGTGGTTGGCCAGGCCCGGCCGCTCGTTCGCTTCAATGACCACGTAGTTCGGGCCGGCCACCTCGGGCACCAGGAAGTCGAAGCCGACCACCGGGATGCCCAGCGACTTGGCGCCGAGCACGGCGGCGTCGACCAGCCGGTGATGCAGCCGGTCGGTGACGTCGTGGATCGTGCCGCCGGTGTGCAGGTTCGCGGTCTTGCGCACCAGCAGCTTCTCCCCGCGCGGCAGCACGTCGTCCCAGCCATGGCCGGCGAGCCGGAGGCAGCGCTCGGTCTCGGCGTCGAGCGGGATCGTGCTCTCGCCGCCGGTGGCCGCGGCGCGGCGCCGCGACAGGCCCTCGATCAGCGCGCGCACCGTCGACTCGCCGTCGCCGACAATGACCGGCGGCTTGCGGATCGCCGCGGCGACGACGCGATAGTCGATGACGATGATGCGCAGATCCTGCCCCGCGCAGAACTCCTCGATCAGCACCGTCTGGTCGACCGCCCGGGCGGCGGCGATGGCGGCCTCCAGGCTCTCGCGGTCCCGGATGTCGACGCTGATACCGCGGCCCTGCTCGCCGCGCGCGGGCTTGACCACCACCGAGCCGCAGTCGGCCTGGAAGCGCGCCGCCTCCTCCAGGTCGCCGGAATAGGTCAGCTGCCCGGGCACGCGCAGGCCCGCGGACTCGAGGATCCGCCGGGTCACCGCCTTGTCGTCGCACCGGCTCATGGCCACGGCGTCGGTCAGCTGCGACAGGCTCTCCCGGCAGGAGATCGAGCGGCCGCCCATGGTCAGCCGGAAGAAGCCGCCCTTGGCGTCCTGCACGTCCACGGTGATGCCGCGGCGTCGCGCCTCGTTGATGATGATCATCGCATAGGGGTTGAGCTTTTGATCGATCGGCGGGCCGGCGAACAGCTTCTCGTTGATCGGGTTCTTGTTCTTCACGGCGAACAGCGGCACCCGTTCGAAGCCGATGCGCTCGTACAGGCGGATCGCCCGCTCATTGTCGTGCAGCACCGACAGGTCCATGAAGGTGCGCCCGCGCCCGGCATAGTGCTCGGCCAGCGCCCGCACCATGGCCTCGCCGACGCCCGGATAGTGCGCATGGGGCGACACCGCCAGGCACCACAGGCTGGAGCCGTTCTCGGGGTCGTTGAACGCGTGGACATGGTCGATGCCGGTCACCACGGCGAGGATCTGTCCGCTCTCGACGCACTCGGCGACCAGGTAGGTCTGCTGCGGCTCGTCCCGGTGCACCAGGAAGAAGCCGGGCTCGCAGGTGACCATGTGATTGGCCGCGTAGATCGTCTCGGCCGCCTCGGCGTCGCGCGGCGTCGCCAGGCGCCGGATGCGGAAGCCCTTCGGCCGGTCGATGCGCGCGCGGTACTTGTGCAGCCACAGCCGGTAAGTGTGCGACGGGTCGAGGAAGATGTCGCCCGGCGCCTGCGCCAGCAGCACGTGGGGATCGCTGATGTAGAAGGCGATGTCCCGATGGTCCGGCTCCTCCTCCTTGAGCGCGGCGACCAGCGCCTGGCTGTCGGTGAAGGTCTGGGCGAACAGCAGCCGGCCCCAGCCGAGATTGACGGCGACGTTGGTCGTGCCTCCGGGCTCGGGGCCGGGCGCCAGGGTCTGCCATACCTGGAGGAGATCGGGACGGTAGGGCCGGTCCCGGGCGATGTCGGTGGCTGCCGTCGTGGCCATAAGTCGCGTGCTCCCTACGCTCGGGTCGGTCAAAGATCGTGCAGCTGCAGCCAGTATTCGAGCAACGCGCACTGCCAAAGCTTCGAGCCGCGCAGCGGCGTGATGTGCGCGTCCGGCGCGGCGAACAGTGTATTCAAATAATCGCGATTGAACAGGCCGCGGGTTCGCGCCGTCTCGGCGTCGAGAACGTCGTGCACCAGCTCCAGATAGTCGCCCTCGAGAAACTTTAGGGCGGGAACCGGAAAATATCCTTTAGGCCGATCGATCACCTCGGACGGGATCACTCGGCGCGCCGCCTCCTTGAGCAGCCCCTTGCCGCCGCCGCCGATCTTGAGCTCCGGCGGCACCTGGGCGGCCAACTCGACCAGCTCGTGGTCGAGGAACGGCACCCGCGCCTCCAGGCCCCAGGCCATGGTCATGTTGTCGACACGCTTCACCGGGTCGTCGACCAGCATGACCGTGGTGTCGATGCGCAGGGTCTGGTCGATCGGCAGGCTGGCACCGGCCTGGGCGAAGTGCCGGGCGACGAACTCGCGCGGCACGTCGGCGTCCCGGCGCAGGCGCGGATCGATCGCCGCGTGCAGCTCCGCCTGGTCGCGGTCGAAGAACACCCGGGCGTAGTCGGCGACCGGATCGCGGCTGTCCATCATCGGCGGGTACCAGTGGTAGCCGCCGAAGATCTCGTCCGCGCCCTGGCCGGACTGCACCACCTTGACGTGCTTGGCGACCTCCTGGGACAGCAGGAAGAAGCCGATGGCGTCGTGGCTGACCATGGGCTCGGCCATGGCGCGGACGCACGGCTCGAGCGCCGGCAGCGCGCGGCTGCCCTCGATGAAGATCTTGTGGTGGTCGGTGCCGAAATGCTCCGCGACGATGTCGGAGTACTCGAACTCGTCGCCGCGCTCGTTGCCGACCGTCTCGAAGCCGATGGAAAAGGTCTTGAGCCCGCTCTGCCCGAGCGCGGCGAGCAGGCCGACCACCAGGCTCGAATCGAGGCCGCCGGACAGCAGAACGCCGACCGGCACGTCGGCGACCAGCCGGCGGCGCACCGCCGTGGTCAGCGCCGCCAGCACCCGCTCCTGCCAGTCCTCGGCCGTGAGGGAGCCGGCGCCCGGGTCGCGCTCGAACACCGGGCGCCAGTAGACCCGCTCGCGCCGCCGGCCGTCGGCCTCGATGGTCAGCACCGTGGCCGGCGGCAGCTTGCGCACGCCCTTCAGGATCGTGAAGGGCGGCGGCACCACCGCATGCCAAGTCATGTAGAAGGCGAGCGCGTCCGGATCGATGTCCGTGTCGAGCGTGCCGTCCTTCCGGCCGGCGGCGACCAGCGCCGGCAGGTTCGAGGCGAAGCGGAAAACGCCGTTTGCCTCGCTGTAGTAGAGCGGCTTGATGCCGAGCCGGTCGCGCGCCAGGAACAGCCGGCCGCTGTCGCGCTCCCACACGGCGAAGCTGAACATGCCGTGGAAGCGCTCGACGCAGGCCTCGCCCCAGGTGTGGTAGGCCTTGAGCACCACCTCGGTGTCGCCGCCGGAGAAGAAGCGGTGGCCGGCGCGCTGCAGGTCGCGCCGAAGATCCTGGTAATTGTAGATGATGCCGTTGAAGACCAGGGTGAGGCCCAGGTCGCTGTCGACCATGGGCTGCGCCGCGCGGTCTGAAAGGTCGATGATCCGCAGGCGCCGATGGCCGACGCCGACACGGTCGCGCACGAACAGTCCCTCGCCGTCCGGTCCGCGGGGCGCCAGGATCTGGTTCATGGCCGCGATCGCGGCCGGGTCGACCGCGCGGCCGTCAAAACGAACCTCGCCGGAGAAGCCGCACATGGGTCCCGTGACCTTGAGCTAGGGTTGTTGGATCTTGGCGGGCCCGAGGCCCGCGCAGGGCCCGCGTCCCGCGGGCGGACCGCCACCGGTGCGCCGCGACAGGCTTTACCGAAGATTCACAATCTCAACGCGGCTTGTCAAAGGCGTAAGCCGCGCTGCCCGCTCATCCGATCGCGGAAGCGCCGGATGACCGGAAGACGGGCACGCGTGGAGGCCGCGCACGGCGCGAGGGGTCCGGCGGGCGGGGCGGCCGCAACCCGACGCTGTCAGCCGCCGCCGTGCCGGTGCGGCGATCCCCGGCCGGGCTCGGGCCGCCTGCCTGGCGGCCGACGGGATCACGCCTCGGCGGCGTGCACGTGGGTCTCGAGATAGTGCTTCAGGACGAGCTTCAGCTTCGCGGAATGCTTGAAGTCGCCGCGGCGCTGGGCGTCGGCGATGTCGTCGCGGATCATCTTGCGGATGCGTTTCTCGCCGGTCTCCGTCTGGCAGAGATAGGCGCCCATCTCGACCGCGATCATCTCGGGCACGTGCTCGTGCTCGGCGATGGCGTCCACCTCGTCCTCGGTCAGCTGGCTGAGCGCGATGCAGTCCTCGATCGTCAGCATGGTGATGGCCTTTCCTGTTGCCGTGGACGTTTCATCAGATCTCTCTAATATGGTGTCGCGGTGCCGGCATCGAAACCGGCGCCGCCCCGAAGCGCCGGCGCGGAACTCCTGTCAGCTCTGATGGACGTAGAGGCCGGGCGCCGGCTCCAGCGGCGGATAGCCGGCCTCCGCCCGGCCGAGCGGCGGCGGCGCCTCGCGTGGGCCGGTGGCGCGCGCCGCCAGCCAGTCGGTCCAGGCCGGCCACCAGGAGCCCTCCACCTCCGGCGCCTGGGCGGCCCAGCGCTCGGGCGGGATGTAGCGCTCGTCCTTGCCGAGCGTCTGCATCCGGAACGAGCGGCGCGGATGCCCCGGCTCGCTGATCACCCCGGCGTTGTGGCCGCCGCGGGTCAGCACGAAGGTCACATCGGTGTCCGTGACCAGCCGGATCTTGTAGACCGACTGCCAGGGGGCGATGTGGTCGCGCGTCGTGGCGACCGAGAAGATCGGCGCGCGAATGTCGGTGAGCGCGATCGGCTGGCCCTCGATGGCGAAGCGGCCGCGCGACAGCCGATTCTCCAGGAACAGCGAGCGCAGATAGTCCGAATGCATACGGTAGGGCATGCGCGTGGTGTCGGCGTTCCAGGCCATGAGATCGATGACCCGCTCCCGCTCGCCCATCAGGTACTGCTTGACCATGCGCGACCAGATCAGGTCGACCGAGCGCAGCAGCTCGAAGGCGCCGGACATCTGATAGGTGTCGAGATAGCCGCGCGCCCACATCATGTCCTCGAGATAGGCAAGCTCGGTCTCGTCGATGAACAGCATCAGCTCGCCCGCCTCGGAGAAGTCGACCTGGGTGGCGAACTGGGTGATGGTGTTCAGGCGGTCGTCGCGCTCGCGCGCCATGGTCGCCGCGGCGACGGCCAGCAGGGTGCCGCCGATGCAATAGCCGACGGCATCGATGGTCCGCTCCGGGGCGATCGCCGACACGGCGTCGAGCCCCGCCATGACGCCGAGCCGCCGGTAGTCGTCGAAGCTGAGATCGCGGTCGCCGGCCTCCGGGTTCTTCCACGAGATCATGAACACCGTGTGCCCCTGATCGCGCAGGTAACGCACCAGGGAGTTGTGCGGCGACAGATCCAATATGTAGTACTTCATGATCCAGGCCGGGACGATCAGCACCGGGTTGGGCTGCACCGTGTCGGTGGTCGGCTCGTACTGGATCAGCTCCATCAGGTCGTTGCGGTGCACCACCCGGCCGGGCGTGACCGCCACGTCGCGGCCGACCTCGAAGGCGTCGGTGCCGTAGGGCGCCTCGCCCATGAGCTGGCGGACCATGTCCTCGGCCAGGTTCTGCGCACCGCTCACGAGATTGGCGCCGCCGGTCTCGGCGGTCTTCCGGAGCACCTCCGGATTGCTCCAGGGGAAGTTGGAGGGAGCGATGCGGTCGAGTCGCTGGCGGGTGAGGAAGCTCACGACCCGCTCGTGCTGGGCGGACACGCCGCGCAGGCCGGTCACCGCCTCCTCCCACCAGTCCTGCATCAAGAGGAAGCCCTGGGCGGCGACATTGAACGGCCATTGCCGCCAGTCGTCGGAGCTGAAGCGGCGGTCGTCCTCGCCCGGGCCGACCAGCGGGCCGTCGCCGCCGTTGGCCAGGGTCTGCAGGCTGTAGAGCCAAAGCCGCCCGCCCTCGACCATGGCTTTCTGCGCCAGGTTGACCTGCTTGCCCGGGGCGTTGGCGATATGGGCGAGCCAGTCGATCTGCGCCTTGGCCAGGGCGACCGGGGAGATGCCCAGGGTCGTGTGCGCCTGGGAGGCATGCCAGACCCGGTCGACCACGTCGGGGACCAGTGGCGGCAGGGTGGCGGTCTCGTGCCGCGGACGGGTGGTCGGCGGGTGCGCCCGGCGGAGCTCGCTCGCGCCGTCCGGCGCCGAGGCCTGCCGACGGGACAGGTCGGATGAGGATGCCGGCGCCTCGCGAGGGCTGCGGGCCGGCGCGTCGGGCTCGGCAACGGCCTCCCGGGCTGGCATGATGCGCCTCCACGGATTGCGGGTCAGGCCTCGGGCTTTGTGCAGTGCAACGCGTCGGCGGGCGGAACGTTGCGTCGATCCGGTGATTTGATCGCAACGGCCGCCGCAGCGGGGGACGATGGCCACCAGCGGGTTCGAGATCGTCGAGCGCTTCGTGCGCTCGAAGGCCGGCGGCAACGACGGCGGCGACGACGGCATCCTCGTGCTCGAGGATGCCGTGCTGCTGGCCGACGGCACCAGCGCGCGCGGCGACCGCCGGGTCGAGGGACGCTCGCCGGGCCGCTTCGCCGTCGACACGATCACCCAGGCCCTGGGCCGCCGGCTCGGCGCCGAGGCGGATCTCCGCGCGGTCGCGGACCGGCTCACCGAGCGGCTGGGCCGGTCCCTGGAGGCGGTCGGCGCGACCGATGAGACGCGCGCCGCCTATGTCCTGGTCGCCTATGTGGCGCCGCGGCAGGAGATCTGGCGCGTCGGCGACGCCCGCTTCCTGATCGACGGCCGGGGCCACCCGCCGGAGATGCCGGTCGACGCCGTGGCGGCGGCGGCGCGGGCCCTGCTGCTGCGCTGCCACCTCATGGCGGGGGCGGCGCTCGAGGACCTGATGATCGAGGATCCGGGGCGGGCCATGATCGCCCCGCTGCTCGACCTGCAGCACGTGCTGCGCAACCTCGACGTCGAGGACGGCTATGGCGCCATCGATGGCCGGCCGGTGCCCGAGCGCTTCCTCGAGGTGGTGCCGGTGCCGGCCGCGACACGGGAGATCGTGCTGGCCAGCGACGGCTATCCCGTGCTCAAGCGCAGCCTCGCGGCGAGCGAGGCGGCGCTCAGCGAGCTTTTGGCCGACGATCCGCTGTGCATGGAGCGCTTTCCGCAGACCAAGGGCCTGCAGCCGGGCCAGGTCTCCTTCGACGACCGGTCGTATGTGCGCCTGCGCCTGGCGCCGGGTGGGACCGGCCCGGGCCTGTCCGGGTGATCCTGCCCGCACGCCATTGGCCTCGGCCATTGGCTCGCGAAGGCGCGCCCCGCGGGCCGGCACGGGCTTGTGCGGCGGCGCCGAAGGGCCGATAACGGGCCGGTTCCCGTTTCCGGCGTCCCGGGCGCTGCCCCATGGCCTCACCCACCACCGGCCGCGCGCGGCCGCCCATGCACCCGCTGTCCGGCGCCAACCCGGCGACCTTCTGGGCGGTGACGCGCCGCGGCGGCGGCGTGCCGCGCCGCAAGCTGGGCGACCTGGCGCTGGCCGGCGCGGCGGTGCTCGGCCGCTGGCCGTTCACCGTCGGCGAGCGGATCTGCACGGCGCGCCGGCTCGAGCGGGTCACGGTGCGGCCGCCGGTGTTCATCCTGGGCCATTGGCGCAGCGGCACCACCCACCTGTACAACATCCTCAGCAAGGCGGAGTTCGGCTATGTGCCGCCGCTCGCCACCGGCCTGCCCTGGGAGCTGCTGAGCCTGGTCCGCTGGCTCCGGCCGTGGCTGGAGAAGACGCTGCCCGAGGACCGCTTCATCGACCGCATCCCGGTGACCCCGGACTCGCCCCAGGAGGACGAGGTCGCGCTCGCCAACATGATCCCGTTGTCGTTCTTCCACGGCATCTACTTCCCCAAGCGCTTCGAGGAGCATTTCAATCGGGGTGTGTTCTTCGACGGCTGCACCGAGGACGAGATCCGCGCCTGGCAGAAGGTGTTTCGCTACTTCTTGGCCAAGCTGACCGTCTACTTCGACGGCCGGCCGCTGCTCATCAAGAACCCGGTCTACACCGCGCGGCTGGCCATGCTGCGGGCGATGATGCCCGAGGCGCGCTTCATCCACATCGTGCGCAATCCTTTCGACGTGTTCCCGTCGACCCGCAGCTTCTATGCCCGCATGCTCGAGGAGCTGGCGCTGCAGGACCACGGGCACATCGACATCGAGCCGTTCATCCTCGACACCTACGAGCGCATGATGGACCGGCTGATCGCCGACGCCGCCACGGTGCCCGCGGATCGGCTGGTCGAGCTGCGCTACGAGGATCTCGCCCGGGACCCTCTGGGCGCGGTCGAGCACGTCTACCGAGGCCTCGGCCTGGACGGCCTGGAGGCGGCCCGGCCGCGCTTCGAGGCCTACGCCGACAGCGTCCGCGCCTACCGGAAGAACCGCTACACCCGGCGCGACGAGGCGGCCGCGGTGGTCGAGCGGCGCTGGGGCCGCTATCTCGAGCATTGGGGCTACGAGCGGCCCGGGGTGCCGGACAGCGGCGCCGCGGCCGGGTGACCCGGGGCCGCCCGGCGCTCGCCCTGCTGCTCGCCCTCGCCGGGTGCGGGGCCGCCGGGCCGGGGACGGACCCGCTTGATCGGGCGGCGTGCCGGCACCTGGAGATCGTCGACCGGGACACCGGGCGGAGCGTCCGGGGCATCGAGGACATCGCCGTCGACGCCGCGGCCGGCATCGCCTACCTGGCGGCGGACGACCGCTTCGCCGTCGAGGCGGCGGCCCGGGAGCAGCGCGAGACCCTGCCGCAAGGCGGCGTCTACGCGCTCTCGGCAGAACAGGTGGCGGCCGGCTGGCCGAGCCTGCGCCTCGCGGACCGGGCACGCGCCTTCTCCGCCGGCCACGACCTGCACCCCCAGGGGATCGATCTCGAGCGGACGGGCGATGGCCCGGTCCGGCTGCACATGGTCAACCGGCGCCGCCTGCGGACACCCGACGGCGGCTGGCGGACCGCCCCGGTGATCGAGACCTTCGAGCTCGGCGCCGCCGATGCCGGCATGGGCACGGCCGCCGAGGACCCGGCGCCGCCGCTCCTGCATCGCCGGCGCCTCGAGCATCCGCTGATCTGCCGCCCCAACGACGTCGCCGGGCTCGGCGACGGCCGGCTGCTCGTCTCCAACGACCATGGCTGGTGCCGGCCGCCCGGGCTATGGCTCGAGGACGCGCTGGCGCTGCGCCGGGCCAACCTGGTCGCGGTCATCGCCTCCGGGTCCGGCGGCGCCCCGACGGCGCGGCTGGCGGCCGCCGGCATCGGCTTCGCCAATGGCCTGGCGGCGGCACCGGGCCGGCCCGAGGTGCTCGCCGCGGCGACCCGCGAGCGGGCCGTGCGGGTCTACGATCGCGCCGACCTGCTCGACGCCGGCGCCGGCCCGGCCGAGCCGCGGCGACGGCTCGGGCTGGAGGCGGCGCCGGACAACCTCGGCTGGGCGCCCGACGGCCGGCTCGTCGTCGCGGTGCATCCCTCGCTGCTGCGCCTGGCCGCCTACCGCAAGCGCTGGCCCGGCACCAAGGGGGCGCCGTCGCGGGTCGTCGCCCTGTCGCTCGCCGACGGCCGCCGCGAGATCCTCTATGACGACCCGGACGGGCGGCTGCTCTCGGCGGCGACCACGGCGGCGGTGCTCGGTTCGCACCTGCTGGTCGGCTCGGTCGCCGACGCCGGGCTCGTGGTCTGCCCGTACGGCGCCGCGGCCGAGGGGGCCTGAGCCATGGTCACCCTGGTCACCGGCGGCGGCGGCTTCATCGGCCGCCACGTGGTCGAGCGGCTCGCCGCGCGCGGCGAGACCGTACGCGTGCTCGACGCCGCGGTCCCGGCCGGGCTGCCCGCCTCGGTCGAGGTCCGCGCGGGCTCGGTCACCGACGCCGAGCCGGTGCGCGCGGCCATGGCCGGCGTGCGCTCGGTCTATCACCTGGCGGCGAACGCGCACCTTTGGGCGCGCGACTCCGCGGATTTTGAGCGGGTCAACCACGTCGGCACGGTGACGGTCCTTGAGGAGGCCGCGCGCGCCGGCGTCGAGCGCGTGGTCTATACCGGCAGCGCCACCATCCTGGTCGGCCGGGGCCAGGGGTCGGCGCCGGCGCGCCTGGACGAGACGGCCTCGCCGACGGAGGCGGAGATGCTCGGTCCCTATCCGCGCTCCAAGCACCGGGCCGAGCGGGCGGCGCGCGCCGCGGCCGCCGCCGGGCTGCCGGTGGTGATCGTGCTGCCGACGGTGCCGGTCGGCCCCGGCGACCGCCGGCTGACCGCGCCGACCCGCATGGTGCTCGACCTCGTCAACGGCGCCACGCCCGCCTATCTCGAGTGCCGGCTCAACCTGATCGACGTGGGCGACGTGGCGGCCGGCCACTTGGCGGCGCACGACCGGGGCCGGCCGGGCGAGCGCTATCTGCTCGGCCACGAGAACCGCCGGCTGTCCGGGATCCTCGACACGCTGGCCGCCGTCACCGGCGTTGCCATGCCGCGCCGCCGGGTGCCCTACGCGGTGGCGCGGGCGGCCGCCACCGTCGAGGAGGCCTGGGCGCGCCGCGTCTCGGGCCGGCCGCCGACCGCGTCGCTGACCGGCGTGCGGCTCGCCCGGCGGGACGTGAGCTTCGACAGCGGCAAGGCGGTGGCCGAGCTCGGCCTGCCGCAGACCCCGGTGGAGCGGTCGCTCGAAGCCCAGGTCCGCTGGCTCGTCGCCCAGGGGCTGGTCACTCGGCCTCTGCCGGCGCTGTCGTCCGACCGTGGCGCCCGTAGCGGCGGCCGGCGAGGCTCATGAGGCTCGGCAGCACGACCAGCGCGGCCGCCAGCGTCATGGCGATGGCGATGGTCAGGAGCAGCCCCATGGAGGCCATGCCCTGGTGCGGCGAGAGGGTCAGGCTGCCGAACGAGGCCACGGTGGTGAGCGCGCTCAGCAGCACCGCCCGCGGCGTCGAGGTCCCGAGGACGTCGCGGTCCGGCGTCCGTCGCTGGCGGATCACCATGTGGATGCTGCTGCTTGCGCCGAGGCCGAACAGCAGCGGCAGGACGATGACGTTGGCGAAGTTGAACGGGATGTCGAACAGCGCCGCCACGGCCACGGTCCACAGCGCGGCCAGGAACAGCGGGGCGACGGTCAGGGCGGCCGCGGCCGGCCGGCGCAGCACGACGGTCAGGACGACGATCACCGCGAGGACGGCGATCACCGTGGCCGTGAGGAACGCCTCCAGGACCACCGAGCCGGCCTCGGTGACCGCGATGGGCGCGCCGGTCGCGGTCGGCGCGCGCTCCAGGATCGGCTCGGCGAAGGCGCGCATGGCCGCCGTGTCGTCGAGCTCCACGGCCGGGTTCACCTCGACCCGGTAGCGGCCGTCCTCGCTGACCCAGCGGGAGGTCACGCTGTCGGGCAGATCGTCCAGCGTGACGAGGTCGGCCGCGAGCGCGTCGCGCAGCCGGTCGAGCCAGGAGACGAGGCCGCTGACCAGGGCCTGGTCGAGCGCCTCGAGCGCCGCCGGGCTGTCGGCGGCCCGCTCCAGGTAGTCGTCGAGCGCGCGAGCCAGATCCTCGGCCGCGACGGTGAGCGGCCGGTCCGCCGGCGCCCGGCCCAGATGGGCGGCGAGGTCGGCGTGCAGGTCGCTGAGGGCCTGCCGGCGCGCCGCCGCGGCGGGCGGCGGCGCCGCGGCGGCCGGCCGGCCCAGGAAGGCCAGCACCAGGGACAGCTCGTCGATCAGCTCGAGCTTGAGGTCCTGCTCGGCCGGCACGAAGTCGGCCACCGTCATGGTCGCGCCGACTTGCGGCAGACCGGTCAGCGCGTCCTCGAGCGCCCGCGCCTCGGCGAGGTCCTGCGTCAGGACATTGATGGCATAGGGGTTGCCGCGCTCCTCCTCAAGCAGGTCCTGAAACGCCTGGACCGCCGGCAGGGTCGGGTCCTGCAGGTTGATCGGATTGACGTCGATGCGGGCCTGCGGGGCGGCGATGGCGGCGCCGAGCGCGCTCAGCGCCGCGACCCCGGCGATGAGGCCGGCACGGCGCCGGATGAGGCGCGCCAGCGGGCCCTCCGCCGCGGCGCCCGGCGCCGTCCGCTGAGGGCGCATGGGCAGCAGGCCGATCAGCGCCGGGAACACGGTGAGGCTGGCCAGGAGCGCCACGCCCATGCCGATCGCCGAGATGATGCCGAGCTCGGCGAGGCCGCGATAGTCGGTCGGCAGGAACGACAGGAAGCCGATTGCCGCGCACAGCGCCGCCAGCGCCAGGGCCGGTCCGGCCCCCTCGACGCTGCGGCGCCAGGCCGGCGCCGGCCGGTCGTCGCCGGCCCCGCCGCCGAGACGCCGCTCCTCCCGGAAGCGCAGGCCGAGATGGATCCCGAAGTCGACGGCAAGCCCGATGAACAGGACGGCGAAGGCGACCGAGATCAGGTTGAGCTGGCCGACCGTCAGGGTGGCCAGGCCGAGGGTGACGACGAGCCCGAGCACCAGCGTCACCATGACGGCAAGGATCATCGCCGGCGACCGCACCCCGAGGCCGAGGATGCCCGTGACCAGCAGCAACGACACGACCCCGGCGATGCCGGCCCCGGCACGGACCGTCTCGAGCTCCTGCTGGCGCAGCACCGGCGCGCCGGTGATCTGCACCTGCGCCCGTTGCTGCAGTTCGAGCGGGTGTGCCGCAACGATCTCCTCGATCGCATCGATCGAGGCGCGCGCCCGGGCCAGGCTGCCGTCGTCGAGCCGCGGCTGCGCGAGCACCAGCCGGCGCTCGTCCTGGAGCATGAGGTCGTCGCCGCCGAGCTGGCTCGCCCAGGACAGCCAGGCATCCTCGCCCTCGGCCCGGGCGGCCACCGTGTCGGCGATCGCGTCCAGGAGCGGGACCAGCCGCCCGGCGGGCATCTGCCCCTCCTCGGCCGCCTGCAGCGAGCGGCCGAGCAGCCCGAACAGGCCGCGCACGCTCGGATCGGCGTCGAGCGCCGCCAGGAACGGCTGCGCCTCGCTCAGCCGCAGCAGGAGGTCCTCGAGCGCCGCGGCGTCGAGGAAGAGGAAGCCGTTGCGTTGGAAGAACGGATCCTCGGCCGGCGAGTAGACGTCCGACAGGCTCGGCTGCCCGGCCATGCGCGCGGCCAGCAGCTCCGCCGCGGCGTCGGCCAGCTCCGGCGTCCGGCCGTCGACGATGACCACGATCTGGTCCGCGAAGCGCGGGAAGGCGTCCTTGTAGTCGAGCGAATGCTGGCGGAAGGGCAGCGAGCGCGACAGCAGGTCGGTGGTGGCCGTGTTGATCGCCAGCTCGGCGCGGGCATGCAGGATGGAGACGACGGCAGCGGCGAGCGCCACGATCAGCACGAGCCAGGGCCGCCGGCGGCAGCCCTCGCTCAAACGGGTCACACGGTCCATGAGCTGGCTATAGATCCTACGACTTCGTGAACCACGGAAACGTGAAGCGCCTTGGTGCCGAAGGGGATGAGGCGATTCCAAGGTCTTGCGAGAGCCCCGGCTCGTGAGCGTGCCGGAGCGGTGCTTGGGGACTTGGATCGTAGTCCCACATGCGCCGCAACATCGCGGTCAGACACGGACGAGCGGAGGGATCTTGCCATGACCATGCCGGCCTCACCGAGCCCTGAGCTGGTTGAGCGCATCGCGGATGTGTTCCGCCAGTACGGCTATGACGGCACCAGCCTCGATCGCCTGTCCGAGGCCACCCGCCTGCCGCCCTCGGCGCTGCGGACGGCGTTTCCCAACGGCAAGCCGGACATGGCCCAGGCCGTGCTCGGCCATGCCCACGCCTGGTTTCTGCAGCACGTGTTCGAGCCTTTGCGGGCGCCGGGTCCGCCTCGGAGTCGCCTGGAGCGCATGGCCAAGGCCTTGGACCGTTATTACCACCACGGGCGGGCCGCCTGTCTACTCGAGTTGTTCGCGGTGAGCGATTACGGCGGGCCCCTTCATGCCTATGTGCGGCGGCTGATCCTCGGATTCATCGATCAGCTGGCCGAGGTGGTGGCGGAGACGGGTGTCGAGCGGGACCTCGCCGCGCGCCGGGCCGAGGACGCCGTGATCGACCTGCAGGGCGCCCTCGTGGTCTCCCGCGGCCTGCAGAGCACCGAGCCGTTCCGCCGCACCCTGGCAACCCTGGCCGACCGCCTGCTGTCGTCCGGATAAGGGGAGAGCGGCGGGCTGCCGGCCGCGCGGTGGTGGACCGGGGGGGCGGCGGCGTCCACCGGGCGGCTTGACTTCGGCGAGCCGACCTCTATGAGTGCGCGTCTCTCTTTCGTACCTGTCGTCCAAGGTTGGTAGCATGGCTCGCGCCTTCGTGTTCCCCGGGCAGGGCAGCCAGGCCGTGGGAATGGGCCGGGAGCTGGCGGCCCGCTCGGCGGTTGCCCGCGCCGTCTTCGAGGAGGTCGACGATGCGCTCGACCAGGACCTGTCCGGCCTCATGTTCGAGGGCGATGCCGAGGCGCTGACGCTCACCGAGAACGCCCAGCCGGCGCTCATGGCGGTCTCGCTGGCCGTGGCCCGGGTCCTCGAGCACGCGGCCGGGCGCCCGCTGACCGAGCTGGCGACCCATGTCGCCGGACACAGCCTGGGTGAGTACTCGGCCCTGGCCGCGGTCCGCTCCCTGTCGGCAGGCGAGGCGGCGCGGCTCCTGCGGCGCCGCGGCCGTGCCATGCAGGCGGCCGTGCCCGTGGGCGAGGGCGGCATGGCCGCGCTGTTCAACGCGGATCTGGAGGCGGCTCAGGCCATCGTCGGCGATGCGGCGCACGCCGGAGAGGTGTGCGCCGTCGCCAACGACAACGCGCCCGGCCAGGTGGTCATCAGCGGTCACGCGCCGTCGATCCGCCGGGCGCTGGCGCTGGCGGCGGAGCGCGGCGCGCGGCGCAGCGTCATGCTGGCGGTCAGCGCGCCCTTTCATTGCCCGCTGATGGCACCGGCCGGCGAGGTCATGGCCGAGGCGCTCGAGCACGCCGACCTCCGCGAGCCCTCGGTGCCGATCATCGCCAATGTCACCGCCGAGCCGACCGACGACGTGTCGGAGATCCGGTCGCTCCTGGTCCGGCAGGTCACGTCCCGGGTGCGCTGGCGCGAGAGCATCCTCGAGATGCGGGACCGCGGGATCACGGAGGTGGTCGAGCTCGGCGCCGGCCGCGTGCTCACCGGGCTGACCAGGCGGATCGACCGCGGCCTCGCCGCCCGTGCCCTGCACACCCCGGCCGAGGTCGACGCCTTCCTGGAAGCCATCACCACGGAGCTCTGAGTCATCCGATGTTCGATCTGACCGGCAAGGCGGCCCTGGTGACCGGCGCCACGGGCGATATCGGCAAGGCCATCGCCGAGGCCTTGCACCGGGCCGGCGCCGATGTGGCCCTTTCCGGCACGCGGGAAGGTCACCTCGCCGACCTCGCCGCGGCGCTGGGCGACCGGGCGCACGTCACCCCGGGCGACCTGGCCACGCCGGATGGCGCCGAGACCGTCGTCAAGGCGGCCGAGACGGCGATGGGCAAGGTGGACATCCTCGTCAACAATGCCGGCATCACCCGCGACAACCTGGCCATGCGCATGAAGGACGAGGAGTTTTTGGCCGTCCTCGAGGTCAACCTTCTGTCCTCGTTCCGCTGCGCCCGGGCGACGCTGCGGGGCATGATGCGCCGGCGCTGGGGGCGGATCATCGGGGTGTCGTCGATCATCGGCTTCATCGGCAATCCCGGGCAGGCGAACTATGCCGCCAGCAAGGCCGGGCTCGCCGGAATGATGCGCTCGCTGGCCGCGGAACTGGCGAGCCGCAACATCACCGCCAACTGCGTCGCGCCTGGATTCATCGAGAGCGCGATGACGGAGAGCCTGCCCGAGGACGTCCGCGAGCGGGCCCGGACCGCGGTGCCGCTGGCCCGCTTCGGGCAGCCCCGGGACGTGGCCGCCGGCGTGGTGTTCCTGGCCAGCGAGGAGGCATGCTACATCACCGGGCAGACGTTGCACATTAATGGCGGTATGGCCATGTTCTGACGCCACCGCGCGGATCGGGCCGGAATGGGCAGCGCTGGCACGGCGTTCGGGGCTATGTTATGTGACGCGCGCGTGTCTCCCGGGGGCGCGTGCCGGAGCCGCGCATCAAGAAAGCATCCGCATTGAAAGGCAAGAACTGATGAGCGACATCGCCGATCGCGTTAAGAAGATCGTCGTCGACCACCTTGGTGTCGAGGAGGCACGGGTCACCGAGTCCGCGGTCTTCGTCGACGATCTGGGCGCGGACAGTCTCGACACTGTCGAGCTGGTCATGGCGTTTGAGGAGGAGTTCGGCTGCGAGATCCCGGACGAGGCGGCCGAGAAGATCAGGACGGTCAAGGACGCCATCGATTTCATCACCGAGCACACCGCCGGCTGAGGTCGCGGTCGCGGCCTGCGCCCGGCTCGTGCCCCGGCCGGTGAGGCCGTCCGGCAGGGGTGTTCCAGAGCCGTCCGGCAGGGTTTTTCCAGACATTGAGTGAGGTGACATGCGACGGGTCGTGATCACCGGCCTTGGAATGGTGACACCGCTCGGGGCGGGCGTGCCGGTGAATTGGCGACGCCTGATCGGCGGGCACAGCGGCATCGTCGCGATCGACCGATTTGAGACCGCCGACCTGCCGAGCCGGATCGCCGGGCTGATCCCGCGCGACCCGGCGGTCGAGGGCGCTTACGACCCCGACCGCTACATGCCGCCCAAGGAGCAGCGGAAGAACGACGAGTTCATCGTCTTCGCCATGGCGGCCGCGCAGGAGGCCATCGAGGACAGCGGCTGGCAGCCGGACGGCGATGAGGCGCGGGAGCGCACTGGCGTCATGATCGGCTCCGGCATTGGTGGCCTGCAGTGGATCGCCGACGGCGCGGTGACGGTGAAGGAGCGCGGGCCGCGCCGCCTGTCGCCCTTCTTCATTCCGGCCGCGCTGATCAATCTGGCGTCCGGGCAGGTCTCGATCCGCTATGGCTTCAAGGGACCGAACCACGCCGTCGTCACCGCCTGCTCGACCGGTGCCCACGCGATCGGCGACGCGGCTCGGCTGATCCAGTGGGATGATGCGGATGTCATGGTCGCCGGCGGCTCCGAGGCGCCGGTGACCCGCCTCGGCGTGGGCGGCTTCTGTGCCGCGCGCGCGCTGTCGACCGGCTACAACGACACGCCCGAGCGCGCGTCCCGCCCGTATGACGAGGGGCGCGACGGCTTCGTCATGTCCGAGGGTGCCGGCGTCGTGGTGCTCGAGGAGCTGGAGCACGCCCGCCGGCGCGGCGCCCGGATCTACGCCGAGGTGGTGGCCTACGGGCTGTCGGGCGATGCCTTCCACATCACGGCTCCGCCGGAGGACGGCAACGGCGGCTTTCGGGCGATGCGCGCCGCGCTCAAGCGGGCCGGGCTCGATCCCTCCGCCGTCGACTACATCAATGCCCATGGCACCTCGACCCCGGTGGGCGACGAGATCGAGCTCAACGCCGTCAAGCGGCTGTTCGGCCCGGCCATCGAGACCGTCTCGATGTCCTCGACGAAGTCGGCGATCGGCCATCTGCTCGGCGCTGCCGGGGCGGTCGAGACCATCTTCTGCACCCTGGCCATTCGCGATCAGGTCGTGCCGCCGACCCTGAACCTGGAGCGGCCGTCCGAAAGCTGCACCGATGTCGATCTCGTGCCGGGGCGGGCGCGCGAGCGGCCCGTGCACGTGACCCTCTCGAACAGCTTCGGCTTCGGCGGCACCAATGCGAGCCTGATCCTGAGAGGGTTCCGGTAGCCGCATGGTCGGTCGTCTTGGCAGCCTCTTCGCGGCGCTGACCGCGCTGCTGCTGCTGGGCGCGGCCGGGGTCGGCTATCTGTTCTGGCTGTTCGAGAAGCCCGGCCCGCTCGAGCGGGAAACGGTCGTGCTGGTGCCGCGCGGGCTCGGCTTGGCCTCGATCGCCGATCGGCTCGAGCAGGCCGATGTAATCGAGGATCGGTGGCTGTTTGTGGCCGGGGTGACCATCAGCGGCCACGATGGCGGCCTGCAGGCCGGCGAGTTCGCCTTTCCAGCCGGTGTCAGCGCCCGTGACGCCATGGCCATTCTGGAGAGCGGCCGCACTGTGGTCCATACCGTCACGGTCCCCGAAGGCCTTACCTCCGCCGAGGTGGCGGCGCTGATTCAGGCCGAGCCGCTGCTCAGCGGGGAGATTGAGCGCGTTCCACCGGAAGGCAGCCTCCTGCCGGAAACCTACGCCTTCAGCCGGGGCGAGAGCCGCCAGGAGGTGATCGAGCGCATGCAGGCCGCCATGCGCGATGCCGTGGCGAAACGCTGGGCGGACCGGACGGACGGCCTGCCGCTCGAGTCGGCCGAGGAGGCGGTCATCCTGGCCTCGATCGTCGAGAAGGAGACGGGCCTCGCCGGCGAGCGCGCGCGCGTCGCCGGTGTCTTCATCAATCGGCTTGAGCGCGGCATGCCCCTCCAGTCCGATCCGACGGTCATCTATGCGTTGACCCGTGGCGAGAGGCCGCTCGGCCGGGAACTGCTGAGAAGCGACTGGCAGGTCGACGCGCCCCACAACACCTACCGGAATCCCGGTCTGCCGCCGACGCCCATTGCCAATCCGGGCCTGGCGGCGCTGGAGGCCGTGACCCGACCCGAGCGAACCGACTATCTCTACTTCGTCGCCGATGGCAATGGCGGCCACGCGTTCGCCCGGACGCTCACCGAGCATAATCGCAATGTCGCGCGATGGCAGCGTCTCCGCCGTGAGGAGCGGCAGCTGGCCAACTGACGCAAACCGGAATGTCGCGTGGCGCGCCCTAGCACGGTTCCGCGTGACGGGGACTCGGCGCCGGCCCGGGCCCCCGCCCGGCCAGCCTGAGCATGCTGGCGTCGGGTGGCCGGGCGGGGGAGCGAGCCGGCGATGCTCCTTGAGCCGGAAGCGCTCTAGCCCATGAGGCCATGGCCGAGCACCAGGAGCCCCAGGAGGCTCGTCATCCAGAGCACCATGATCATGAATTCTTGAGCGGCCAAGCGCACAGCAAGGCGCATGCCCCTCACCTCGGCGCCATGATCGGCTCGAGGATACGACGCAATCCGTGTCATTATTTGATCATAAACGACAACGACTCGGAAATCCACGGTTTGTTCACTCGACGTTCATTGGCTCGAAAGGTCCGATCCTTTGTTGGTCATAAATTTCGATCGACTTAGAATAAGATTGCGGGTGTTCGCGCCAAGGCTGCCGTCCGCATCGGCTGGCAGCATGGGTTTCCCGAGCCTTTCGGGCCGCGAGCCTGCGGACCGGCCACCACGCCAAACCGGCGAGGCCAAACCGGCCCCGTCAACCCGGCCCCGTCAACCCGGCCCCGTCAAAGCGGCCCCGTCAAAGCGGCCCCGTCAAAGCGGCCCCGTCAAACCGGGTTGTCGCCGTGTGCGACCGACGGATATAAGCCCGGGGTCTCGAACGCCCGGCGCCCGTCAGCCGGATGTTCGCCCTGGCTCGACCCCGGCCGGATCTGAGGAGGTCCTTCGTTTGACCGGCTCCCATGGTGGCCCGGCCGATGTCGCTCCGCCGGAGGCGGGCATCGCCAGCATGACCGGCTTCTCCCGAAGCGACGGCACCGTCGGCGGCTTCTCCTGGAGCTGGGAGGCGCGCAGCGTGAACGGCCGCTCGCTCGATGTCCGGTGCCGGCTGCCGGCCGGCTTCGAGCGGCTCGACGCCGCCGCCAGGGCGGAAATCGGCCGACGCATCCGGCGCGGCAATGTGACCGTGCAGCTCGGCGTCAGCCGCGAGGCCGCGGCCGGCGGCGTTCGGATCAACCGGGCCTTTCTGGACAAAATGATCGAGCTGGCTCGCGAACTCGAAGGCCGGGGCTGCGCGCCGCCGCGCGCGGACGGCCTGCTCGGGCTGCGCGGGGTGATCGAGACCGACGACGAGACGGACGAAGAGGGTCGCTCGGCTCTTGAGACGGCGGTCGGGACCGGGCTTTCCGCCGCCCTCGATGCGCTGGCGGACGCTCGTCGGGAGGAAGGGGCGCGGCTGCTGCCGCTCCTCCGGGGCCAGCTTGACCGGATGGTCGAGCTGGTGACGGAGGCGACCGCGCACGCGGCCGCGCAGCCGGCGGCGCTCAAGGAGCGTCTTCGAGCCAGCCTTGCAACGCTTCTGGAGAATGCGTCCGCGCTCTCGGAGGAGCGTCTGGCCCAGGAAGCGGCCGTCCTGGTTGGCAAGTCCGACGTGCGTGAGGAACTGGACCGCCTGTCGGCCCACCTATCGCAGGCACAACAGCGGCTCACCGAAGGAGGCGCGATCGGGCGGCGGCTTGACTTCCTCTGCCAGGAGTTCAATCGGGAGGCCAACACCTTGTGCGCCAAGTCCCCGGATGTCGAGCTGACCCGCGTCGGCCTCGAGCTGAAGGCCACGATCGAGCAGTTCCGCGAGCAGGTGCAGAACATCGAATGAGCGGGCGAGCCGACAGCGCCCTCGAAAGCGAGACCAGGACCGGCATACGTCGGCGCGGGCTGATGCTGGTGCTCTCGTCTCCGTCGGGCGCCGGCAAGACGACGATTTCCCGACTGCTTCTGGACCGGTTCGACGATCTCCAGATGTCAGTGTCGGTCACCACGCGCGCCATGCGCCCGGACGAGGTCGATGGCCGCGACTATCACTTCATCGGCCTGCAGGAGTACCAGCAACGGGTCGAGGCCGGGGAGCTGCTGGAGCACGCCCGCGTCTTCGATCACTTCTACGGCACGCCGCGCGGACCGGTGATGGACACCCTGTCGAGCGGCCGGGACGTGCTCTTCGATATCGATTGGCAGGGAACCCAGCAGATCGGCGAGACGGCGCGGGAGGATCTGGTCAGCGTCTTCATCCTGCCTCCGGACGCCGCGGAGCTGGAGCGGCGCCTTCATGCCCGCGCCCAGGACAGCCATGAGGTCATTCAACGGCGCATGGCGGCAGCGGCGGCCGAGATGAACCACTGGCGAGAATACGACTACATCGTCGTGAACGAGGACACGGAGCGGAGCGTCCGGCAAGTGGCCGCCATCCTGGAGGCGGAGCGGCTGCGGCGCGAGCGGCAGGTCGGTCTTTTCGACTTCGTCCAAAGGGTCCAGCAGGGGCTGTAGCGGATCACCGGGGACCTGCGGGCGGCTTCTCGTCGAGGTCCTGCCGGCGCCGGCCGTCCAGCGCCCGAGCCAGGGAGGCGAAGCCGGCGATGTCGACGTCCTCGGCCCGGTCGGTCGGCGCCAGCCCCGCCTCGGCCATCAGGGCCTCGGCATGGGGCAGCACCTTCAGGCTTTGCCGCAGCATCTTGCGGCGTTGGCCGAAGGCGGCGGCGGTGACCTGCTGCATCGCCGTCCAGTCGGCCTCGAGCGGGCTCTCATGAGGCTCCATCAGCACCACAGCGGAGTCCACCTTCGGCGACGGGGTGAAGGCCCGCGCCGGCACCGTGAAAAGCCTGTCGACCTTGGCGCGCCACTGCGCCAGGACCGACAGGCGGCCGTAGGCCTTCGACCCCGGCGCCGCGCTCAGCCTGTCCGCCACCTCCCTCTGGAACATGAGCACCAGCCGTTCGAAGGCCTGCGCCTGCCTCAGCCAGCCGATCAGCAGCGGCGTCGCGACGTTGAAGGGGAGATTGGCGACGATGGCGCGCGGCGTTCCGCACAGTGTGGTGACGTCAAGGTCGAGGGCGTCCGCCGGCAGGACGTGCAGGCGGCCGGCCGAGGCTGCGGCCAGGTCGGCCAGAGCGGCCACGCAGCGCGGATCCTTCTCGACCGCGATCACCTCCGATGCCTCGGTCGCCAGGAGGGCCCGGGTCAATCCGCCCGGGCCCGGTCCCACCTCGATCACGTGGACACCGGCCAGAGGTCTCGCGGCACGGGCGATCCGGGCCGTCAGGTTGAGATCCAGCAGGAAGTGCTGGCCGAGCGCCCGTCGCGCCATCAGGCCGTGGCGGGCGATGACCTCGCGAAGAGGCGGGGCCTCGATGGGCGGAGCTCCTCAGGTGGAGGCCATGCGGCGCGCGCGGTTGGCGGCCATCCGATCGGCCAGCCTCAGAGCCTCGATGAAGCTGTCGACGGTGGCGATGCCCTTGCCCGCGATGGCCAGCGCCGTGCCGTGGTCGGGCGAGGTGCGGACGACGGGCAGCCCCAGGCTCACCTTGACCCGGCGCTCGAAATCCAGGGTCTTCAAGGGGATTTGCGCCTGATCGTGATACATGCAAAGCGCGGCGTCGAAGCCGGCCCGCGCCCGGGGATGAAACAGGGAATCGGCCGGGTGAGGCCCATCGACGGCCAGCCCTTGGCGCTTCAGCGCCTTGACCGCCGGCTCGATGATGTCGATCTCCTCGCGCCCGAGGGCGCCGCTGTTGCCGGCTTCCGGATTGAGCCCGGCGACGGACAGTCGCGGTGATCCTATGCCAAAGTCACGCTGCAAGGCCCGGACCACGGTGACCGCGCAGCGGATGATGGCGTCACGGGACAGGGTCGAGGCGGCCTCGCGGAGCGGCAGATGGTTGGTCACCGGCACCACCCTGAGCTCGGGGCTGACCAGCATGGCCACCGGCTCGCCCCCGCCGTTCTTGTTCGCCAGGGTCGCCAGGAAGCCGGCCTGCGAGCGGCCCGGGAGGCCGGCGTCGGTCAGGATGTCCGGCTCGACCGGATTGGTGACGATGCCCGCCGCCCGGCCTGCCATGGCAAGGTCGGCCGCGCGCCTCAGGCTTTCGATCACCGCCGCGGAGGCGCGGCGGTCGGGCCGTCCCGGTTCCACCGGCACGGGAAGCGACTGCGGCAGCACCGGCAGAGCCTGATCGAACACCGCGGGCGCCGCCTCCGGCACCTCGATGCGTCGGATCGGAACCGGCCAGCCGAGCTCGTCGGCCAGGCGCTCGAGCCGGTCCGGGCTGTCGATCACGAAGAAGGGCGCCAGCGCCCGCTGGCTCCTCCGCAACCATGCCCCGAGAGCGATCTCTCCGCCGATGCCGGCGGGCTCGCCCATTGTCACCGCAAGCGCTTGTCGTGGTGGGAGGGTTCCGGTCGCCGGCCCAAGCGATGCGGGCATCATACCCGCATATCGATAAAGGCGGCGTTGCGCAGATCGCGCAGATAACGCCGGGCCAGCATGTCCATCCGCTCCTGTCCAAGCGCGTTGGCGATGTCGCTCCGATCGAGCGCCGCGGCTTCGGGGGCCCGACGCTCGCAGACCATGAACACCGCGACGGCGTCGGCCAGCAAGGCGGGCTCGGTCGGCTCGCCCACCGGCAGGTCCCGCACCATCTCCGCCAGAGCGCCGGGGAGATCGCCGATCCGGCCCGTGCCGACGTCGAGGGTCCGGTCGACCCCGAGCCGCTCGGCGCGCTGCGCCATCGCCTCGCAGCCCTCGACGTTCCGATGAACGTCCTGCGCCGCCGCCACCGCGCGCTCGAGCTGCTGGCGCGTCGGCTCCTGCGGCAGCGGCAAAGCCACGCGGTACAAGGATACCACAGCGTCATCCGGATCGGGCATGGCCGCACGCCGCTGATCCCGCAGAAGCAGAATGTGGTAGCCCGCCAGCGTGCGCAGCGGGTCGGAGACCTGCCCGGGAGCCAAGGTCGACAGCGCCTCGTCGAGCTCCGGCGCCAGCTGTCCCTGCACGATCCACCCGAGGTCGCCGCCGGCGGCCGCCCCCGCCGATTGGCTGAACTGCCGGGCGACCGCCGGGAACGGGGCGCCCTGGCGGATCTCCTCGACCAGCTGCTCGGCGAACTGACGAACCTCGGCTTCGCGCCGGGCCTCGTCGACGGCGAGGAAGATCTCCGAGACCCGATACTCGGGCAGGCCACGGTTGGCGGAGAGCCGCGCCATGACCTCGTCGATCTCCTCATCGCCGATATCGACGTCCGGCAGGACCTGCCGCTCGACCAGGCGGTTCCATGCCAGGCTGGTCCTGACCTGAGCCTCTATGGTGCTGAGAGGAACCTGATTCTCCGCGAGAGCGTTCAGGAACTGCTCGCGTGTCAGGTTGTTCTGCGCTGCAAGCCCTTCGATCGCCCGGTCCACGTCGGCTTGCGGCACCTCGATGCCAAGACGCTCCGCCTCCTGCTGCTGCAGACTCTCGTCGATGAGGCCGCGCAGCACCTGCGGGAGCAGGCGCCTCTGGTTCTCCTGGGTCGGCTGGAGGCCCGAGCTGAGCAGGGCAAGACGGAGCCGCGCGATGACGTCCGACTGGGAGATGACGTCCTCATTGACCACGGCAGCGATTCGCTCAATCTGCTGGCCATGGCCAAGCGGCCATCCCATCATCAGGAAGACCGTCACGGTCAAGAACACCAAGCGCTTCATAGCATGTTACCAGCGATCACTCCGTGCGATCCGCCACCGGGCAGACCCCTTGGCAGTCCCGGCTATTTATTGGTGACATAAGTGACGGCCTGATGGCAACGCCGTCGGTGATTTATTCGAGCAAAGCGGTATGCTTCAGCCGTCCTCGAGGTGGAGCAGCAGCGCCGTGCCGAGCAGGAGGCCGATCCCGGCCGGCGCCCAGGCGGCGAGCAGGGGTGGAATGCTCTCGGCCAGCCCGAGCGCCAGCACGATGTCGGTCAGCACGAACAGCATGAATCCGGTCAGGATGCCGGCGATGACCAGCGGCACGCCGCCGCCGCGCCGGGTGAAGCGCAGCGAGAAGGCCGCGGCGAACATCACCATGGCGGGAAGCAATATCGGCTGGGCGAGCAGCGACTGATAGTGCAGCCGGTGCTGAAGCGCCGAGAAGCCGGTTGCCTCGAGGGTCCGGATGAATTCCGGCAGGGTCCAGAAGGACAGCGTCTCGGGAGCGGCAAAGCTGTCCAGGATGCTGTCGGGTGTGAGCGGTGTCGGCAGCCTGTGCTCCGCCCGGTGCTCGGAGGGTTTCTCGCCGATGCTCAGCTTCACCGATCTCAGATGCCAGTATCCGGGCCGTAGCGACGCGGTCTCGGCATCAAGGCGGCCCTTGTACGAATGGTCCGGTGCGTACAGGAAGAAGATCACCTGCTTCAAGCGGACCTCGTTCGGGTCCGTCCCCTCGGCATGGATGACGGCGATGCCGTTCTCGTCCAGCTGGCGCAGCCACAGCCCGCCCCGGGAGACCTCGGCCAGCTGGCTCTGCTCATGCACGTAGATGTCGATCAGTCGCTCGTAGTGCTGAAACAGGGCGGACGCGACGGGATTGAAGATGAGGATCTTGCCCAGGCCGATGGCCGCCGCCAGCACGAGGACAGGCTTCAGGAACTGCCATGCCGACACGCCGGCCGCCCGGGCGACGACCAGCTCCTGGCTGCGCGTCAACCGCCAAAAGGTCAGCATGGCGCTGAACAGCACGGTGAAGTGGAAGAGCGTGCTGACCGTCTGAGGCAGTTTGAGCGCCGCGATCTTGAGCCCGAGGGCGGCGCCGACCTCGGGCTTGCGGCTGGTCTGCCGCACCACCTCGACCAGCTCGAACAGGTAGATGACCCCGCCAAGCACGACAAAGACGGTGAAGAACCAGAACAGGAACTGCCGACCGACATAGCGGCCGAGGAGGGTGCCCAGACCCGTGCCCATGCCCCGCGCCCTAACCGGCCGACCCCGAGGAGGGTCGCAACGTCCGAAGCGCCTGCAGGCGACGACCGAAGGCGGCACCCTGGTGCATCAGCAGCAGGCCGGTCGCCGTCGCCAGGATCGGGAGCGCGTACAAGAACGGCCAGAGCGAGAGGTTCGCCCGGCTCATGTTGCCCATGGACTGCGACACCGTCTGCAGGGCCAATATGGCGACGGCGGCCAGCATGACGCGGCGACCCTGATGACGGCGGCTGAACTCGCCGGTCAGCAGCACGCCGAGCGCCACCGTCGTGAAGCCGAGCAGCCATAACGGGGATGCCAGTCGCGAGTGCCCATCGGAAACGAGCCTGGTCCAGGAGCGGACATCGATCGGATCCTCCGGATCCGGGAACAGCAGGTCCCTGACGAAGCGCTCGTCAGGCTCGCGCCAGCGCTGCTGGAGCTCCGGCTCGACCACACGGAGATCGATGGAATACTGCTCAAAATAGAGCTGATCGATTTCTCCTTCGGGATCCACCTGCTGCCGCACACCATTGAACATGACCACGCGCGGCCCGTCCTCCGTGGGCACGAGCAGCCCGCGTTCCGCAATCATGGAGACGCTGCGCTCCGGGTTGCGCGAATCGTGGATGAGCACGCCGAGGAGTTCGCCTGTCCTCAGCGTCTCCCGCAAATAGACGGTGATCGAATCGTCGACCTGGTTGAATTGCCCGTCCCGCAGCAGCACCGTCGCGTAGCTCGACTGTATGAGGGCCCGCGTATCGCGATACTCGCGGCTGGCGAGAGGCCACAGGTAGAGATTGAGCAGATAGGCAAAGCCGGTGACCGCCAAGGCAACGATGAGGGCCGGCTTGGCAAGAGCGAACGGGCCCATGCCGGCAGCCCGCATCACCACGAGCTCGCTGTCGCCGATCAATCGGTGATAGGTGAACAGCACCGCCGCCACGAACGCGACCGGCAGGATGACGCTCAGAAACTCCGGCATGGCCAGGCAGACCAGTCGGAGAAACACGCCGAAGGGAGCCGACCCTTCGACGATGATCTCCATGAGACGCAGCGACTGGGTAAGCCAGACGGCGAACACCAGGACGGCCCCGGCCACCAGGGTCGTCACCCCGAGCTGCCGCGCCACATATGCGTCCATGCGGGTCATTCAGCCAACCACGATGCCGGGCCGATCGGCCTCATGCGGGCCGAAGGCTCGTGACACTCCCACGACCGCTGCTACCATGGATCCGCGCCGTCCGCCTAGTCCGGCCGGCCGCTCCTCGAGCCGTCGGGAGCCGGCAGGCCGCATGGTCGGACCAGGCTCGAGGCAAAGCGCGTGCAGGCGCCGGCGGCACGCGGTCGTGAAGGCCGAAGGACGCGCACACGGCATGCACGCGTCGACCGGGGATGTCGAGGGACGTCATGGAGATTCGATTCGTCCGCCCATTCGAGCCCGACACCGGCACGCTGGCCGTCGGGGTCGCCGCCGGCGGCGTGCTGACCGCTCCGGCCGCCGCGATCGACGACCGCACGGACGGCCTGATCGGGCGGATTCTGGAAGCGAACCCACGCTTCGAGGGCAAGCCGGAGCAGAGCCTGGCGTTGCCGCTTCCCACAGGCCTGCGGGCTTCCCGCCTGCTGCTGATCGGCCTTGGGGAGCCCGAGAAGCTGGACGCCCTGGTGCTGCAGCGACTGGGCGGCTCACTCATGACCACCTTCAACCGCCTCGGCGAGACCCAGGCCGCGATCCATCTGGACCTGCCGCCGGGCAGCCCTCTCGATCCGGCCGAGGCGGCGGCTGAGTTTGCCTTCGGCGCACGTGTGGGCAGCTACCGTTTCGACCGCTACCGCACCGAGGAGCCCGAGGAGAAGAAGCCGAGCCTGCGGGAGCTGGCGATCCTGCTGGACAAGGCGGAGCCGGCGCGGACGGCCTTCGAGCCCCTGGACCGCTTGGCCGACGGCGTGATCCTGACGCGGGATCTGGTCAGCGAGCCGGCGAACGTGCTCCATCCACGGAGCTTCGCGGAGCGCTGCAGCCACGAGCTGGAGCCGTTGGGCGTCGAGGTGGAGATTCTGGATGAGGAGCGGCTGCGCGACATCGGCATGGGCGCGCTTCTGGCCGTGGGGCAGGGGTCGGCCTTTCCAAGCCAAGTGGTGGTCATGCGCTGGAACGGCCTGCCGGCGGGCTCGACGGCAGCGCCCGTGGCGATCATCGGCAAGGGCGTGACGTTCGACACCGGTGGCATCTCCATCAAGCCGGCCGGCGGGATGGAGGACATGAAATGGGACATGGGCGGGGCCGGCGCCGTCACCGGGCTGATGAAGGCCCTGGCCGGGCGCCGGGCGCGCGTCCATGCCGTCGGCCTGATCGGGCTGGTCGAGAACATGCCGTCGGACCGGGCCCAGCGCCCCGGCGACGTGGTGACCTCGCTCTCCGGCAAGACGATCGAGGTCATCAACACCGATGCCGAGGGACGGCTGGTTCTCGCCGATGTCCTGACCTACGCCCAGGACCGGTGCAAGCCGCAGGTCATGATCGATCTGGCGACCTTGACCGGTGCCGTGATCGTCGCCCTCGGCGGCAAGCACGCCGGTCTGTTCGCCAACGACGACGAGCTCGCGCGGAGGCTGAGCGAGGCCGGCACGGCGGTCGGCGAGGAGGTGTGGCGCCTGCCGCTGGGCGAGAGCTACGACCGGGATCTCGACAGCGATATCGCGGATGTGCGCAACGTCGCCGGGTCGCGCGACGCCGGGGCGATCATCGGGGCGCAATTCCTGCAGCGCTTTGTCGGCAAGGTGCCCTGGGCGCATCTCGACATCGCCGGCGTGACCTGGAGCAAGAAGGATTCTCCGACCTCGCCCAGGGGCGGCACCGGCTTCGGTGTCCGTCTGCTCGACCGCCTGATCGCCGACCATTACGAGAGCCGGGCCTGAGACGGTCCGTGCCGGCTGACCGGCCGGGCATGGCGGCCGGACACGAACGCCGGCGCGGCGGTCGACCGTGAGCGAGATCCGCTTCTATCATCTGACGCGCACGGATCTTGATCGTGCGCTCCCGGAGTTGCTGGAGAAATGCCATCAGCGCGGCTGGCGTGCGGTGGTCATGGCCGGGTCTGCCGAGCGCGTGCAGGCGCTCGACACGGGCCTGTGGACCTACCGGCCGAACGCGTTCCTCCCGCACGGCACGAGCCGTGATGGAGACGCCGAGGAGCAGCCGATCTGGCTGACCGATCGTGACGAGAATCCAAACGGCGCGACCGTCCTTTTTTTAACGGACGGGGCCCGGTCCGACCGTGTGGCGGAGTATGCGCTGGTGTGCGAGCTCTTTGACGGGCGGGATCCCGAGGCGGTGGCCACGGCGCGGGAGCGCTGGCGGGCCTACCGGACGGCAGGGCACGCTCTGGCCTACTGGCAGCAGACGGAGCACGGACAGTGGCGGGAGAAGCAGCGCCGGGAGGCTTCGGGTGAGGGCTGAGGCGGCCTCCCGCCGTCCCCTCGAGGCGGCCGGCGAGCGCCGGTCGGGGCTGGAACGGGCGGAGGGTCTGGCGCGCCACGTGCCGCTGGCGGTCATCGTCTATTTCGGGCTGCAGCTGATGCTGCAGACGCTGGTCTCGCCGACCGTGTGGCGCGACCAGGCCGAGCAGATCATCCTCACCTCTTATGTCGACTGGATGGTGTGGGGATACGGCGCCCAGGGACCGCTCTACACGTGGCTCCTCGCCGGACTGTTCACGCTCCTCGGCGAGGGTGTTCTCGCCGTCTGGCTGCTCAAGAATCTGCTCCTGGCGACCTTGGTGCTCTCGGCCTATGCCACGGCCACCATCCTGCGTGATCGGCGTGCCGGCGTGGTGGCGGCGCTCTCTTTCCTGTTCATTGTGCCGTACGCGTGGGAGGCCCAGCGCGACCTGACCCATACCGTGGCCGTGCTCGCCGCCACCGCGGTCGGCATGCTTGCCGCCGCCCGGTTCCTGCGACGCCCCACGCGCTGGCAGGCCGGCTTGCTGGGCGTTGCCCTGGCCGCCGGTGTCCTGTCGAAATCGAACTTCCTGTTTCCGTTCGCGGCCATGGCGATCGCGGCGCTGATCGATCCAGCGCTCAGGTCGCGGCTCGCGGACCGTCGGCTTGTCTGGGCCGCCGTCCCGTTCGCGATCGCGCTCGCCGGCCGGCTCGCCTGGATGGCCGCCCATCCCGACAGTGCCTTCGGCGAGCTGTGGAAGTTCGAGCTGGACGAGGGTGGCGGTCCTCTCGCGGTGGCCGGCCAGGGGGCCGTGGCGCTGGCCAAGGCTCTCTTCCAGTATGTGCCGCTCTTTCTGGCGGTGGTCGGCGCCGCGGCCCTGCTGCCGCGCCTGCTGCGCGAGCCGGTCGTCCGCGCTCATGACGGCTGGCCGGCCGGCCGCCGCTGGGCTGTGCGCACCGCGGTGCTCGCCCTGGCCCTGGTCGTGGTGGCCGTGCTCGGCTTCGGCGCCACCGACGTGCGCGACCGCTGGCTTCAGCCGATCCTGTACCCTGCGGTGATCGCCGTGGCGGTCCATGTGGCGCCCGTGCTGGCCGGGCGCGGCCGACGGCTCTTCTATCGGCTGGCCGCCGTCGCCGCCCTGGTCATGCTGCTCGGGCCGAGCCTGTCCGTCGTCGCCGGGCCGAGGCTCGGCGCGCCCATCGATCTCAATCACCCTTACGGAAGCCTTGCCGAGCAGATCGAGCGCGCCGGCTTCGCCGGCGGCCGCATCTTCGCCGACAGCAATCTCGTTGGCGGGAACCTGACCCTGCATCTGCCGGCGGCCCATGTCAGCGTCGTGCAATACCCGCACCTGGCCGGTCCCGCCGGCGCAAGCGATCTCGTCGTCTGGCAGGCCGACCGGGGCGACGCGCCCACGCCGGCGCTGAAGGCCCTGGCCGAACGCCATGCCGGCCGCTCGCTCGACGGGATCGAGCCGCGCTTCGTGAGCGCGCCGCTGATCTACGGGACATCCGACGACCCGCCTCTTCGGCTTGGCTTCATGCTCGTCGAGCCGGAGCCGTCCCGCTAGCCCGTTTCCGCCTGGATCGGCGATCCCGGGTCGGGCGGAAACGCCCTGGCCGGCGTCAGGCCGCCCCGTCGGCACCGACGCCATCGGCCTGCTCGAGGCGCTCCTGGGCCACGAGCCATCGCTCCTCCTGCTCGGCCAGACGGGACTGCACCTCGTGGAGGGCGATCTGGGCCTCGGTCAGCCGCTCGGGCGGTCCGCTGTACAGGGTTGGATCGGCAAGGCACTGCTCGATCCGCTCCTTCTCGCGCTCGAGCCGTGCCATCTGCCGCTCGGCATCGGCGGCCTCCCGCCGCAGCGGCGCCAGGGTGGCGCGGGTCTCGGCGGCGGCCCGCCGCTGATCGCGCCGGCTGGATGCCGTGCCGGCCCCCTTGCGCTCCCCCTTGGCCGTCCGGCTCGCCTGACGCTCCGAGCGTCGCTGCTCGTCCAGATGGCGACGGTAGTCGGCCAGATCCCCGTCGAAGGGCCGGCAGGTGCCCTCGGCGACCAGCCACAGCCGATCGGCCGTCAGCTCGATGAGATGCGGGTCGTGCGTGATCAGCACCACCGCCCCGGCGAAGTCGTTCACCGCCTGGATCAGCGCCTGGCGGCTGTCGACGTCGAGGTGGTTGGTCGGCTCGTCGAGCAAGAGGATGTGCGGCGCCTCGCGGCTCATCATCGCCAGCAGCAGGCGCGCCTTCTCGCCCCCGGACAGGCTGCCGACGGGCGTCTCGGCCTTGGCCGCGGTGAAGCCGAACCGTCCCAGATGGGCGCGGATCTTCTCCTCGGTGGCGCGCGGCATTCGGGCCTGCGCCTCCTCCAGCGCGGTCCGGGCGAGTTCGAGCTCCTCGGCCTGGTGCTGCGCGAAGTAGCCGACCCTCAGCTTCGCGGAGCGCCGCAGCGTGCCGGCCATCGGCCGCAGGCGGCCGGCGAGCAGCCGGGCGAGGGTCGACTTGCCGTTGCCGTTGGCGCCCAGCAGCGCGATGCGGTCCTCGTGGTCGAGGCGCAGGTCGAGCCGGGTCAGCACCGGCCGATCGCCGTAGCCCACCGAGCCCTCCTCGAGCGTGATCAGCGGCGGCGACAGGGGCTCGGGCTCGGGGAACTGGAAGCTGGGCGTCCGCTCCTCGACGACCGACAGGATCGGCTCCATCCGGGCGATCGCCTTGAGGCGGCTTTGCGCTTGGCGCGCCTTGCTTGCCTTGTAGCGGAAGCGGTCGACGAAGGCCTGCAGGTGCTTGCGCTGGGCGTCCTGCCTGGCCTGCAGGGCATGCAGATGCGCCAGCTTGAGCCGGCGGGTCCGCTCGAACTGGTCATAGCCGCCGGCATAGACGACCAGCTTTCCCTGATCGAGGTGCAGGGTCGTGTCGACCACACGGTTGAGCAGCCCCCGGTCATGGCTGACGATGAGCACGGTATGGGGATAGTCCCTGAGGTAGCTCTCCAGCCAGAGCGACGCCTCGAGGTCGAGATGGTTCGTCGGCTCGTCCAGGAGCAGGAGCTCGGGCTTGAGGAACAGCACCGCGGCCAGCGCCACACGCATGCGCATGCCGCCGGACAGCGCCCGGCACGGCCGTTCCTGCGCCGCTTCGTCGAAGCCGAGGCCCGACAGCACGGCGGCTGCCCGCGCCGGCGCGGCATGCGCGTCGATGTCGGCGAGGCGCGTGTGGATCTCGGCGATCCGCTCGGGCTCGGTGGCGCTCTCGGCCTCGCGCAGCAGCGCGCCGCGCTCCCGGTCCGCCGCCACCACCGTGTCGAGCAGGCTGGTCTCGTCGTCCGGCGCGTCCTGGGCGACCGTGGCCACGCGCCATGAGGAAGGCACGGCGATCCAGCCGGCATCGGGCTGGAGCTCACCCGCGATCAGCCGGAGCAGGGTCGTCTTGCCGGTGCCGTTGGGGCCGACAAGCCCGATCTTGTGACGCTGCGGCACCTGGGCCGTCGCGTTGTGCAGCAGCACCCGCTCGCCCCGCCGAAAGGTCAAATCCTTGATCTGCAGCATAGCGCCCGATTCCCAGCCGGTCTTCGGTGCGGGGGCGGCATCCGCGGGCGGCGTGCGCCGGTTGCCCCGGCGGGTCGGCCCGATTATAACGCCGCGTCTTCCTCGCACCGATGGTGAAGGACCTCCGTCATGGCTGTCGAACGGACGCTGTCGATCATCAAGCCCGACGCGACCCGCCGCAACCTCACCGGCAAGATCAATGCCCGTTTCGAGGAGCGCGGTTTGCGCATCGTCGCGCAGCGGCGCATCCAGCTGTCCCGCAAGCAGGCGGAGCAGTTCTACGCGGTGCATGCCGAGCGGGCCTTCTACAACGACCTGTGCACCTTCATGACCTCCGGACCGGTCGTGGTGCAGGTGCTCGAGGCCGAGAACGCCATCAACCTGAACCGGGAGGTGATGGGCGCGACCAACCCGGCCAACGCCGAGCCGGGCACGATCCGCAAAGACTTTGCGGAATCGATCGAGGCCAACTCCGTGCATGGGTCGGACGCCCCGGAGACGGCGGCGCGGGAGATCGCCTTCTTCTTCTCCGAGATCGACATCGTCGGCTGACCGCCCGAGGCCCGGCCGGGTCCCCCGGCCGGACACTCACCTCCTTCGGCACAGGGCCCCTTCGGCACAGGGCCCCTTCGGCGCATGGCATCGAGGCCGCGCAGGCGGGCGGGTCATGGACGCGCGCCGGTCGAGCGCTCTCCGTGCAAGGCTCGACCCCGGGCCGGTGGCGCCGATCCCCGGAGGCCGTGACCGCGCCTGGAGCCATTGCGGTTAGCCTGAAGCCATTGCGGGGTTAGGTGGCATCGGTGCCGATTCCACGTTACGCGGAAACGCTCCGGGGTCTGTTGAGATTCATCGCTGTTGCTGTCGAAGGCCTTGTCGGCGATCAGCGCCTCGACGCTGAGGCCGTCAATCAGAGGCGGCACGCCCCCGGGTGTCGTAGCGATGGCCCGGCAGAAGCGCGAAGCGAACGAGGGTGCCAAGGGCGTTGGTGAGGGCACCGATCTTTCCATCTTCGCCCACTGGCTTCGCCCACTGGCTTCGCCCACTGGGCGTCTGTGAGTACGGATCGTTCCATCCGAAGCTTGAATTACACTCAGGCCGCGTATGGAGTCCTGATTCGAACTCCCATGAATTCGTGAGTCTCAACAGACCCTAGAGCAGGAAGATGGCGAGCAGGATCAGCAGGAGTGCGATGCCGACGATGCTGTAGGTGCTGAACCGCAGGAAGCCCGACCACATCTCGCGCTTCGAGGCGATCAGTTCCTCTTCCTCTGAGGGCCGGTCGTTGACCGCCATTCCCCTGCCCCGCCTCATTTCGCGATGACCGACAGTTAAAATCCCCCGGCTTGATTGACAAGCGATTTCCGTCGCACGGCCGCCGCCGCCTCAGCACCCAGGCGACACGAGCATCCCCGGGCTGGGCATCGGCTCGGCTCCGGCCACGGCCACGCGCTCGTCGTCGATCCGCAGGCGCCCCTCGGCAAGCCAGCGCAAGGCGGTCGGAAAGCAGCGATGCTCGGCGGTCAGCACCCGCGCGGCCAGGGTCCCGGCGTCGTCCGTCGGCAGCACGGGCACCGCCGCCTGGATGATGATCGGGCCCGCGTCCATGGCCGGCCGCACGAAATGCACGGTGCAGCCGGTGATCCGGGCGCCGGCCGCCAGAACCCGGGCGTGGGTGTCGAGACCGCGGAACGCGGGCAGCAGCGAGGGGTGGATGTTGATCACCCGGTCGGGCCAGCGGTCCAGGAAGGGTGCCCCGAGCAGCCGCATGAACCCGGCCAGGCAGAGGACCTCGGCGGCGGCCGCTGCCGCCGCCGTGTCGAGGGCGGACTCGAATCCGGCGCGGTCGCTGAAATCGTCGCGGGCGATGACCGTGGCCGGCACGCCGGCCTCGCGGGCGAAGGCGAGCCCGCCGGCGGCCGGGCTGTCCGACAGCACGGTGACGATCTCGGCCGGGAAGCCCGGCCCGGCGCAGGCGTCCAGCAGCGCCTTCAGGTTGCTGCCGCGGCCGGAGATCAGCACCGCCGCTCTCATCCGGCCCATGCCGCCGCGCTCCCGTCGATGACGACCCGCGGCGGCCCGCCGGTCTCGACGCGGCCGATGGTGAAGACCGTCTCGCCGGCGTCGGCGAGCGCGCCCGCGACGGCCTCGGCGCGGGCCGCCGGCACCACCGCCGTCATGCCGATCCCGCAGTTGAACGTGCGGGCGAGTTCGTGGTCGTTGAGCGAGCCGGCCCCGCGCGCCCATCGAAAGACCGGCGGCAGCGGCCAGCGCGCCGCGTCCAGCCGCGCCCGCAGGCCGGCCGGCAGCACCCGCGGGATGTTCTCCAGAAGGCCGCCGCCGGTGATGTGCGCCAGGGCATGGATCGCCCCCTCGGCGATCAGCGGCAGCAGGCCGGCGACGTAGATCCGGGTCGGCTCCAGGAGGGCGTCGCCCAGGCGACGGTCCGGCGCGAACGGGGCGGGGCCGTCGAGCGGGAGGCCGCCGCGGTCGAGCAGCGCCCGGATGAGGGAGAAGCCGTTCGAATGCAGGCCGGTCGAGGCGAGACCCAGGAGGACGTCGCCGTCGGCGACGCGTTCGCCTGTCAGCAGGCGGCCGCGCTCGCAGGCACCGACCGCGAAGCCGGCCAGATCGAAGTCGCCGGCGGCGTAGAGGCCGGGCATCTCCGCGGTCTCGCCGCCGATCAGGGCGCAGCCGGCGGCGCGGCAGCCCGCCGCGATCCCGGCCAGGACCTCCTGGGCGGCCCTTGCATCGAGCCGGCCGGTGGCAAAGTAGTCGAGGAAGAACAGGGGCTCGGCGCCTTGGACGACGAGGTCGTTCACGCACATCGCGACGAGGTCGATGCCGACGGTGTCATGGCGGCCCGTGGCGACGGCGAGCTTGAGCTTGGTGCCGACGCCGTCGGTGGCGGCGACCAGCAGCGGATCACGGTAGCCGGCGGCGCGCGGGTCGAAGACCGCGCCGAAGCCGCCCAGCTCGCCGGCGGCGCCCGGCCGGGCGGTGGATCGCGCCAGCGGGCCGATCGCGCGGACGAATGCGTTGCCCGCATCCACGTCGACGCCGGCGGCTCGATAGGCGTCGCCGCCGGACCAGGGCGGGGGCTGGGGCGGGCTGGACATGGCGACCCCGACGGGTTTGCCCTATAGAGATAACTCGACTCGAGGCCATGAACCGGTCGTCGGCCATCCGGCGCCGGGCCACGCGACCTCGTGTCCCCGGACGATAGCCAAAACGGATTGCCTTGGAAATGCGTGTGCCGATCCTTCTGGCCGTGGCCCTACTGTCCGTGCTCGCCTGGGGGCCGGCCTCGGCCCAGCCGCGCGGCGGCGAGACCTTCACCGTGCGCGGCGTCGAGGTCGACGTGACGGCCGGCACGGCCTCCGAGGCGCGGGAGCGGGCCTTCGTCGAGGGCCAGCGCCAGGCTTTGGCCCGGCTGCTCGAGCGCCGGGGCGTGCCGCCGCAAGAGCTCGATGCCGGCGCCCTGGACGAGCAGACCCTGGCCGACCTGCTGCGCGGCTTCCAGGTCGAGCAGGAGCGGACCGGGCCGGGCCGTTATCTCGCGACGCTGACCTACAGCTTCCGCCAGGATCGGGTGGAGGCCCTGCTGGAGCAGCGCGGGGTCGCCGCCGCGCCGCCTGCCGCCGCGCCGACCGGCGGCGGCGCGGTCATGGTGCTGCCGGTCTTCCGCGGCGCCGCCGGAGCCCGCCTGTGGGACAGCCCGAACCCGTGGTTCGAGGCCTGGCGGGACTTCTCCGATGCCGGCCGCTCGGTGACCATCATGGTGCCGTTCGGCGATCTCGCCGATGTCGCCGATGTCGACGTCGACGAGGCGCTGTCCGGTAGCCGGCCGGCGCTGGAGGCGCTGGGCAGTCGCTACGCGGCGGAGGTTCCCGCCGTCGCGATCGCCGACAGCACCAGCGGGACGCTGAACGTCACGCTCAATGTGTACGATGCCGGGGTCGTCCCGATCACCAGCGTCTTCGCCGTGCCGGGCGATGCGGATGATCCGGCGACCCTGCGGGCCGCGGTGGACGAGACCGCCGATCGCCTCGAGAACACCGCCTTCGCCGCGCGGCCGCCGGAGGTCGCCGCCGCCCCGCCGGCCCCGGCGGCCGTCCCGGGCGGGGCGGGCGACGGAGCCGATCAGCCCGGTCTGGCCGTTCTGGTGCCGATCGGGCAGGCCGCCGACTGGTTCGACACACGGCGCCGGCTCGAGCGGCTGCCGAGCGTCACCGCGGAGGTGCTGTCGGTGGCGCCGAACGAGGCCGTGGTGCGCCTCTTCCCGGGCGACCAGCAGCAGCTGCAGGCGCTCCTGGCGCGTCAGGGGCTGGCCCTGGTGCCGGGCACGGAGGCGCTGGAGTTGCGCAGCCGCTTCTGAGCGCGCCGGCGCGCCGGCGTCATGGCGGGGCCGGAGGCAGGGCCATGGGGTGCGTGCGGATTGCCGATCTGCCGAACATCGTGACGCTGGCGCGGCTCGGCCTCGCCCCGGTCGGTATCGGCCTGATCCTGGCCGGGGATCTGGACGCCGCGTTCTGGGTCGTGCTGCTGGCCGGGATGGCGGACGCGGTGGACGGCGGCCTTGCCCGGCGGCTCGGCGCCCAGACGGCCCTCGGGGCCCGGCTCGATCCGGTCGCCGACAAGCTGCTGGCGGCCGGAGCCTTCGCCGCTCTGGCCTGGCAGGCGGTGCTGCCGGTGTGGCTCGTCCTGCTGGTGGTCGGGCGTGACGCCCTGATCCTGGGCGCCGCGGGCCTCCTGCTGTGGCGCCGGCCGCGGCAGGCCGACCTCGCGCCGACCACCCTCGGCAAGCTGAGCACGGCCTCCCAGATGGGGCTGGTGCTGTGCGCGCTGGCGGCCGTCGGGGTGGCGCCGGCGGCCGGCGTGCTGGTGACGCCGCTCATCATGGTGGTGGCCGCGACCACGGTGGCATCGGGACTTCTGTATGGTGACAGGGTGAGGCGGCACGCGAGGCAGGTGGAGCGGCGCCCGTGACCCGCAGGCATCACGTGCTTTTCTGGATCGGCGGCCTGGCGGCGTTCGGGCTGATCGTCTGGCTCCTGCACGGCATGCTGGCGCCGTTCCTGGCCGGCGCCGCGATCGCCTACTTCCTCGATCCGCTGGTCGACCGCCTGGAGCGCTGGCGCCTGCCGCGGCTCGTTGGGGCGCTGATCGTCCTGACCGTGTTCCTGGTGCTGGCCCTGGCGCTGCTGCTGGTCCTGGCGCCGGTGATGGTCAGCCAGGTGGCCCAGCTGGTCGAGGCCTGGCCGAGCTACCAGGAGAGCTTCCGCCAGACCTTCGGCCCGCTCATCGAGAGCGCGCAGCGCCGCATCTCGCGGGTCGGTCTGGAGGAGCTCCACTCGGTGTTCGGCGACTTCGCGGCACAGATGATGTCCTGGCTCGGCTCGGTGGTCGGCAGCGTGCTGCGCGGGGGGCTCGCGATCTTCGACATCGTCGCCTTCTTCGTGGTCACCCCGGCGGTCGCCTTCTTCCTGCTGCGGGACTGGGACCGCATGGTGGCGAGCATCGACGAGTATCTGCCGCGCCAGTCGGCGCCGACCATCCGGGCGCTGGGCCACGAGGTGGACGCGACGCTGTCCAGCTTCCTGCGCGGGCAGGGCTCGGTCTGCCTGATCCTCGGCATCTTCTATGCCGTGGCGCTGACCATCGTCGGCCTCGACTTCGCCATCGTCGTCGGGCTGGTCGCCGGGCTGCTCGCCTTCATCCCCTATGTCGGCTGGTTCGGCGGCTTCATCATCTCGGTCGGCGTGGCCGTCCTCCAATACGACAGCTGGATGATGTGGCTGGTGGTGGCCGGCATCTTCATCTTCGGCCAGACCGTTGAGGGCAACTATCTGACGCCCCGGATGGTCGGCGGCTCGGTGCGGCTTCATCCGGTCTGGGTGATCTTCGCGCTCATGGCCGGCGGCAGCCTGCTCGGGTTCACCGGCGTGCTCATCGCGGTGCCGGTCGCCGCGGTGATCGGGGTGCTGCTGCGCTTCGCCCTCCGGCAGTACAAGAACAGCCCCTTCTACCGCGGCACCACGCTGACGCCCCGGCAGATCGAGGCCGCGCCGGAGCTCGCCGAGCCGGCGCGCGAGCCGCCGCCGTCGGCGCCCCCGGCCCCTCGCACCGGAGCCGGGGAATGAGCGGCCCGAGCCGCCCCGACCCCATGGGAGCCCGGCAGCTGCCGCTGGCTCTGGAATGGGCGCCGGCGCTGGGCGCCGCCGATTTCGTGGTCGCCGACGCCAACCGGGAGGCGCATGCCCGGGTCACCGGCTGGCCCGCCGGCTGGCCGGGCCGGCTGCTCGTGCTGCATGGCCCGCCCGGCTCGGGCAAGAGCCATCTGCTGTCGATCTGGCGGGCGCGCAGCGGCGCCGCCGCGCTGTCGGTCGCCGGGCTGGAGCCCGGCGCCGGGGCGCCGAGGCCCGGCGCGGCCCCGGTGCTCGCGCTGGATGAGGCCGACCGGGTGGCCGGCCATGAGGCGGCCGAGCGTGCCCTCTTCCATCTCATCAACACGATCGGCCAGGACGCCGGCTGGCTGCTGCTGGCCGCCCGGTCACCGCCGGCACGCTGGCCGGTGCGCCTGCCCGACCTGGCCTCGCGCCTGCGGGCGGCGCCGCTCGTCGCTCTCGGCGAGCCGGACGACGCGCTGCTTGCCCAGCTGCTGGTCAAGCTGCTGGCCGACCGGCGGCTCGAGGCCGGCCCGGAGGTGCTGGCGTTCCTGGTGCCGCGCATGGAGCGCAGCGGCGATGCCGCCCGGCGCTTGGTGTCGCGGCTCGACCGGGCTAGCCTGGTCGGGCGCCGGCGCACGGTGACGGTTCCGCTGGCCCGCGCGGTGCTGCGGAGCGGCGAGGCGCCGGGGGCGGACCGCGCCCCCTAGAGCGTTTCCGCGTGACGCGGAATCGGCACCGGCGATGCCACCTGAACCGGAAACGCTCCAGTCGGAGCCCAGGCGGGCAGGGAGGGGACGGAGATGGATCTCGGTCTCGACGGACGGCGTGCGCTGGTGTGCGCCGCCAGCCGCGGGCTCGGCCGCGCCTGCGCGCTGGCGCTCGCGCGGGAAGGGGTCGACGTCACCATCACCGGGCGCGATGCCGAGCGGCTCGAGCGCGCCGCGGCCGAGATCGGGACGGAGACCGGCCGCGCGGTGGCGATCGCGCCGGGCGACATCGCCACCGACGCCGGCCGGGCCGCGGCGCTGGCGGCGTGCCCGGAGCCGGACATCCTGGTCAACAATGCCGGCGGGCCGCCCCCGGGCGACTTCCGCGACTGGGACCGGGAGCGCTGGATCGCCGCCCTCGACGCCAATATGCTGGCGCCCATCCTGATGATTCGCGCGGTGGTCGACGGCATGGCGGCACGCGGCTTCGGCCGGATCGTCAACATCACCTCGGCCGCGGTGAAGGCGCCGATCGCGCCGCTGGGGTTGTCCAACGGCGCCCGCGCCGGGCTGACCGGGTTCATCGCCGGGCTGGCGCGGCAGACCATCGCCGGCGGCGTCACCATCAACAATCTTCTGCCCGGTCCGTTCGACACCGACCGCCTAGAGGCCACCCTGCGCGGCGCGGCGGCCCTTTCCGGTCGCTCGCTCGACGACGAGCGCGCGGCACGGCGCCACGCCAATCCGGCGCGCCGCTTCGGCGACCCTGCGGAGCTCGGCGCCGCCTGCGCCTTTCTGTGCAGCGTGCACGCCGGCTACATCACCGGCCAGAACTGGCTGATCGACGGCGGCGCCTATCCGGGAACGCTGTGAGCGCAAGCGGCCCGGCCATCCTCTCCTGCGGCGAGGCGCTGATCGACTTCCTGCCGGTGCCGGCCGGCGACGGCGCCCCGGCGTTTCGTCCGCGTCCCGGCGGCTCGCCGTTCAACGTGGCCGTCGCGGCGGCGCGGCTCGGGGCGCCCACCGGGTTCCTCGGCCGGGTGTCCACCGACCTGTTCGGCGATCTGCTGGCCGGCGCGCTCGAAACGAACGGCGTCGACACCGGGTGTCTCCGGCGCGGGCCGGAGCCGTCGACGCTGGCCTTCGTGGCCGTCGCCGCCGACGGCGAGCCGCGCTACGCCTTCTTCGGAACAGGGGCGGCCGACCGCGCGCTCGGGCCCGGGGACCTGCCAGCCGATCTCCCGGCGTCGATCCGCTGCCTGCATTTCGGCTCCTTCTCCGTGATGGTCGAGCCGGCTGGCGCCACCTTGGAGGGGCTGATGCGGCGCGAGGCCGGCCGCCGCCTGATCACCCTCGACCCGAACCTGCGGCCCGCCCTCGTCCCGGATCGGGCCGCCTGCCGGGCCCGGCTCGAGCGCTGGCTGCCCTCGGTCGACCTGGTCAAGGTGAGCGCCGCCGACCTCGCCTGGCTGTGCCCCGGTGAGTCGCCCGACGCGGTGGCGGCGCGCTGGCGGTGCTCGGGGCCGGCCGCGGTCATCGTCACCGCCGGGCCGGCGGGCGCGACCGTCGCGACCGCGCGGCAGCGCGTGGCGGTGCCCGCGGTGCCGACCGCCGTCGCGGACACGGTCGGCGCCGGGGACAGCTTCCAGGGCGCCCTGCTCGCCTGGCTCCATCGCGCGGAGGCGCTCGACCGGGCCCGGCTCGACCGCGCCGACGAGGCCTTCTGGACGGAGGCCGCGGGCTTCGCGGCGCGGGCCGCCGCGCGGACCTGTGCCCGGCCCGGCGCCGACCCGCCATGGGCCGCCGAGCTCGCCTGAGGGCGCTACACCAGCTTCTTCGGCGTCTCCAGGTCGACCAGGATCCCGGTCAGGTGCAGGACGTCGGCCCAACGGTCGGTCGGCAGGTGCAGGACGGCGAGCGCGCTCGTCGGGAACTTGGCCTCGGCGATGCTGCGCAGCGGCATGTTGCTGCCGGCGGACAGGCGAAGGGTCAAGTCCTGCAGATCCGGGTTGTGGCCGATCACCATGGCCGAGCGCAGCGTGTCGTCGAGCTGGGCGAGCCGCATCATGATGGCCCGGGCGCCCGAGAGATACAGCTTTCTGTCGAATTCCGTGGGCGGCTCCGAGGGCCACTGGCTCAGGGTCAGCAGCCGGGTCTCCACGGTGCGGCGGGCGGTCGAGCACAGGATGATGTCCGGGATCAGCCGGCGCTGGGCCATGTAGCGCCCCATGACCAAGGCCGAGCGCTCGCCCCGCGGCGAGAGGGGCCGCTCATGGTCGGCGAGCTCGGGCTGCTCCCAGCTCGACTTGGCATGGCGAAGCAGGAACAGCTTCTTCATCGTCCGGGCACGGGCGGCGGGATGATCGATCGGGGCGCTCGACGGCGTCGGTGGCGTGGCCAAGGGCGGCGAAAGCGGTCTATATAGCGGGGCTGTCGGCGGATCGCCATGATCCTGGCGTGCGGGCCCGCGCCCGCTTGAGCCGCCGGCGCGCCACGGGCCCGCCACGGCGGCCCTTGCCCCGGGAGCCGGAGCCTGCCTGCGTGAGCCTCGCCGAGCCCATCGACATCGCCGCCATCGGGCCCGAGTCGCCCGACCGGTTCATCAACCGCGAGCTGTCATGGCTCGACTTCAACCAGAGGGTTCTCGAGGAAGCCTCGAACACCGCGCACCCTTTGCTGGAACGGGTACGCTTCCTGTCGATCTCGTCCTCGAACCTGGACGAGTTCTACATGGTGCGCGTGGCCGGCCTGAAGGCGCAGGTGACCCTGGGCGTCTCCGGGCGCAGCCAGGACGGGCTGACGCCGGCCCAGCAGCTCGCCGCCGTCAGCCGGCGGGTGACCCGCCTGATGGCGGACCAGCAGGCCTGCTGGCGCGCGCTGCGCGAGGAGCTGGGCGGCGAGGGGATCCACATCTGCGGCGTCGAGGACCTCGCGGCGGAGGACAAGGCCTGGCTCGAGCGCAAGTTCCTCGACGAGGTGTTCCCGGTGCTGACCCCGCTGGCGGTCGACCCGGCGCATCCCTTTCCGTTCATTCCGAATCTCGGCCTGTGCCTGGTCCTCGAGCTGGTCAATCCCGAGGAGGGGCTCGACCTGAACGCCCTGGTGCCGCTGCCGGGGCGACTTGAGCGGTTCGTCCGGCTGCCCGGCGACACGGTGCGCTTCGTCCTGCTCGAGCACCTGATCGGCATGTTCCTCGGCACCCTGTTCCCCCGGTTCGTCGCGCGCGAGCAGGGGGTGTTCCGGGTCATCCGGGACAGCGACATGGAGATCGACGAGGAGGCGGAGGATCTGGTCAAGACCTTCGAGACCGCCCTCAAGCGGCGCCGGCGCGGCTCGGTGATCCGGCTGGCGGTCAACAAGACCATGGCCCCGTCCCTGGTCGAGTTCGTGCGCAAGCAGCTCGGCGTCGGCCCGGACGACGTGTTCCCGCTCGACGGCCTGATCGCCCTCGTCGACATCAAGGAGATCATCGTCGACGACCGTGCGGATCTGTTGTTCGCGCCCTTCAATCCGCGCTTCCCCGAGCGGATCCGCGACTTCAACGGGGACTGCTTCGCGGCGATCCGGGCCAAGGACATCATCGTCCACCACCCTTACGAAAGCTTCGACGTGGTGGTGCAGTTCCTGCGCCAGGCGGCCCTCGACCCGGACGTGGTTGCCATCAAGCAGACCCTGTACCGCACCTCGAAGGACTCGCCGATCGTGGCGGCCCTGATCGAGGCGGCCGAGGCCGGCAAGTCGGTCACCGCCATGGTCGAGCTCAAGGCGCGCTTTGACGAGGAGGCGAACATCCGCTGGGCGCGCGACCTGGAGCGGTCCGGCGCTCAGGTCGTGTACGGCTTCATCAGCCTCAAGACCCACGCCAAGATGTCGCTGGTGGCCCGCCGGGAGCAGGGCGGCCTGCGCTCCTACGTGCATTACGGCACCGGCAACTACCACCCGATCACGGCGCGCATCTGCACCGAACTCAGCTTCATCACGGTCGATCCGGCGCTGTGCCCGGACGCGGCGGCCGTTTTCAATTACATGACCGGCTACGCGACGCCGGCGCGGCTGGAGAAGATCAGCATCGCGCCGCTGCACCTCCGCGACACGCTGGCAAAGCGGATCCGCGGCGAGATCGCCCATGCCGCCGCCGGGCGGCCCGGTCAAATCTGGGCCAAGATGAACTCGCTCGTCGACGGGGCCATCATCGATCTGCTCTACGAGGCCTCGCGCGCCGGGGTCCGCATCGACCTCGTGGTCCGCGGCATCTGCTGCCTGCGCGCCGGGGTGCCCGGCCTGTCCGACAACATCCGGGTGCGCAGCCTGGTCGGCCGTTTCCTCGAGCATTCGCGCATCGTATGCTTCGCCAACGGCGACAAGCTGCCGTCGGACTCGGCGCTCATCATGATCTCCTCGGCCGACTGGATGCCGCGCAACCTGGACAGCCGCATCGAGACGCTGGTGCCGCTCGAGAACACCACGGTGCGCCGCCAAGTCATGGAGCAGATCATGGTGGCCAACCTGATGGACGAGACCGGCAGCTGGCTGATGCAGCCCGACGGCAGCTATCGCCGGGCCGAGGCTCCCAATGGCTTCAGCGCGCACCACTACTTCATGACGAACCCGAGCTTGTCCGGGCGCGGCAGCGCGATCAAGGACGATCACGAGGTTCCCCTGCTCCAGCTGAAGCCGCTCGACTGAGCATGCACATCGCCCGTTTCCGCGACCTTGAGCCGATCCGCCGGTCGGGTGACCGCCGGGTCGCCGTCATCGACATCGGCTCCAACTCCATCCGCCTGGTGGTCTATGACCGCCTGTGCCGGGCGCCGGTGCCGGTGTTCAACGAGAAGGTGATGTGCGGCCTGGGCCGATCGCTGGTCGGCACCGGCCGGCTCGATCCGGACGGGGTCGCCATGGCGCTCGCCAACCTGGCCCGGTTCCGCGCGCTGCTCGAGACCATGGAGGTCCGCCACGTCGACGTGCTGGCGACGGCCGCGGTGCGCGAGGCCGAGGACGGCGCCGCGTTCGTCGACCGGGTCCGGCGCCAGGCCGGGCTGGAGCCGACGGTGATCAGCGGGGCCGAGGAGGCGCGTCTCTCGGCGCTGGGGGTGCTGTCGGGCCTGCCCGGAGCCGACGGTGTCATGGGCGATATCGGCGGCGGCTCGCTGGAGCTGGTCGGCATCGACCACGGCCGGATCGGCGAGCAGGTGACCCTGCCGCTCGGGCCGTTCCGGCTGATGGACCGGAAGGGCGGGCCCGGCAAGGCGCGGCCGACGGTGCGCGCGATCCTGGAGCAGCAGGGCTGGCTGCGCGCCTATCGCGGCCGGCATGTCTACCCGGTCGGCGGCGCGTGGCGGTCGATCGCCAAGATCCACCTGGCCCGACGCGACCATCCGCTGCACGTGATCCAGCAGCTCACGGTGCCCGGCAAGGAGCTGGAGCAGCTGGCCGGCCTGATCGCCGGGCAGGGCCGCTCGTCCCTGCGCGGCCTGGCCAAGGTCGCGTCGCGCCGGCTCGACACGCTGCCCTACGCGGCGCTGGTGCTGCAGGAGCTGCTCGCCGAGCTGCAGCCGCGCGAGGTCGTGTTCTCCGCCTTCGGCCTGCGCGAGGGGCATCTGTTCGATCTGCTGCCGGAGGACCAGCAGGCCGAGGATCCGCTGCTGGCCGGTTGCCTCGACGTCGCCCGGCGCGTCGACCGCTTCGGCCATGCCGAGCGGCTGCACGCCTGGCTCGAGCCGCTGTTCGCCAGCGACAGCGGCGAGGATCGGCGTCTGCGCGAGGCGGCGTGCCTGCTGAGCGACATCTGCTGGCTCGATCATCCCGACTACCGCGCGGGGCACGCGCTGGCGCGGGCGCTGCGGCTGCCGCTCAGCGGCATCGATCATGCCGGGCGGGCCTTCCTGGGCGCGGCGCTCTTCGTCCGATACGGCGAGCCGCTCGACCGGCTGACCGATCCGGCGGTCGGCTGGCTGCTGTCCGACGAGCAGCGGACCGCGGCGAGCCGGCTCGGCCTGGCGCTGCGCTTCGTGCACCGGCTCACCGGCGGTTCCACACGGGCGCTCGACGAGAGCCGGCTTGAGATGGACGAGGAGGAGATCCGCCTGCGGCTGAGCGGGACCGCGGCCTCCCTCGACGGCGACATGGTGCGCCGCCGTCTCGACGACGTGGCGAAGGCGCTCGACCGCCGGGCCCGCGTCGTCGCGGCCGGGGCGCCGGCGCCGCCGGACGGCGCCCTGCCGCCGGTGGAGGCTGCGGCGTCGGCCTCGGCGGTCCGGGCGCCGGCTGGATCGCCATGAGCTACCGGGCGATCGCCGTCTGGTCGCTGCTGGCGATCGCGCTGCCCGGGGTGGTGTTCCTGGCGTTCCCGGAGATCGATCTCTGGGCGGCCGGGCTGCTCCACTCGCCGGAGCACGGCTTTCTGATCGAGAGCACGGCACTGCAGGCGTTCGTCGACGACTATCGCTACCGCTTGGCGCTGACCTGCCTCGCCGGCGTCTGGACCGCCCAGATCACCGTCAACTGGTGGCGCGGGCTCGGGCCGGTCTACCGCTGGCGCGCCGTGGTCTTCGTGGTGCTGGCCTTCCTGGTCGGGCCGGTGCTGGTGGCCAACGGCGTGTTCAAGACCTATTGGGACCGGGCGCGCCCCAACGACATCCAGGCCTTCGGCGGCGACCGCACCTTCAGCCCGGCGCTCGTCATCAGCGACCAGTGCGAGCGCAACTGCTCCTTCGTCGCCGGCGACGCCTCCTTCGCCTTCGGCTTCCTCGCGTTCGCCCTGCTGGCTGAGCGGCGGCGTCGGCTGTGGCTGGCGGCAGCCGTGGGCTTCGGCCTGTTCGTCGGCTTCTTGCGCATGGCCAACGGCTCGCACTTCCTGAGCGACGTGCTCTACGCCGGCATCTTCGTCGGCATCTGCACCGTGCTGCTCTACAAGCCGCTGGTTGGCGATGCCGGGTCGGCGGTCGGCGAGCCGCCGTGAGGCTTGCGCGATCGAGCCTGGATTGCCGTCGCTTCACCACCCGGATCCGGCGCCCGCCTTGCCCGGTGCATGCTCCATGAACAGAGGATCGAAGAGGCGTCCGCCGCGTCTCGCGCCATGATCGCTCGAATGCTGCTCATCGACGGTAGGCGGCGTGGTGCCGGCGCCAGGGACGCAGGTGGCCTTACAAGCGATGGGACCCGCCGGGGTGCCGTGGCAGCGCTCGCGGCACGGGCTCCAATCACCGCGGGCGGCGCTCGTTCCTGCGTGCGGATGGCGATCGGTCCCCGGGGCACCACCCCCTTATACCAACGAGCGTTGATCACGACCGATAGGCCCAGTCGCGTAGGCCGATGG
>CAZTHL010000016.1:0-55086 GCA_964613585.1 uncultured Mycobacteriaceae bacterium | reverse complement strand
GTCCGGCAAAGCTCTCAGCCGAGATCATCAATGCGGTGAGAAATCCGGGCTAGCCGTTCCCGGGTCAGCGCACCCCGCGGTCGCGTCTCATGCCCCTCCGACCAGATTTCCTCCAGCACCGCCAGGAGGGCATCATCGAGAGTCTCGTGCCGTGGAAGGCTCACTCTGCGTCGTTCCTCCGGCAGTCCTCGACCGTGGCGAAGGTGAGCCGATCCCCGTCAAGCCGACCCGACAAAGGGTCTCGCGCGGCCCGACAATCCAAGCGCATCAAGGCTTGCTCAAGGTCCAGCAGCTTCTCGGCCTGCTGCCCACCGTTTCCCCTCGCTCTTTGGTCGTGAGCCAAGTGCCCGGCGAGCCGATCCACATCGGACACAACGTGGTCGACGACGGTCGGCAAGCGCCATGTGGCGAAGTAGGAAAACGCCATGGCAATGATCGCGAGAGCCAACGAAAACAGGCCGACGCCCAGACCGAACAACGGGAAATTGCGGAAAATTGCCTTTCGTTGGGCCCTTGACAGCTCCTCGCCCAAATTAAGGAATGTCTTTCCAAGAAACCGATCCGCGTTCGCTTGGACCGTTCCAAGATAGGCTTTCTCATCGAACCGAATCGATTTGAAATTATCAGGCTCATTCAATTCATGGAAAGTAAGCCTCAAAAATTTTTCACCTTTCGAGGAGCAAACACCGACCTCCGAGCGCGGGCTCAATGGCAGGTGAGACGCACGAGGACGGTTCAGGCCCGGGATGCCGTTCCGCCCCGGCGCGGAGCCCCAAGCCGGCCATCGACGACAGGCGTCGCCGCCCTGATGGCGTCGAGCCGAGGAGAGGACTCCTCGGCACGGCTGGGGGCACGCAGGCCCACCCTGCGGCCGCCCGAATGCGCGGGCATGACCGGCTACCACGGCACGTCGGGCAGCTCCGGCTCGCCGTCGGGGCGCGGGCCGGGGGCGGGCCAGCGGAAGCGGCGCTCGTGCTCCTCGATGGCGACGTCGTTGATGCTGGCCTCGCGGCGGCGCATCAGCCCGGACGCGTCGAATTCCCAGTTCTCGTTGCCGTAGGCGCGCCACCAGCGGCCGTCCTCGTCGTGGTACTCGTAGCGGAAGCGCACGGCGATGCGGTCACCCCGGAACGCGTGCAGGTTCTTGACCAGCCGGTAGTCGTGCTCCCGCGCCCACTTCCGGGTCAGGAAGGCGACGATCTCGGCGCGTCCGGTGAGGAACTCCGAGCGGTTGCGCCAGACGCTGTCCTCGGTGTAGGCGCCCGCGACCCGCTCGGGATCGCGGCTGTTCCAGGCGTCCTCGGCGAGGCGCACCTTGCGGCGGGCCCCCTCCTCGTCGAAGGGCGGCAGCGGCGGGCGGTCCATGGGCGTGGGTCTCCTCCAGCGGACAGGAACCAATGCCCCCATCCCCGCCCTCCTCCGCCGAAGCGGCGGGAAAGGGCGTGCCCCATTGTGCCCCGTGCTTCCCGGCGGCCGAGCGCGGCGAAGGGCCGGGGCCGATCCTTGGCGAGCCGAGCCTACCAGCGGGCGTAGGGCAGGAACTTGCCGCTCATCTCGACCTTGACGCGGTCGCCCTTGGGGTGCTCGACCCGGGTCACGCTCATGTCGAAGTCGATGGCGCTCATGATGCCGTCGCCGAACTCCTCGTGGATCAGCGCCTTGATGGTCGGCCCGTAGACCCCGACGATCTCGTAGAGCCGGTAGATGCAGGGGTCGGTCGGCACCGTCTGCTCCCAGACCTTGGTCGGCGCCTCGGTCAGCACCGACACCGCCTCCTGCGGCAGCGCCAGCAGCTCGGCAAAGGCGGCGGCCTTGTCCTGCGGCATGGAGTTCATGCCCATGGCCGCGGAATGGGTCCAGACCGGCGACATGCCGATCCTCTCCGCGATCTCCGCCCAGCCGAGCCCGGCCTGCTTCTTCTTGGCGAGCACCATGGCGGCGACGTCGTCCTTGTCCATCATCGGCTCGACGAAGGCGGACTGGGGCGGCTTCGGCATCGGTTTCCTCCCTTGCTTGGGGCCTACTCGTTGACGGCGTAGAGCGGGCGCGGGCGCGGATCGGTCGGCGCCGGCTCCGGACGGCCGAAGCGCACGGTCGCCGGCTCGGCCAGCGGCGGCGCCTCGAGCGGCCGGCCGCCGAGCTCCTTGGAGCGGCGCGCCAGGAAATGCACCAGATGGTTGCGGACCTCGTAGTAGAACGGGTCGTCGACGATCTCGGCGCGGACCCGCGGCCGCGGGATCGGGATCTCCACCGACTCCGCGACATGGGCGTAGGGCCCGTTGGTCATGAGCAGGATGCGGTCGGCCAGGAAGATGGCCTCGTCGACATCATGAGTGATCATGAACACGGTCCGGTGGGTCTCGTCCCAGATCTTGATCAGCTCGTCCTGGATCACGCCGCGGGTCAGCGCGTCGAGCGCACCGAACGGCTCGTCGAGCAGCAGCAGCTCGGGCTGGGTGGCGAAGGCGCGGGCGATCGACACGCGCTGGCGCATGCCGCCGGACAGCTGCGCCGGCCGGCGGTGCTCGGCCTCGCCGGTGAGGCCGACCATGTGCAGATAGTGGCAGGAATGGCCGACCACCTTGTCCCGCGGCCAGTCCGGATGGCGCGCCTTGACCGCGAAGGTGACGTTGTGCAGCGCCGTCAGCCAGGGCAGCAGCGAGTAGTTCTGGAAGACGATGCCGCGGTCGAGGCTGGGTCCCCGAACCTCCTTGCCGGCCATGACGACAGCGCCGGCCGAGGCCTCGTCGAGCCCGGCCAGCACGTTGAGGATGGTCGACTTGCCGCAGCCGGAATGGCCGATGATGCAGACGAACTCGCCCTTGTCGATCGAGAAGCTGACGTTCTCGAACACGGTGAGCGGCGCGCCGCCCGCGGGCGAGGGGAAGCGCTTGGCCAGCCCCTCGACGGTCAGGAACGACCGGTGCATGGGCCCCGTCCTCCCCTTTACTCGCTGTAGGCCACGGCGCGCTGCAGGCGGCCGAAGGCGGTGTCGAGCAGCATGCCGACGAGGCCGATCATCAGGATCGAGAAGATGACCGAGGTGAGATCGAGATTGTTCCACTCGTTCCACACGTAATAGCCGATGCCGGTGCCGCCCACGAGCATCTCCGCCGCCACGATGACCAGCCAGGCGATGCCGATGGAGATGCGCATGCCGGTGACGATGGTCGGCGCCGCGGCCGGCAGGATCACCGTGAAGGCGGTGCGGACCGGCCCCAGCTCGTGGGTGCGGGCGACGTTGAGCCAGTCCTTGCGCACGTTGGCGACGCCGAAGGCGGTGTTGATCAGCATCGGCCAGATCGAGCAGATGAAGATGACGAAGATCGCCGAGGCCTGGCTGTCCTGGATGACGAACAGCGCGAGCGGCATCCAGGCCAGCGGCGAGATCGGCCGCAGCACCTGGATGAACGGGTCGAGCGCCCGGTACATGAGCGGCGACATGCCGATCAGGAAGCCGAGCGGGATGGCGATGGCCGCGGCCAGCGCGTAGCCGGTCAATACCCGGTAGAGCGAGTAGCCGATCTGGATGCCGATGCCCTTGTCGTTCGGCCCGGCGTCGTAGAACGGGTCCGACAGCTGCTCCCACGCCTTCGCCAGCACCTCCGACGGCGGCGGGATGCCGGCCTTGGGCGCGGCGGCGCCGATCAGCCGCTCGTACTCGGTCAGCTCCTCGCCGCCGCCGCCGGTCGAGATCGACAGCTCCCAGATCCCCAACCCCACGACCAGCAGGGCGACGGAGAGCAGGGCGGCGCGCAGGCGCAGCGGCCACCGCATGGGCTCAGCTCCGGCCGATGGCGAAGGAGGCGAGGTAGCCGTCCGGGTCGGCCGGATCGAACACCTTGCCCATGATGGTGTGCGTCGAATAGGTCTCCGACGGCGGCTCGTAGCCGAGCGCGCGCATCACCGCGGCGCAGTCCGACGCCAGGTAGACCTGCTCGGCGACGGCGCGGTAGTCGATCTCGCGGTCGACATAGCCCCAGCGCTTCATCTGGGTCAGGATCCACACGGCCATGGAGTGCCAGGGGAACGGGTCGAAGTCGATGCGGTCCGGCACGTCCTGCACCTCGCCGAGGCCGTCGGCGAAGCGCCCCGTGAGCACCTGCGCCACCACCGGCACCGGCTGGTTGAGATAGTTGGCGGGCGCAATCGCCTCGGCGATCTCCACCCGGTTCGCCGGGTCGGAGGCGTACTGGGTGGCGTCGACGATCGCCTTCAGGAGCGCGCCGTAGGTGTTGGGCAGCTCCTCGGCGAAGCGGGCCGAGCAGGCGAAGGCGCAGCAGGGATGGCCCTCCCAGATGTCCTTGGTCAGGATATGGATGAAGCCGATCTGCTCCCACACGGCGCGCTGGTTGAACGGGTCGGGCGACAGATAGCCGTCGAGATTGCCGGCGCGCAGGTTGGCGACCATCTCCGGTGGCGGCACCACGCGGATCTGGATGTCCTGGTCCGGGTCGATGCCGTGCTCGGCGACGTAGTAGCGCAGCAGGAAATTGTGCATCGAGTACTCGAACGGCACGCCGAACCGGAAGCCCTTCCACTCTCGCGGGTCGCGCCGCTCCAGATGGTCGTTGTGCAGGACGATAGCCTGGCCGTTGATGTTCTCCACCGCCGGCATCAGGTAGGGCTCGGCCGACGAGCCGGCGCCGAGGGTCATGGCCAGCGGCATGGGCGTCAGCATGTGGCTGGCGTCGTACTCGCCGTTCAGCGACTTGTCGCGGGCCACGGCCCAGCCGGCGGTCTTGATGACCCGGGCGTTCAAGCCGTAGCGCTCGTAGAAGCCGAGCGGCTGGGCCATGATGATCGGCGTGGCGCAGGTGATCGGCACGAAGCCGATGTCAAGATCGGTCTTCTCCGGCGGGCCAAGCTCCTCGAGCACCAGCGCCTTGGCCTTGTCGAGCGGGAACACGCCGGCGAGCGCGGCCGACAGGGTGCCGGCGCCAACGAGGCCGGCGAAGCGGCGCCGCGACAGCTCGCTGCCGCCGAACACCGCGCGGACCACGGCGCTCTCCACGGCGCGGCCGAGCATGGCCTCGCGGTCGCGGGCGGGCTCGGTCGTAGTCGCGGCGTCGGAGGCAGCGCAGGTCCGGCAGGCGCAGCCGGCGCCGTGGCCGAGATCCGTCGCGGGATCGAACGGGTCGCCGAGGCTCTTCACCGGCATGGGCGGGGCTCCTTCTCCGGGCAGGCGCGGTCGGCGCGAGTGGACGCGGGTATGCAAAACCGCGGTAACCGTGAACGCAACTGCCGTGCCACCCGGCGCGGGTCCGCAGAAGTCCGGAGATCCGGCCGGTCGCCCCGGCGGAGGGCTGACCAGCCGGTTCTTGCATTTGCATAATCTCGTCAGATGAAGAGAGATCTTGCGCAAAGGCATAACCGACAGCGGTGCCTGCGGATGCGCCGGCGGTGGCGGGCGGGCGCCCTTTGCATGAGTGGCGGGCGGGCGCCCTTTGCATGAAAGGCGAATCACCCTTACATGGGCGGCGACAGGACGCTGGCAGGGCGGACCATGGGCGCGACGCTGACGGTGACGGCGAAGGGACAGATCACCTTGCGCAAGGAGGTGCTCGAGCATCTGGGCGTCCGGCCCGGGGATCGGCTTGAGGTGGATCTTCTGGCCGGCCGTCGGCTGCAGCTCCGCCCGCTGGAGCGAAAGCCGGTGTCGAGCTTCTTCGGGATCCTGGCGCGCGACGGCACCAAGCCGCTCACCATCGAGGAGATCACGCGGATCGCCGAGGAAGGCTGGGCGGGCAAGACGGAATCGGGCGATGAAGGTGACGGCTGACACCAACGTCCTGGTGCGCGCGGCCCTGGACGACGAGCCTCGCCAGGCGGCGGCCGCCCGCCGTCTTCTGTCCCGCGCGACGGTCATCGCCATTCCGATACCGGTTCTGTGCGAGCTCGCCTGGGTGCTGCGCCGGGGCTACCGGCGCAGCCGCGAGGAGACGGCTGCCGCGATCGCGGCGGTGACCGAGCTGGAGACGACGGTCACGGACCGGCCGGCGGTCGAGGCCGGCCTCGCGGTGCTGAGGGCCGGCGGCGACTTCGCCGACGGCGCCATCGCCCAGCAGGGCATGGCCCTTGGCGGGACCGTCCTGGCCACCTTCGACCGCAAGGCTCTCCTGCGCCTGCGTGACAGCAGGCTTCCCGCCGCCGACCCGACCGAGCTCGCGTCCTCGCCGGCGCCGCTGCACTGACCGCTCGCCGCCAGGGCTTGACCGGCCGAGGCCGTCGTCACGGCTCGGCCATCGCTGGTGCCCGTGGCGACGCCCGGTCACGATCGGGACCGGGTCTGCGCGCACCGCTTGACCGGGCCGGCCCGGTGGCGCATCGCTGGCTTATGCATATGCACAAGCCGCCCCGGCCGACCCGCCGCCCCCTGCGCCTTGAGGCCGCGGAGGTGGCGCCGTTCCTCGACCGGCTGATCGGCGCCGCGCCGGCGCCCTGCCTCGTGGTCGACCCGGCGACCGACCGGATCCGCGCCGCCAACGCCCCGGCCGCCGCCCTGTTCGGCCACGACGCGCTCGAGGGCCTGTCCTTCTCCCGCCTGCATCCGGGTCGCCTGCCGCAGCTCATTGTCCTCGCCGAGGCCATGCTTGAGCGGGGCCAGGCCTGGAGCCGCGAGCTGACCGGGCGCCGCGCCGACGGCACGGTGCTGGAGCTGGAGTACGAGGGCCGCGCGCTCGACGCCGCCGGCGCGCCGCTGCTCGTCTTCCTCGCCCACGATCTTGCCGAGCGGGCCCGGCGCGGCGCGGAGATCGACGCCGAGCGCTACGCCCGCGGCGGCCTGCTCGAGTGGCGCCGGATCGAGCGGCTGTTCCGCGAGGCCGAGCGGGTCAGCCAACTGATCCTGGCCGCCGCCGGCGAGGGCATCTACGGCGTCGACGCCGAGGGCCGCGGCACCTTCGCCAATCCCGCCGCCGAGCGCATGCTCGGCTGGCGCGCCGAGGACCTGATCGGCCGGCGCGTGCACGACCTGATCCACCATACCCACGCCGACGGGCGGCGCTACCCGGTCGAGGACTGCCCGATCTACAACGCCTTCCGCTTCGCCAAGGTGAACCGGGTCGCCGACGAGCTGTTCTGGCGCAAGGACGGCAGGCCGATCCGGGTCGAGTACACCTCGACGCCGATCCTGGAGCAGGGCCAGGTGCTGGGCGCCGTCATCGTCTTCCGCGACATCACCGAGCGGACGGAGAACGAGCGCCGGCTGCGCGAGGCGCTGGCCGAGGTCGACCGCCTGAAGCAGCGGCTGGAGCAGGAGAACGCCTACCTGCAGGAGGAGATCCGCACGCGCAGCCCGCATTCCCGCATCCTCGGCCGCTCGGCCGCGATCGGCCGGGTGCTCGAGCAGGTGGCGCTGGTCGGCCCGACCGACGCCAACGTGCTGATCACCGGCGAGAGCGGCTCCGGCAAGGAGCTGGTCGCCCAGGCGGTGCACGCCGAGAGCCGCCGCGCCGACCGGCCGCTGATCCGGGTCAACTGCGCGGCGATCCCGCGCGAGCTGTTCGAGAGCGAGTTCTTCGGCCATGTGAAGGGCGCCTTCACCGGCGCCGTGCGCGACCGGGTCGGCCGCTTCGAGCTGGCCGACACCGGCACCCTGTTCCTCGACGAGATCGGCGAGATCCCGCTCGAGCTGCAGGGCAAGCTCCTGCGCGTGCTGCAGGAGCGCAGCCTGGAGCGGGTCGGCGACGCGCGCACCCGCCGGCTCGACGTGCGGGTGATCGCCGCCACCAACCGCGATCTCGCCGTGGAGGTCAAGGCCGGGCGCTTCCGCGAGGACCTGTACTTCCGGCTGAACGTGTTCCCGATCCACTGCGCGCCGTTGCGCGAGCGGCCCGACGACATCCCGCTCCTGGCCGAGCATTTCCTCCAGCAGTCCTGCGAGCGCCTCGGCATCGCGCCGCCGACCCTGACCCGCGCCGCGGTCGAGGAGCTGCTCGCCTATGACTGGCCGGGCAACGCCCGCGAGCTGCAGAACGTGATCGAGCGCGGCGCGATCCTGGCGCGCGGCGGCAAGCTGGTGCTCGACCTCCGGCCGCGCGGCGCGGAGGGGGCCGGCGGCGGCGAGGCGGCCCCGGCGGCGCCGGCCGGCCCCGGGCTGCTGACCGAGACGCGGCGCCGGCAGCTCGAGGAGCAGGCGGTGGCCGAGGCGCTCAAGGCGGCGGGCGGCCGCGTCTCCGGTCCCGGCGGCGCGGCCGAGCTGCTCGGGCTCAAGCCGGCGACGCTCTACAGCCGGATCCGCCGCAAGGGCCTGAAGGCGCGGTCCGACAGCGCGCCGCAGGGCCTCCTTTAAACGAGACGCCTACAAGCCAAAGGGCTCAGGCCGGCTCGTCACCTTCACGACCTCCGGGGAAACCCGCTGGCCGCCAAGCGATCGACGATGTTGGCCTGGGCGGCTCGACCTCGACCCGCGTTCGGCGGTCATGCCGGCAAGGACATGACGCCCGTCCCTCGAGAGCCCCCCGCGACCGGGCGGCGTCGGGACCGGCGGACGCGCCGCTGTCGAGCCGACGAGTCCCCTGGTCGCCTGGGAGCCGTCATATCGGCGGCCTGCCAGGCGGCCTGCACGGATAGGCGGCCTGCACGGACGGTTCCCGTCAGCCTGATCCATCCTCCCACAGCTCCTGCCGCCAGAAGCGGGGCGGGCGTTCGGCGCGCACCTCGAAGACGATCCGGTCGGTGAAGCGGCGGCCGTTCTCGTCGACCGCCTCGACCGTGGCCACGTGGCTGCCGACCGGAAGGTCCTGCGGCAGGCGCAGGCGCCAGAGATGGGTCGAGCTGTCGGCGACATGGCTCGCGCTCATGCCCTGAGGCGGGACCGGGCCGAACGACCGGCCCTGCCACAGCTCGAAGCCCTGGGCGCGGGGCTCGCCCGACGTGCTGCGCCAGGCGTAGCGGCCGATGGTCATCTGCCGCGGGACGGCGAACGGATCGGCGTAGTCGGCGCCCGAGCGCACCCCCTCGCCGTCGCCCTCCTGGGTCCGGGTCATCGCCAGCGGCCCCCCGTCATTGATCCGCGCCGTCACCCGGGTGTGACGGTTGCCGTTCCAGACATTGGCGGTCAGGAACACCCCCTCGTCCAGGTCGGTCGGCGTGAGCAGCTTGAGGTCGGCGAGGTCGTTCACCGTCAGCGGCGGAACGGCGTCGGCGCCGCGGCCGACCTCGTCCTGCCAGGTCCAGAGAGTGTCGAACCATTCGCGGAACTGCGGCGTGTTGAAGCCGAGCGCCATGGCCCGGTCGAGCGGCTGGTTGGCGGCGTGGAAGCTGGTGCGGAACCGGGTGCCGTCGAACTCGATCATCAGGTAGCCGGGCGGTGTGCCGCCGCGGGCGAAGGACAACGGCGTGCCGTCGAAGCCGAGATCACCCTGGAACCAGTTCCCGGACGGCGCGCCGGCGACGATGTGGTCGAACGGCAGCCGGGTGATGCCGACCATCTCCTCCCAGCTTTCGTACCACTCGCCGGCCGAGAGGTGCTCGAAGGTGTGGGTGTGGCCGGACAGGGACAGCGCCGGCCGGCCGCGCAGCAACTCGTGGATCTCGGCGACGTTGTCGGTCTGGTGCCGGCCGGTCTCGCTGTCGATGAACGAGACCATGGGGATGTGGTGCATGAGCACGACCAGGCGGTCCTCGGGCACCAGCGCCAGCGTGCTCTCCAGCCAGGCCATCTGGTCCTCGCTCACCCGCCCGGTGTAGGTGGGCTCGGCCTCCGGGTCGACGCAGGCGTCGCGGCCGCCGGGCCCCAGATGCTCCTCGCCGCACGGGTAGATGACATTGTCGAGCGCGACGAACAGCACCTCGCCGATCTCGAAGCTGTAGTAGGCGGGCCCGTAGATGCGCCGCCAGCTGTCGGCGGAATGGGCGTCGGAAGTGGCGTCGAAGTCAAAGTCGTGGTTGCCGTGGATGTAGTATTGCGGCAGCCCGACCACCGAGAACAGGTCCATGAAGCGCGGCAGAAGGCCGAGATCGTCGCCCATCACGTCGCCCAGCAGCAGCATGCAGCGCGCGTCCGACAGGTCGTGGCGCAGCAGGTCCTTCAGCACGCCGTCGCGCACATGGCCAATCTCGGTATTGGAATAGGGCTGGGTGTCGCCCATGGCGAGGCAGGAGAAGCGGTCGGTCGCGCCCGGGTCGCGAATCAGCGGGAAGTTGATCGCGGCCGGCAGCGGCCCGGTCGGCGGCAGGCCGCCGTAGCGTAGGTCCTCGGGCGTGCCCCGCGGCTTGTGGATGTAAAAGAACTGCGGCACGCCGTCATCGTTGACCGGCGTGTCGTAGCCGGCGGGCTCGCTCACCATCACGGTCATGTCGTCGAAGGCCGGCAGCTCGTAGCGCCCCCGGTCGTCCGTCCGCACCGCCTCGCGACCGTTGGAGACGATGACCCCGGCGATGCCCGGCTCGTCGTCCTGGCGCACGCCGTCGCGGCTCAGGTCCTCGAAGACGGTGCCGGAGGCCATGGCCGGCGGCTCGCCCCCCGAGGCCACGATGTCGATCGACGCGACATAGTCCATGCGCGCCTCGGCCGCCCCCGGCAGCGCCGCCAGCGCCACCATCCCCACCAGCAGCCGTCCCGAGATCCATCCGCCTGCCATCGCCAACACCCTCCCGCTCGCTCTTCCCGGACGCGACATGGTCGCCGCCGCAACGAAGCCAGGTGATTACGATGCCGGGATGACGGCGCGGGGAAGGAAACATGACAGATTGGTGAAGGACTCGTGCCGCCCTGGGCTCGGCTGGGGCGCGCTTGCCAACCCGGCCGTCGGCCGGGCGCGCCGTCGCAAGCCGATAACCGAAGCCCTCGGCTTGCCGGTATCCTGCCTTCCTGCCTTCCTGACTTGATGTCGGGTGCGGCGCGCGCAGGCTCTCGCCGTCCCCGGCCCGATTGGCGTACGCTCAGGCTCTCGCGGGCCTGGTCCGAGGCCCGCCCGTCGCAGTGTCACAGGAGCACCGTCCGATGAAGCTGAGCGCCCGCAATGTCCTCAAGGGGACGGTCGTCGAGGTCATCACCGGCGCGACCACGGCCCATGTCCGCCTTGACGTCGGTGGGCAGATCGTCACGGCGTCGATCACCAACGAGTCGGCCGAGGCGCTCGGCCTCAAGAGCGGCGAGGAAGCCTATGCGGTGATCAAGGCCTCCGATGTGATGATCGGCGTCGACCACTGAGCGGCCGTCGAGGCGCCCGGGGATGGTCCGGGACAACGCCCTGCGGCCGAACGAGGAGCGGGTCGATCCGCCCGATGCGACCGATGCCGGCCTCGTGTTCGTCGGCCGGATCCGCACCCCCTGGACCTCGCCGCTCGACTGCCCGCTGCAGGGGCGGCTCGACGGCCCGCTCTGCCGGATCGAGATCGCGCCCGTGTGGCAGGCGGCGCTCGACGGCGTCGCCGCCTACGAGCGGCTCGAGGTGCTGTACTGGCTCGACCGCGCGCGCCGGGACCTGGTGCGTCAGAGCCCGGCCGACGACGGCACGGCGCGCGGCACCTTCGCGCTGCGCAGCCCGCTCCGGCCGAACCCGATCGGCACCGCCGTCGTCCGGCTCGAGCGGATCGAGGGGACAACCCTGATGGTGCGCGGGCTCGATTGCCTGGACGGCACGCCGCTGCTCGACCTCAAGCCCGACCGCAGCCTGTTTGTCCCCGTGGCGCCGCCGCAGCCCGGCGACTTCCAGACCGGCGACGACTGACGCCGCCCGTCTCCCGCTCGCCTCCTCCGTGCGCGGGACAAAGCAAGACTTATTTTTGTTCACATCCACGCATCGCTCACCGCGGCTCCGCGCCAGCGCAGGCCGAGTGGAGCCTCATGGAAGCGTGAAGCGCTTGCGGCTCAAGGGGCATCGCCGGCCCGCTGCCCCGCCCGGCCACCCAGCGACAGCATGCTCAGGCTGGCCGGAGTGGGGCGCGGGCCGGTGTCGATGCCGCGGCACGCGGAAACGCTGTAGGGCAAGGCCGTCGCGCGGCTGCCGAAGGGCAGCGCCGCCGCCGAGCCGGCCCGGACGTCGATCCCCTGTCTGAGGAACGCGGGTGTCGCGTCGCTCGGCGCTCCCCGTCCGCGTCGTTTCGCGCCCGGCCCGTCAGGGAACCGGCCGGTCAGTTGCAGCTGGCCATCACCCCCGTCGATGGGCCATGCGGCCCCGGTGACCCGGACCGCCTCCTCCGACAGCAGGACAGCGTCAGCCACGCTCGGCGCCGTCGCGCGCCCCGTTCACGCGCCCCGATGGACGGGCCCCGATGGACGGGCCCCGATGGACGGGCCCGATGGACCGGCCCGATGGACCGGCAATGAACCAGTCGGAGCGCTGGTCCCCCGGCACGGGAACACTCAATGGCGAGACAGGGCGCGGTCGAGCAGGTCAAGGCGGTCCTGGCCCCAGAACGGCTCGCCGTCGAGCAGATAGGTCGGCACACCGAACACCCCCGCGGCGATCGCCCGGTCGGTCGCGGCGTCGAGCGCGGTCGCCGTCTCCGGCTGCTCGGCCCGCGCCACCAGCGCCGGGCCGTCGAGGTCCTGCTGTGTCAGGACGCTTGCCAACGTCTCCGGGTCGGAGGGATCGCGATCGTCGCGCCACAGGGCGGCCAGCAGCGCGCCGGCCAGCAGGAAGGTGTCGGCCCCGGCCTGCTCCGCCGCCAGGAGAACCTTGGCACCGAGGACGCCATCAGCCGGAAAGTGCCGCGGCTCGAGCACCAGCGGCATGTCGAGGACGGCCGACCAGCGCCGCAGCTCGACCAGCCGGTACGCCAGCCGCTGCGGCGCGCGCCGGGCCACCGGAACACCGCCGGTCGCCGCGAGCACCTTGAGCAGATCGACGGGCCTGGTCCGTACCTCGGCGCCGTGGAGGTCCGCGATCTCGCCAAGCCGGCCATGGCCGAGATGGCTGAAGGGCGAGATCGTCGACATGTAGTAGTCGATCACCGGCATGCCTCGTGTCCCTGAAGCGGGGGCCAGCCGCCCGGAGGGGCCCGACCGGCCCCACGATCACGCTTCCCGACGGCATCTCCGGTGCCGATCGTGGCGTGCCGACCGGCTCACGGATGTCTGGAATAGACGCTGGTCGACGCGTCCGGCTCGAGCAGCAGCACCTCGTAGGGCTCCACCTCTCCGCCCATCTCCATGCCGGGCGAGCCCAGGGGCATGCCGGGCACGGTCAGCCCCAGCGCCTCCGGCCGCTCCTCGAGCAGGCGGAGAATGTCCGACGCCGGCACATGACCTTCAACAACATAGCCGTCGACCATCGCCGTGTGGCAGGAAGACAGCTCCGGCTCGAGACCGATCGCACGCTTCGTGCGCAGCAACTCCTCATAGGCCACATCCTGCACCTCGACCGCGAGCCCGTGCTGCTCCAGATGCGTCGCCCATGCAGAGCAGCACTGGCAGCTCGGGGTCTTCTGCACCGTGACCGGCGGCAGCCCGTCGGCCAGCACCGGCGCCGCGAGCGCGGTCAGGGCCATGGTCGTCAGCATCCGCATCGACAGGCTCCTCCTTGTCGGCACACGATATCCGCTCATGTCTTCCTCTGGGGCATGGCGCCGGCTCGTGCCGTCCAGCCTCGGCCCCCCGGCAAGCATCCCTGGCAAGCATCCCCGGCAAGCATCCCTGGTGTCCGCCGCGCTTTGCCCGAACCGTGAGCCCCGGCCCGTGAGCCAGAAGCATGGGCCGGATGGCTCGTGCAGGATGACCGAGGCGCGCCGGATCGCCGCGGGCCACCGGAGACCGGTCGGTCCACGGCTCGTGGCCACGCAGGATACGGTGCTGAAGGCGGCCCGGCAATCGGCACCGCTTGTCACCGGTTGCCTGCCGCGTTTTCCAGGGGCGGCGCGACCGCCGCCGCCGTCATGGCGCCGCGCCATCCTCGGCAGCAAGGCGGGCAAGGATGGCGCGGGCGTCGACCGGGTCAATCTGCTCGGACCGCATGTGCCGCTCGGCATAGGTCCGGTAGACGCCGCTGCGCAGCAGAAGCGCCACCACGTCGGCGTCGACCTTGCCGGCTCCCGCCATGTCGGCGAGCAGGGTCACGCTCTCGCTGAGGGTGCGGCCATGCTTGTAGGGACGGTCGGCCGCGGTCAGCGCCTCGAAGATATCGGCTACGGCCAGCATGCGCGCCGGCATCGAAAGCTGTCGGGCGGTCAGCTGGCGCGGATAGCCGCTGCCGTCGAGCCGCTCGTGATGACCGCCCGCGATGTCGACGACCCGCGCCAAGGACGGTGGAAACGGCAGCTGCCTCAGCATGTCGATGGTCGCCACCACGTGACCGTTGACGATTCGCCGTTCCGCCTCGGTCAACGTCCCGACCGGAATCGACAGGCATTCCACCTCCTCGGGCGAGAGGAGGGGCGCATCGCCGCCCGGCGCGGGCCAGGGCATCGCCGCGATGTCGCGGATACGCGCGACGGCTCCCTCGGGCAGCGGATCGCGGCCGTCGTTGCAGCGCTCCAGGAAGCTGAGCGCCGAGTCGAGCCCGGCCAGATGCTGCCTAAGCGCGCTATCCTGCGCCGGGCTCTCGCCCTGGGACGCCACCCGCGCGCGCCAGTGATCGCGCTCGGCGGCGGCCTTGAGGGCGGCAAACCGGGCGCGCACGACATCCATGCCGTCGCGGATCGTCTGCAGCTTGGTCGCCTTGTCCATCACCCACTCCGGCGTCGTCACCTTGCCGCAGTCGTGCAGGCCCGCCGCGATCTCCAGCTCCTCCCATTCCTCCTCGCTCAGCAGGAAGTCCTGAAACGGTCCCTCGCTTTCGGCGCAGGCGGCGCGCGCGAGCATCAGGGTCAGCTCCGGCACCCGCTTGCAATGGGCGCCGGTGTGGGCCGACTTGGCATCGATGGCGTTGGCGATGACGGCGACAAACGCCTTGAACAGCCGCTTCTGCCCGTCGAGCAACCGCCGATTGTCCAGGGCCACCCCGGCCAGCGCCGCCAGCGCCTCCACCAGCGGCTGCAGCCCGGCGGCAAAGCCCACCGGCTCGCCCGTCGCGGAGCGGGCGTTCACCAGCTGCAGCACGCCCGTCACCTCGCCGTATCCGTCGGCCACCGGCACGCTCAGCAGCGAGCGGGTGCGGTAGCCCGTTCGGGCATCGAAGGCGCGCGCCTCCTGAAGGTCGAAGCGAGGGTCACGATAGGCATCGTCCACAAGGATCGTGCGGCCGGTGACCGCCACCTCGCCCGCCACGCTGCGCAGGCTCGGGGCGGCGTTGGAACGCTCGAGCTCGATCGGCGGAAACGGTGCCAGCGTGCCGTCCAGGCCACCGTAGCGCAGGTCAAGCACGGTGTTGCGGAGGATGGCGAGGTGGAGCCGGCGGCGATCCTCGCTCAGCAGGTAGAGCGTGCCGCCTTCCGCGTTGGTCAGATGCTGCGCCTCGGTCACGAAGCGCTCCAGCAGCCGGCGCAGATTGCGTTCGGCCGACAGGGCGATGGCCAGCTCGACGAGCCGCTCGCGCGGCGCCTCCGGCTCCTTCACGGCCTCGGTCGCAGCCGCGCCGCCGATCATCGATACCTCCTCAGGAATTCAACTCGACTTCGCAGAGACCAGCCGGCATTTCAACGGAACAACTACATCAGGTCTCCGTGAAGGTGAAGACAAAGCCATGGAAAAGGATCCTCCGAGGAAGAAAAGGATCTGAGATGAGCGGAGGCCGCTCGCTTTCCATTCCGAACCGGGGTCGAATCATGCGCCGTCAGGCGATCCCGCCTCCGGCGCGACGCGCGTGCCGCCGGGAGGGCGGGGACGACGCGCTCCCCATCCTGCGCCGGCTCGGCCCTCCCGAGCCCGGACGGCGGCCCGTGCGCCGGATCAGGCCGGGGTCTCGCTCCTCCCTGACCTCCGCCATCCGGCGGCAACGGTGTTCGACACGCCCGGCCTGCTGCACGAGGCCGGGCTCCGCTCGGGTGAAACGCCGGGATCATCAGGCTTCGCTTCGCCGAACCCGACCGATGCGACCGCTCATCCATCGACGAGTGGATTGGGCTGAGCGGAGCGTCGCGGCACCGGAGGGTCGGTTCCGTGACCGCCGGCCCTTCCTGTTTCCGCACACCCCGCGGGAACGCCTCCGGTGGCCGGGCGAGGGGCCCGGGCGATCCTGCGTGAGCCGAAGCAGATCCCTCTCGGTCAGAGGGCGGGAGCCGCCCTTTCCTACTCCGCCAGAGCGGGCTCCTTTCGTGCGGTGACGAGCTGATAGGCCAGCAGGGCCGCGCCGATGCCGATGCCGATGAGGTCGGTCAGCCATCCGCCCTTGATCATGGCCAACGCGCCGAGCAGCAGGACCACACGGAACACCGCGTTCATGCGTCCGAAGTACCAGCCCTGCACGGCCGAGGACAGCAGATAGACGCCGATCAGCGCGGTCACGGCGACATGGACGATGTCCACCGCGCTGCCTTCCATGAGCATGGCCGGGCTGTAGTAGAAGATGAACGGCACCACGAAGGCGGCAAGGCCGATCTTGAACGCGGTTATCGAGGTCTTCATCGCGCCGGCTCCCGAGATGGCCGCGCCGGCATAGGCCGCCAGCGCGACGGGCGGCGTGATCGCCGAGATCACCGCGAAATAGAAGACGAAGAAGTGGGCGATGAGCGGCGGGATGCCGAGCTGCTGCAGGCCCGGCGCCACGACGGAGGCGGCGACGGCATAGGCCGCCGTGGTCGGCATGCCCATGCCGAGCAGGATGGAGATCACCATGGCGAACACCAGGGCGAGGAGCTGGCTGGTCTCGGCCACGCCGAGGAGCAGGGATGAGAAGCGGGCTCCGACGCCGGTGAGCGCGATCACGCCGACAATGATGCCGGCGCAGGCGCACACCGCGATGATCTGGATCGACATGCGGGCGGCCAGCTCGAAGGCCCGGACGATCGCCTTCACCCCCATCGGAAACGGCGTGAGCCAGCTGACGATCATGGCGGCGGCCATGGCGTAGGTGCCCGAGCGGATGACCGAGTAGCCCATGAACAGGGCACCGATCAGGATCAGCACCGGCGAGAACAGGTACACCCGACGGATCATCTGCCGCATATCCGGCAGCTCGTCGTCGCGCATGCCACGCATGCCCATCTTGGTCGCCTCGAGGTCGACCATGAAGTACACGGACGCAAAGTACAGCACCGCCGGGATGATCGCCGCGACGATCAGATCGGTGTAGGGAATGCCGGTGATCTCGGCCATGATGAAGGCGCCGGCGCCCATGATCGGCGGCATGATCTGACCGCCCGTGGAGGCCGCGGCCTCGACCGCGCCAGCGGTTTGGGGCTTGTAGCCGACCTTCTTCATGAGCGGGATGGTCAGGCTGCCGGTGGCAACGACGTTGCCCGCCGAGGTGCCGTTGATCATGCCCATGAGGCCGGAGGCGAACACGGCCACCTTGGCCGGCCCGCCGCGCGCCCGCCCGGCCGCGGCGAAGGCGAAGTTGACGAAGTAGTCGCCCACCTTCGAGGCCTGCAGGAACGCCGCGAAGGTGATGAACAGGATGATGTACGTGCTCGACACGGCGACCGGCGCGCCGAGGATGCCGTTGTCCGTGTAGACATAGGTGAAGAAGCGCCCGGGCGCGTAGCCATTGTGCTCCAGGAAGCCCGGCAGCCAGGGGCCGACGAACGAATACAGGACGAACACCGCGGCGATGCCGACCAGCGCCAAACCGGCGACGCGCCGCGTCAGCTCCAGGATCAGGAGCACACCGGCGATGGTGACCCACATGTCGGTGGGCGTGGCCAGAACGCCGGCGCGGAAGCGGAAGGCATCGAGCACGAAGGCCAGATACCCGGCGACCGTCAGCGCCGAGGCGATCAGCACCCAGTCCTGCCAGTCAATGCGCCGGTAGCTCGGCTTGAAGAGCCAGGAGGCCAGGATCGCCACCACCGTGCCGCCCGCGAGCGGCAGGCCGAGATACTCCAGGACCCAGGCCGGCGGCGTCGGCTGGCCGGCGCCATGGCGCAGCAGATACGCATAGACGAGCAGCGCCGAAGCGACGCCGACCAGGCCGGCCGCCGCCGCCAGGGGCCCCCATTGGGCCGCGCTGAGTGGCCGCGCCTCATGGGCTGCGCTGACCCGCATGGCGGCCATCAGCCCGAATCCGATGGCGAGGCCGCCTGCCACGTGCAGGAGCCGATAGATCCAGGTCTCCAGAGGGTAGACGTTGAGCGACAGCAGATGCAGCGCCGTAAAGGCCGTCGCCAGCGCATAGAAGGCGGCATGCTGCCAGCCGAGCAGGGAGCGCTGGTTGCCGGCGGCCGGCTCGTCGTCGACGCCTTCGGTGATGACGCTGCCGGTCGCGGCGGCGCCGGAACGCCGGGCATCGGGAGAAGGGCTCATGGCGTCGTCCGTTGCTCCTGGGGCCGCGTCGATCCCGCGAACGGGCGCGGCTGCCGCCTGGCTTGACAGTTCAAGAAGTCGACAATTTGAACTCTAATGAGTTCACGGGGCCCTAATGTGCCCTCGCTCTTCCTAGGCTTCCGGCTGAAGTCCTTGGCGCCCCCGCCAACTCCCGTAGGGCGGCTCGATCGTGCTCGTGTCGAGGTCGAAGGCAGGCCGTTTCTCTCACCCTGGGACGCCTGCCACCCGGCAAGCGTCCCATCAAGCGAACGGATAAAGGCTGGACACTATACTACGGGAACGGCCTCGCCATGCGCTGAATCAACAACGGCAACGCTCCCGGTCCCGCCATCGGCCTCGGTCCAACCCTCATCCAGACCGGCCTTCCAGCGCGTCCGGGATCTCGTAGCCGTTCTCCTCGAACCAGCGGACCGCGCCGGGATGCCAGGGAAGGAAGGTGTTCTTGTCGACGTGCTCCGGCCGGGTCTCCCGGGCAGCGCCGTGAACCTGCACCATGCGGTCGTGATTCTCCATGACCGTCCCGACGACCTCATAGACAAAGGTTTCAGGAAGATCGGCGTTGGCGACGGCGAAGTTCCACATGGCGACGGTGCTCATCGGCGCTTCCAGCGTCCGGTACGTCGTCTCCGGAATCTCAAAGCGCGCAACCGGAAAGGCAGCGACCAGCTGCTCGATCTGATCGTCGGTGAACCCGAAGATGTTCACGTCGACCTGCGCCTCGAGCTGGCTGAAGGCCGAGATCGGGTAGCCGGCGGCGAACGAGAAGACCTCGATCAGCCCGTCCTGCAGCTGCCCGGCCAGATCCGAGGCGCCGCCGTTGCGCTTGCGGATCTCGATGCCGAGCGTCTCGTAGAAGCGCGGAAAATACGTGTCCGACGTGCCGCCGGCGGGCCCGACGCCCACCGTGGCGCCGTCCGGCACGTCGGTGAGGGACGCAATGCCCGACCCCGCCAAAGTGACCGTCTGGAACGGCGTCTGGTACATCGGAAAGATGGCGCGCAGGTTGGTGTGCTCCTGGGGCAGCAACGGGCTCTGGCCGGTCCAGGCCTCGCGCGCCGGGCCCATGGTGACCATGCCGAACTCGTGCCGGCCGGAATGCACCAGCGCCGCGTTCTGGACCGGACCACCCGTCACCTCCGCGCCGCCGTTCACGCCCGTCGCCTCGGACACCAGGTTCGCCCAGCCGGAACCGTAGATGAAGTAGGTGCCGCCCTGGCTGGCCGTGCCGACGGTGAACGAGCTGGGCCAGCCCTCGCGGTCCTGGGCGGCGGCACCGGCGGGGGCCAGCGCCATGGCGAGCGCCAAGGCCGCCATGCCGCGGCGCACGCGGAACGGCTGTCGACTTGAGGTCATCCTGCTTCCTCCCAAACATTCCAGGTTCTTGGTTATTCTTCTGCTCGGCCGGCCCGCGGGCAGACCGCCGCAGGGACCAAGCATGGGGACATCCGGTTATTATATGCAACAGTTGTATGGGCCGCATCCGAGCCTCGAGCCTGCGACGCGACGGCCTTCCGGCCGAGCCGGGAGCCCGGGAACGGAAGGACCGTTCTGTGTCTTGGCGACATCATGACAGGCCGGGAAGGCATCGCCGCGGCCACCACGCTGCCAAAGGACACGGGAGCAGCCATGGCGGACAAGGGGCAAGGTGACCATCGCACGCTGAGCCGAGCCGACGGCGGTGTGCCGACAACCGACCGGTCGAGCCAGCAGGAGGTCGACGCCTTCCTGCGCAAGCTGGCCACGACCCCGGCCCGGCCGACCGGCGGCGCCCGCGGCCGGCTCATCTTCGGCATGGACGCGACCGCCTCGCGGGAGCCGACCTGGGATCGGGCCTGCCATCTTCAGGGCGAAATGTTCGAGGCCACGTCCGAGCTTGGCGGGCTCGACGTCCAGCTCATCTTCTACCGCGGCTTTCGCGAGTGCAAGGCAAGCCCGTGGGTGTCGGACAGCCGGGCGCTCCTGAAGCGGATGACCAGCGTGTCCTGCCTCGGCGGCCATACCCAGATCGGACGGATCCTGAACCATGCCATCAAGGAGTCACGTCGGCAGAAGGTGAACGCCCTGGTGTTCGTCGGCGACTGCTTCGAGGAGGATGTCGACCATGTCTGCCACCGCGCCGGCGAGCTGGGCCTGCTCGGGGTGCCGGCGTTCATGTTCCATGAAGGCGGCGATCCGGTGGCCCGGCGCGTGTTCCAGCAGGTGGCACGGCTGACCGGCGGCGCCTTCGCGCCGTTCGACAGCGGCAGCGCCCGGCAGCTGAAGGACCTGCTGGGCGCCGTGGCGGTGTATGCGGCGGGCGGTCACCGGGCGCTGACCGATTACGGCAGGACGCGCGGCGGGCAGGTGCTGCAACTGACCCACCAGGTCGGCAAGCGGTAGCCGCCATGCTGCCCATGCTGATCCTGGGCATCTGCGTGCTGGTCGGCTTCGTCCTGCTGGCCAACTGGTTCGTCAATGCCGAGCCGAAGACCGTCCTGCGTGTCGGCAAGTATGCCGGGATGGGCTTGATCGTCCTCATCATCGTTGTGCTGGCCCTGACCGGCCGGCTCGGCTCGGCGCTCGCCGCCCTGTTCTTCATCGCGCCGGTCCTGTTGCGCTGGCGGGCTATGACCAATCGGCAGCGCGCCGCCCAGGGACCGTCCCGAGGGCAGCGCTCGGCGCTCGACACCCGCTTCCTGCACGTGGAGCTGGCCCACGACAGCGGCGAGATGACAGGGTGGGTGACCCGCGGGCGGTTCGAGGGGCGCGAGCTGGAGGAGCTGACGCTGGCCGAGCTTCTCGCCCTGCTCGCCGACTGCGAGGCGGAGGACGCGCAGTCGGCGGCGATCCTCGAGGCCTTTCTCGATCGCCGGCACGGGCCCGAATGGCGTGACGCGGCGGCCCGGGGCGGGCAAGCCGGCGGCAGGCAGGCCGGCGGCGGAGCCCGCCCGGGCGGCGCGGACGGCCCGATGACCGAGGCGGAGGCCTATCAGATCCTGGGGCTCGAGCCGGGCGCCAGCCCCACGGAGATCAAGGATGCCCATCGCCGCCTCATGAAAAGATTTCATCCCGACCAGGGCGGGTCCGACTATCTGGCGGCCAAGCTCAATCAGGCCAAGGAAGTGCTGCTGAAGCGATAGAGGTGGCCGAAGACTTTTACTTCTGGCATTAAAGTCCCCATATGGTTTTGCTGCGATGCCATGGGGCACAATCGCGGCCGGGGCCGTCGGCCTTGAGCAGGAGGACGGTCGGCCGCTCAGCGGGAGCAGCGGAGATTCATGTCACGACCCGTGAAGAAGGCGATCTTCCCGGTGGCCGGTCTTGGCACCCGGTCGTTGCCGGCGACCAAGGCGACGCCGAAGGAGATGCTGTGCGTCGTCGACAAGCCGGTGATCCAGTATGCGGTGGAGGAGGCGCGCGCCGCCGGCATTGAGCAGTTCATCTTTGTCACCAGCCGTGGCAAGAGCTCGCTCGAGGATCATTTCGATCGCCATTTCGAGCTGTACGAGACCCTGTCGCGCCGCGGCAAGACGGAACAGCTGGCCGAGGCGGAGGGCGCCGAGCTGCCGGCCGGCAGCTATTGCTTCGTCCGCCAGCCGGAGGCTCTCGGGCTCGGCCATGCCGTGTGGTGCGCGCGCCATATGGTCGGCGACGAGCCGTTCGCGGTGCTGTTGCCGGACGAGATCTTCAAGGCCGAGACTCCGCTTTTGAAGCAGCTGGTCGGCGTCCACGAGCGTCAGGGCGGCAGCGTGCTGGCGGTGCGCGAGGTGCCGCCCGAGCTGACCGCCCGCTACGGCATCCTGGACGTGGCGGAGGACGATGGCCGGGTCGCCACGGTGCGCGGCCTGGTCGAGAAGCCGGCGCCGGCGGAGGCGCCGTCGACGCTGTCGATCGTCGGGCGCTACATCCTTCAGCCTGAGATCTTCGGGCACCTTGATCGTCAGGAGCGCGGCGCGGGCAACGAGATTCAGCTGACCGACGCCATTGCCGCCCTCATCGGCGAGCAGTCGGTCTACGGCGCCCGCTTCGACGGCGACCGGTACGACTGTGGCGACAAGGCCGGCTTCATTCTGGCCAATCTGGCCTATGGGCTCGCGCGCCGGGATATCGCCGCCGGCCTGGGGCCGCGGGCGGCGGCGCTGCTCGACGAATCGCTGTCACGATAGACGGTTTTTCACCCGACGGGCCTAGGATGCCGGTGCCGGCCGGTCTTCCGGGAGGCGTCGCACAGGCATTTGCCGAGAATAAAGGGGGCGACCAGTATGCGTATTGTGATGATTGGGGCCGGCTATGTCGGCCTCGTCTCCGGAGCCTGCTTCTCCGAGTTCGGCGTGGAGACGGTGTGCGTCGACAAGGACACGCGCAAGATCGAGTGCCTGCGCCGCGGCGAGATCCCGATCTACGAGCCCGGCCTGCGTGACCTGGTCGACAAGAACGTGCGCGGCAAGCGCCTGTTCTTCACCTCCGACCTGCGCGAGGCGATGGAGGGCGCGGCCGCGGTGTTCATCGCCGTCGGCACGCCGAGCCGGCGTGGCGACGGCCATGCCGACATGTCCTACGTGTTCGCCGCGGCGCGCGAGATCGCCGACAATCTGAACGGCTACACGGTCGTCATCACCAAGTCGACGGTGCCCGTCGGCACCGGCCGGCAGGTCGCCCAGATCATTCGCGACGCCCGGCCCGACGCCGACTTCGACGTGGCCTCGAATCCCGAGTTCCTGCGCGAAGGCTCGGCGATCGGCGACTTCATGCGGCCGGACCGGGTGGTCATCGGCGCCGAGTCCGAGCGGGCCATCGCCGTGCTGCGCAAGCTGTACCGGCCGCTCTACCTGATCGAGACGCCGATCGTCGTGACCTCGCTGGAGACCGCCGAGATCACCAAGTACGCCGCCAACGCGTTCCTGGCGACCAAGATCACCTTCATCAACGAGATCGCCGACCTGTGCGAGAAGGCCGGCGCCAATGTGCACGACGTGGCGCGCAGCATCGGCCTCGACGGCCGCATCGGGCCGAAGTTCCTGCATCCGGGCCCAGGCTATGGCGGCTCCTGCTTTCCCAAGGACACCCTGGCGCTGGCCACGACCGCGCAGGGGCTGGGCGCGCCGCAGCGGATCGTCGAGACGGTGATCGACATCAACGACCGGCGCAAACGGCGGATGGTCGAGCGCATCGTCGATGCCTGCGACGGGGACGTGGCGCATCGGAACATCGCCGTGCTCGGCTTGACCTTCAAGCCAAACACCGACGACATGCGCGACGCCCCGAGCCTGGTAATCGTGCCCGCCCTGGTCGGCGCCGGCGCCCGCCTCAAGGTCTACGATCCGGCCGGCCAGCACGAGGCGCAGAAGGTGCTGCACGGCGTCACCTTCTGCGAAAACGCCTACGACACGCTGGACGAGGCCGACTGCGTGGCCATTCTGACCGAGTGGAACGAGTTCCGGGCCCTCGACCTCGAGCGGATGAAGGCGGCGATGCGGGCGCCGGTGATCGTCGATCTACGCAACATCTACAAGCCTGAAGAGATGGCCGAGGCAGGATTCTTCTATTACAGCGTTGGGCGGCCCAGCTTCGAGCCGACCCCCGCGCCGCGCCCCGTCCTGTCCGTGGTCGGCGAGGGCGAGTAGCCGGCCGATCGTCCAGCGGCGGCACGGCACGTTCACCGGCGCCGCCGCCGGGCTATAAAGGGCGGCGCCGCCGGCCCCGGCGGCGCCGCATCACGGAGGCTCGGCCATGGACATTCGGACGGTCACCACCCAGCCCTTCCCCGATCAGAAGCCCGGCACCTCGGGCCTGCGCAAGAAGGTGCGGGTGTTCGAGCAGCCGCATTACCTGGAGACCTTCGTCCAGGCGATCTTCGACGCGCTCGAGGGTTTCGCCGGCAAGACCCTGGTGGTCGGCGGCGATGGCCGCTACCACAATCGTGCCGCGATCCAGACCATCCTCAGGATGGCCGCCGCCAACGGCTTCGGACGGGTGCTGCTGGGCCGCGGCGGCATCCTGTCGACGCCGGCCGCCTCCTGCGTCATTCGCAACAGCAGCGCGTTCGGCGGCATCGTCCTGTCGGCGAGCCACAATCCCGGAGGACCGGGCGAGGATTTCGGCATCAAGTACAACGCCGCGAACGGCGGCCCGGCGCCGGAGCGGCTCACCCAGGCGATCTTCGAGAAGAGCCGGAGCCTGTCCGCGTACCGCGTCCTCGATGCCGCCGACCTGGATCTCGACGCGCCGGGATCGACCACGCTGGGGTCCATGACCGTGGAGGTGATCGATCCTGTGGCCGATTACGCCGCGCTCATGGAGCGGCTGTTCGACTTTGACCGGATCGGCGAGGCGCTGCGCTCGGGCCGGCTGCGGATCTGCTACGACGCCATGCACGCGGTCACCGGGCCTTACGCCCGGGCGATCCTGGAGGACCGCCTCGGCGCGGCTGCCGGCAGCGTGGTCAACGCCGTGCCACTCGAGGATTTCGGCGGCGGCCATCCCGACCCGAACCTGGTCTATGCGCGCGACCTGGTCGAGCGGCTGTACGGTGGCGACGCGCCCGATCTCGGCGCGGCCTCCGACGGCGACGGCGACCGCAATATGATCCTCGGCCGGCGCTTCTTCGTGACGCCGAGCGACAGCCTCGCCGTGCTCGCCGCCAACGCCACGGTGGTGCCGGGCTATGCCCGCGGGCTGGCCGGCGTCGCCCGCTCGATGCCGACCAGCCAGGCCGCCGACCGGGTCGCCGAGGCGCTCGGCATCGACTGCTACGAGACGCCGACCGGCTGGAAATTCTTCGGCACCCTGCTCGACGCCGGCCGCGCCACCCTGTGCGGCGAGGAGAGCTTCGGCACCGGCTCCGACCATGTCCGCGAGAAGGACGGGCTGTGGGCCGTTCTGTTCTGGCTCAACATCCTGGCCGCGCGCGGCGAGCCGGTTGAGGCGATCATGGCCGAGCACTGGCGGCGCTTCGGCCGGAACTACTACTCGCGGCATGATTACGAGGCGATCGATCGGGAGGCGGCCGAGGGGCTGATGCAGCATCTGCGAGACCGGCTGCCCCGTCTGCCCGGCACGGCGCACGGTGGCTACACCGTGGCGCGGGCCGACGACTTCGCCTACATCGACCCGGTCGACGGCAGCACCGCGGAGAGGCAGGGGATCCGGGTGCTGTTCGAGGACGGCTCGCGGATCGTCTTCCGCCTGTCCGGCACCGGCACCGAGGGGGCGACCCTGCGCGTCTACATCGAGAAGTATGAGCGCGACCCGGCGAAGCACGGCCTTGATACCCAGGAGGCGCTGGCCGGCCTGATCGGCATCGCCGACGGACTGGCCGATATCCGCGAGCGCAGCGGGCGCGATCGTCCCACCGTGATCACCTGACCCCTGAGGCCTATGGGGCCGCGCGCCCGTCCGCGGCCTCGCTTCGCAAGGACCGTCACAAGCATGACCGAGACCCACGCGTTCGATCCCACGGTGCTGCGCGAGTACGACATCCGCGGCGTGGTCGGACGCACGCTCAGCGCCGAGGACGCGCGCGCGGTCGGCCGCGCCTTCGGCACTATGGTGCGCCGCCGCGGCGGCAGCCAGGTCTGCACCGGCTACGACGGCCGGCTCAGCTCGCCCGAGTTCGAGACGGCGCTGGCCGACGGTCTGTCCAGCACCGGGCTCGACGTCCTGCGCATCGGCCTCGGGCCGACGCCCATGCTGTACTTCGCGGTCAAGCATCTGGGCGCGGACGCCGGCGCCATGATCACGGGCTCGCACAACCCGCCGGAGTACAACGGCATCAAGATGACCTGGCATGACGGCCCGGTCTACGGTCCGGCCATCCAGGAGATCGGCCGCCTGTCCGACAGCGGCGACCTGCTCGCCGGCAGCGGCGGCATCGCCGCCGCCCCGGTGGCGCAGGCCTATATCGACCGGCTGGTCCAGGACTACGACGGCACCCGCCCGCTCAGGGTCGCCTGGGATGCCGGCAACGGCGCCGCCGGGGCCGTGCTCGGCCTGCTGACGGCGCGGCTGCCGGGCGAGCATGTGCTGCTCTATGACGAGGTCGACGGCCGCTTTCCCAACCACCATCCGGATCCGACCCTGCCGGAATCGCTGGTCGACCTGCAGCGGGTGATGGCCGAGCAGGGCTGCGACCTGGGCATCGCCTTTGACGGCGACGGCGACCGGCTGGGCGCCATCGACGAGACCGGGCGGATCGTCTGGGGCGATCAGCTGGTCGCCATCTACGCCGCCGGCATCCTCGAGCGGCAGCCGGGCGCCACCATCATCGCCGACGTCAAGGCGAGCCAGACCCTGTTCGACGAGATCGCCCGGCTGGGCGGCACGCCGCTCATGTGGAAGACCGGACATTCGCTGCTCAAGGCCAAGATGGCGGAGACGGGCGCGCCGTTGGCCGGCGAGATGTCCGGGCACATCTTCTTCGCCGACAAGTATTACGGCTTCGATGATGCGCTGTATGCAGCGGTTCGCCTGATCGGCCTGGTCAGCCGGCTCGACCAGCCGCTGTCGGCGCTGCGCGACCGGCTGCCGCCGGTGCTGAACACGCCGGAGCTGCGCTTCCCCGTGGACGAGACGCGCAAGTTCGCCGTGATCGGCGAGGTCAAGGAGCGGCTGATCGCCAGCGGGGCTCAGGTCAACGATGTCGACGGCGTGCGGGTGACGACCGGGGACGGCTGGTGGCTGCTGCGCGCCTCAAACACCCAGGACGTGCTGGTGGCCCGCTGCGAGAGCCAGACGGCCGAGGGTCTCGAGCGGCTGAAGGCGCTGCTGGTCGACCAGCTCGGGCGGAGCGGCGTGGCCGCGCCCGACTTCGTCGGCGGCGGCCACTGACGTCGGCCTGCCTCGACCGGTCGACGGTCTGCTCCGGGGGCTCCGGGGCGAACACTTCGCGGCGGCGCATGGCACGCTCCCGATCGATGGTCGCCTTTGAGCCCTACCCCGCCACGGATCGCGCCGCGGTCCGCGACGTGCTCCCGTCGACCCTGCCGGACCCTTGCATCTTGGCGGAGGCCGATGACTTGGCCGGACGTTTGACGAGCCCGAGGGACCGCAGCGGGTGGTCATCGGTCAGGACCGGCGGGCTCAACCCGGATGACAGCGCTTACAGGCCACTCCGTCCGGGCTACAGCGCGGCCATCTCGGTCAGGAACTTGCGCAGGATGGCCTGGCCGAAGCCGTGATGGTCGGGCGTGTCGATGACGAAGGAACCGGGCCCGCCGGCGACCTGGGCCTCATAGTACTGGCGCAGGTGCTCGCTGCTGGAGACGAGCAGCGCGTTGACGTTGATGCCCCGGTCGAGGGCGGCGTCGCGCGCCGAGCGAGGCGAGCCGCCGCTGTTGGCCGAGCCGTCACTGACCACGTTGATCAGCTGCCGCTCGCCGAAATAGGGGGCCTCGGCGAGGGCCGTCATGCCGGTGTGCAAGGCCAGGGTGATGTCGGTCTTGTCGCCGGGATCGCGTTGGGTCGGCTCCTGGGCGCGCAGCCGATCGGCCACCGCGCGGGCGGCGTCGGGACTGTCGATCAGGGACCAGGGCACGACGATCTCCACATTGCCGTGGCTCGACCACGTGTAGACGAAGAAGCCGACGGCGCCGCGTGCGCCGAGCCTGAGGGCGCGCAGGAATCGAGGGTCGGTCAGCGCGCCGGCCATGCCTTCGTACTGGATTCGCTCCTCGTCGATGGAGATCGAGCCGGAGACGTCGAGGGCGGTGACCAGGTTGGCATCGACCATCCTGGGATCCTCGGCCTGGGCCGAGAGCGTCCCGAGGCCGAGGGCAAGACCGAGGCAGAGACCGATCAGGCGGATCAGATGCATGGCGTTGGATCCCGGCTGGCCGTCCGGCGCCGGGTGGGCGCCGGACGGCGTGTGTCGCGTTGGGATCCATGGTCCGGGACCAGCCGTTAAGGCACGATTGAGCGGCTGTCGGCCAATGGCTCGCAAAAAGCGGAGTTTTCTGCCGTTTTTCGCCTTTTACACGATACAATCAGCGAGATGTGAGCAGGCGTGGCCGCGCCGAGGCGGGGGATCCGGGGCTCGTGCGGCGGAATGCCGCCCACCCCTGGCGCCGTCAGGAAGGGCGCGCCGGCGGCGGGCCGACGCGCCTTGGCGGCCTGTGACAATGGGTAGATGTGGGCTGCTGGCGAGTCGGCTCAGCCCCGGGCCCGGGCGCCATGCTGATGGCCCGCCTCGCCGTGTCGGGCCGGCTCGGGCTCCATGGTCCGGTAGGTGCCGCCCAGAACGGCGCCGTAGGCGAGGTGCAGGACCAGCGTGACCACGGTGGCGCCGACACCGATGCCGAGGGCGAACCAGCCGGCGCCCGCCAGCGGCATGACCACGATCATCATCAGCAGCCAGGCCAGTCCGGCGAAGACCAGGCCGCGGCCGAGATCGGTGCCGCCCGGCAGGCTCGGCCGCACCAGGGCGAACAGCCCTCCCCACAGCACCACACCGATCAGGATGTGCAGGATCCAGCCGGTGAGCGGCGTCGCCGGCAGGCCGGCATAGGTGCCGGCGAGGCCGGCGAGCAGCCCGATCGCGTTCATGTCCGGCAGCAGCCCGGCCGAGGCCTTGAGCAGCATGATCGCCGACAGCACCGCGGTGGCGGCAGCCCCGGCGACGAGTCCCTTGCCGATGCGGGTCATGGCGGTCTCCCTGTCCTTGGGAAGGCCGGCCCGGGGGCGTCGGCCAACTCCGGGCCGATTGTCCCAGGCAACACTGTTCGGCCCCAGACGGTTTCCACAGAAAGCCACGCCGGCAGGGTAGGAGCCGCGCCGGCCTCGGCATCCCTTCCCGGCCCCGCCGCACGCGCCTATCTTCCCGGCCATGATCAGTCTGGGTTTTGACAAGCCGCCGGGGGAGACGCGGGTCGTCGTCGCCATGTCGGGCGGGGTGGACAGCTCGGTTGCCGCCGCGCTGCTGGCCGAGCGGGGCTACGAGGTCGTCGGCATCACGCTGCAGCTGTACGACCACGGCGCCGCCACGGGCCGTAAGGGTGCCTGCTGCGCCGGGCAGGACATCCACGACGCGCGCCGCGTGGCCGACCGGCTCGGCATCGCGCATTATGTCCTGGACTACGAGAGCCGATTCCGCGGCGCCGTCATTGACGATTTCGCCGACAGCTACCTGCGCGGCGAGACGCCGATCCCGTGCGTCCGCTGCAACCAGCGCGTCAAGTTCCGCGACCTGCTGGCGACCGCCCGCGACCTCGACGCCGATGCACTCGCCACCGGCCACTACGTGCGGCGGCTCGAAGGCGCGACCGGCCCCGGCCTCTACCGTGCCGCCGACCCGGCGAAGGATCAGAGCTACTTCCTGTTCGCCACCACGGCCGGGCAGCTGGCCTTCCTGCGCTTCCCGCTGGGCGGGATGGCCAAGGAGGCGGTGCGGGCCGAGGCCCGGCGCCTCGCCCTGCCGGTGGCGGCAAAGCCGGAGAGCCAGGACATCTGCTTCGTCCCGTCCGGCGGCTATGCCTCGGTTGTCGCCTCGCTGCGTCCCGGGGCGGCCGAGCCGGGCGAGATCGTCCATCTCGACGGGCGGGTGCTCGGCCGCCATGACGGCGTCCTCGGCTACACGGTCGGCCAGCGCCGCGGCCTCGGCATCGGCGGGCTCAAGGACGGCGACGGCCGGCCGCTCTATGTCGTTGGGCTGGATCCCGAGGCGCGCCGGGTGGTGGTCGGGCCGAAGGTGGCCCTGGCGCGCGACGTGGTACGCCTGCGCGAGCTGAACTGGCTGGGCGACGCGGCGCCGACCGCTGCGGGAGAGCGGGTGACGGTCAAGCTGCGCTCGGCCCAGCCGGCGGCGCCGGCGACCCTGTGGGCGGGCCCGGACGGCGCCGGCGAACTCAGGCTCGACCAGCCGCAGGAAGGCGTGGCGCCGGGGCAGGCCGCCGTCTGCTACCGGACCGAGGCGCGCGGTGAGCGGGTGCTCGGCGGCGGCTGGATCGCCGCCACGGCGCTCGCCGATGCGCCCGCCGCCGGCACCGCAGCGTGACCGCGGCGGCCGGGGAGGCCGGGGCGCTGATCTGCGCCTTCCACTGTCCCTTGCGCCGAGACCGGCCCAGGCGCCGATGCGACCGTCCTTGATTCTCCTCGGCCTTCTCGCGCTGCTCGGCACCCCGGCTGAGGCGGCAGAGCTCCCCGGCTTCGATTGCCACCGCGCCGCAAGCAGCGCGGAGCGGCTGGTGTGCGAGGATCCGGCACTGGCGGCGCTTGACCGGCGCCTGACGGCACGCTACGCGGCGGCGGTCGGGATCGTGAAAGGGCGGGGGACGGACGCGCAGAACGAGTTGCGCGTCCTCAGGGCCGAGCAGCGGGGCTGGATCAAGGGCCGGGACGAATGCTGGAAGGCCGAGGACCCGAGGGGCTGCGTGGCGGACGCCTATGTTCGGCGCGAAGGGCGGCTGGTCGCCCGCTACGGGCTCGAGCCGGCCGCCGACGTCGTCATCTGGCAGTGCGGACCGAGCCCGGCCGACCGGCTGGTGGTCACGCGCTACGCCACCGAGCGGCCAAGCGTCCGGCTCGAGCGGGGCGATTGGACGGACGAGGGCGTGCTCGATCGCACGGCCGACGGGACGCGCTTCGAGGCGTCCTTCGGCAGCAGCTTCCAGGTCGACGGCGACCGCGCGACGCTGGACCGGCCGGGCATCGAGCGGGTGACCTGCGCGCGGCGCTGAGCCCCTGGCGAGGCCGCGCGCCGTCACGATGTTCGCAGCATCTCCTCGGCTTCCAGGGCGATCGCCGGCAGGCCATGGGCGCGGCCCAGATCGCGCGCGGCGGTCAGCCACCGTCGCGAGCTGTCCGCCATGGCGCCGTGGGCGCGGCCGCCCCGCCCGGCGCGCAGATAGAGGTCCGCCGCCACCGCCGGGCGCCCCTCGGCGAGGGCGGCGTCCGCCGCGGCGCCGAGGCCGCGGGCGATGCCGTGCAGGTCGCCCGCCCGACGCCGTTCCCGGACGGCCTCGAGGAAGCCCGCGCGGGCGGCCGCCATGTCGCCCCGCAGCCGATCGGCGTGCGCGTGCAGCTCCAGCCGGTCGCCCGGGTCGGCGACCGGCCCCGCGCGGTCCAGGCCGGCGATGGCCCGGTCGAGCGCGGCCGCGTCGCCGCGATCGGCCGCGATCAGCCCCTGCAGCAGGGCGATCCGCGCGGCCAGGGCGCCGTCCCCGGCGGCCGAGGCCTCGACCCGTCCGGCCCGGCGGGCGGCGCCGTCGAGATCGCCCGCCAGATAGGCGCCCCATCCCGCCAGCACGCTGAGCGCGGGGCGCGGGGCGGCGCCGCGGCGGACCAGCTCGGCCTCGGTGCGCTCGGCCACGGTGACGGCCGTGCCCGGCGCGCCGTCGCGCAGCGCGGTCAGGCCGCGCTCGAAGCCGGAGACGGCGATCGCCTCCAGGTCGTCGCGCCGCTTGGCCAGCGCGACCGCGCGGTCGTAGAGCACCGCGGCCTGGCCGTACCGGCCCTCGTTGAAGGCCGCGCGGGCCAGGCGCAGGGCGTCCCGGTAGGCGTCCTCGGCCGGTGGCGGCGGGGCTTCCGGCGGGGCTCCGCCGGCGCCGCAGCCGGCCGCGGCCAGGGCGGCTGCAAGGGCCAGCCGAGCCGCCGCGCGCCGGGTCATGGCCGGATCTGGTCGACCGCCAGGGGCGCCGCCTCGCCCGCCGGCGACGCCGGCCCCTGGCCACCGATCAGCCAGTTGCCCCGCAGGACGACAAGCAGGCTCTCCAGCTCCTGCAGGGTGACCTGCACCTGCGTCAGCATGAGCGGCAGGTCCTCCGACGCGCCGCGGGCGTTCTCGGACAAGGCGACGAGCCCCGGCACCGCCTGCCGGGCCTCCGCGATCGCGCCGCGGGCGTCACCGAGCAGCGCCGGGACGCCGCGGTCCGGCGCGGCGAGCGAGCCGGCGAGGCCGGACGCCGACTCGCCGGTCGCGGCCAGGCTGGCGATGAGCGGTGCCAGCTCCTCGAGCCGGGCGCGCGCCGCCGTGAGGATCGCCTCGGCCTCGCGGGCCGCCGCGTCGTCGGTCAGCAGCCGGCCGACCGCGCCCTCGCCCCCGGCCACGGCGCCGGTCAACGCGGCGACGTCGGCCAGGGAGCGCTGCAGCGGATGGCCGGGGTCGTTGAGCGATTCCGCCAGCGCGGCGAGCGCGACCATGGTCCGCTCGGTCTCCTCGATGACGGGAAAGACGCGGGACCGCAGCTCGTCGATCAGCTCGCCGACATCGTCCGTCGGCGCCCGCTCGGTCTCGGCCGACAGCACCGCGAAGTCCCAGTCGAGGGGCGCCCCGGCGCCGCGCGAGATCTCCAGGAAGGCGGCCCCGGCAATGCCGAACTGGCGCCGGATCGTGACCCGGGAATCCCGGCGGATGAACGGCGTCATGCGCTCGTCGATGTCGACCCGGGCGTGCAGGCTCTGGTCCGGCTCGATGACAATCTCGCGGACCGTGCCGGCGGGCGTGCCGAGCACCTCGACGGCGGCGCCCGGCGCCAGCCCGGCCACGCCCGCCTCCGGCAGCAGCACCCGCAGGCGCCGCTGCGGCTGCAGAAGATCCTCCAGGAGCGCGCCCTGGAGGACGGCCGCCGCCGCGATGGCCAGGGCCACCACCAGGAACAGGATCACCCGGCGGCGCGGGCGGTAGATGTCCGGCAGAACGTAGGTCAGGGCGCATCCTCCCCGGCGGTCAGCGCCAGCCGGTCGAAGCGGAGCCGGCGGTCGACCGGCAGATCGAGGATCTCCGTCACCGGCGTGGACATGCACAGGAGCACCGCGGCGCCGCCGTCGGTCGCCCGGCGGCACAGATCGAGGATCCGGCCGATGGCCAGGCCGGCGGCATCGACGGCGCCGCTCTCGACGAGCACCAGGGCCGGCGCCCCGAGGACGGCGCGCAGCAGGGCCAGGCGGGCGCGATCCTCCGGCGCCAGATCGGCGACCGCGCCGGTTGGCAGCCCGGGCAGCTCGACCAGCGGGCACAGGCCGTCGGCCTCGGCCAGGATCGCCTCGGGCGGGCGGCGCGTGTGGTAGCGCTCGACCAGGGCCAGGTTGTCGGCCACGCTGAGCCCGTCGATCCAGGCGCCTCGGGCGAAGGCCCGGCCGATGCGCCCGCGGCGCGCCCTGGCGTGCGCGGTCTCGGCTCGGGCCGGCCCCGGCCACGGCCGGCCGAGGACGGTCAGCGCGCCCGCCTCCGGCGGGATCAGCCCGGCGATGACGTCGAACAGCAGCCGCTCATAGGCCGGGTCGCCCAGCTCCGCGACGGCCAGCTCGCCCGGGCGCAGGTCGAAGGCGCAGCGGAAGCCGGCGTCGCCGGCTTCGGTGTCGCGCAGCCGCAGCCCGGCCATGCTGAGCGCCGTGTCCTGCCCCGGGGCGCCGGCGGCCAGGCTCCACATGCCGGGCTCCCTAGCGCCACAGCTCGAGCAGCAGGGCGATCAGCCCGCCGCCGAGCACGGCCCGGAAGAAGCCGTGGGCCAGCGCGCCGTCGCCGCGGCCCGACGGTCGCGGCTCCAGCGCGGTGGTCGCCACGACGGCGAGGGCGAACGCCGTCATCGCCGCCGCCTTGCTCAGGGTGAACGGGAGGGCCGACGCCGCGAGTCCGGACAGGATCTGGCTCGGCAGCAGCCCGGCATGGAAAGCGGTGAGCCCGAGCCAGACCGAGACGGCGATCCCGGCGGCGGCCGCCAGCAGGCTGAACAGCAGGGTGAGCGCCACGGCGGCGATCGTGCCGGCCAGCACGGGGGGCAGCACGAGTAGCGCCAGCGGATCGACGCCGACCGCCCGCAGGGCCCGGATCTGCCCGCCGTCGTCGAGCGCCGTCAGCTCGGCGGACAGCGCGAAGCCGGAACGGGCCAGCAGCACCAGCATGATCATCAGGGGAGCGAGATCCCGTATCAGCAGGTCGGTGAGCAGCTCCCGCATCAGGTCGTTGTCGCCCAGCTCGCGCAGCAGGTTGGCGCCCTGCCCGATGACCAGGAGACCCGAGATCAGCCCGGCGACGGCGACCGCCGGGATCGACCGGACCCCGAGCCGGTCGAGCGCGACCAGGAATCGTGCGCGCACCGGCGCGCGCCAAGTGCCCGGCCGGGCGGCTCGGCTGCCGACCGCCAGGGCCAGCGACAGCGCGTCGACCAGCCAGAGCAGCGGCGGCCGCCAAGCGCCGCGCGCCCGCGAGCGCGCGCTGTCGCCGGCGCTCGCCGTCATGCGGCGCGGCCGATGAGCAGGAAGGTGTCGACCGCCGCCCCCCGGTCCAGGTGGAAGCGGCCGCGTCGCCGGAACACGAAGCGGCCGGCGAGCCGGTCGGCGACCCGGTCGCCCACCTGCGTCGTCCCTGTGGGCGCCGTGCGCGCCAGGCGCCGGGCGACGCGCAGCGGCCGGCCCCACACCGCCAGCGTCGGCGGCTCCCCGGGGGATCCGGCGCCGACCGCGCAGGCGAGGCCCGGCGCCGCGTCGACGCCGATCGCGAAGGCCGGCGCCGCGCCGACCGCGACATAGAGGGCGCGCAGCCGGGCCTGCAGCGCCAGCGCGGCGTCGAGCAGGGCGGCCGCGGCGCCGGCCTCGTCACCGTCCAGGCCGGCGGCCAGCTGCATTCGGTCGCCGGTCAGCCGGGCGGCGCGCGCGCCATGGTCGGACGCCACCTCGCGGGCCGCCTCGGCCACCGCCGCCATCAGCGGGCAACCGGGTGCGACGGTGCGGGCCAGCGCCTCGTCGTCACCCATCACGACCTCCAGAACCGCCAGCCCGGTAAGACGGATGACCCGGCCCTCGCCCGGAGGCTGCTCGCCGGCCGTGCCCGGCCACCGGCCCGCGTCCGGGCGATCCGCCAGATCGATGCCGACGGAGCCGATGTCGATCCGCCCGGCCCGACCGGGCAGCGCCGCCGGCGGGCTCCCGGCCGGCCGCGGCGTCGCGGCGGTGGCCGCCGCGACGAGCGCGCCCTCGTCCGCCATGGCCGGCAGGGCGACCCCGGCCCCATAGCGCAGCAGCAGATCGACGCCGGGATCGCTGAGGAGGGTGGCGCCGGGCGCCTCCAGGACCACCATGCCGACGAGGCCGCTGCGGCCCGCCACGGGGGCCACGGTCAGCCGGGCCCCGGCCGCGCCGGCGGACAGGTCGGCCAGAGCCACCGTCGATCCGATCTCCTCGGCGGTCATCACCAGGATCTCGCCGCGCTCGAGCGCGGCGGCCAGCGCGGGCGCCTGGTCGCGGGCGAAGGTCGGCAGGACGGTATGGCCGTCGCGGCGGCCGTCGCAGCAGCCGAGACAATGGAACTCGTCCCCTTCGAGGCGCCAGACATGGGCGCGGCGGGCGCCCGCCGTCGCCGCCAGCGTCTCGGCCAGCCGGGCGGCGGCCTGGTGGGCATCGCCGCGGCTGTCGCGCAGCAGGCCGTGCATGCGGTCGAACACGCCGGCCAGCTCGGCGATGCGGTGGTCACGCGCCTCGACCATGCGGAGGCGCCGGTCGATCTGCCGGCTCTGCAGCGCCAGCACCGACGCCAGCCCGAGCGCGATGGCGATGACCACGGCCGAGGCGCCCAGGACGGCGCCGCCGTTGCGCAGCAGGAACCCGGTGAAGTCGCTTTCCGGCACCAGGATCATCACCCAGAGATCGCGGCCGAGCAGGTCGGCCAGCGACGACACGGCCAGCAGGTAGCGCCGGTCGCCAAGGGTGGTGACGGCGCGCGTGGCCCGCTCTACGCGCAAGCGGTCGTAGGCCGCGATCAACTCGGGGTCGCCCAGGGCCTCGACGCTCGGCAGCACGTTCTCGTCCTCGGGCACCAGCTCGGGGTCAAGCAGCTGAGGCGCTGCGACGATCCGCCCGCTGCTGCCGATCAGCACCGCCTCGCCGGTGCGCACCACGTGCAGCTGCTGCAGGAAACGGCTCAGCGTGCCGATCCGGATGTCGGCGCCGACCACCGCCGCGACCGACCCGTCCGGGCCACGTACGGCGCGCGCCGCGGTGATGCCCGGCAGCCCGGTGGTGAAGAACCGGTAGGGATCGGTCCAGTAGGCGCGTCCGGGCGGGGCGGCGGCGGCCCCCTGGTACCAGGGGCGCGTCCGCGGGTCGAAGGTGTCGTCCGGGTCCTCGGCGCGCGAGACCACGGCCTGCGCGGCGTCGCGGCGCACCCAGGTGACGCGGCGGCCAGCCGTCGACCGCTCGATCCGCTTGGTGTCGAGCCCGCCCCGGTCGCTGCGCTGGACCATGAGAAAGCCGCCGTCGGGGCGGCCGACATAGACCGCCGACAGCAGCGCCTCGGCGGCCAGCACCGCCTGGGCCATCTCCTCGAAGGTGGCCTCGCCGGCGCCACGCTCGACCATGGCCGCGCCGAGCGCCACCGCACGGTCGGCCGGCCGCAGCACCGAGGCGACCTGGCCGCGCACCCGCTCCTCCAGGGTGGCCACGAGATCGTCGGCGAACACCAAGATCTCCTGCCGGTTGGCCCGGTAGTTCAGCACCGTGACGGCGATGAGCGCGGCGAGCACCAGCAGGATGGTCAGGAACGGCGCGGCGCGCACCAGCAGCTGCCGGCGCCGGGCGGACCGGGCCGCGTCGGGATCGACCGAGATGTCGACGATGTAGGGATCGGTCGTCACGTGCCGGGTCCGGTGGGACGGCACGCGAGAGCGCGGCCGCCGTCCTCTATTTTGGCACAGGTCGCCGGCCCGGTGGGGCCCGTTCTTGCCTTGCGACCTTCGGCCGGGTGGCGGGGCCGGCTCGGCCGCCGGTCCAGCCCTTCGGCCGCCCGCCCGCTCAGCCCAAGGTCACGTCGAGGAACATCATCACGCACAGGCCGACGGTGAGGCCGGTGGTCGCCTCGTTCTGGAAGCCGCGGCGGTGCGTCTCCGGGATGATCTCGTGGCTGATCACGTAGAGCATGGCGCCGGCGGCGAAGGCGAGGCCCCAGGGCAGCAGCGGCTGGGCGATCACCACCACGCCGGCGCCGAGCAGGCCGCCGACCGGCTCGACCAGCCCGGTCAGGAGCGCGACCAGAAAGGCGTGGCGGCGGGAATAGCCCTCGCCGGTCAGCGCCAGGGCGACGGCCAGCCCCTCGGGCATGTTCTGCAGGCCGATGCCGATGGCCAGGCTGATGCCGTTGTCGATGTCGCCGGAGCCGAAGCCCACGCCGACGGCGAGCCCTTCCGGAAAGTTGTGGATGGTGATGGCGACGATGAACAGCCAGATCTTGCGCAGCTCGGCGGTGGGCGGGCCCTCCTGGCCGAGCACGAAGTGCTCGTGCGGCGCCCGCTCGTTGATCAGAGCCAGCGCGCCGACGCCGAGCAGCAGCCCGGCCACGGCGATCGACGCGGCCGCGACGCTGCCGCCGTAGAGCCGCTCTGAGGCGTCGAGGCTGGGCAGCAGCAGCGAGAAGAACGAGGCGGCGAGCATGACCCCGGCGGCGAAGCCGAGCAGCCCGTCCTTGAGGCGTTCGGGCACCTTGCGGGCGGTGAACACCGGCAGCGCGCCGACGCCGGTGGCAAGGCCGGCCATCAGGCTCGCCAGCAGGCCGAGAAGGACCAGGTTCATTGCGGTCTCGCGGGCGGGGGAACGGGCGGCCGAGCGCGCGGCCGGCGCGGGCAGCGGGCACGACCGGCCTAACGCGGGCCGCCGCCGCCGGGTTGCACAAGCCCGGCCCCGTCCGGTCGCCGCGGCGCCGCGGGAACCATCGTCGAACGACCAAGGCGGGCGGCGGGCACTCGGCCTGGCCCCCGTGCGCCGCGCGGATCGATCGACCCCGGATCCCGTGTCGCGCGATCCCGCCGGCGGGCTGGGCCGGCGGGCTCGGCAGACCCACGCGCGGCCCGGCTTGACGCCGGACGCCGCCTCGACCTATATGCCCCTTCATCCGGATTGGTCTTGCGCGGCCATGCGCCGACCGATCCTCGGCCGGCTTTAGGCGGCGGAGTAGCTCAGTCGGTTAGAGCAGCGGAATCATAATCCGCGTGTCGGGGGTTCGAGTCCCTCCTCCGCTACCAATCTTATCCGGCGCCGCGTCAATACCGTGTTCCGGCCGGGGCCGGGGCCGCAGCCGGGGCCGCCTTGTCGGCTCACGGCGCCGCGCGTCCGAGCCGGTCCGCGGCTCCTTCAGGCGGATCCTTCTCGTTGCGACACTGGCGGTGCGCCCGCGGCATGAGGCGATGCGCCCGCGGCTCGGCGAGGTGTTCCGGCATGCCTTTGACGCCTCCTATGCCGCGCTCGACCATGGTGTGCGGCTGCCGGAGGTTCGGGGACGAGCCGCGAAGCCGTTCGGCGCGCCATGGCGCCTGGCCTACCCGTCACCCACCAGCTCCTGCAGCCGCCGGGCGTTCTCCACCGCGTAGCCCTTCTGGTCGTTGTCGAAGTAGCAGAAGGCGTCGATGCCCTCGGCGCGCCAGGCCGTCAGCCGCTTGGCCCAGGCCTCGAGCGCGGCGTCGTCGTAGCGGCCCTGGTAGGCGTCCCCGGGCCCGTGCAGGCGCACATAGGCGAAGTCGGCCGTCTGCTCGATCGGCGACTGCCGGCCGGCGAGGTCGAAGGCGACCAACGCGGCATTCGCCTCCCGCAGGACCTCGTGCACGGCGTCGGACCACCAGCTCTCGTCGCGAAGCTCCACGGCGTAGCGGTGCTGCGCCGGCATCGCGAGCAGAAAGTCGCGCAGCCGGCCGGGGTTGGCACGCCATGACGGCGGCAGCTGGAACAGGATCGGGCCCAGGGTGTCGCGCAGGCGCACGATCACCTCGAGGAAGCGCTCGGTGCTCGGCACCGGGTCCTTCAGCTTCTTCAGGTGGGTGGTGTAGCGGCTGGCCTTGACCGCGAACAGGAAGCCCTCCGGCACCGCCGCGCGCCAGGCCTCCACCGTGTCGACCGAGGGCAGCTGGTAGAAGGTGTTGTTGATCTCCGCCGAGCGGAACGTCCGCGCGTAGTAGGGAAGCTGCTCGTCCGCGCTCAGCCCGGGCGGGTAGAACGGACCCTGCCAGTCATCGTAGTGCCATCCCGACGTGCCGATGCGAATGTCGGCCATGGCCTCGTCCCATCCTGGTGGCTCCTTGTCCTGTTCGCGGAACGAAGCGGCAGGCGTGCGGTTCCCGCAACCGACGGCCCGGCGCCGACAAGGCTCGAGCCTGCCGGGACCGCTCCCCGCCCCGCGGCCCCGGAGATCCGGCCATGCCCGAGCTGCCCGATGTCGAGGTCTTTCGCCGCCAGGCCGAGCAGGGCGCGCTCGGCCGCCGGATCGCCGCCGCGCGCGTCACCGACGAGCGGGTGCTGACGGGCATCAGCGCCGATGACCTGACGGCGGCGCTCGAGGGCGCGACCCTGACCGAGGCGCGGCGCCACGGCAAGCAGCTGTTCCTCGCGCTCGATCGCGGCCGCTGGCTGCGCCTGCATTTCGGCATGACCGGCTTCGTGGCGGAATTCGCCGACGCGGCCGACAATCCGCGCCACGACCGGCTGCGCCTCGACTTCGCGGACGGCGACCATTTCGCCTTCGTCAATCAGCGGCTGTTCGGCGAGGCCGGCCTCGTCGACTCGCCCGAGGCCTATGTTGCCGCCGAGCGGCTCGGGCTCGACGCGCTCGCCCTCGACGAGCGCGGCTTCGCAAGCCGGCTGCGCGAGCGGCGCGGCCAGGTCAAGCCGGCGCTCATGGACCAGAGCCTGATCGCCGGCCTCGGCAACGAGTACACCGACGAGATGCTGTTCCAGGCGCGCATTCATCCGAAGCGGTCGTGCAAGGAGCTGTCGCCGGACACCATGGGCACGCTGTTCCGGGCCATGCGCAGGGTGCTGGAGAGCGCCATCGAGGCCGATCCGAGCCGCCCCGGCTTCGAGGAGCGGCTGCCCGACGGCTTTCTCCTGCCGCGCCGGGCCGAGGATGCCCCGTGCCCGCGCTGCGGCGGCGGCGTGCGCAGCCTCAAGGTCGGCGGCCGCAAGGGCTATCTCTGCCCGGCCTGCCAGCCGGAGCCGTAGACGCGGTGGCGCAGGGACACCCGGCTCTTCGCGGCCCCGCCCGGAGGGGCCTGGATCAGGCGCTTCGTCGTCCGGCTCGAGCGCTTCCGCGTGGTGCGCGATCGGCACCGGCCCGGCGATGACACCCTACCCGGAAACGCTCTAATCGCCACGATCCTCAAGCCGCCTGGCCAGAGCCTCCGCCGAGACCGCGGCCCGATCGATCCCGGTCCAGGGATCGCCGGCGCGCTCCAGGCGGTCGAAGATCGTGCCGATCGTGACCTGGTCCGGACGGGTGGCCGGGTCGAGCGCCTCGTCCCAGGGCGGCGGCGTGGCGATCGGCCCGCCCGGGCGCGCCCGCACCGCATACGGCGCCACCGCCGTCTGACCGTAGGCGTTGCGCACATAGTCGAGGAACACCCGCCCGGCCCGCCTCTCGGTCGCCATCTCCACGGTCAGCCGGTCCGGGTGCCGTGCCGCCAGCCGCTCCGCCAGCGCCCGGGCGGCCTCCCGCGCCCGATCGAAGCCGGTCGAACGGTCGAGCGCAGCCACGACGTGCATGCCGGTCGAGCCCGTGATCTGCACGAAGCTGTCGGCCCCGAACTCGGCGAGCAGGTCGCGGATCGCCCGCGCGGCGAGCTGGACCTCGGCAAAGCCGTCCCCCGGCGGGTCCAGGTCGAACACCATCCGGTCCGGACGGTCAATGCGATCGACGCGCGACAGGCCGAGATGGGGGGTGATGACGCCCTGGTTGGCCAGATAGACCAGCGTCGCCGGCTCATTGGCCACGACGTGATCGAGCGATCCGTCTTGCTTCGGCAGCTCGGCCCGGTCGATCCAGTCGGGGAAATACGGTGGCATGCGCTTCTGCATGAAGCCCTCGCCGTCGAGGCCGTCCGGGAAGCGCTCCATGGACAGCGGCCGGTCGCGGAAATGGGGCAGCGCCACCGCGGCGACGCGCTCGTAATAGCCGATCAGGTCGCCCTTGGTCAGGCCGGCATTCGGAAACAGCACCTTGTCCAGGTTGGACAGGCGGACCTGCCGTCCGGCGATCTCGAAGGAGGTCTTGCGCGCCATGGATCAGCCGTCCTCCGCCGCCGCCCCGGCGATCTGCTCGAGGGTCCTGCCACTCACCACGGAGCGCGGCGCCTCGGCCAGCACATCGCGCTCCCGATCCGCCGCCGTGTCGCCGGTCTTGACCAGCAGCCACCGTGTGGTGCCGCCGCCCATGCGCTGGAGGGCGAAGCCGCCGCGCAGTTTGCGGCCGTGCAGCCGGAATCGGAGATGCCCCCGTTCGAGCGCCGCCGCGGCCGGCACCGGCTCCCCCCGATCCTCGGTGGTGTTCTCAAAGCGGCCGCGGTCCCAGATCAGCACCGGGCCGCCGCCGTATTCGCCTTCCGGTATCACCCCCTCGAAGGACGCGTAGCCGAGAGGATGCTCTTCCGTGGCCATGGCCAGGCGCTTGTCGCCGGGGTCGAGCGACGGCCCCTTGGTCACGGCCCAGGACTTGAGCGCACCGTCCACCTCCAGCCGGAGGTCGTAATGCAGGGTCGAGGCCCCGTGCTTCTGCACGACGAACACCGGACGCTCGTCGGTGCCCGGGTCTCCGTCGGCCGGCTCCGGCGTTCGGTCGAGGGTGCGCTTGGTGTGGTAATCCGGGTCGGGCATGGCGGCAGGCCGCTTGACGTGGCTCGATCCCGAACGAACGTGACTCAGGCGTCTTGGGTTTCGCCGGAGACCGTCCCGCCCGGTGGCAGAGGCTCGGAACGACCGGCCCCATCGACGTGTTGGCCATCGCCGGTAGCGGGCATTGGCATCCCGCTCGCCCCAGCGCCGGGACCGTTCGTAGAGGAAGGGACGCGCCCATGTCCGACATCGAGATCCACGACGAGCAGGGCCTGGAGGCCGCCGAGCAGGAGATTGCCGCGCTCGGCCACCAGGAGGATGAGGCGGCGCGACAGCGGATCCTCGATCTGAAGGCCGCGGTTCTGGCCTACCGGACGCGCAACCGCCAGGACCTGGAGAAGGCCTACCCGCCCGACGAGGTCACCTAGGGCGTTTCCGGTTTGGGTGGCGTCGCCGGCCGACGACACCATGCCTGGGGTGGCCGGGCAGGGACGCGGGCCGGTGCCGGTTCCGCGTCGGGCGGAAACGCTATCGCCCTTGGGCCGGCCGGTCGCAGCCATCCGAGGCGGGCCGGAACGTCGCTCCTGGCTGCCGCGTTTGCCCGCCTGAGACATCCAGCCCTGGAGATCACCCATGCCGATCTACGCCATGCTGACACGGGTCTCGCCCGACGCGCTCGGCGACCCTGCGGCCTACGAGCGACTGGAAAGGGGCGTGGTGGAGCGCATTCGCACGGACTGCCCGGAGGTGGACTGGATCCTCAATCTCGCCGTGCTCGGGCCCTATGACTACCTCGATGTGTTCCGCGCGCCCGACAACGAGACGGCGATGAAGGTGTCCGTGATCGTGCGCAGCCGCGGTCATGCCCATGTCGAGGTCTGGGCCGCCGAGGAGTGGCACCGCTTCAAGGGTCTGATGGGCGAGCTGCCGCGCCGGGCGGACCGGTAAGGCCGACGGCGCGCCCCCACCGTTCGCGGACGAAACAAGAGGACAGCTCATGCCGCGCGTCGTCGCCGTCTCCAACCGTGTGGCGCTGGGCCCGAGCGCCGGCGGGCTCGCCCTCGGCGTGCAATCGGCGCTCGAGACCGCCGGCGGGCTCTGGTTCGGCTGGAGCGGGCGGACCGGCCCCGAGACCGGCCGCCTGGAAACCCGGGAGGCGGGATCCTACCGGCTGGCCACCATCGATCTGTCGGAGGCCGATTACCGACACTACTACGAGGGCTACTCGAACCGCGGCCTGTGGCCGACCCTGCACAATCGCCTCGACCTGGCGGCCTTCCTGCCCGACGACGAGGCCGCCTATCGCCGGGTCAACGAGGTCTTCGCCGAGCATCTGGCTCCCATGCTGGAGCCCGGCGACATCGTCTGGGTGCACGACTATCATCTGGTGCTGCTGGGCCGCGAGCTGCGCCGGCGCGGCGTGCGCCAGCCGATCGGCTACTTCCTGCACACGCCGTTTCCGCCGGCCGAGGTCTGGGAGGCGGTGCCGCATCACGAGGATCTGTCGGATGCGCTCGCCTGCTACGACCTGGTGGGATTTCAGAGCCCGCGCGACCGCATCAACTTCGCCGACCTCGTGACCAACGAGTTGGGCGGCGTGGCCTCGATCGGCGGCCGGTTGCGGCTTGGCGATCATCAGCTGGTCGCCGACGTCTTTCCGATCGGCATCGACACCCTGGAGGTCGGCCGCTACGCCGCCTCGGACGAGAGCCTCGAGGAGGGGCGGGAACTGACCGAGCCGTTCGCCGGGCGGCAGCTCATCGTCGGGGTCGACCGGCTCGACTACACCAAGGGGCTGCCGGAGCGTTTCCAAGCGTTCGAGCGGCTGCTGGAGGAGCATCCCGAGCTGCACGGCCAGATCCAGCTCCTGCAGGTGGCGGCGCCCTCGCGCGAGGGGGTGCCCGAGTATCAGGAGATGCGGCAGCAGATCGAAGGCCTCTGCGGGCGGATCAACGGACGCTTCTCCGCCGTCGACTGGATGCCGCTGCACTATGTCTACCGCACCGTCGAGCGGCCCAAGCTGCTGTCGGTGTTCCGGCGCAGCCAGGTCGGGCTGATCACCCCCTTGCGCGACGGCATGAACCTGGTGGCCAAGGAGTTCGCCGCCGCGCAGGACCCCGACAATCCGGGGGTGCTGGTGCTGTCCCGCTTCGCGGGCAGCGCCGATTTTCTGGAGGGACCGCTGCTGGTCAGCCCCTACGACACCGGCGCCGTCGCCGCGGCCATGCACAAGGCGCTGGTCATGCCGCTCGAGGAGCGCAAGCAGCGCTGGCAGGCGATGATGCAGGACCTGTCGACCCGCAACATCTACGAATGGCAGAAGGGGTTCCTGGCGGCGCTGGAGTCGGCCGCCGGCCGATGAGACGGCAGGCCTCGGCGCACAGGACCCCATCGTGACGGCAGGCTGGGTACCCTAGGATGGGCAGAGCGCCAGCGACATCAGCACGAACCGGCGGCCCTGATCGCGGGTGGACCGGTTTCGGTCCTCTCCACCCGTCCAACCGGCTGCCGGACTCCGGGCCGGCCGATGCCTTCTCAACCCGATGGAAGACCTATGGCTGGCTGGGCTTCGCCTCGCTCGACCCGGCCGGAGGACCTTACCGGGGCGGCGGGAAGTGTCCCCTCGACAGCACGGGGCGCGTCAGTTGATCTCCGGGGACAAGGCCTCGGGCTCGGCGGCGAGCAGCTCGCTTAGCCGGTCCATGCGCTCGCCAAACGCGGTCCAGTCACCGTCGCGCAGCGCCGCCTGCGCCTCACCCAGCGCCTGCCGCGCCTCGGCGATCGCGCCGCGCTCGGCGGCGGTCGCCGCCGGCGCCGGTGCGGCCTCCTCTTCAGCCGCCTGCGCCATCGCCGGGGCGACCCGGGGCGCCTCGCCGAACACGGCCGTCAGCGCCTCGTCGAGGGTCGGCTGCATGGCCAGCCGCTCACCGGTGCTGACGATCACCCGCTGCAGCTGCGGAATGTCGGTGTCCTCGGCCCGCAGATAGACCGGCTCGACGTACAGAAACGAGTCGGCGATCGGGATCACCAGCAGGTTGCCGCGGGTGACCCGGGAGCCGCGCTGGTCCCAGAGCGAAAGCTGGCGAGAGATCAGGGTGTCCTGGTCGATCATCGCCTCGATCTGGATCGGCCCGAGGAACAGCCGTTCCTTGGGCAGCTGGTAGGCAACCAGCTCGCCGTAGTGCGGCGGGTCGGCGCGGGCGGCGATCCAGGCGATCATGTTGTCGCGGTTGACCGGCGTCATGGGCTGCATCAGCAGGAACTCCACCCGCTCCTCGCCCGGCAGGCGGATCAGCACATAGTACGGCTCCATCTCGATCGGCTCGCCGGCGTATTTCTCGCTCGGCACGGTCCAAACGTCCTCACGGTTGTAGAACACTTGCGGAACCGTCATGTGGTAGGTGCTGTACATGCGGATCTGCACATCGAACAGGTCGACCGGGTAGCGCAGATGCTGCCGCAGCCCCTGCGGCATGGCCGCGAGCGGCTGAAGCAGGCTCGGAAAATAGTCGCCGTAGGCGCTGATGATCGGATCCTCGGGATCGACCACGTAGAAGTCGACATCGCCGTGATAGGCGTCGACCACGATCTTCACCGAGTTGCGGATGTAGTTGAAGTCCTGGGCGCCGCTGTCCGCGTAGGGAAACGTGTCGGCCAGGGTGTAGGCATCCTGGATCCAGTAGAGCCGACCGTCGCTCACCACCAGGTACGGGTCGTTGTCGAGCGCAAGGAACGGCGCCACCGCGAGGATGCGCTCCTGCAGCGGCCGCTTCAGCTGGATCCGGCTGCCCTCGTCGATGTAGTCGGACAGGAGGATGCTGATATCGCCTCGGGTCCAGGCGAACAGCAGGCGCTTCCAGGCGCTGTCCAGCTGTACCCCGCCATGGCCGTCGTAGGAGGTGTAGACGTTCTGCTCGCCGCTCGGGTAGTCGAACTCGCGCAGGCCGGTGTCGACGATGCGGTAGCCTCTCTGCCGCTCGCCATAGTAGATCTCCGGCCGCTCGATCGACAGGACCTCGGGGCTGACCGGCGGCAGATCGCGCACCACGAGGTCGGGTTGTCCGTTGAGCGCGATGTCGGCGGCCGGCGCCATGACCAGGCCGAATCCGTGGGTGTACTGAAGCCGACGGTTGACCCAGGTGTCGGCCGCCTGCGCCGGCACCTGCTCGGCCATCTCGCGGGCCGACAGCAGCATCTGCCGGATCGCGCCGTCGACCCGGTAGCGGTCGATGTCGACGTCGTGGAACTCGTAATAGGCGCGGATCTGCTGCAGCTGGCGGAAGGTCTGGCTGATCGGCCGCCAGTCCCACAGGCGGATGTTCTCCACGGTCGGCCCGGCCTCGACGAGTTCGGCCCGGGTCAGCCGCTTGCCGGGATCGTAGCTGCGCTCGCGAATGGCGTCGATCCCGTAGGCCCGGCGGGTCAGCTCGATGTTGTGCCGCAGATACGGCATCTCCAGCTCGAGCTCGTTCGGCTCGACGACGAAGCGCTGGACCATGCCCGGCACCAGGACGAGGCCGATGCCGAGGATCAGCACATAGCCGCCGGCTGCCGCCAGGCCGAGCACGGGGCGGCGGCGCAGCGCCGTCCAGAGGAGCACGATGATCAGCGCGGCGCCGGCGCCGATGGCCGCCCACAGCGCCCAGCGCACCACATGGACGTCGGTGTAGCCGGCGCCGTAGACCGTCCCCGACGGCTCGATCAGCAGGTCGTAGCGGCTCAGATACTGACCCAGCATGAGGGCCAGGACGAGCAGTCCCAGGTTGGCCGCGACATGCAGGAGCGCGCGCCGGCTGCCCTGGATGCGGCCCCGCTCGTCGCGGCCGAGCGACCCGGCATAGAGATGACCGATGACGACGACGATCGTGCCGATCAGGAAGACCACCACCAGCCCGTTCTCGATCTGATGGAGGAACGGCAGGCGGAACAGGTAGAAGCCGAGGTCGCGGCCGTGGATGGGGTCCGTCTCGCCGAAGCCGGCGCCGGCGGCGAACAGGGCGTAGCTCTCCCAGGCGCCGGCGAAGATCAGGCCGGCCAGCAGCGCCGGCACCAGGGCCAGCCATGGCGCCACCCGGCGCACGTCGCGGACCCGCTCCTCGAGCTCGGCGGCGACGCTCCCGGCGCCGATGTCCTCCAGGCGGGCGACGCTGCGCGCCACCAGCCGCTCGCTGCCGGCGCCGGCGGTCAGCAGGCGGAGATTGATCCAGAAGTAGAGGAAGACCAGCACGAGGACGGTGGCGAACAGGCCGAGCCGCGTCGCGAGCAGCGTCCAGAACACCTCGACATAGCCGAGCGCGTCCATCCACAGCCAGTCGACGACACGGCCGGACACCAGGACGGCGAGCAGCAGGACGCCGAGCAGGCACAGGATCAGGACGCGCCAGGGGATGGTCTTGAGGCGGCTCATGGACCCTCGTCGGGCTGGGCTCGGGACACTGCTCGGCGAACCGGCCGTCCGCGCCGCGGTTCCGCCCCACGCGGCCGCACCCGCGGTCGCGTCGACGCCGGCGGCGGGAGGGCGGCCTCCATAGCGTTTCCGCCTGGCGCGGGCCGGCGATGCCCCTTGAGCCGAGAACACGATGAGGCATCGACCGGAGATCGGAAGCCCGGCGGCCCTTGGCATGGCGTCCCGCGGGGCCCCTGTCGCGCCGGCACCCTCGATGAGCCGGTCGCGCGGCACGGCGGCTCTGCCGGTCGGCCCGATTGTCCGCGTCGGCGCGGGGCCGGGCGCCCGACCCGACCTACGGCGCGACCCGGGACCGCCGAGGTAAGCCCTGGTACAGCCGCACGAGGCGGCGAGGCGGCACGCCGGCGCGCCACAGCGCCAGGCACAGCAGGTTGCGGGCCGAGCGGGCCAGGTAGCCGTCGCGCCGAAAGCGCTCGGCCGATGTCACCAGCGGCGCGTCGAGCCCGACCAGGCGGTGGCGCCCGAGCCGCCTCACCAGGTCGACGTCCTCCATGAGCGGCAGCGGCCGGAAGCCGCCGACATGGTCGTGGAGGCGGCGGTGGATCAGCAGCCCCTGGTCGCCGTAGGGCAGCGCCAGCCACCGGCAGCGCCACGCCACCATCCGCTCCAGCCGGCGCGCCGCGGGCGCCGGGTCGTCGAGGGCGAAGCGGAAGAAGGCGGCCCGGGACGCCGCATCGGGTCCGGCCATGAAATCCTGGGCGGCCTCCGCGGCGCCGGGGCCGGGCGCGCTGTCGGCATGCAGGAACAGGAGCCAGGGCCCCCGCGCGGCGGCGGCGCCGGCGGCCAGCTGCCGGCCGCGGCCTTCCGGAGCGTCGACCAGGCGTGCGCCCGCGGCCATCGCGATGGCACGGGTGGTGTCGCGCGAGCCGCCGTCGGCGACGACGATCTCGGCCGCGGGGACGCCGCGCCGCACGGCCTCCAGCGTCGCCGGCAGCCGCGCGGCCTCATCGAGCGCCGGGATCACCACGGACAGCGGCATGGCACGCCGAAGGCAAGCGCCGCCGCCTGAAAGGCGGCGCCGCGGCTCACCTGGTCTGACGATTTCGTGATCGCGGGCACTCGCGGAGGTACAGGTTCCGCCGATGACGCATCTGGAAGTTTGGCCTCGATGCGACATATCTGCACAAGAAACAAACAAAAGCCACGACGATCGATCCGGGAGACCTCAGCAATGACCGCACCCCGCCACCACGCCGGGCTTGCCGGCGCCGCGTTCCTCGCCGCCCTCACCGGCGCCGCGCCGGCCCTGGCGCAGGAGCAGGACCGCTCCGACTGGCCCTCGAGCTTCACCGTCGGCACCGCCAGTCAGGGCGGCACCTACTTCGTATACGGCTCCGGCATGGCCAACCTGGTGGCCCAGGAGCTCGGCCTGTCCGGCTCGGCCGAGGTGACCGGCGGCCCGGTGCACAACGCCGCGCTGATCCAGACCGATCAGGTCGACCTCGGGCTGATGACCCTGGGGCCCGCGCAGGAGGCGCTCGCGGGCCGCAACGAGGTCAACCCGAATGTCGAGCACGACAAGCTGCGGGCGATCTTCCCGATGTACCAGTCGGCGTTCCACTCCGTCGCGCTGGCCGGCTCCGGCATCGAGAGCATCGCCGATATCCCGGCGAACGCCAGCGTCGGCGTCGGCCCGGTCGGCGGCACCCCGGGCACCTACTGGCCGCGCTTCTACGAGACCCTGGGCATTCCGATCACCGTACAGTACGGCGGCGCGGCCGACCTCGCCGGCCAGCTGCAGGACGGCCTGATCGAGGTCTTCTCGTTCCAGGCCGGCCTGCCATTCCCGGCTTTCAGCCAGGTCGAGGCGCAAAACAACGTGGTGTTCTTCGGCTTCACCGAGGACCAGGTGGCCACCCTGGTCGAGAACCATCCGGTCTCGCCGTTCACCATCCCGGCCGACACCTATCCGTCGATGGCCTCGGCGCAGGACTCGGTATCCATGTGGAACTTCGCCGTGGCCGACGCCGATCTGTCGGAGGGCTTCATCTACGCCGTGGTCGACGCGGTCATGACCAACCATGACCGGATGTTGGAAATCCACAGCGCAGCCGAGGAGACGGTGCCGGAGAACGTCGACAAGAACGGCATCCTGCCCTGGCATCCGGGCGCCGTCCGCTGGTTCGAGGAGAACGGCTACCAGATCCCGGACGAGCTCGCCGGCTGAGCGTGCGCGGGCCCGGCCGCGTTGGCGACCGGGCCCGCATGGTCACCGGCCGGCCGCGGCATCCTGCCCCCTCGGATGCGCCGCGCGGCCGGATTGCGCCCACCCTGTCGAGCGGGCGCCTTCTTGTTGATGCTCCCTTGACCCGTCTCCGTCCGACGCAGGCGTCGGCCCCCCAAGGCCGACCCTCGGAAGCCGCCCCCCAAGGCAGACCCTCAGAAGAAATGGGCCTCCTGCACCAGAGCCCGTCGGACAACCCCCTCCCCGAGGATCTCATCGGCGGCGTACTCGATCTGCCGCGGCAGAAAGGCCACATCGTCCTGCCCGATGGCGCCCTCGGCGCTGGCGGTGCCGAGCAGCAGGGCGAGGCTCCGGTCGCTCAGCCTCGGCATGACCGCCTGGACCCGCGCCGCCGTCGCCGGGTCGGCGACCTCGAGCGCGAACACCAGATCGGCCCGGCCCTGAACCCGGCCGTCCTCGACCCGCGGAACCTGACGCAGCTCCAGCTCGACAAAGCTGACCGGCGCCCCCTCGCCTACCAGGGTGGCGGCCGCGGCGCCGGCCAGAATGGCGGCGCCGGCCGTCGGCACCAAAATCCTCGCTAGGCTGCTCATCCTCCCGTCCCCCTTCCTCGCCCTCGACGCCGGGACTATGCGGCCAGGCTCTTAAAAACCCATGAACAGGCCTAGTCGTCCCAAGACAAGGCTCGAACAAAGTCATGAGAGCATCCGCGACGGCTTCAACAATGCCCTAGACAAACACCAATAAAACTTCGGCGACTTTTGTCCAGCATTCGGAGCAAGGCCGGCGGCCGGGCGTCGCCTAGCAGGCTGCTGAAAACCCCACTCGCGCTGGCCGCATTGGCGTGGTTCGATGTCGTGGTGTCGGTCGCGGAGGTGGTGATGCGGGGATCGGACGGGCAGCCGGGATCGCTGTTCAGCTATGTGGATCTGGAGGCGCGGGTGCCGCCGAGGCACCCGTTGCGGGCGATCCGCGCGCTCGCCGACGCCGTGCTGGACGAGCTGTCGCCGGTGTTCTGTGGGCTCTACGCCAGGGTCGGACGGCCGTCGATCCCGCCGGAGCAACTCCTTCGCGCGATGCTGCCGCAAGCGTTCTACTCGATCCGCTCGGAACGGCAGCTGATGGAGCGGCTCGAGGTTGATCGGCTGTTCCGCTGGTTCGCGGGCCTCGGCATCGACGACCGGGTGTGGGACGCCTCGACCTTTTCCAAGAACCGTGACCGTCTGCTCGCGGGCGACGTGGCGGCGGCGTTCCTGGCGCGTCTGCTGGACCGTCCCGAGGTTTGCCGGCTGCTGTCGAGCGAGCCCTTCAGCGTCGACGGGACGCTGATCGAGGCCTGGGCCTCGACCAAGAGCTTCCGACCCAAGGACGGCGGTGACGAGCCGCCGTCCGCCGGTCGCAACGACAGCCGCGACTTTCATGGTGAGCGGCGCAGCAATGCGACCCACGCATCGACGACCGGCCGCGATGCGCGGCTCTATCGCAAGGGTCCCGGGATGGGGGCACGCCTGTGCTTCCTCGGCCATCTCTTGATGGAAAACCGCAACGGCTTGGTGGTCGACGCCGAGTTGACCCGGGCCTCGGGTCACGCCGAACGTCTGGCTGCGCTCGCCATGCTCGATCGGCGGCCGACCCAAGGGCGAGCGACCCCCGGCGCCGATCGCGGCTATGACGCCAAGGACTTCGTGGCCGATCTACGCGAGCGTTGGGTGACCTCGCACGTCGCCCGGAACACCAGCGGTCGGCGGTCGGCGATCGACGGCCGGACGACGCGCCCTGCCGGCTACGCGCTGAGCCAGAAGGCCAGAAAGCTGATCGAGGAAGCGATCGGCTGGATCAAGATCACGGGCGGCCAGGCTCGCACCCGTTCCCGTGGCCTCGAGCGCGTGCGCTGGTCCTTCACCTTCACGGCCGCCGCCGACAACCTGATCCGGCTGCCCAAGCTGCTCGCGGGGAGCGGCTGATGCCCCGACATGGCGCCGCTCTCCTGGCGGCGCCATTCCAGGGCCGCTGGCGCATCGTCGAGATGGATCTCTGGGACAACGCGGCGATCGACCGGCTCGGCCCGGCCTCCCTTCTGATCAACGGCGCCGACGGCGAGATGCGCTTCATCGCGGTCACCGTCTGGCTCGACGTTCGCTACGAGGCCCGTCAAGGCGGGCCCGTCGCCGAGTTCAGCTGGCAGGGCGTCGACGAAGGCGATCCGGTCTCCGGCCGCGGCTGGCTCAGCCCCGGCACCGCTGGCCGCCTCGTCGGTCACATCTACTTCCACAAAGGCGACGATTCCGGCTTCGTCTGCGAGCCGGCGTAGTCCTTCAGCAGCCTGCTAACGGCCGCCAGAGCGCTTCTGAGCGATCCGGAGATCAAGGTTAAGGACGTGGCCCGGCGGCTTGGCGTGGCTCCCTCGACGCTCTACCGGCACATGCCTGGGGGCCGGAGCGGGATAGCGGAGAGCGGATCATGAAGGCGCACATCTCACAAGGCAGGACCCGGCGCGCAATATGCGGCGCTTCTATGCGCTCACGCTCACCCCTACCCTGTTCGGGGCATGGGCCATCGTCCGGGAATGGGGCCGGATCGCTCAGCCGGGCAAGATGCGGGAAAGCTGGTTCACAAGTGAAAGCGAAGCGATGGCCGCCGGTCCCAGGACGGTCCGGCGCAAGGAACGGCGGGGGTATGTTGGCGATGGACAGGTCATGGCCTCCGGCAAAAACGAAAAGAGAAATCCGCCAAGCGCATTAGGGGATTCCTCGAAATCTGAACGCGCCATATGATAGAATTTGCAAAGGCGGATGCCATGAAGTCACCAAAAGCGGAAATAAAGAAGGAACTTCTGGTATGGGCAAGAGAAACTGCGGGCTTCTCGCGGGAACTTGCCGCAAAGCGTTTGCAGGTTAAACCTGAACGTCTGGCCTCGTGAGAGGAAGGTGAGGACTTCGCGACTATCAAGCAGCTCCGGAGAATTGCCGATCTCTACAAGAGGCCGGTGAGCGTCTTCTATTTGTCTGAAATTCCCATCACCTTCAAAGTCATGAGGGACCTGAGGCGTCTTCCGGAGACGGGTTTGCGCGAACATTCCCCTGGCCTTGTTTATGAAATGCGTTCGGCCCAGCAACGGCGGGAACTGGCGCTTGAGTTGCTTGATGATCTCGATGAAGAACCATCACAATTTGATTTGACGGCGTCACTGGAGGATGATCCGGAAGTTCTTGGGGAGAGAATCCGCAAAGCGCTCGCAATCACCTACAGCGAGCAAATCCAATGGCGCGAGGGGCGCGTGGCGTTCAACGCCTGGCGCGAGCGCATCGAAAATTCCGGCGTTCTGGTCTTTCAGATGACCAGGGTGGAAACCGGCGAAGTGTCTGGATTTACGCTTTCAGGCGATGTTCTGCCGGTTGTGGCGGTAAACCGCAAGGATGTCTATAACCGGCGGACTTTCTCCCTTTTGCATGAATTCGCACATTTAATGCTGCGCATCAGTGGCGCGTCCGATCTTGACGTGGATGCCGCGCGCCCGCCTGAAGATGCGCGGGTTGAGATTTTCTGCAATCAGGTTGCCGCAGCTGCCCTCATGCCGAAGGAGCGGTTCCTTGCCGAACGCGCTGTGCAAAGCGCGCCGGCAGGCGCAATCGAATGGCCTGACGATACCATTGAAGAATTGTCCAGGCATTACAGTGTCAGCCGCGAAGCTATCGTTCGGCGGCTCCTGAATTTTAGCCGGACGTCGGACCGTTTCTACCGTAAGAAGCGTGCGCAATATGCCGCTGAGCATCAGGCACGTAAAGCAGCGGAGCGGGAGCAATACAGGGACAAGGAGTTCCGCAAGAACCCTGCGCGCGATACCGTGCTTGAGAACGGCAGGACTTTTGTGCGGCTAGTTCTGAATAATTACTATCAGAACCGTATTACACTGAGTGATGTTTCCGCTTATCTCGGCGTGCGCGTGAAGCATCTGCCCCGGATTGAAATGACGGTCGGGATAGGGTGAACGGCGTGGCGGATAGCGAGTTCATCTACTGCATTGACACAAGCGCCCTGATCCATGCCTGGGTGAGGGCCTATCCGCCGGATGTCCTGCCTCCCCTGTGGGAGAGGATCGGCGCACTGATCGAGCGGGGCCGGCTGATCTCACCGATGGATGTGCTGGTTGAGCTGGAAAAGAAGGAAGGCGATACTCTTTGTCGCTGGTGCAAAGACCGGGATCAGATGTTTGTTGAGATTGACGGATTTCAGGGTGGAATCAGCTATGTCATGAATAAATATCCGCGCCTGGTCGATACCGTCAAAGGAAAATCCGGCGCTGATCCTATTGTCATCGCGCTTGTACTTTCTCACAACCCAAAACTGGTTGTAGTCACGGAAGAAAAAGGCGGATCTGAAAACAAGCCGAAAATGCCTTATGTCTGCTATCAGGAACATTGCGCTGCATCGACGTTCTTCAGTTCATCCGTGACCAGAAGTGGCAGTTTTAAAATTAGCACCCCGTTTTCATCTGTCGTGGTTGTTGCCGGCTGTACGGGTACGGGCTTCACTTAGAATATCATCCATGCTTGGGGAACTGACGCCGCTGGCCATGCCCTCGTCAATGAGCTTTTGCAGCTCGGCCAGCTTGTCCGCGCGCTCCTGATCGCGGCGGATCAGATCGCGGACATAATCGCTCGCGTTGCTGTAGCTTCCGGTTTTGGTCTGCGCCTCCACCCAGTCTTTGATGGGATCGGGCAGGGAAAAATTCATGGTTGCCATGATCGACACCTGGACACCTCCGGGAACCCCAATTTTTAGCCCGTTTGGGGGTTGGATGTGTCTGAGCTGATCGATGATCGCCTTTGAGTTGGTGAAGCGAGGCTCGTTTGTTGCCCAGGGGCGTTATGCGGGCGCTCGTCGCCGGTCGAACCAGCACCATCGCTTAATGTTGCAGGCCATGTCCGTGAGGGTGATCGTGGCCTCGGCGCGGGCCAGGCCGATGGTGCGGATCACCAGGCCCATGATGCCCTTGTGATGGGCGAAGGGATGCTCCACCGCCGACCGGACGACCGATTTCGCCGCATTGGCGCGGGCCATGCGCTTGGGCTTCGGTTTCCCCTTGGGCTTTCTGCGGTGGATGCGGCTGACCTTGCCGGCCTGGCGAAGGAAGCGGTCGTTCTCGGCCGATCGATAGGCGCTGTCGGCCCAGACGTCCGATGCGGTGTTGTCGGGATCGACCAGCCCTTCGCGCAGCCGGGCGCCGTCGTGCGCCGCCGCATCGGTGACCTTCCGTCGGCGGATCACGCCATGCCGGCGGTCGATCGAGATGTGCGGCTTGTCGCCGAAGACCGGAATGGCGAAGTCCACCCTTGGCGCCCCGTCGGCGGCCGGCCTGGCCTTGGAGACTTTCAGCGTCCAGCGCGCCTGGGTATCCTTCTGCCGTGCCTTATGCGGGGTTGTCGGGCCAGATCTCCTCGGCGTTCTTGCCCGCCTTGATCAAGATCACGGGCGGCCAGGCTCGCACCCGTTCCCGTGGCCTCGAGCGCGTGCGCTGGTCCTTCACCTTCACGGCCGCCGCCGACAACCTGATCCGGCTGCCCAAGCTGCTCGCGGGGAGCGGCTGATGCCCCGACATGGCGCCGCTCTCCTGGCGGCGCCATTCCAGGGCCGCTGGCG
>CAZTHL010000015.1:42531-56194 GCA_964613585.1 uncultured Mycobacteriaceae bacterium | reverse complement strand
GAAGCCATGTTCCCCTGCCCCTCCAAAGACGAGGAGTTCTTGATCACACGGCATGAACAGCCGGGCGACACTCATGGATGGCATTGGATCTGCTGACCGTTCCGCAGCTGTCCGCCATTGTTCCAGTCGGTGTGTGGTACGCATTGACCCGCTTCGAGGAGGAAGCCAAGCGACATAAGCCAGCGATTGTGGCCTTGGGCACCGGCGTAAACTTGTTTCCTCTACCGGTGCCGGAAATGAAGGCGATTATCGCTCCCTGGGACAGGGTGTTGTACTTCGATGGCGCGCATCAAGCGGGGCTCATTGCCGGTGGCTGCTACCCTAATCCCTTGTCGGAGGGCGCCGATCTGCTGACCGGCTCGACCGGCAAGACGTTCAGCGGCCCTCAGGGCGGTGTTCTATACTGGAACGGGGACCGCTTCACGGGGCCGATTTGCGACGAGACAATTAAGGAAGGAGTTCCAGTCACTCGCTTTTGCTGGCCCGCCAGCAGTTCTTGGTTGCCGGCACCCGATCCATCCTCGATAAAGACTTGATCAGACTGCGGCATCAGCGTGGGTGGCTTCTGCTGTCGAGCTGCAGACTCCTCGCTCCACGGGCTCCCTTGCGTGCGATAGGGCATCCCGGCTGCTCGGGCCTGGATGGTCTTGGGCCTGGATGGTCTTGGGCCTGGATGGTCTTGGGCCCGGCTGCTTGGGCCCGGATGGTCTTGGCTTCCTGTCCATCAGCATCCGCACCCGGTGAAGCCGCTCACCCGGATCCGCGCCGGCACCGTTCCGCCTTCCGCCGCCTCCGGCACGAGCATCCCCAGCCGGGCCGCGATCGCCTCGACGAGCTCCTCGTAGGTGTCCGCCTCGGCGTGCAGCCCGGGCACGGCCGGGGCCGTGGCGGTCCAGCGGCTGTCATCGGCGTCCCAATGCGCCATCACCTCGTAGCGGGTCTCGGCCATTCCTTTCCCTCCCGTGCGCAGGCTCCCCAGGCTATGCCGATGCCATCAAGCGCGCTCGACATCTCCGGTTTCGCCTGGCGGTGCCCAGGCCGTCCCCGCGCGCCTGGCTCCGCGCCTCGGTCTGTGTGGAGCGTCGCCAACCGGAGCGCCGGCGCCGCCGAGGCCTGCCGGTGCCGCCGCGCTCCGTCCCGCCTACGGACCGTGAGCCGCCCGGCGGACCCTGGCACCGTCGCGCGGCTTGATCATCGCCGCTCCGCCAGCGCCGTGACCCGGGCGGCGAAATCCCGGATCAGGTCCTCGAGCGCCGCCTGGCGATCGGGATCCTCGAGCAGGGGCAGTTCCAGGGTCAGGCTCTTAAGGGGCCGATCGCCCGAATCGACGTCGCGCAGTTGCTCCGCCCGGTTGGGATGGGCGCGCCGGTAGGCCTCCAGGAAGGCGTCGCGCTCGTCCCGGGCAAAATGGCAGATCTCGAAGATCTTCTCCACATGCCGCACCGGCACCGGGATGGCGTAGGCCGGGTTGGTGATCTGCGACACGAAGCTCTTGTGCTTGCCGAGGGCGCGGGCAATCTTCAGCCGCATGCCCGACGGCCGGCTGTCGATGATCTGCCGCAGTATCGACTTGTAGGCGACGACCAAATCGCGCTCCGCCTCGGTGTCGCCGATCTCCGACGGCGTGCTCATGCCGCGCCATCCCGGTTCCGCGCCTCGAACGCCGCGATCGCCGCCTTGACCGGCCCGAGCACGCTGGGCGCCACGGAGAGCGCCGAGACGCCGCAGCCGAGCAGCGCGTGCAGCCGGCCCGGATCGCCCGCCATGTCGCCGCACACGGTAACCGCCCGGCCGGTGGCTCGTCCGTGCGCCGCGACCCGGCAGATCAGCTCGAGCACCGCCGGGTGGCACGGGTCGAACAGCCTAGCGAGGCGGCCGTCGGTCCGGCTCGCCGCGGTCACGTACTGGGTCAGATCGTTGCTGCCGATGGCCAGGAAGTCGGCCTCGAAGCGGTCGATGCTGAGCGCCGCGGCCGGCACCTCGACCATGATGCCGAGGGGCGGCCGGCGCGCCGGCACGCCTTCGGCGGCCAGCCCGGCCATCGCCTCGTCGAGCAGGGCGCGGACCTGCTCAAGCTCGTCCGGCACCGTCACCATGGGCACCATCACGCGCAGGTCGCCGTCGACCGCCGCGCGGGCCAAGGCCCTCAGCTGCAGGCGGAAGGCCGCCCGATGGCGCAGGGACAGGCGCACGCCGCGCAGACCGAGCAGTGGATTGTCCTCCGGCCCGTCGTCGAGCCCGGGCAGCGGCTTGTCGCCGCCGCCGTCGAGGGTGCGCACGACGACCGGCCGACCGCCCGCCCAGGCCAGAAGCCGGGCGTAGGCGGCATGGTGCGCGGTCTCATCCGGCGGCCGGTCGCCGTGCAGCAGGAACTCGGTGCGGGTCAGGCCGATGCCGTCGCAATGGGCCGGATCCAGCCGATCGAGCGCGGAGGGATCGTCGACATTGACCATCACCTCGACGCGCCGGCCCGCTCCCGTCAGCGCCGGCTCGGGCAGGAAGCGCGCCTCCGCCGCCGCGCGCGCCTGGCGCGCCGAGGTGCGCTCCTGCTGCCGGGCCAGGCTGGTCGGCTCCGGATCCTGCACGAGGCGACCCGTCTCCGCGTCGATCAGAACCGGCGCGCCCTCGCGCAGCTGGCCTACCCGCGCCTGCAGGCCGGTGAGCAGAGGCACCTCGCGCGAGCGCGCCAACTGCGCGACATGGCTCGTGGTGCTGCCGCCAAGCAGCGCGGCGCCCCGGCAACGGCTCCAGTCGATCTCCAGGAAGCGTGACGGCGTCAGCTCGCGGCCGACGATGACGGCGCCGTCCAGATGCCCGGAGCATGGCGGCCGCGCGCCGGCCAGCACCGCCAGCACCCGCAACTTGAGATCCTCGAGATCGGCCGCCCGGGCCCGGAAATACTCGTCCTCGGCCACCTCGTACTCGGCGATCAGCAGGGCCAGCGCGTCCGACCAGGCGCGGGCCGCCGGACGGCCGGCCTGGATCGCCTGCCAGGCGGGCATGACCAGTTCGGGATCGTCAAGCAGCGACAGCTGCACCTCGATGATCTCCGCCGCCTCGGGATCGTCCGCCTCGGCCAGCGCCAGGAGCTCCCGACGCGCCGCGACGATCGCCCGCTCGAGCCGACGCCGCTCCTCCGCCGGGGCTCCGGCGGCGCGCGCCACCGGCTCGACCTCCGGCAGCAGCACCAACCGCCCCTCGGCAAGGCCGGTGGAGGCGACGCAGCCCTCGAACACCCGCTCAGGCATCCGCGAAGTCCCGGCGGATCAGGGCGACCAGCGCCGCCACCGCGGCCGCGGCGTCCTCGCCTTCCGCGCGCAGGCGCAGGATCGCGCCCGACCGTGCCTTGAGCGCCATCACCTTGACGATGCTCTTGGCATCGACCCAGGCGCTCTCCGCCGTGCGCACGCTGATCCGCGCGGCGAAGCTCTTGGCCAGCTTGGTGAACTTCACCGACGGCCGGGCATGCAGCCCGACATCGTTGGTCAGCCGGACATCGGCCTCGCTGGCATCGGCCGCGCTGGCATCGGTCTCGGGCGGCAGCGCCGCCGCGTCGGCGGACCAGCGTTCGCGGCCGGCCGAGGCGGAGGAGGCGGCGGTCATGGGCTCAGCTCCTCGGCGGTGGCGCGCACCTGCTCCAGCTCGGCCCCGGTCGACGCCTCGGTGGCCGCCATCACCGCACCCTCGACCAGTGGGGCGTTGCAGACGACGACGCGATCGCGCCGATCCTCGGCAAGCATCTCGATGGCCATCTCGCTGTTTGTCTCCGCGCCTCCCAGGTCCACCAGGACGGCGACGCCGGCGGGGCTCCACACCTTCTCCACCGCCGCCCGGATCCGTGCGACATCGGTGCCGAGCCCGCCGTCGGGATCGCCACCGCACCAAGCCACCGCCACCTCGTCGCCGACCATCTGGCGGACCATGTCCGCGGTGCCCTTTGCCACGTCCGGCGAATGGGACACGATGACAATGGCCACGCCGCCGCTCACGCCGGCCCCGCCAGCACGTCGCATGCCGCGTGCACCAGCAGGCAGGCCGATTGCGCCCCCGGATCGAGATGGCCAATGCTGCGCTCGCCGAGATACGAGGCCCGGCCCTTGGTGGCTCTCATCGGCGCGGTCTCGGCAAGCCCCTGGTCGGCCGCCGCGCGCGCCGCCGCCGCCTGCCCGCCCGGATCGCCGGCCGGGCACGCCTCGAGCGCCCGGGCGACGGGCTCCAGCACGTCAAGCATGGTCTTCTCGCCTGGGGCCGCCCGGCCGCGCCGCGCCACGGCCTCGACCCCCGCGCGCAGCAGGCGTGCCCCCGACGCGCCGTCCGGCGACGCCGCCGCCTTGCCCATGGCCATGAGCAGGCTGCCGTAGAGGGGTCCGGAGGCGCCGCCGACCTTCAGCACCAGGATCATGCCGGCCTCGTGCAGGGCCTCAGGCCAGGACAGCACGGCCAAGCGCGCGCCCTGGGCGGCGATCTCGCGGAAGCCGCGGCGCAGGTTGACGCCGTGGTCGCCATCGCCGATGGCCCGGTCCAGGTCGGTCAGCCGCTCGGCGTTGGCCTCGACGGTGGCCGCGGCGGCATCGATCAGCCGGCCGATCCGGTCCTCGGTCGCCACCGTATCGTCCGGCGGACCGGGCGGCGCGGCAGCAGAAACGGCGGCAGGATCGGCTTCGAACATCCTCAACGCTCTGACTCAAGATCGCGGCGAGATCTCCTGTTGCGGCGCAACAGAAAAGCCCAATGCTTGCTGAGGATACGATGGCCGCCGCTGGAGTTCCAGAGCGTCATTGCCGAAAAAAGCTTCGAATCGGTCACGCACAACTTCGCAGGTGCGGCATCAGCTCTTGGATCGCTGGCGCGTAAAGCGATGTCAACGTCTGTTGACGCCTACCGGACGACACGGTGTGACCGCACCAGGCACGCCACGTTCCAACCGGCGCGGCGGCCAGCGTTCGGTGTCGCGGCAAGAATGCGCGTTTCCCAAGAATTCGCGTTTCCATGGCAAAGGCGGGTGCCCTCAGGCCCCCGCCCATCCCCCCAGCCTCTGACCCAAGGTCCGCCAGGGCGATCCACGACCACAACCGGAGGCTGGCACCGTCGCCAAAGCGTCCCGTCCTCGTCTACACTACCGCCGACGCCGGCGCCGGCGCCGGCGCCGCGATCGGCGACAGTGACGAGGAGAGGTCATGCCCCCCGCAGACGTGAGCAGCGCGGCGCGAAGTGCCGGGTCCTCGATGACCGGATCCTCGATGGCTGGATCCTCGATGACCGGGGCCGTGAAGACCGCTCCTCCGGAGACCCTTGCGCCGGCGGCCGGGCCGCCCGACCACGCGGCCCTCTTGGCCATCCTCGACACCCTGATTGAGGATCGCGGCTGCGCCTGGAGCGTTGGCACCTTCGGAGCGCTGGCCGAGTTCGCCTGGGTCGAGGGCGATCGTGCGGTGCACCGGGACCCGGCGGCGCGTGTCGTCGTCACCGAGCGCGGCGCCCTGCGGATTCACGGACTCGACCGGGCGCGCCCCGTCGCCTTCGAGATCCTGACCCGGGATCCGCAGCGCTGGTCGCAGGGCTGCGCGCTGTGCCTGCCGGCGGATCACGCCGGTCTCGCCGGGCGCACCGCGCTGACCGAGCTGGGGCCGGACCGCCACGCGGTGCTCGACCGCGACAAGGACGCCCTCCTGTTCGACATGGGGCTCGGCGCCCCGCATGTGGACGTGGCCGTGCGCACCCGCGATCCGGCCCTGATCGCCGTGCTCCGGTCCGGCTGCGGACGGTCGCTGCTGGACCAGGGCAGCCCGGCGATGGCGGCGATCAAGGAGGCGAGCCCGCACCGGGTGTTCCGCTCACGCGTGGCACGGATCGAGGTCTATCAGCCGATCCCCTCCACCGCCCGCGGCATCCCGACACCGGAAGGGCCGCACACCCATGTGCTGCCGAAGCTGCTCGCCGCCGGCCGCACCCATTCCGCCAACCTGCCGATCCCGGACGGGCTGATGCCCGGCCTGATGATCCATCCCGAGAGCCCGGTCAGCGACCATGACGGCCGGCGCAAGGCCTTCGACCCGGGGGCGTTCGACGCGTTCCAGCGGCTTTGGCGGCTCTGGGGGCCGCCCACGCTCCAGGCCGAGAAGGAGCGGGCCATGGCCGCCGTGCGCGCCGGTGTCGAGCCCGCCCGACACGCGGCGCCGGACAGCCGGGCCGGCCGTACGGCGCTTCGGGTGGCGCTTCGGCAGCTCGCCTGCCTGGACGGGCCGAGCGACCGGCTGGCGGCGTGGCAGGCCGCCTTCGACCCGACCCAGCCGGGCGTCCCCGACGACGATCACCCGGCCTGCTGCTGAGCCGGCACGGCCCCGGACCGCCCGGGCGGAGCCCGATCGAGGTGCCCGGCCACCCAGGCGGCGCGGGCCTCGAGCCCGTCGAGCGCCTCCGGCAGCCACAGCACCCGGGCGGGCGCGGCGCGGCGACGGACCAGCCCCTCCAGCAGAACCTGGAAGTGCAGCTGGCGGAAGCGGTTGGTCGAGCGCACGCCATCGGCGACGAGCGGGATGGCGCCCCAGGGCAGCACCACGAGGCGGTCGAACCGCCCCATGGCGGCCAGGGCGCGCGCCTCGAAGCGAGAGGTGGCGTCCTCGTCGTGGTCGAAGCCGTAGAGCAGCCAGAACGCCAGGGAATCGAGCGGGCAGCGATCGCTGACGAAGCCGCCGTGGCTCTCAAGGGCCGCGTCGACGGCCGCCAGGGTCTCGTCGAACAGCTCCTCCAGCAGCGCACGGAAGCGGTGGTGGTCAAGCGTATGCAGGTCGAGCCCGGCCTCCAGCCGCAGGCGCATGCCTTCCGGCACGTACGGCACGTTGTGCCGGTGGGCGAGGCGCTGCGCCAGGGTCGACTTGCCGGTGCCGGCGCTGCCGGAGACGGCGAGGCGGAGGCGCCTGCCCGCCCCGTCACCGTCGCCGGCGCCGGCGTCGCTCATCCGCTGAAGCCGATCACCGAGATGAAGATCGCCGCGAAGATGGCCGAGGTGATGACGCCGCTGATGCTGGCGCCAAGCGCGTGCGGCAGCACCACCGCGTCCGGCGTCACCTCCGCCACGGTCTTCTGGGCCACCTTGGCGCAGGTCGGGATGCAGCTCACCCCGGCGATGCCGATCACCGGATTGTACTTCCGGCCGCTGGCGAAGTAGAGGACGTAGCCGCCGAGGATGCCGCCGATGCCGGAGATGGTCAGCGCGACGATGCCGAGCACGAGCAGGAGCAGCACCTGCGGGTCGAGGATCGTATTGGCCTCGACCAGGACGCCGAGCAGCAGGCCGAGGAAGAACGTGGCGCCGTACAACACCGGCCCGGACAGCAGCTCCGCGAACTTGACCAGCCCGCTTTCCCTCACGATCACGCCCAGGAAGAGGGAGAGGATCAGCGGCGCGGCCACCGGGAACAGCAGCGAGAGCAGGATGGAGGCGATCACGCAGAAGGTGATCTTCTGGCCCGGCGTCACCTCGCGCACCTTCTCCGGCGGCATGCGCATGCCGCGTATGCTCCTCGGCACCATGGCGCGGATGAGGAACGGATAGCCACCGTACGTCAGCCCAAGATAGAGGTACGCCACCACCGTGATCGGCACGAACAGCTCGGGCGACAGGATCAGCGAGGCGAACAGGATCATCGGGCCGTCGGCGCCGCCAATGGTCGCCGTGGCCGCGGCGTCGTTGATGGGCAGGCCCCACCAGACGGCAAGCGGAAACACCGCGACGGTCCCGAGCTCGGCACACAGCGCGATGAACATGCTCTGGAACGGCCGCGCCATGACGAAGCCGACATCCAGCAGCACGCCGATGCCCATGAACACGAGCGCCGCGATCAGGCCGTTCGAGAAGGTGAAGGAGTAGACCGGCTGCAGCCAGTCGACCTGCAGCAAGGTGAGGAACCCTGCCGGGTCGGCCTCCGAATCGATCAGCGGGTTGAGGAACAGGGTGCCTTGCCGGCCGTCCTCCAGGAACAGCACGGCCGAGTTGATGATCGCCATGCCCATGCCCATGGGCACCATCAGCAGCGCCTCGAGCACGCCCTTGAGGCCCAGATAGATGAGCGCGCAGCCGAGCAGGATCAGGCCGATCCGCGTGGCCATGATCACCGGGTCGGAGTCCAGGAGCGTGGCCACGCCCTGGAAGATGTTCAGTAGGTCGAGATTTTCCATGGCCCGGTGTCAGAGCGGCAGGGGAAGGTCGGAAGGCCGCCGGAGCCGCCCCCGGCGGGGCCGGCGCGGAGGAGCCGCTACTCGATGGTGAGGATCGGCTGGCCGGCCTCGACGCCGTCGCCGGCGGCGACATGGATGGCCGAGACCGTGCCGCTGCGGTGCGCTGCGACGATGGTCTTCATCTTCATGGCCTCGATGGTGGCGATCTTGTCGCCTTCCTTGACCGTCTGGCCCTGCCTGACGTCGATCGAGATGATCACGCCGGCCAGCGGGCTGACCTCGTCGCCCGGCCCAGCGGCCGGCGGCCCGGCCGCGGCGGCCGGCGCCGCCGCGGGCGCCGCCTGAGGCTGGGCGACCGCCGGCTGCGGCGCCGGCGAGCCCGACATGTCGCTCGGGCTCGGGATCAGAAGGCCGGAGTCGCCGACGTCCTCGACCACCACGTGGTACGGACGGCCGTCGACGGTGATCTTGAAGCTCCGCTGCATAGCTCGGTCCCCGTGCTGCCCCGCGCTTCGGCCGCGGAGCGGATCGTTCTTGTCTCGTGCTCGCCGCCCTAGCGGCGGCGCGTACTGTGCGAGGTCTGCTGCATCATTCGGGTCTCGGCGACCCAGCCGGCGGGCCGCGCCTGCTGGATGCGCACGATGCGGTGGGCGCCCATGACGGCGTAGACCGCGGCGGCGATGGCGGCGATGTCGTCGGCCGGCTTGGCGTAGGACGGTCCCGGCGCCGACCTGGACACGGCCTCCTCGGGCTTGGGCGCGCCCTCGCGCCCCTCGAGCGCCGAGAGGCCCCAGACGATGCCGCGGATCACCACCGCCACAATGAACGAGATGACGATGGCGAGAGCGTAGAGGCTCAAGGACTGGAGGATCAGCTCATTCATGGGCGACGGCTTCCGAGGCGGCCGCGCGCGGGCGGCCGGCAGCGGCGGCGCGCCGAAGGCGTGCCGCTCGACAAGGGGGAACGGTGCCTCACAGCGGGATGTCGCCGTGCTTCTTGGCCGGCCGCAGCTCGCGCTTCGACAAAGTCTTGCGCAAGGCGAGCGCGATGACGCCCCGGGTCTCGGCGGGGTTGATCACGTCGGTGATGTAGCCGCGCGAGGCGGACAGGTAGGGCGAGGCGAACTCCGCGCGGTACTCCGCAGCCAGTTCCGCCGCCTTGGCGCGGCGATCCTCGGCCTCCTGAAGCTGCTTGCGGTACAGCAGGTTCACGGCACCCTCCGCGCCCATCACGGCGATCTCGGCGGTGGGCCAGGCATAGACCACATCGGCGCCCATCTCCTGGCTGCACATGGCCAGGTACGAGCCGCCATACGCCTTGCGCAGGATGACCGTGATCTTCGGCACCGTGGCCGAGGCGTACGCGAACAGCATCTTGGCGCCGTGGCGGATGATGCCGCCGCGTTCCTGCTCGACCCCCGGCAGGAAGCCGGGCACGTCGACCAGGGTGACCAGAGGGATGTTGAAGACGTTGCAGAAGCGAATGAATCGGGCGCCCTTGTCCGAGGCATCGATGTCGAGCGCGCCGGCCTTGGCCTGGGGGTTGTTCGCCAGCAGCCCGACGACGATGCCGCCGATGCGGGCGAAGCCGATGATGATGTTCTGCGCCCAGCCCGCCTGCACCTCGAGCAGGTCGCCGGCGTCGACCAGACGGTGGATGATGGCGTGCGTGTCCATCGGCTCGCCGGAGGTCGCCGGGATCAACTCGTTGATGGTCTCGTCGAGCCCCAGTACCAGCTCCTCGTCCGGGCGGTGCGGCGGATCCTCGGTGTTGTTGCCGGGCAGGAAGCCGAGCAGGCGCTTGGCCAGCAGCACAGCCTGGCGGTCGTCCTCGGCAACGAAATGAACGTTGCCGCTCACGGTCGCATGCACATCCGCGCTGCCGACCTCGTCCATGGTCGTGGCGCGCCCGGTCACCGCCTTGATCACCTCCGGCCCGGTGATGAACATGTGCGCGTTCTTCCGGGTCATGATGATGAAGTCCATCAGCGCCGGCGAGTAGGAGGCGCCGCCGGCGCAGGGACCGGCCACGATGGCGATCTGCGGCACCACGCCGGAGAGCAGGACGTTGTTGTAGAACACCTCCCCGTACCCGGACAGCGCGTCGACGCCCTCCTGGATGCGGGCGCCGCCGCTGTCCTTGATGGCCACCACCGGCACGCCCATCTTGAGCGCGTAGCGCATCACCTCCACCATCTTGTGGGCGTGCATCTTGCCCAGCGTGCCGGCGGCGACGGTGAAGTCTTGGCTGAACGCGGCGACCTGACGGCCGTCGACGAATCCGGTGCCGACGATCACGCCGTCGGCCGGCAGCTCCTTCGAGGCCATGCCGAAATGGGTGGCGGTGTGGCGGATGTGGGCGCCGACCTCCTGGAAGGTGTCGAGCTGGAACAGGAGATCGAGTCGCTCGCGCGCGCTCAACAGGCCCTTCTCGTGGCGCTGTTTGATCTTGTCGTCGCCGCCGGCGGAATGGACCCTGCTGCGGCGCTCGTCCAGATCCTCGAGGAAAGCCTTGCTGATCGCCATGTCGCGTCTTGTGTCCGATCGGCGGGTCGGGGGCTCGGGGGCGCGGCCCGGCCGCGAGGGCGCGCTCGACCTTGGGGAGGGGGACGGCGGTCGAGGCGCCGGTCGGGGAGGCAGGCCGGTTCCCGATCGGATCTCCAGCATCGCCACGGGCGCGCCCGCGCTCCTTGATTTATGTCACCTCGCGGTCATTCCGGGTGCCGGCGGCGCGCTTTCCGCGAGACGGACGGCCCCGGGGCGGGTCAAGGGGCCGGGCTGAGGCGGGGGCGGGGCTGAGGCCGCCGAGCCGACGCGTTGCCCTTGCAGCCCGGCCGAGGGCGCGCCGTCGTCAGCCCTGTCGCCGCCCGGGCGCGCCGTCGCGAGACATGGCCGAGGCCGCCGGCTCGCTGGCATGAGGCTCGCCCCGGATATGCGGAAGGAGCCACGGTCGAAGGCGAAGCCCTTGAGAACGGCGGCCTGGTCGCAATAGCTCCAGTCGAGGCCGCGGATGGGCCGCGCCAAGCTGCTTCCGGCAACGGTTGCTCGCAGCGCCGACCGGACCGCGGCGGCTCTACACCAGGATGTCGACGAGCTGCCCGCGGTCGGCGCCCGCGCGGCGGCGCGGCCGACGCAGATGCTCCGCCGTCTCGGCCGGGTCGACCGCCTCCGGCGTGTCGGCATCGGCCGTGTGCTGGCCGCGCTGGTGCTTGGACACCGGCGTGGGCGCGACGACGGCGGCCACCGGGAGCGGGGCGGAGACGGGCGGTGCGAAGGCCATGGCCGATGATGCTACCGAAGCCGCCGTTAACGCCTCGCAAACGCCCGGACTTGTTCGGGGCGGGCATACCATGGGTGACGGCCACGGCATCCGTCACCTTGACGGCGTTCCGGTCATCCGTGCGCCGATCCACACATCGCCATCCTCTCAAATCTCGCATCTCGCGCACCGCGGATCGACCCGTGGCGGTTGTCGGCGAGCCCGCATGCCAGCCCGCGCATGATCGCGGTCAAACGGCGCACCGCCGCATGGGCACCGGACAGGAGCATCTCCCGGCAGCCTTGGGCGGGCATTTCGGCATCGAAATATATAGCCATAACACCATATTTTAACAGTAGTTTTGCGCTTTGCCCGGCACTCCACCTAGTCTTGTTGCGGTGATTCGGGAATGAAAAAGCCAACCCTATTGCTTATGCTTCGAATAAATTCGTGAGTTTTTCTGAATCGATGTGTGATAGATGCTTTTCCACTGGCCCATTGCGGTGGTAGAGGGGATCCATCGACGGCTGCATGCGGCTTTTCACTTAGGCTTCGATGATTTTGACCGTCCGCACAGCCGCCGGCATCAGTTTTGTTTCAAATAATCTCCAGGGATGCGAGACAATGACCACGACCGTTCTTGATTTCGACGGCCTTCCCGCCGGCACTGTCGTCGATGACGACTTTGCCACGCTCGGCGTCACCATCAGCGCCGTCGCCAATGAGCCGACCGGCGCGGCCAACGATGCCCTCATCTTCGACACCGCCAACCCGACCGGCGGCGATCTCGATCTCGCCTTTGCCGATCAGGGCGGCGCACTGATCATCTCCGAGGACGGCGACACCAGCGATCCCGACGACGCGGCCGCGGGCGGCGTGGCCACCTTCGTCTTCGCGATGCCGGCCACGGTCGAGGCGGTGACCATCCTCGACAATGACGAAGGCGGCGCGATCCGCGCCCTCGACGACACCGGCGCCCTTCTCGGCACGGTCGACATCCCGGTCGGCGAGGACAACGGACTGGTCACGCTGGAGCTGCCCTTCACCGGCGTGACCACGCTGGAGATCGAGCAGGTCGCCTCCGGTGCCATCGACGACCTGGTGTTCGAGCTGGCGGACGAGGAGCCGGACGAGCCGCCGCCGGCCGATGACGCGCCGATCTCGGTCAGCGAGACCTTCGAGACCGCGGACGGCACCGACGTCACCTTCGAGATCGAGGTGCCGGCCGCGCTGACCGAGACCACGTCCACGATCGCCGCGTCGCTCACCCTCGGCGCCGGCGGGGCCGACAACAATGTCGCCTTCGTGATCGACATGTCCGGCAGCACGGGGGGCTTCTTCGACGGTACCCCCGTCGGTGACGTGAACGGCGATGGGACAGCAGATGCCATCCTCGACGCCGAGATCGCCTCGCTGCTCAATCTGTCCGACGAAATTACCGCTCTCGGCCTGGCGCCGGACGAGGTCGAAATTGGCCTGATCCCGTTCGCCGGCGCCGCCGTCCTGGACGGCACCTTCGAGCCCGGGTCGAGTGAGCTGGAGAGCGCCCTTGTCTCGCTCTTTCCTATCGGAGCGACCAACTTCGAGGCCGCGCTTGGGGAGACGCTCGCCTTCCTCTCCGCCGAGGCCACGGCCGACGAAACCAACATCGTCTTCTTCCTGTCCGACGGCTTTCCGACCGCCGGCGGCGACTTCACCGATGAGGCGGCCGCGCTCGAGGACCTGTTCGGCGCCGAGATCGTCGCCGTCGGCGTCGGCGAAGGCTCGGACATCGCCACCCTCGACCTGATCGACAACACCGGTGGGGCCGAGCTGGTCACCACAACCGACGCCCTCGACGCCTCGCTGCTCGACGATGCCGTCGGCGTCGGCATCGAGGATCTCGTCGTCACGGTGAACGGCGTCGTGCAGGCCGGGATCGACGAGGACGACCGTGTGCCGACCGTGTTCGGCTTCGAACTGCCCGAGCAGGTGATCGGCGACCTCGACCCGACACTGGGTGCCGAGAACGAGGTCTTGGTCGACCTGACCCTGACCGACGGCACCAGCGTGTCCCTGGAGGCCACCCTGACCGGCGACGGCTTCGTCGTCGAGGACCCGGTCGCCGAGGATCCGGTCGTCGAGGAGCCGGTCGTCGAGGAGCCGGTCGTCGAGGAGCCGGTCGCCGAGGATCCGGTCGCCGAGGATCCGGTCGCCGAGGATCCGGTCGCCGAGGATCCGGTCGCCG
>CAZTHL010000015.1:0-42431 GCA_964613585.1 uncultured Mycobacteriaceae bacterium | reverse complement strand
CCGGTCGCCGAGGATCCGGTCGCCGAGGATCCGGTCGCCGAGGATCCGGTCGCCGAGGATCCGGTCGTCGAGGAGCCGGACGACGGCTTCATTGGAAGTGAGCTCATTGCGTTTACTGTATTTCAAGAGTCTGACGGCAGCCCGATCTTCCTTCCCGGCGTTTCTCCGTTGACGGTAATCGAGGGCGAGATCGAGTCTGGTCCCGCAGGCGGCGAGACTTTTGATGATATACCGGGTGTCTCTATCGGCAATACTGTTGACTTCGAGGCATCGACCTTTAGCCTGACTGTCGCACCAATGGCCCTGGACTTTTTCATTCCAGGCGAATTCAATGGACCCGTTTTCTTCGACCCCGCGGATGAGGTGCCGCCGATTGTTGATGTCACTGTCGTTGAACCGGAGACCACATTCCCGCTCGGCGACGGTGACCTGATCTTCGGTGAGGACGCGTTCGCTCTCAACCTCGAGGGGGAGCCCGCCGTCCCGGGGCAGCAGGTCGTGTTGGAGTTCGAGTTCGGTGACCCGGCGGATGCCACGGGGGACCCGGTCGTGTTTCCGGCCCTCGGCATCACGTCGGCAGAGGATTTGGTCATCCCCGATACGGGTGGGGTGACCCTGGCCGACGTTGCCGACGATTTCGTCCTGGTCTAGGTCCGATCCGGGCCGGAACTGGGTCGTCATTCAACGAACCAGGAGGCCGACCTGATCGGCCTCCTATTCGATTTTGCTCCGCCCCGGCGGCTGTTCCCGCACACCGATCTGCGATATCCTTCCCCTCAGGTAGCAAGTCCGGCCATGGACGGTCGTGGGCCGTACGTCGATCCACGCACCAGCCACGTCTGCAGCACCAAAGAGCCGGCAACAATCGATGGGAGGAGGTCACCTGATGAGTGGCAAGACCAGAGAATATCGCCAAGCCGTCGAGGCCGTCGCCGACGACCGCCGCGCCTTCCTGCGTGCCCTCGCGCTTGGCGGCGGCGCCGCGGCCACCGCGGCCGTCGCGGCGCCGCGCCTCGCCCGCGGCCAGGCCGGACTCACCTTTCGCGTCCAGAGCTCCTGGCAGCCCGGGACCACCGGCTACCGGATCTTCCAGGACTGGTGCGCCTCGGTCGCCGAGCTGACCGGCGGCGAACTGACCCTGACCCCGTTCCCTGCCGGCGCCGTGTCGGGCGACTTCCAGCTGTTCGACGCCGTGCGCAACGGCGTGCTCGACGGCATGAACGTGTTCACCGTGTACTGGGCCGGGCGCATGCCGGCCGGTGTGTTCCTTTCATCCTACCCGATGGGGCTCAACCACCCTCACCAGTGGGACCTGCTGTTCGACGCGTACGGCGGCACCGAGCTGACCCGCGAGCTGTATCAAAAGAACGGCCTCCACTTCGTCGGCCATGTCCATCACGACATGAACCTGATCCATGCCAAGCGGCCGATCGAGTCGCTCGACGACTTCCAGGGCCTCAAGCTGCGCGTGCCGGGCGGCATCGTCGCCGAGTGCTTCGCGGAGCTCGGCGCCCGTACCACCCTTCTGCCGGGCTCCGAGGTGTATCCGGCGCTCGAGCGCGGCACCATCGACGCCGCCGACTTCGTCGGCCCGGCGGTCAACCACGACCTCGGCTTCCACCAGGTCACCAACGTGATCGTCATGGGCCCGCCCTCGACACCCTGCCTGCACCAGCCGGTCGACCTGATGGACGTGGCGTTCAGCCAGCGCGCCTGGAGCCGGCTGTCCGAGCCGCTCCAGGAGCTGATGACCGAACTGGTCAAGGCCTACTCTCGCACCCACTACGGCGCCATCCAGGCGGCCAACGCCGCCGCCTGGCCGAGGTACCGGGAGGCCGGCACCACGGTCTCGCGCCTGTCCGAGGACGACGTGCGGCGCTTCCGGCAGATCGCCATCCCGAAATGGTTCGAATGGGCCAACAAGGACCGCGATGCCACCCGCCTGTTCGACCTGCACCTCAAGGTCATGCAGGACCCCTCGGTCGCCTACATCACGCCCGAGGACATCGAGGGCTACTCGCTCAATCTGTGAGACCGCGGCCGGGGTGTCCGTCCGCCGGCCGCCCCGGCCTTCGCGCTCGGGCCGACCCATGCTGCCGCAGATCGACCTGGTGCTGCCCCACTGGCTCTACTGGGGCGGCCTCGCCCTGTTTCCGCTCGTCTTCATGGCCGTGCGCCGGGGCCGCGACCTGGCCCGCGAGGCGCGCGCGCCGGCCGCGGCCGCGCCGGCGGCCGACGAGATCGTGCTCGTCCCGGCCGGCAGCCCCGAACTGACGCCGCCCGGCAACCGCTTCACCCGCGCCGTCGACCGGCTGTCCGGCTTCACCGGCGTCTTCGTCGCCTATTGGACGGTGATCGCCGTCTTTGTCTACTTTTACGAAGTCGTCGCCCGGTATCTGTTCAACTCGCCGACCAACTGGGCGCATGAGAGCATGTTCCTGATGTTCGGCATGCAGTACGTGCTTGCCGGCGCCTACGCCTACCTTCACGACGCCCATGTCCGGGTCGACCTGCTGTACGCCAAGGCCGGCCCGCGCCGCCGCGCCGCGCTCGACATCGTCAGCGGGCTGTTCTTCCTCATCTTCATCCTCGCCTTCATCGGCACCAGCTGGACCTTCTTCTCCAGCGCCATGAACCGAGACCAGTTCTTCTTCGCCGCCGGCTATTTCAACGAGGTCTCCTTCAGCGAGTGGGCCGTCGCCTATTATCCGGTCAAGCTCACCCTGGTGCTGGGTGGCGTGCTCCTGCTGCTGCAGGGGGTGAGCCGCTTGGTCAAGGACGTCCAGACCTTCCGCATGCTGGACTACGAGGCCCATGGCTGACCTGCCGCTCCCCGCACGGCCCCGGCCGCGCACGCTGCTGCCGCGGAGCCTCCTGGCGCGCGCGGTCCTGGCGATCACGGCCGTCGGCCTGGCGCTGATCCTCGTCGAGCTGATCAACATCGCCTTCTACGACCCCTACGGTCCCGACCGCTTCCTCTGGACCCTCTCGGGCGCGCTCGCCGGCATCTCCATCGGCTGGCTGTCGCTGCTCATGTTCGGCTCGCTGCTCGGGCTGCTGGCGCTCGGCCTGCCGCTCGCGTTCGTCACCGGCTCGCTCGGGGTGCTGTTCATTTATCTGGTCGGCGACGCGCTGATGCTGAACATCATCCCGACCCGCATCTTCCCGCTGATGACCAACTATCAGCTGTCGGCCATCCCGCTGTTCATCTTCATGGCCTCGATGCTGGAGCGGGCCGGGCTGATCGACGAGATGTTCGACGTCATCTACACGTGGCTGGGCGGCATCCCGGGCGGGCTGGCGGCGGCGACCATCCTGGCCTCGACCCTGCTCGCCGCCATGGTCGGGGTGATCGGCGCCGCAGTCGTCACCATGGGCCTGATCGCCCTGCCGGCCATGCTGAAGCGCCACTACGATCCGGGCCTTGCGCTCGGCTCGATCATGGCCGGCGGCACCCTCGGCATCCTGATCCCGCCGTCGATCCTGGCCATCATCTACGCCGTCGTCGCGCAGGAGTCGGTCGGCGAGCTGTACATCGGCTCGGTGCTGCCCGGCCTTCTGCTGTCGGGCCTGTACATCGCCTATGTTTCGCTGCGCACCCTGCTGAACCCGCGCCTGGGGCCGCCGCTGGCCCGGGACGAGCGGGTGGGCTGGGCCCGGAAGCTGGTGCTGCTGCGCAACATGCTGGCGCCGCTCCTGCTCATCGCCCTGGTGCTCGGCGTGATCTTCAGCGGCGCGGCCACTCCGGTCGAGGCGGCGGCGATCGGCAGCTTCGGCGCCATGGTGGTGGCAGCGCTGCACGGCCGGCTCAGCTGGCAAAGCGTCGGCGACGCCGCGGTCGCCACCATGAAGGCGAGCGCCATGGTGCTGTGGATCATCTTCGGCGCCACCATCTTCGTCGGCTTCTACATCCTGCAGGGCGGCCAGGACTTCGTCTCCGACCTGATCCTCGGCACCGGGCTCGGGCCATACGGCGTGCTGATCCTGATGATGGTGCTGCTGGTGTTCCTCGGGATGTTCCTCGACTGGGTCGGCATCCTGCTGCTGGCGGTGCCGATCTTCATCCCGATCGTGCAGCAGCTCGACTTCGCCGGGGTGGCCGGGTTGCCCGGGGTGCCGCCGGGAGAGGTGGCGCTGTGGTTCGGCGTGCTCTATCTCGTCAACATGCAGATGAGCTTCCTGTCACCGCCGTTCGGCTACGCGCTCTTCTACATGCGCGGTGTGGCGCCCCGGAGCATCGCCACCGGCACCATCTTCCGCGCCGCCCTGCCCTTCCTGGCGCTCCAGGTGACCGGGCTGGCCCTGTGCGTGCTGTTCCCCGACCTGGTGCTGTGGCTGCCTCGCCTGGTCTACGGCGGCGGCTGAGCCGAGCCCGGAGGCCCGATGTCGCCCCGCCTCACGCCAGGAAGTGCGGCGGCGCCAGGTCGTTCAGCTTGCGCAGCAGGTAGTCCGCGTCCTCGTCGGTCAGGTCCTCGCACTGGGTCAGCACCCGCTCCAGCGTGGTGCGGGCGAAGCTGTCACGGTCGTACTCGTGATCCTGCAGATCGATCTGGCTGACCACGTCGACCGCGGTGCGCACGGCGGCGAACAGGGTCATGGGCAGGCCGGCCTTCTGGTACAGCGACTTGAGGCCGAGCGGCCCGGCATCGTGGATCAGCGTGCGGGCGTTGCAGGTCGGAATGCCGGCCAGCCGCGCCAGCGCCACCTCGAAGAACGGCACGTCGCCGGTGCACAGCGCGCGCAGGATCAGCGACGGGGTCAGCCGTTTGTTGGCGCGCAGCTGCTCGATCACCCGCTCCAGCGCCTGCTCATCGTGGTAGCTGCCGGCGAGGCCGACCGTGGCCCGCTCGCGCGCGCTCAGCGCCAGCTCCGAGGCGGTGTCCGCGGACAGGTCGTGGTGCGCCACAAGATAGTCGCGGAGCGCGTCGGAGACCTTGGCGACCAACCGCTCGGCCACGGTCAGCGGCAGCTGCGGGCGCTGTACCAGGGGCGCGTGGATGCGCTCGTTGTCGCCGTAGCGCTCGACCACCTTGTCCAGTACCTTCTCCGACAGCGCGGCCGACTCGTTGGCGACCAGGGTCTCGACCACATGGACGTTGTTGGTGTCGACCAGCGCCTCGGCCACCGACTCGTTCAGGTTGGAGCGGCGGGCGATCGCGGTGTTCTTGCTCTCCGAGGACTGCCGCACCAGGGCGATGAGGTCCTCGTCCGACAGCACCTCGGAATATTCAAGGATCGGCAGGGCAACCTGGTCGATGTCGCCGGCCAGCGCCATGGCGACGCCGCGCGGCAGGGTCTTGGCCGACTTGAGGTTGGTGGCGAGCGCCTCGCGCACGATCATCGAGGCGTCCTTGGCCATGGCGCCGATGATGTCGAGGGCGAGCTGCCGCTCCTCGCCGGTGAGCTTGGTGTCCTGGAAGTGGCCGGCGACCTTGACCGCCAGGGTGGCGCGGGTCTCCGGCGACGGATCGGTCAGCAGGCGCGAGACGTCGTTCCGGGTCAGGTCGGTTCTCATGGGCCCCTTGCCGCAGTCGTGCGCCCGCCGCCCGGCGCAAGCCGGATCCCGGGCCGTCAACGGGCCTTCTACCCCGGCCGGTGCTAATGTTCCTTTAAGGGCGGGCGCGGTCGCGCCCTCGTGACCCCTCGGCCAAGCCCCGCGCCGGCGCGGCGCGGGGAAACGGCGACCGGGCGCCACGCGGCGCGGTCAGTACCGCGCGTGTGAGTTGAAGACCCATTCGGTCAGGTTGTCGACGTCGAGCTTGGCCCAGAAGTACAGGAACTCGAGCGCCTCGCGCCGCGCCACCAGACCGGCCAGGCGGCCGTCCTTGACCACCGGCATGTGGCGGATACCGACCTCCGCCATGCGGTTCAGCACGTCCTCGAGCAGGTCGTCCATGGTGCAGGACTGTACCTCGGTGGTCATGATGTGGTGCACCTCGAGCTTGGGCGCCTTCTCCTCGAGCCGCCCGAGGGTCCAGGTGATGTCGCCCAGCGAGACGATGCCGACGACCTTGTCGCCCTCCTCGCAGACCACCGCGATTGAATAGAGCTTGTCGCCGATCTTCTCACCGAAGCCGCGGGCCACCTCGGCCACGCTGGTGCTGGGGCTGACGGTGAACACCTTGTCGCCGTATTTCTGGACGTAGCTTTCGACCTTCATGGGCTTCCTCCCGATGGCGTGTTCTTGTGCCGCCGCGGGCCGGGCCTCGCGACCATTTATGACAGTTTGCCGCGACGGTGCGGGGATGGTGCCGTGTAGCACAGGCGGTGCGCAACCGGACACCGGCCCGAGGGCGCGTTTTCGCATGCTCCGCGCCGGCCCTCGGTATCGGTCCCTTGGTATCGTCCGAGCACGCCGGGCCGGGGCCGCGGGCCGCCCAAGCCGCCGCCCACGGGTCAGCCGGGCAGGCGGCCGCGGACCACCGCCTCCTCCTCGTCGACGATCAGGGCAATCATGTCCGGCCGGAAGCCGAGCTGATGCAGGTCGGGGATGCGGTCGGGATGAACGTCCCAGAAGTCGACCGAGGCATGCCCGTCATGCACCGTTTGGTATGCACTCCACAGCGCGGTCCGTCCATGGTATCGGCCGACATGGTTGACGGTGCCGCCGGGCCGGCCGAGGTGGACGACATAGGCCTCGAAAACCCGGTGGCTGTCGGCCATGGTCAGCTCGCGGTACAGGCTGAGGATGCCGGCGACCAGCCCGACCGCCGCGCCGATGATCACCAGCAGGGTGCCCAGCGGCAGGCCGACGCCGGTGCCGCCGACCACCAGGCCGCCGCCGACGATGAAGCCGGCCACGGTCATCGCCGCCCCGCCGGCGCCGGCCAGGGCCAGCCACATGCCGACCTGGTCGCCGCTCTCATGTTCCTCCACGGCGGCCACGATGCCGGCGACCACGCCGCAGACGCCGGCGACCACGCCCAGCGCCTGCGAGCCCAGATCGATCATACCGTGCTGGACCAGCGCCCGGGTGGCGTTGAACGTCTCCGCCAGCGGCCGCAGCGAGGCGATCGTCTGCGCCGCGCTGCCGATGATCGACGCCCATTCCCCGAGCGTACCCTCCTCATGGTCCTGCACGGCCATGATGAAGATGGCGATGTTGATCGCCGCCACCGAGGCGGTCCAGGCGCGCGACGTCATGAAGCTGCCCGCCACCGTCTCGCGCGCGGCGATGAGGTCGCCGTCCGCCACCTGGGCCTCGAGCCGCGCCCGCGCGCTCGCGGTCATGCCGCCGACCCGCGCCACCCCGCGCACGAGACGGCCCGCGAGCCGGGTCCCGGCGGCTGTCGAGGGCGCCCTCGCCGCCCGCTCCAGGATCAGCGGGCCGGCGGCCTCCATCAGCGCCACCGACAGGGAGGCCGGTCCCGGCACATTGCCGATGGCGTTCGGCGACAGCTTGACGACGTTGATCAGCACGGCCAGCGCGATGTTCGGCATCGGCTGGGGCTCGGACGAGGCCAGGTGGTCGAGGACCGGCAGGATGTCCTGCTCCAGCACCTCGTCGGCCACCGGCGACAGCATCAGCAGCTGCCGGGCCTTCTCCTCGGCCTCGGCCACCTCGTCGAGCAGCGACCGCCCGCCCCGGATGATCGGCGCGGCCCGGGTCACCGCCGTGACCCGGTCGCGGAAGGCCTCGTCGTTCAGCGCGTCGCGAAGCCGGATCGCCTGCAGCGTCGTCTCTCTGAGCGAGCGGCCGGCCGGGCCCGGCGGCGTCTTCAGCACATGCTCGACGGCCAGCTCGCGCAGCGCCTTCAGGTCCTCCTGCAGCCGGCGCACGCCCGCCTCGTCGTCGGTCGCGTCCTTCGGATGGGCCAGCATGGTCCGGAGCAGGCTGTCCAGCACGCCGAGGGCATGCAGATCCTGCAGATCGTCCTCGATCAGCGCGCGATGCCCGTCGATCATCCCCTCGAGCACCCTCGTGCGGAAGCGGATGACGTCGAGATCGCCGCGCAGGCCGCGCAGCTCCGGGCGCAGGGCCTCGGCGCGCTCGGCCAGCCGGGCCTCGGCGACCTCGGCGACGAAGGCGTCGCTGGCCGGCAGCTCGAGCGGACGCTCCGTGGTCGGCGGGACGTGCCAGTTGTGGAATACCGGGTGCCGGCGGATGCGGCGTCCGCTTCCGCCGAAGAAGGGCCGGCGGCTCTCCTCCAGCAGCAGCCGTCGGCCGCGCTCCAGGCCCGGCCAGGCCGGTGCCCGGCCGCCCCGCTCGAACGCGTTGTGGAACAGCGCCGGCAGGATGAAGGCGTTGGCGCGCCGCTGAAGCAGCGCGTGCAGCACCTCGTCCTCTGAAAGCCGCAGCGTCCGAGCCAGACCCCGCAGGTTGCCGCCGTGCTCGTGGGTGACCAGAACCCGGCGCGAGCGGCCCGAGCCGACCAGCCGGTAGCCCTCGATATGCGTCGCCCCGGGACCCGAGGCCGCATCCACCAGGTCCTGGCGGCGAGGAACGCCCTGCTGGTTCGTCGGGAAGGCCATCGGCCCGATCGTTGCCAGCGCCTGGGCCGCCTGCTGCCCGGAGCTTCCCCCCATGACTCCGTCCTCCCCGCGGCCGGGCCGGACCCGGCCGTGTCCGCCCGTCAGGTGTCCGCCGATCCGCTGTCGGTGTCCGGCGATCCGGTGTCCGGCGATCCGGTGCCGCCGGTCCCGGACGGCGCGGCCCCGGTCCCGGCGCGGCCCGTCGTCGCCGCGAGCCGCTGCCGCAGCGCCTCAAGCCGGTCTATCGCGACGCCGCCGATGGTGCCGTCCGCCGGCACCTCGTCGGCCGGCCGGCGCAGATCGCGCCGGTCCAGGGTCTGGAAGCGCCCCAGCAGCGCCAGCGTGTCGGCCAAACCGCTGAGCCCGGCCGTGCCGCGCTCGGCGCCGGCCGCCCCGGCGGCCCGGCCGAGGCCGCCCTCCAACTGGGCCAGCAGGCGTGTCAGCGCGTCGTCGGCCATGCCCGGCGCCTCAGGCCACGGCCGGGCCGGGCGGCAGGTAGAGGTCGGAGTTGCTGTCGACCTGCCGCGCCACGCCGTTCACGTTGAACGAGATTACCTGCCCCGGGTACACCCAGATCGTGTGCAGCTCGCTCTCCCGATAGGCCTCCAGCTCGGCCGCGCCGGCGTCCTTGGGCGGCGCCGCCGAGTCCCATTGGGTGATGTGAAGCGGCGGCCCGAGCTCGGATTCGATCTCCGCCCGGGTCTTGCCGATCAGGTCAGACATGGCCGGTGCTCCCTTGCCTCAGAACGGGCGCCACACGCCGGTGCCGCCGGTCGCGGGGTCGCTGCCCGCCGTGCCGTCCGCGGCGATCTGGGCGCGGCCGGCGCTGGCGGTCCACCAGGCCCCGCTCCAGTAGCCGCCGCCGACATTGGCCTTGTCCGGGGCGCCGATCACCGTGACCGCGGTGGCGCCGTGCAGCGCCTGCAGGAACGCGTTGCCCGGGCCGGCGGAGGAGCACGCCTCGACCGCGATGAAACCGTTGTCGGCGGCCAGGGCGCCGCGGATGATCCGGCCGAAGTCGGCCGCCTGTGCCGGCGTGGAGACGAGGTCGTTGGCCTCGCCGCTCTCGATGTCGCCGTCGCCGTCATCGTCGTCACCCATGCGGAACCCGCCGTGATTGGCGAAGCCGCCGTGGCTCGAGATCATGATGCCGCGTACGGTGCCGCAGTCGCCGACCATGGCGCGCAAGCCCTCGATCAGGTCGCTGATGTTGTGCACCGCCTGCCAGCGGTCGGCGTCGGAGCGCTCGGCGAAGTCCCGCCGCTTCTCCTCCACGTCATGCACGAACAGGACCACCCCCAGGTCGCGAGGGCCGTCGGGGCAGCGCGCCGGGTCGCGCTCGGCGATCGGCGCCAGCCCCTGCCAGGCCGCGTCGGCCGCTCCCTCCGCCCGCGGCGGCAGCTTCCGGGGCTCGTCCGGCAGCGCCTCGACGTCCGGCGGCGGCGCCTCGCCGAAGGCATCGCCGACGAAGCCGAGCAGGTCGCCGAAGTCGACGCGGCCGCCGGCGCCGCCGAGGAACCCGGTGAAGCTGCGGCTCGGCGCGTTGAACACCGAGCCGATCCGCCGGAGGCTGTCGGCGGCGCGATGCCCGCCACCATTGCCGCTCCCACCCGTCGATCCCGACACCGGCCGCCCTCCTCCGCTGTGGATCCGCTACTCGTCGATGGCGATGGTGACGGTGGAGCCCTCCTCCACCATGCCGCCCGGCTCCGGGTCCTGGCCGCGCACGATCGCCGCGTCCGGCGCCTCCGCCGGATCGGTCGCCAGCACCAGGCCCAGCGTCTCCAGCCGGGCCCGGGCATCGGCCACCGCCAGGTCGACCAGGGCGGGCACGGCGACCAGCCGGTCCAGCGCCGCCGGCGGCGGGACCGGCACGATCCGGAAGCTGAGCTTGCTCGACGCCTGCAGGCTGAACGCGAAGGCGTTCGTGTAGCCGGCGTCGAGCGGCGCGGCGTAGAGACGGACCCCGGCGGGCCGGCCCGATTCCTGCCGCCGGCCGTTCAGGGTCAGCGCGATCTGCACGTCCACGTTGCATTCAGGGATATGATAGAAGGTCGGCCGGTAGCCGATCTCGCGCAGCGCCGCGAAGCGCTCGCCGGTCTCGCCGTACAGCAGCTGGAAGTTGAGGATGGCCTGCTCGTCCAGAGCCTGCTGCGCGGCGGCCAGATTGGCCCCGACCTGGGCGATGACGTCGCCGAGCGGGGCCGACAGGCTGTCCAGCAGGTCGCGGTCGTCGTCGTCCATCGCGGCCTCTCGCTCTCCCGTGTCCCGCGCCGCCTACGCGCTGCGGCCGATGGTCAGCACGACCGTCCGGCCCGGCTCGATCTCGGCCCCCGCCTCCGGCGCCTGCCGCAGCACCCGCCCGTGCTTCGACGGTCCGGAGCCGGTCTCGACCACGACCTCCTCGCGGAACTCCGCCGACAGGCCGGCATCCTCGAGCTTGCGCGCGGCCAGCCGGCGGGCATAGCCGACGACGTCCGGGGTCGACAGCGGCGGCGGCGGTGGCGGCGCCGGCTGCTCCCTCGGATTGAACTGCAGGGTCAGCTTGCTCAGCACCTCCGGCGACGCCTCGGCCAGCTCGCTGCGCGGGATGAAGCTGAAGCCGGTGCCCTTGGCACCGGGCAGCACCTTGAGCTCCATGGAGACGTCGCCCAGCTGGAACGGGCTCTGCCGCTGGCCCAGCTTGCGCACCGCCGCCTCGATCTGCTGGGAGGTGTTCTCGAACAGGTCCTGGAGATTGGTCTCCGCCTCGGTCGCCGAGCGCAGCGCCTGCACCTCGGCCTCGAGCTCGCCGATCCGGGCGTCGCGCTCGGCGACCTGCTTCTCCCGCTCCAGCCGCTCGGCCTTGCGCACCGCCTCGATCTTGTCGTCCTTGGCAGCGAGCTGACGCTTCAGATCGAGCACCTCGCTCTTCAGCGCCGCCACCTGCTCCGACAGGGTCGGTCCCGAGCTGGGCGGTCGGGGCACCGGATCCGTCAGGATGGTGGTGTTCGAGCTGCTCGTGGTCAGCACATTGTCCGCCAGGGACAGCGTGTCGGTCACGACCAGCGGCTCGGCGGTGGTCAGCGTGCTCGTCGTCAGGCTCGAGGTGGCCGTGGTCGCCAGCGTGACCGGCGCCTCCATGCTCCCGACCTTGACGGTGCCGAAGTCGATGGCCCGCTCCGACACGGCACGGGGCCGGTCGGACAGCAGCCGCCGGCCCGTGCCCTGGCGCAGGCGCAGCCCCATGCGCGGCGCCGGGCTCGGCACGGTGCCGGCGAAGCCGAGCGCCACCCGACCGTCGCCGGCCGAGCGCCCCGCGGCCTGGACCTTGGCGATGCCGCCGCTCGAGAAATAGACAAGCTCGACCTCCGCGTTGGCGAGAGGCCGGTTGCCCTGATCGCGCAGAAGCGCCGAGACCGTTGGCATCAGCCCGCGTCCGGCACACGGAAGATGAGCGCGCGGGTCCGCTGTACCGCGTCGACGGTGATCGCCACGGCGGCGCCCGGGACCTCGTTCTCGTGCACGACCAGCTGGGTCGCCGCAAGGCCGCGCCGGTCCGTCGGCACGACCGCCCGCGCCAGGAAGGTGCCGACATCGAGGTCGGTGGCGGCGATGCCGTTCTCCTGATTGACCCGGGCCGACAGGTCGCGGTCGATGTTGAACTGCACCTCCTCGCCCTCGAGCAGCTCTCCGGCAGCGTTGGATACCTCGGCCGTCACCAGGACCACGGCCTTGGCCCCTTCCGGCAGCGCCTCGGCCGCCAGCTCCAGCGGCTCGGCGGAGACGTCGAGCCTCGGCGCCGGCCGCCCTCCGCTCGTCGGCACCGCGACGATGCTGCCGCGCAGCGTGCTGGCCACGGACGACTGCGTGCTGCTGGTGATGGTCTGGAAGCGCAGCTGCCGCGCCGCGCTGCGGGTCAGCGCCGCGGCCGAGGTGACCGGCGCGCCGTCGTCCGGCCGATCGCCGGTCTGCACGGCGAAGGTCATGCGCAGCTCGAACTCCAGCTTCGGGATCTGGTAGGCGACCGGCGACGCCGGGCCTTCGGCGGCGGCGCCGAGCTGGTTCAGGCGCCGCTGCGCCTCGGCGACCCCGGACGCCAGGCTGACCAGGTAGTCGTCGATGGTGGCGCCGGTGGCGACCGCGTTCGCGAAGGTGTCATCCGCCATGGCGCATCAGCCCCTCCCGGCTCCGCCCGCCGATCGCCGACGTGCCCGCCGTGCGTCGAGGTCGTCGTCCCCGCGGCGCCGCTCGTCGCGCCGCGCCATCTCCTCCCGGGCCGCGCGCCGCTCCGCCGCGCGTGCGGCCCGGCCCTGCTCCAGCCGGGCCTCCAGCCGGCCCTCGGTCTGCCGCTCGCCGCGGCGCCGCTCCAGCCGCGCCGCCATGGCCCGGTCCTGGCGCCGCGCGCGGGCCGTGTCCAGGGCCTCGAGCGCCTCGGCCTCGCGCCGCCGCCGCTCGTGGATCGCCACCGCCGCCTGCCGCCCCTGCCGGGCGCGCCGCTGCTCGGCCTCGGCCGCCTCCCGTCCCAGGCGCAGGGTCCGCTCGCACAGGGCAAGGCGCCGCTGCGTCGCGTGCTGCTCGGCCAGCCGCCCGGCCCGGGCCCGCTCCTGCCGGAGGCGCGCCTGCGCCGCCGCCAGCGCCTCGAGACGCCGATGCTCGGCCAGCGCGTGCTCGGCCCGGCGCCGGGCCGCCTCGCCGCGCCGCTCCTCCGCCTGCGCCGCCCGCTTGTCGGCCAGCCGCGACTCCGCGGTGTGCACCGGCGGCCGGAAGCGCGCCTCGACATGCGGGTCCGGCGGCTCCGGCGTCGCCTTGCCGGTCAGCACGTCGAGCTGGCGCCGGTGCGCCAGGTAGCCTCGCACGGCCTCCTTCAGCCCCGGGGACAGGTCGGGCAGCGCCAGCAACTCCTCCAGCGCCCGGTTCCCGCGGCCGCCGCCGTGCCCGGCCGCCGGCAGCACCGGCTCCGGCCGGGCCGGCGCCGGCTCCAGCAGCTCCTCCCAGGTCAGGTACGGCGCGTCCGGCATGGTCATCAGCCCTGCGGCCCCTCGCTCTCCTCGAGCAGGCCGCGGATCCGGTCCTCGAGCACGGCCGGCGGCGGCACCGGCACCAGCTTGGTGCGCAGCAGGCTCGAGCCCTCGGCGCTGTAGTTGTACTTCGAGGCGTAGCGGGCGCTGACGCTCGTCACCTTCATCTTGCCGCCGCCGAAGCCCAGAAAGCCGCCGCCGAACGCGCTGCCGCGGACCGTGCGCGTGGCCCGGCTGAACGAGCGCTCGGTCGACATGCTGAGCGAGATCTTGACCTCGATGATCGTGTCGACGAACTGGTAGAAGCTGGGCGTGAAGCCGAGCTCCATGAGCGAGAGCTGCTCGTCGCCGAAGGTGACGTACGCTTGGCGCTTCTCCAGCGTGATGTTGCCGGCGTCGTCCTCGACCGGCACCTCGTACTCGCCGGTCATCATCCGGGCGAGCTGGATGCCGCTCTCGTCGAGCGCCTGCTGCGCCTCGGCGATGGCCAGGCCCAGGCTGCGGATCATGTCGGGAAACGGGACGTCGAGCAGGTCGTGACCGATGTTGCGCGGCATTCAAGCAATCCTTTCGGCCGGGGCGGGGCACGGCGCGGGTCAGCCCTGCCCTTCCTCGGGCTCGATCAGCGCGCGGATGCGCTCCTCGAGGATGGTCGGCGGCGGCACCGGCACCAGCTTGGTGCGCAGCAGGCTCGAGCCCTCGGCGGTGTAGGTGTATTTCGAGCTGTAGGTGGCGTCGACCGGCGTCGTGTAGATGCGGAAGCCCGAGCGGCCGAACGACATGACCCGGCGCGTGCCCTTGTAGGTGCGCTGGGACTCGTGCTCCCGCGTCAGCTTGATCGCGATCTTCACCTCGATCAGCGTGTCGACGAACTGGTAGAAGGTCGGCGAGAAGCCGAGCTCGATCATGCTCAGTTCCTCGCCGCCGAAGGTGACGCGGGTCTGCCGCTCGACCGTGTTGCCGGCCTCGTCCTCGACGGTCACGGTATCGCCGGCCATGATCTGGGCGACGCGGACGCTGGCTTCGTCCAGGTCCACCTGGGCGTCGGCGATGGCCATGGCCATCTGCCGGATCATGTCCCCCATGGGAACGTTCAGCAGGTCGCGGCCGATCGGCATCTGCGTCAGTCTCCTTCAGCGCTCGCGGTCTTGCTCTGCTGCCGCTCGGCCAGCAGGGCGGTCAGGATCGACGGCGGCGGAATCGCGCTCATCCGCGCGCTGATCGCGCTCGAGCCGCTCGACTCGAACGAGAACTTGCCGGTGTAACTGGCGTTCACCGAGGCGGCGAACATGACGAAGCCGTAGGCGCCGCCGACCGCCGCGCCGACGCTCAGGGACACCTCCGAGGAGCGCGCCATGCTGACGGCGACACGCGCCTCCACGGTCGCCTCCTGGATCTGGTAGAAGGTCGGCGTGAAGCCGAGCTCGAGCAGCGATCGCTGGTCGCCGTCCGGCAGCAGCCCGGCGGCACCGGCGCCGGTCTCCGCCATCAGGAGCGCCGTCTCGATGGACGATCGGTCCATGGCCTGCTGCGCGCGCGCCACCGCCAGCCCGAGCTGACGGATCAGCTCCGGCAGCGGCGCCTGCACCAGCTCCTGGGTGATGTCCGTCGCCATCGGCGCTATCCCCGAGCCTGCCGCGGTCCGGCCGCGCGACCGTCGCGCCTAGGCCGTGCCACCGTCGCCCCCGTTCTGGCCGCCCCCGCCGCCATCATTGCCGCCGCCACCGCCGTCGCCGGTGCCGCCGTTCCCGGTGCCGCCGTTCCCGGTGCCGCCGTTCCCGGTGCCGCCGTTCGCCGGAGGAGTCGGGGACGGCGCCGGAGCGGTGCCGCCGCCGTCGTCGAGGTCGCCGGCGCCCAGGCTGCCGCCGCTGCCGGCGTTGTCGCGCAGCGCCTGCATGAAGATCTGCGGCGCCGGCACAGCGACCATCTTGGTGCGCACCGTCGAGGTCGCTGTCATCTCGAAGCCGTACTTGTGGTGCAGGTCGAAGCTGACGGTGGCGGCGAACATGACCGCCTGGTTTTCGAACGATCCGCCGGCCTCGACGCCGAGCTCGATCCCGGACTCGACCTTGGTCGTGATGGTGACCTTGAACTCCATCTCCGTCTCGGAGAAGTGGTAGAAGGTCGGGATGAAGCCGAGCTCGAGCAGGGATCTCGGCGTGACGGCGCCCTCGGCGTCGCGAAAGTCGATCCGGGTCTCGCTCATCAGGGTCGCTGCCCGCACCGCGCTCGCGTCCAGCTCGTACTGGGCGTTGGCGATCGCTTTCGCCGTCATCTCGATGAGCTTGGCCACCGGGACATCGAGCAGCGCCTGGCCCGGTGTCTTGCTTGCGATCTCGTTGTCGAACGGCATGGGCCGGCTCCGTCAGCGGCTGGGCCTGGGGTGGGGCGGAGGAGCGCGGTGCCGGCCGGCCGGCGCGCCGGCGGCGGCCGGGCTCCTGCCCGCCGTCGGTGCGCCGGCGGCGGCAACGAGCACGGCGTCCGGCACCTCGACCGCGCGCCCAGGATCGACTTGGTCGCGGCGCACGCAGTAATAGCCGTGGCGTGCCTGGGCCTCGGCCACGTACGCCGCGGTCACGTGCCGGCCGCTCCTCAGGTGGGCCAGCAGCTGGGCCGTGAGCGGCAACGGCCCGCCATGGCGGCGCGCCCGATCGTCGGCCTCGCCGAGGCGCTCGCGCGCCGCCGCCGGCCGGCCCCGCTTGAGCTCCAGACAGCCGAGCCGCTCGAGCGCGGCCGCCAGGTCCCGCTGCTGAAGCTCGCCGGCCGGCGGGTGCCCGCGGTAGTGCTCGATCACCGTCTCACAGACGCGGGCGGCGTCGTCGAGCGCGCCCATGCGCTCGAGGCTCTCGACCGTGCAGTCGGCGTAGTGCCGGCGGCACAGGGCGAGGCCCGGCTCCGCGCCGGTGAGCCGCATGGCCAGCCGGTAGCAGGCCATGGCCCGCTCATGATCGCCGTCAAGCGCGTGCAGCTTGCCGCGCTCGGCGATGCCGTAATGGTCCTGCAGGGCGCCGCTCATCGAGAGACCAGCTCCGCCTCGGTGCCGACCGAGGCGAGATCGCGCCTCAGCCAGCGCGCCTGCAGCAAGGTGAAGGGTCCCGGCGCCTCGGTGCTGTCGCCGCGCACCAGTCGCTGCCGCTCGCCGGCCGGGAGCCTGCCGAGCCAGCCGAGGATCCGGTCGGTGGCGTGGCCGTCGCCGACCCGGCCGAGCCGCAGGCCGAAGCGGCGGGTCGACAGCAGGGTCGCCTCGGCCCGGGCGCCGGCCTCGGCGAGCGCGGCGATCAGCGCCTCGGCCTCGGGCCAGCGCGCCTGGGCCAGCAGCACCACCGGCAGGCGGGCCAGGAGCCGGCCGACCGCGTGCCCGGGCACGCCGACACGCCGCTCCAGGATGTCCCGCAGCGCGTCGCCGTCCCGCGCCGAGGTCAGCTGCACGTCGAACCAATAGAAATCGCGGTTGATCAACCGGGCGCCGCCGCGGCACCGCTCGATCGCCGCGGCGGTGCGGGCCGCCTGGGCGACGTCGAGGCCGCTGGCCGCGATCGGGCCGGCGCCCGCCGGCGGCACCTCCGCCTCGCGCAGGGCGGCGTCGAGGCGTCGGCGCGCCGTCGCGTCCTCGTCGACGGCGAACACGTCATAGGTGGCGCGTGAGGCGTCCGAGGCGTCGACGACGACCTCGGGGCCGGCCAGGCGCCGCCGGAGCGCCCGCACCGTGGCCTCGGTGACGCCGCCCAGGAACACCGCCGGGTCGCGGATCAGGAGGTCGCGGGCCGGCTCCGCGCCGACGCCGAGGAAGGCCATCAGCGCGCGCAGTACCGGGTCGATCGCCTCGGCCGAGGTGACGCGCAGGGCCAGGTCGAAGCGGCGGGGATCCCGGGCCGGCACGGCGCCGGCAGCGCACACCCGGGCCTCCAGCCCGGCGCGGCGCAGCTCGCGGCAGACCCCGTCGGCGGTGCCCTCGTCAAGGCGGCCGATGAGCGGAGCCGGCGCGCACAGGACGTGCCGGGCGATCAGCTCCGGCGACCGGCCGAGGACGCGGGTGAGCGCGGACAGGTGGTACGCCGTGGCGTCGCCCACCGAGTCGACGACCACCGAGTACCCACCGGTATCGGGCAGCGCTGAGGCAGGCGTCACCGGGCGTCCGTCCCTGATGCCTTGAGATTGGCATATTTATTTATAAATCGAGGGTAGCCTCGACTGTCACCGAAGTAAATCAAAGCTTACCGGGCACTGGCGCCGTCCCGTGCCGCCGACGGGACGTGCCGAAGGCGCCGGTACCCGTCCGCCGTGCGCCGTGCCCGGCGCGGCGCCCGCCGGGTGGCAGGCGCGTCCCCGGCGGATCCGGCGGCCATGGCCTTCGGAGGACCAGCGGATGGGCGGTACAAGGCCGTCGAGCCCTCGAGACCCGTCTCACCAGCCACGCCGCATCCCCCGCGCCACCGGGGCGCAGCAAGCAAGCCGTCTTCCAGGAAAAACAGCAGAGTCGTGATTGCGAGCGGAGCGGAGCAATCCAGCTCGTCTCATGCCGCAAGGAATCAAAAACCCGGGTCGCCAGTCTTCGCTCGCGTCGCCACCCTTCGCTCGCATTGACCTTGCCGGCGCGCCGGCTGTGGAACCTCTGCCTGCCTGCCATGCCCGTCGCGCCGTGCCGATGGTGTTGTATGCCGTGCCGGCGTCGTTGCAAGCCTCGGTCACCATGCCGATCGACAACGACAAGATCGACGAGGCGGCGCTGACCCGGCTGTACCCGACGCGGCACGACGGCTACCGCGCCTGGAAGGCTGTCGACCGGACCCTCACCAGCCGCCTTCACGACAAGGGTCTGCTGGAGAACCAGCGCACCCGGAACAAGTCGGTGGCCTTCACCGAGGACGGCCTGCGCGCCGCAAAAGCCGCGTTCACCCGCCTGTCCGTCACCGGCGACGGGTAGCGGCGCGGCCAGGGCACGCCGGTGTCGGCGCCGGGCCGGCCTGCGGGCGACGTCGCGTTAAGCGCATGGCAGGGAGCCGGCTCGGTGGTAGCCTGATGCGGTGCACGGAACACCGGAGCCGCCATGCCGGTCGCCGACCGCGAATGCCGGACCGCCTTGCGCGGCGCCGGCCTTGGCCGCCAAGCCGGGTTCTGGCAGTGACCACCTCCGAAGCCTGCTGAGGACCGTTGTTGCCGAGCCGCGCCGCCCTGCTCATCGCCCTGGGCCTGGCCCTGGTTCCGGGCTCCGCGCCCTGGGCCGCCGAGCCCCTGCCCGACGCCGTCGAACCGCGCTGGTTCCCCGTCTCGGTCGAGAGCCGCGAGCCGCCGTTCAATCCGCGAGGCCTGTTCACGCGGGTCGACTATGTGCCCGGACCGGGCGCAAGCCGGCGCTGGCGGCTGTGCGCCTCGCTCCCCGACTTGCGCCTCGCTTACATGTCCGCCGTGGCCCACGGTATCGAGCAGGAGGCACGCCGCCAGGGCGTGGCGCTGCGGCTCGAGGACGTGGGCAGCTTCAACGAAGAGAATCAGCGGGCCCAGCTCCGGGCCTGCCTGGCCGACGGCGTCGACGCGCTTCTGGTGGTCGCCGCCGCCGGCGGGGCTCTGGAGCCCCTGTTCACGGAGGCCCTCGACCGTGGCGTGCCGGTGGTCGACATCGCCACCGGCTCCGGCAGCCGCAGCGTGACGGCGCGTATCGCCGCCGATGCCGTCCAGGTGGGCCAGCTGCTGGGGCGGTATCTGGCCGACCGCTATGCCCTGGGCACCGACACCGCCAGGGTCGGCTGGCTGCCCGGCCCGGTCGACGCGGCCTTCGCCCAGGAATATGACCACGGCTTTCGCGAGGCCGTGGACGCGAGCGCCCTCACCATCGCCCGCAGCGCGTTCACGCCGATCAACGAGGTGGTGCTGCATCGCGCGGTCCGCGAGATGCTCGGCGACGAGCCGGACCTGTCGATCGTCGCCGGCGTCGCCGCGGCGATCCTCGTGGCCATGGGCGTGTCGGACGAGCGCGATCTGGGGCTGGAGCTGGTCTCGACCGGCCTCAACACCGACATCGTGGCCGCCATCGAGGCCGGCCGCGTCACCGCGGCGGTCAACGACAAGCCCGTGGCGCAGGGACGCATCGCGGTCGATCTGGCCGTGCGCGCCCTCGACGAGCGGCCGTTCATGGCCGAGCTGCGCCCGAGGCTGGACATCGTCGACCCGAGCAACGTCGCCCGGTTCGACCGCAGCCGCGCGATCGAGCCGGCCGAGCCGGACGCTGACGGTCCTGTCAGCCTCCCGTCGCCGGCCGGCCGGCAGCCATCGCCGTAGCGCACCAGGGGTGGCGGCTTTGGCGTGGGGATGTCCCGTCCCCACCGGATGGCCAAGCCGGGCGCGGACACGTCACCGCGCGACCGGCGTGTCGCAGCCTGCGAGGGGACCCGTCTGCCGAGCAACGCCACGCCCTTGGCATCAGAGGGTTTCCGGCTCACGTGGCATCGCTCGCCCGAGTCCGCGTCAGCCGGAAACGCTCTAACCCTGCTCCTCGTGCTGCTGGCGCCGGTCGAGCGCGCGCCGGCTGTAGGGGGAGCCGGTCGGCGGGAAGTCGAGCGTGTTGAACATGCCCCAGCGCTCGTCCTCCTCGAAGTCCGGGAACGGCATCCGGTCACGCTCGCGCCAGTCGTCGACGGCGGCCTCGGCCTCGGCCTGCCGGTCGGTGTCGAGCCCCTTGTCGCGCGCCAGGTAGGTCACGCTGGACGGGAAGGCGAAGCTGGTGCCCGAGGCCTCGACGCAGTCGATCAGGCGCAGGAAGATGTCCTCCTGGATGCTGAGATACTCGTTGTAGTCGGTGGTGTTGACATAGGCGAAGATCTCGATGTCCAGCGAATGGGCGCCGAAGCCGACGAAGCGGGCGCGCGACGGGTCGCGCAGCACCCGCGGGTGCTGGATCAGCAACCCTCGGATCTTGGCCAGCACCCAGCGCAATTGGTCGGGCGTGGTCTCGTAGCGGAGCTGCAGGATCGTCTTCAGCAGGATGTGGTCGCGCCGCGTGAAGTTCTCGAGCGGCAGGTTGACGAACTCGGCGTTCGGGATGGCGTAGACGGTCCGGTCGAGCGAGCGGACCTTGACCGAGCGCAGACCGAGCCCCTCAACCGTGCCGAGCTTGCCGTCGAACCGGCAGAAGTCGCCGACCTGAACCGGCTTGTCCGCCAGCAGCGTCAGGCCACCGATGAAGTTGGCGATGGTCGATTGGGCGGCCAGCGCCACCGCCACGCCACCGATGCCGAGGCCGGCGAGCACGCCCTGGTACGGGATGGCGAGAACGTCGGCCAGCACCAGCACGGTGCCGAGGAAGACCATCACCTTGGCGACGGCGACGGTGATGGAGCGAAGCATCTCGTAGCGGTTCTCGAACCGCCCCGACGTGGTCTCCCAAAGCAGCGCGCCCAGCTTGTCGATCAGATTGTAGAGCAGCCAGCCGCCGATCAGCGTCAGCACGACATGGCTGAGCAGGCGGACCGGCAGATCGACATGCTCGGGCAGCCCGAGCGTGCCGAGCGCCGCCAGGGCGGAGCCGGCGATGATCAGGCCCTGCAGCGGCCAGACGAAGCGCGCCTTGATGCTCAGCAGGGCGCCGGGCTCGCGCTGCCAGCGCAGGACCACCCGAATGAGCAGGAAGGCCAGGAGCCAGCTCAACGGCACGCTGACCAGCAGCACGCCGGCCAGCGCCAGCCACTGCCAGAGCTCGACCCCGCCGATCGTGTCCAGCAGGTCACGGTCGAAGGCGCGAATCTCGTTGCGCAGCGTCAGGAAGGCCGAGGAGGTCGGCAGGGACACGCCCGGCTCCAGCGGCATGTCCTCCATCGCCACATAGAGCGCGCGGACGGCGTCCAGGGTCTCGCGGGTGAACTGCCAGAGGTGGCCGCCGTCCTCGGTCTCGACCCGAGCGATCTCCACTCGGCCCTCGGGATGGACGAAGTGCGTGTAGGGGCTGCGCCGCCCCGGGTGGTTCGGGATCTCCTGCCAGACGACGAAGCCGACCCGATCGATCACCTGCTTCAGGTAGTGCGCGGCGAAGCTCGTCTCCTCGAGCTGGTCCAGCAGCGGATCGTCCGCCACGTCGAGGGTGCTGAACAGCAGCCGGTGATCGTCGGTGCGCTCCCAGGCATGATACTGCTCCAGAAAGGTGCGGATGGTATCGCGCGGCGAGCGCAGCGCCTCGTGGGCGCGGGGATGGTCGCGCTCCCCGCCGAACACCCGGAGCAGCCGCGCGAGCGCCCGGTCCATCACCGCCGGCTGAGGCACGACGATGAACCAGCCGGCCGCCCCGTCTGCGCGAACACCGTACCGGAACGTGAGATCGAAGGGCTCGCCGGTGCCGTCCTGGGTGAGCCGCACCTGGAGCTCGCGCTGATCCGGTGCCGGGGCCGGGATGCGGCCGATCCGGAAGGTCAGCTGATCGAGGATCCAGAACAGCCGCGCCGCCAGGCCCAGCCGCTCGACCGGCGTGTCGGTCCGCTCGACGGGCAGGTCCGAGAAGTCGAGCACCGCCAGCGCCGGACCCAGCCGGTCGGCCCTACTCTCGCGCGAGGCATTGCCGGCGGTGACGAAGGAGCGCAGGGACTCCCGCGGGCTGGAGGCGTCGGCCACGACCCGCTCGCTTCGCCCGGCGGCCTCGACGCGCCGGCCGGTCCACCACTGGCCGGTGCCAAAGCGGCCCATGAAGCTGCGCCCGTCCGGCGCCATGGCGAAGACGAGTTCGCCCGCGCCGGCCGGATCGCGCCAGGTCCCGATCAGGAGGCGGCCGCGCGCCACGCCGCGCAACTCGCCCTCCAGCACCGGATAGGTGCCGGTGACCACTTCCCCCTCCTGCTCGAGGTAGAGCGCCGCGCCGCCGTCCTGCCAGCGGCTGTCCCAGACACCGGTCCAGTGCACCTCGTCGCCGAGAACCGGCGCGGCAAGCAGGAGAAGCAGGAGCGCGAGCGGCAGGACCTGCCGGAGCCGGGATACCGAGGCCATCGATCTGTCCGTCATGCCCCTCAGGGACGAGAGCCACGCGCGCCGGCCGCCGGCGCGGACCTCGTCCCGACCCGCCGGCGGGCTCGGGGACGGCACGGCCCCGTGCGGATCGGCATCCCTTCCCTGGCGGCCCGGCCCTTGTCGGAATCGGCCGCGCGCCGCGGCCACAGCCCGCTCAATTCGAGTGGACCGAACGGAATCGGGCCGAGCGTGCTGGCGCCGGAACCACGCAAGGCCCAACACCACTCCATGATGGAGCGTGTATAGCGTATGCCAATGCCGCCGCGCCAGCGCGGTTACCGGCGGCCGGGCTTGAACACGACCCCTGCGGGCCATGGAACGAGGACCGGCTGATCGCGCTGACGACACGCCAGGGCCGGCGGCTACGGGGGCGGCCTCAGCCGCGGGCTCGATCGGCATGGAGCTGGCCCTTGAGCGCGGGCTCACGCCGGACGCATGGGCGGACCTTGGAACGGGATCATGACCCTCCTGGAGTCGGTTACCGTTGTGGCCTTCGCCATGGGCCTCCTCAGCGCGTTCTCGCTGCCGCTCGGGGCCTTGACCACACGCGTCTGGACACCGGACGAGGACGCCGTCGCCATGATGATGGCCTTCGGCGGCGGCGCCCTGCTTGCCGCCCTGGCCATAGACTTGGTGGGATCGGCGCTGGACCGCGGCCATTTCGTGCCGCTGGCGACCGGCGGCATCGTGGGGTGCCTGCTGTTCCAGGTCACCAACGAGATCATAAACAACAAGGGCGGCTTTCTCCGCAAGTCGTCGACGGTCATTCGGCACCTCCAACGTCGCCAGCGACGGGCGCTGGCCCGTTCCCTGGCCTCGCTTCGGCGCGCCCCGTTCCTGGCCGGGCTGCCGACAAGGCTGCTCGGGGAGCTGGCGGGCCAGGCGTCGGCCCGCGATGTCGGCGAAGGGGAGACCGTGTATCGCCACGGGGACCCCGCCGCGCACCTGTACATTGTCGAGTCGGGAGCTGTTCAGCTGCGCGACCCGCGACAGGGGATGGCGCTGGCCGAGACGCTCGGCCCGGGCGATGCCTTCGGTCACATCGGCTGCCTCACGGGAGCGCCCAGGGCGACCCAGGCCGTCGCGACGGCGCCGACCCGTCTTTGGGCGCTGAGCCGGCAGGCGCTCGACGGCATGATCGCCGCGTCGCCGGCGCTTGCCGAGCACATCGGCCGGTTCATCCAGAGCGATGCCGTCACCGCGCACCTGCGCGCCCGGCACGGCCTGGCTGCGGACGCGGCACGCCGCTGGCTCGAGCAGGCGCTCCGGCTCCTCGGTCAGGGCCAGGCGATCCCGGCCGCCGTCGAGCCTCCCGGCGAGCGGGCGGCCTTCGAGGCCGTGTCGGACCGGATCGGGCGCTTCCCGCTGTTCCGCGACCTTCCGGCCGCGGAGATTGACGAGGTCGCCGACATCCTCATCCACAAGCGGCACCAGAAGGGCGAGACGCTCTACCATCGGAACGAGGCCGCCGAACGTCTCTACATCGTGGAACACGGCAGTGTCCTGCTGATCGATCCGGCCGATCCGACCCGACGTCCGGTGGAGATTCGCGAGAACGAGGTGTTCGGCGGCTTCTCGTTCCTCACCGGCAGCCGCCATACGGTCAGCGCCGTGGTCGCCGAGGACACGAGCGTGTGGGTGATCCGCAAGGGCGACTTCGACACGCTTCTGAGCCGCTGCCCCACGCTGGCCGCGCAGGTGCGCCGCCATCTCGAGAGCGAGCCGGTGGAGCGCTACCTCGAGACGAGGCATGCGATCGATCCGGCACGCGCGGCGCGGTGGATCCGCCAGGCGAGCTACAGCCTGGCCAGCGGCCGGCTGGTCCCGTCGGCGGGCACGCTGTCCCGCGAGATGGGCGGCCACGCCGGCGCGCCGCTCGCCATCTGGCTTGGCATTCTGCTGGACGGCATTCCGGAGGCGCTGGTGATCGGCGCCGACGTGCTTGAGGGCGGCTACGTGAGCTATTCCCTGATGGCCGGCCTGTTCCTGTCGAACTACCCGGAAGCGCTGTCGAGCTCGGTCGGCATGCGCCAGCAGGGCATGCCGTTCCGCCGCGTGCTGCTGATGTGGACCTCGTTGATGGCGCTGACCGGCGTCGGCGCGGCCGTCGGCGCGCTGGTTCTGGCCGGGGCGCCGCACACCGTCGTGTCCCTGCTCGAGGGCATCGCCGCCGGGGCCATGCTGACGATGATCGCCGAGACGATGATGCCCGAGGCGCACCTCAAAGGCGGCGCCGTGGTCGGCCCGTCCACGGTTGCCGGCTTTCTCGTCGCGGTCTTCTTCACCACGCTGGAATGACGAGGAACAGCAGGCAGATGCGGGCGTCTCGCGGCGGCCGGCCCGGCGCCGTCGCTTTGCCGCCGGAGCCCGCCTATGCTACCGCGCGGGCGGTCCGGACCGGTGGGAGACCGAGCCGCTCCATCAACCGTCAGGCGCGCGAGGCGTGATGGCAAGCGAATCCGATGAGGCAGCGTCCCTGCGCTCGTCGACCGGCCGGCCGAGGCGAGATCCGGACGGGGCCGCCCCCGGCCGCGGCCGCCGCGCCATCCTGTTGACGTGCTGGCGCTTCTGACGGGCCTCCTGGCCCTGCACGTCGTCATGGACCAGCAGGCTGCTGAAGGACTACGCCGGCTCGCAGACGAAGCCGGAATCGTCGCCTTTGTGGAAGTAGATGTGACCGACGAGGCGGCCAGCGGTGCCGGGGCTGAGCCAGCCGCGGCCGGAGACCGGATCGCCTTCGTCGACGCCCTGCCAGCTGAACTCGGCGACGGGCCCGCCTTGACGGGCCTCGTAGCGAACGTCGAGCCAGACGGTGACCGCGATGAAGCGCATCTCGCCGTCGGCGCCGTTGATCAGAAGGGAGGCCGGGCCGAGCCGGTCGATCGCCGCGTTGTCCCAGAGATCCATCTCGACGATGCGCCAGCGGCCCTGGAATGGCGCCGCCAGGAGAGCGGCGCCATGTCGGGGCATCAACCGCTCCCCGCGAGCAGCTTGGGCAGATCAAACTCGAGCCGCGCCATCAGCTGCCGTTCCGAGCGGATCGAGTAGAACGCTTGCAGCAGCATCGGGCGACGGAGTTGCTCCGACGGGATCGACGGCCGTCCGACCCTGGCGTAGAGCCCACAGAACACCGGCGACAGCTCGTCCAGCGCGGCGTCGGCGAGCGCGCGGATCGCCCGCAATGGGTGCCTCGGCGGCACCCGCGCCTCCAGATCCACGTAGCTGAACAGCGATCCCGGCTGCCCGTCCAATCCCCGCATCACCACCTCCGCGACCGACACCACGGCATCGAACCACGCCAATGCGGCCAGCGCGAGAGGGGTTTTCAGCAGCCTGCTAGGCGACGCCCGGCCATCTCGGCGTTAAGGTCACTCACCACGACGGCGGCGCCGGAACCTGCAAAAAGCCTTGCAATACCCAGTACGATGCCCGCGACGGCCTTCGCCAGCGTTCTCGTTATAGTCGCTTCTCATGATGAGGAGAGCCTTTCGGGGGGTAGTCGAGGATATCCTCCATTCGCTCGCGCTCCTCGTCTTCGAACTCGGGGAAGGGCAGCTTGCCTCGGACCCGCCATTCCTCGACGGAGCGCTTTGCGTCTTCCGCTTTTTCTTTGTCGACGCCCTCGTCGCGCGCCAGATAGGCGGTTTGCGACGGGAACGCGAACCCAGTGCCGGATGCCGTAACGATTTCGTCGATGCGCAGAAAAATGTCCTCTCTGATGGCGCAAAAGACATCGTGATCCTGGCATCTAACATACGCAAAAATCTCCACGTCTTTGGAATATGCCCCGAAGTTCGAGAACCGCACGCGCGCCGGCTTCAGCGTGACCATAGGATGACCCAGCAGCATCTCGCGCAACTTGGCCAGCACGTACCGCATCTGCTCGGGCGTCGTCTCGTATCGCAGCTGAAGCATGACGCTCAGCAGCCGTTGATCCCGCGCCGTGAAATTGTCGAGCTTAATCTCCGAGAACTCGGCATTTGGCACCGTGATGATGGTCCGCTCCAGCGAGCGGATGCGGGTGGAGATCAGCCCGATCGATTCCACCGTTCCGATCTGGTCTCCATAGCGGCAAAAATCGCCGATCTTGACCGGCTTGTTGATGAACAGGATCAAACTGCCGATGAGGTTCGCAAAGGTGCGCTGAGCGGCCAGCGCAACCGCCAAGCCGCCGACGCCCAGGCCGGCCAGAAGCGGGATCAGGTCCGCGCCCAGATGACGAATTCCCCATAGAACGATACCCGCCGCGAACAGGAACCCGACGACCCGCGCCCCCATCCGTATAAGCGTGGCATCGCTTGTGTCCGGATTGACGGCGCGTGACGTAATCATGGTTTCCCCGGCCGCTCGGCAAAGGGCGTAGGTTGACCACGCGAGCATGGAAAGAATGATCAAGGTCACAGTCCCAGAAAATACCGCCAAGGCCGTGCCCGTAATATTTATCTCCTCGTCCACAAAGACGCCGAGAGAAAATACAATGATGGAAACAAAAATCGGCGGGACGGCGGAAAGCCAGTCGCCGAGCAGCCCGCGGCTCAGCAAACTTCGTTTGAAAACCAGCATGATAATAACGGCTGCGACGAACCCGACTCCGATCAAGATCACAAGGCTGATCCATTGCCAAAGGGTCTGCCCGCCATACACACTCTTTAGCCAATCGGGGAGGCCGGCCACCAACTTTCCGGTGAGGCTTGCACCAGCCACCAGATCGCCCGGTGACGTTATATAATAATCGTAGAATCCGGGCGAGATTTCGGGCGATCGATATTGAAGCTCTATTGTTCCCGATTGCACCAATCGATAGGGAAAAGCCGCGGCCTCCTCATAGTATTCGGACAGATTGCGAATGGTTCGGGCACTGAAAAGAAATTGTCCTTGGCGATCATCATCGATTAATTCCACTATTTCTATTGCTGTATTCGGATACCGCCAGCTCAGCGGGTTGTTGCCATGCCATAGCGACAGCCCTTCTCCCTGCCGAGCGGCTTCCACGACCTGAGCGTCCGGGATCGAGTCGAGCGGAGGAAGCGACATCCGATCAAAAATCTCTTTCAGTTGAAGCGCGGCCTCGATGCCGAAGTCATCGCGCAAAGCCTCCGGCACCTCGCTCAGGTCGAGCGTCAGAGCCGCCCGCTGCAACAGGCTGTCCACCGTGTTTTCCATAGCGATAAGGTCTTCCGCGGTCAGGTCGGTTGCGGACCGAGAAAAGGCGATGAGCGCATGGGCGCGGTTGACGCTCTCCAGAAATCCCTCAAAGGTGGCGAGGGGCGTCGTGGTGTCCACGGGCCGCAGGCGTTCTTGGATCGTCGGCCTGATCTGGCCTGCCGTGCCCTCGCCGAACATCGTCTCGTATGCGCCGGCAGGCGCGCCGGCCGTTGCAGGCAGGTGCCGCACCTGACGATAGAACCGATGCAGATCTTCAACGCTATATGCAGATATCAAAAACTCGTCGAAGCCGGGCATTCGCTCAACCCGTGAAATCGTGATCTCGGTATTTGGTATCCGCCACGCCGTAAGGTCAGACCCCGCCATCTCCATGTCACCTGGAATTTCGCTCTCATCCGGCAGGTCGATCCGGCTCAGTATCTCCCTCAGCAGGACCAGCCGCCGCACGCGGGTACCCCAAGTGTTGCCGTTGACGGTCGTGCTGAAATCCATGGCCGCAGTCGCGCGCTGGATGGCCTGCTGATCGGGTTCGCCGCGGAGCAGCCCGGCGATGGCAGCGTCGGCCGCCGACAGAAAGGTCAGCAACGTATCACGCGGGCTTGATGTATCGGGCGGGCGAAGGGGAAAGTCTTGAGGCTCCGCACTCGGGACTTCTGCAGACTGCGCTGAAGCTCCTGATGGATAGAACGAGAGAAGGACCAGGAAAGCCAAAAGCAAAACCGCTATCCGTATGCCGCTACGCATATGCACAGCTCTCAGATTTACGGCTCGGGGTACGCCCGGACCCAAGCCTTGACGATTTCCCATTTAATCGATCTCGCGAGCGACCACGCCCGTCCGCGGTGCGGCTTGCCTCCTGTTCGCGAAAGACGTGTTTCGGAAAACCGCATGATGGTTCGCCTAGTCTTGATGTATCTATCGATGACCCGCCCGCCTACGCCAGACTGACGGTTGTCGCTTCGACTAGCCGGTTTCCCATAGCTACATCATGGAGTCGCTCACTATCTACCGCATTGCGGTGAGAGAATGGACCGCCGGACCACCAAGGCAAACGTCATCGGGTCGATAGCGGCCTCCTGCCCCCCAGAAAACGCGCTAGAGTTGTACAATCGAGGCAGTTTCTCAGGTGAAGGCGCGAGGTCGATCCCCTCGCGTTCGAAGATCCGGCTCCGGCGGTACAGCGGCCAGTGATCGGCATGCTTCGACACCAGGACATGGGCGAGCAGCCCTGGACCCGGGCGTCCGCGCTCGATCGGCCGCGGCGGCAGCGCCGCCTGGGTGATCCGCTCGCAGCAGGCGCATGCCATGCGCGGGCGCACGACGCGGTTCACGACGAGGCGGCCGGGAACGTACTCGAGCTCTTCGGTCACGTCGTCGCCGAGACGGCGCAGCGCCCCGCCGCAGGTGCTGCAGGTCACCCCAGGCGACAGCATGGTCTCGGCCCGCGGCAGATGATCCGGCAGCGGCCGGCGGTTCGGCGCCGTCTTGGTGGAGGCCTGCGCGCTCCTCGGCGCCGGTGTCTCCCCCGCCGCGCCGGTCTCCGCGTCCTCCAGCCGCAGCTGCAGCGGATCCAGCGTCTCGGAGGTCGCACCGAACCGATGACGCTGCAGCCCGGCGAGCTGGTGCTTGAGCTTCTCGATCAGCAGATCGCGGCTCTTCAGCTCCGCTTCCACGGCGGCAAGGCGGTCGTCCCGCGCCGCCAAGGCGGCGCGTCGCGTCTCGATCTCGGAAGCTGCCGATGTCATGCGTCGCAGTTTAACCCACTGCGCCGATTGAGGGAATCGGCTCGACCCGAGTCAACTTGCCTGACCCTACGGTCACGGGCCGCCAGGTCCTCAGCGGCGTCCGCCAGTCGATACCCTCCAGCAGCATCGACAGCTGCGCGGCCGTCACCATCACCTTGCCGTCGGCCGTCGACGGCCACACGAACCGCCCCTTCTCCAGACGCTTGGAGAACAGACACGCGCCCTGGCCATCCCGCCAGATGATCTTAATCAGGTCGCCACGCCGGCCTCGGAAGACGAACAGATGCCCCGAGAAGGGATCGGCCTTCAGGATCGTCTCCGCCTGCGCCGCCAGACCCGCGAAGCCCTTGCGCAACAGGTTGGCGTTGAGGTCGTAGCGCCGCGCCACCCGCCTCACCGACGCGCCAGGAACCCGCGTCGGCGCGATGATCGTGCGCTTCTCGTCGTCAGACCACCTCCGCCGCTTCCGTCAACGCCGCACCATAAGCCGATCCCGAAGTGTCCATCAGCGCAAGCGGACACTCGCGCTCTCACTACCCGGCAAACTCGGGATCTCCGGCGGGCAAACAAGGGTGGTCAGACCGGGCGCTTACCCTGAACCGGCTCATTGACGATGCGAAAGAGTTTGGCTCGGGGGCCGTGGACGAGATCGCGGCCGATCGCGGTTCCGGCGGCGTCGTTGTCGGCGTTGGTCAGCTCAAGGAGATTGCCCCGTTTCGAGCTGGTGCGCCTTCTCGGTGACCGAATTCTCACTCGTGACGAAAGACTCTTCGTCGCCACCCGCAGCTATACTTACCGCCAGAAGATGCAGCGTGCCTTTGCCGCCGAGTTCTTGACTCCCTTCGACACTGTCGAAGCCACGCCGGGTGATGGTTACTCCATGGACAGCCAGCAGGACGTCGCCGAGCATTTCAAGGTCTCGCCGCTGACAATTCGAACTCTGCTCGTGAATCATAGCCGGCTGGAACGTGAGGAGCTGGACAGGGATTTTGACGTCGCAGCCGCTTGACTTCTGAGGTGCTGAGGTCGTGAAGACGGATTCTGGATTTTCAGCGACATCATCAACATGAACAGCTTCAGTAGGACGTGTCTACGTGCCCCGCCGAGCCGTCGCAATGACAAGGGGGCATCACGGCCGGCATCTCAGCCCCGCTCGCCGGCGGGCCCCGTCAGCGCCAGCTCTTCATCAGCGTCTCGAAGGCGCCGCGCTCGTGGTCGCGCACGAAGAAGGCATGGTCGCGCCGGAGCCGCTCGAGCGCCTCGCCGGCGAACTCGAGCATGTCGTCCACGAACAGCGCCGCGGGCTCGATGGCCTCGAGGATGCGCGGCTCGATGTCGTAGTCGAGCTGGCCCACCTCGTCCGAGCGCGCGTGGCTCTGCGCCAGCGCCCGGCCGCAGACGCCCGCGTACTGGCTCCACGAGGGCCGCGAGAGGTCGTCGAGGTCGATGTCGTCGCGGAACGGCGCGCGCTCGCGCGCCATGAAGCTGAGCCCGTCGACCTCGACGTCGCCGTAGAAGACGTCGCCGTGGGAGAGATGCACCGCCTGGCCGTGCGCGACGCGCGCGCCCTCGCGGCCGGCGTCGAACTCCTCGTTGGGCACGAGCCCGTCGAGGGCCGAGCGGCGCGCCTGCTTGAACTCGACGATCAGGTCGTCGGTGGCGTCCCGCGAGGGGCCTTCGAGCAGCAGGTAATAGCGCGGCAGGCCGAGCGAGGCGGTGCCCTGGCCGTGGCGGATGGCGACGTCCTTGACCCTCAGCGTGCCGATGCGCCCCTTCGCCTCGATGCCGTTGCGGCGCGCGAGGCGGTCGAGCTGGAGCTGGAACGCGTCGAGACGGTGCGGGATCGGGGTCAACTCCTCGCTGGCCCGGAAGCCGCGCCCCTTCTCGTCGAGATAGCGGTCCCAAAGCCACGTCTCGCGCGCCTTCATCGCCGTGTCGAACAGGCGGCGCAGGATCTTCGGGCTGTTGTCGGGGCGGAGCTGCTCGGCCCCTTCCGTGCCGTGGCGCGCGAAGTAGCGCATGCTCTCCACGTAGCCCTCGATGAAGTCGCGCGCGATGGCGCGCTGGTGCTTCGGCCCGAAGCCGCCCTCCTCGTCGACGGCGATCATGAAGCCGGTGGCGCCGCGCTTGAGATCCCAGGTGAACGGACCGTAGCAGGTGTCGTCGAAGTCGTTGACGCCGAACACGGGCACGTTGTCGGCGTTCGGCATGACGCCGAAGTTCTCCGGGTGCACGTCGCCGAGCAGCAGCACCGTCGGCATGCGCGCGTCCTCGCCGGCCATGTCGCGGTGGAACAAGAGCGAGGTGCCGCGGAAGAAGGCGAACAGCGAGCCGGCGAGCTTGTCGAGCTTCTCGCGCGCGTCGTGCGCCTGCCGGTCGATCCGGGTGGCGTGGTCCTCGATGATGGTCTCGCGGACATGGATGCGCCGATCGTGCCCGGTGAGCTGGCCCGGGCGCATGACGCAGGCCTCCTCGACGTAGCGCCGGGCGAGCGCGCGGAAGGCCTCGACCCGTCCGCCCGCCGGCGCGACCGGCGCGGGCGCGGGCGCGGGCGCGGCGTCTGTCTTCGGTCCGCCGGCCGCCCCGTCGCCCGTCGTCGGTCGGCGCGTCCCGGTCGTGTCGGTCATGTCGGTGGTGCCGGTCGTGTCGGTCGTGTCGGTGGTGCCGGTCGTGTCGGCCATGGCGCAGCCCGTCCTCCGTTGATCGTGCAGGAGCGCCAAGTCGTGACGCCGAACGGACCCAACACACGAGCGGCGCTCGCGGTGCCGTCGACGCCCCTGCCGCTCTCGGCGCCCCGCGCGGTGGCAACGCAAGCGATGACGTCGGCGCCGGGGAGCGTCGGTGTCCGCCGGCGCGCCACCCGACCTGCACGCCAACGGCCGGGAACGCTATCGCCTTCACGGCGATGCCATCCGGCTTCCGGCCACCGGCGCGGACCAGCCGGACGCGGCGTCCTTGGCCTGGCGCGACGAGACCCGGTTCCGGTCGTGACGGCGGCGCATGGGCAGGGCCGAGCTCACCGCAGCGCCAGATTGTACCGATCCAGGATTGCGGCCAAGCCCGGGTAGCTCATCAGCTTGATCACATCGTGGCAGCGCAGCTTTGGAACGGCGCGGTCGTAGACGGCGACATTCTTGTATTCATCGTTGAGCCGCGACGGGTAGAGGATGCCGTCGGGTTCGCCCGGATGCTGGTGGAACGCCAGGGACCACCACCGGCCGAGCGTCTGGTCGGATCCGCGAACGGCGTCGGTGGGGACGCGATTGCGCACGAGCGCCGACCCGGTCAAATCGACCAGCCTCAGGTCCTGCGCGCTGTCGATCGAGGCCAGAGCCCACCCGGCCAGCTCGATTTCCTGAAGGAGGAATGTGTGCAGGCTGCCGACGGCTTGGTCGCGCAGGATGGCTTCGAGGAAGCAGACCTCCACGGTCTGCCCGAGATACAGAATCCCGAAGCGCTTCCTGTCGGGCAATGCCCGCGGATCGCCGAACCGGCTTGGGGCCTTGCCAATACCCAGCGGATCGGCGTGCTTAGCGCGATAGAGCCGGGAGAACCGGGAAACGGCGACTTGCGTCAGCTGGAGCGGTGCGGATCCGATATCGGCGGGCACGATCGGCGAGGGCATTCGGATGACGCGCGCATGGGGCTGATCCTATCCGAAATCTTCGCCGACATGCCCGATGAGCTCAACCAGGTCGTGCACGCGGCCCTGACTTAGCGCGTCGCGGCCGGTTTGGTCTTCAAGCGCCGGGTGCCGCCGGGTCAGCCAGCGATGGGCGATCCACGGGTCGCCGGCGGCGGCCAGCACGCGGTCGAGGCCGGCGAGCGGCCGGCCCTGCGCGTCGAGCTGCCAGGCGGGATAGCGATAGCCGCGCGTGGCACCCGCCAGCGCCAGCAGCCGGCCCTGCCGGCGGTGCCGGTTGACCGTGTCGCGGGTCGTGCCGAGCCGCGCGGCCATCGCGTCGGCCGTCAGCATGTCCGGCTGGCGCAGGATCTCACCCGCCAGCACCGCGCCGCGCTGCCGGGCGGCCGCCAGGGCGGTGTCCAGCGCCTGCCGCTCCTCGTCCGTCTCGATCCGGCGCAAGGATTCGCCCGTGAGCGGCGCAGCCGCCGGCGCGTCGTCGCGCTGGGCCTGTCGCCGCAGATCGTCCAGGATCCGGGGCAGGCGCGCGATCAGGCGCCCGACCTCCTCCTCCGATAGGCCGCGAAGGCCGGCGGCAAGGCCGTCCACGAAGGCTTGGCGCGGATCGACGCGCGGCGGCGTCGGCTCGGCGCCCCGCACGGCGGCGACCGGTGGCGAGGGCGTCCGTCCCACCCTTCCGTCGCGCGCGGGGGCGCGGGCCTCGGTCGTCCGGTCGGGCGGGAGCAGGGTCACGCGGCTCATGAGGTCACCTCCGCCCTACACTATCGTCGCGCCCGTCTGATTTGTCAAACTCGTCTGATTGGTCTGAGCCGTCAAGACCCGTCGCTCGGACCCGGCGCCCTCCCCCATCCCGACCGCGCAGGCGGTCGGGTCGGGCACGCGCGGCCGGACCGTCCGCCAAGGTGAAAGTCCGGAGATGATTCCGCTCGCTCATGATGTCCTAGAGATGAGGACCAAGAGAATCCGCAACGAAGTCGCTTGCTTCGTAGTGGCCGAACAGCCGCCAAGCGCCCTCGTCGCTCCACAGATAAAGCTCGTGAGTTGATGGTGGTGCGGGGTTGCCTTGAAGCTGCTTGAAGCTGTTCGACTTTGGAAGATCTCGCTTGCAATCCAGGTGCGCCGAAAGGGCGTCAAGTGCTTCGTTGACTTGAATCCGACGATCTTCGGGAAGGCCTTGAAACTTCTTTTTGTGTTTTTCCTTGATTACGAGCTTTGGCGAAAGCGGCTCGAACAGTGCTTCCGTGAGCAATGTTTTTCGCACACGCTGCCAGACAACGTCGCCCCAGACACTCGTCGCGAACTTGCCGTTGATCTCCATCAGTAGGGAATCGGGCGCGCTGCTAGCCTCATTTGCCGTCACTGGATAGCCGACCGCAAGCCGCCGGAACAATTTGAGATGTGTGCGCACCTCATCTGCCTCCACAAGCTTCACCGGAAGCCGTGGGATCTCCATCAATTGGCGCGCGCCGTCAAACAGGAAGACGCAGCGATCCGCGTGGAGCATGCCGAGCGCTTGCAGATAGGCATTGACCGATTTGAAGCCGCCGGTGAGGTTGAAGAGCGTAGTCCAGCGTTGGTCGCGGTAACTCGAAAACCATTCCTCGACGTTTTGGGTCAGCTCGGCTAGAGCCTCCCGAAAACTTGGAAAATCATCGGTTCGCAGGCCTGACGCCGTCAGAAGTTGCACCAGCTGATCATCAGCCTCAAGCACACGCTTGACGATGCATGCGGACGCTCGACCTGCAGCGGTATCGGTATGAACCAAAAGGTGTAAGAGGCGTTGCGGATTCCATTTATCAAAAATGGCGCCTATGCCGTTCAATTCTGCGCTCAATCTGCGCCGCTCAGCGGCATCGGCTTGCAGCAGTCTCGTCTTGCGATCTTCGACGTGCTGGTTCAGTTTCCCTTCCTCACAATCTGATAACTGCGGCTTGTTTGCGATGTCATTGAGCCAACGTCGAATATCTGGATCGGCGTCATTCGAAAGCGTGCTGGTCCCACATGTAGACAATAGCAACAAATTAGTCATCGCCTTTTCCCGTCGCCCTTCCGAGGTCTGTTGTTTTTACTCTTCGACTGCGACTTCTGGAATCTCGCCTCCACAACAGGTGTAGGATAGAAAAAGCCCAATCCCTGTCGTTTGGCGAACTTTACGATGAGTTGAAGCACATCATCGGCATTCGCGCCTGCTGGGACGTCCGCGGTGTTCTCTATATAGCCGCTGAGGCCGGACGCCTCGTGGAGCGCTTTCCAACCGCCCTTCTTTGTGCGCTCCTCCAGCAGCCGAGCCTCCACCTTGTCGCCCGGCCTCGGCAGTGCGACAGGGGTGAGACGGGCGCTCGGAGACGGCTGTTGCGTGGCAATCAGAGACTCAAATGGCACAAGCCGGCCATATCCGCTGCTCGTCTTGCCGCCGACGCCCCAGTCGTCCAGCGCTTCCAGCAAGATCTGCATCGCCAGCTCCGTCCAGGCGCCTGCCTGCACGGGCGATGCCCCTGCCGGACCGGACCAGGACAGGCTGACGTCGAACACGCCGGCGACGGACAGGAAGGAGACCGGCACCGGGCTGTCGAAGTCGGTGGGCGGCGCCTCGTTCGTCTGCCATTTCGGATGGTGCGGCGTCATGACGTCGAGGCGCAAGGCGCCGGACAGCGACTGCGGCAGGATCCAGGCATCGTGAAATGTGACCACACCGCCGTCCTCGGTCGTCCCAAAAAGCAGCGAATGATACCGTGCGCCGTGCTGGAACAGCGTGTTCTCCTGAGCCGCGCCTGCATCGTGTCGCTGGCCCCAGACATCGTGACAGTAGTGGGACGCCAGGCCCTTGAGCGCCGAGCCCGGAATGATCGGCACACCATAGGTGTGATGAAGCCGCAGGCCGGTCTCCAGGACGCTCTCCGAGCCGAGACCGACGATAAGCCGGCTGGATGTTTCGAGTTGCTGCGAGGCGTATGCGCGGTTCCCAGAAAGCGAATCGATCCAACGTGTGTGCGCTGCTTCATAGAGCGCGCGAACAGGTTCACTCTCGCAGGCCGCTATTGCGGCCCGCATCAACGCCTTCAGTCCTTCCGGATCACGTTTGTCACGCTTCGCCCCGGTGCTCGGATCGCGCATCGGATCAGCGAAGAACCGCTGGAGCAACAGACCAGCATGATGGCTCTGCCCGCGGCGGTCATTGGCGCGCGGTTGTTGCCGATTCTCGGTATCAGCAAGGGTCATGACGTGCGCGCGCACGGCTCAATCCTTTTCCCTGACTTCACCATCGCGCTTCTGTTCGCCGGCTTCGACATAGCGCTTCAGCCAGCCGGCGGCCTGAAGCGCGTTGCGGCTGAGGCGCAGATAGGCCGGCACGGCAATCTCCCGCGATGCCTTGGCGAGCGCGTCCTTCGATGTGCCTTCAGCGTGGCCGCCTTCTTTCAGCACAGCCGTAAGGTCATCGAGATATTCTCCGCGTCCCTTCGCCTCAGCAAAGGCGACCGCCTGCGCCAATCCGCAGGCATGAATCAGGGAGGGAAACGAGCGTGCGAAGCTTGCAAACTCAGCATCCAGCTTCCGCGCAGCAATCCTTGTGTATGCGGCCTGCGCCATTTTCTGGCCGTTGGTCTGGACCATCGTCAGGTCCCCGATCCTGGGGACGTAAAGACGCAACGCACACGCCCGCGCCCGACGGTGGCCTTGCCGCCGATCTGCAGCGGAAGGAGCTCGGTCGCGAACTCGCGAGTGAGATCAGTTGCCTTGATGCCGTTCGGCTCGCGAGAATACACACGGTCGCAGGTGATCAGCCCGGCCAGGATCGTTTCCGCCGGCAGCGCTTCCTCGTTCCAGAGCGCGCCTCCCGCTACGATCTTGAGATCGTCGTCGATCCGCACGCGGGCCGACACTTCGGTACCGGTCTCGGTGAGGAAGTCGAAGACCGTGTCGGGAATGACGGCGAACCGTTCGGCGAAGCGTTCACGCCAGGCCGCATTCTCTTTGCCTGGAAACACCCATCCGGCGAGTTTTTCGGCCCAGGCCGTTGCCGCGGCGCATTCCTTGCCAACAAAGTCAAGATCCTCCAGAAAGATGCGACCTCCATCCTCTATGACCGTGTCCGAGCTGCGATGGATATCGCTCTCGAAGACTTTCGGCGGCAAGGGTGGAAGGTCGCTCATCTTCGCGAACTGAAGGTCTCGACGCAGCATCTCCAGGGCGAGCGGCGAAGTGCACCAGGCGAAAGTGCCGTGGAAACTGCGAACGGGCAGGCAGACGAGACGGGCATCCGTCGGAATAAGCGCGCCGGCGTTCGAGGCACTGGTCTCTCGATCGGAAGCGCGGCCGAACGCCAAGCCAAGCTTGGCGTCCGAGCCACGCTTGTCTTCCGTGGCGCCATAGTGGTCGGCCCACACGCCCTTGAACGCCGAGCCGGGGATAGCAGGCCAGTGCGTGACCTTCTCGCGGTGGATCGGCAGATCGATATAGCCGACGCCGCGGCCGGTCCCGACATGGGTCGGCGACAAAGTGTGCAGCCAATAGATTTGCGTGTTCTCCATGGAGGCCTTATCCTTCTCGCATCACCAGACGCCCCAGGCGGCGAGGCCGAAGCCGTCGTGCCGGTCTTGCACGTCGTCGCTGACTGGTTCGAGCCACCGGTCGGCGAGCTTGGATGCTTCGCCATCGACCAATTCGAAGAAGTAGACGCCGCCGGCCGGCACCATACGCCTTACCGGCTTCGGCCCGCGCGGCTGGCCCGGCAGCTTGGCCAAGGACCAGCCCGAGACAGCCTTCCACCGTTCGATGCTGACGCCCACCAGCCGTAGCACAACCTCAGCGCCGGGCGGCGTTCCGACAAGCTCGCCGTTCAGCCACCCGGGCATCCAACCCCCAGCGAAATTGGCCGGCGTCGCCAGCACCATGCGGATGCGCGAGGCCTTCGTCAGTGCCTCGCGAACCGGCTTTGGGCAAATCCAAGCCGTCGCGTCTGCAGCCGCTTTCCAGTGAGCGAGACGTCGCTCGCCGCCGAGCGGATGAAGCGTGTGAAGCTTTGCCGCCGCCTCACCACACCATCCCTCGGCGCGGACGCGAGCGGACAAGATGATAACGACAAAGCGGGACGAGCGGGCTTTTTCGCTTGAAATGCCGTGACGCGGCAGATGACTGAGCGCTAAGGCGCTCGTGGTGAAGAGGTGCCCCTCCTCCGCCGCGCCCGTTGCCGGATCGAGACTGACGTGGGTCCGCTGCTCTAGCTCTGCTGAGCCAAAGAACCGGTCGTCGAGGCCGACGGCGTCGCCAGCCAGCCATGCAGCATAGTGCTCTTCGGGCCACCAGGCCGGCGCCTCCCCCGGCTTGAAGTCATCCTTGGGCTCATCTTCGGCCGGCAGAACGGGTCGCAGGCCCGGCGCAGGCCAGTCGCAATGTCCGTTCTCAGCCGCCTGCGGCGCCATTCGAACCAGCCCTTGCTCAGGATGAACGACGCCGTCCAGAGGCGCCGGCAAGTAAAGCTGTCCGCCTGCGAACGGTAGTGGCCCGGCGACTTCCACCCGGAGCAAATCTTCCGCTGTTTCACTCGAAAAGTCCTTGTTCGCGAACTTGCCCAAAGTGGAACGAAGCGAGCCGGCGACGACCGAAGGCAGTGGCCAGTCTAGGCTGCGCATCCGATTACCCTGCCCGGCGCCGAACGGGCGGCCGTCGCGCGCGACGATTGGATCGCGACAGGTGATCTCCAGCAGCGTCGTCATGGCGAAAGCGCCCTCGCCACCAGCAAATCATTGGCGAGGCTGCGCAATGACGCAGCGCTCCCGACGCGATCCTCGATGATCTTATCCAACACGCCAGCGCCGCTTGCAGCAGACGGCTGCTTTTTCTTCAGTGTCGACCGGACATCGCTCTGGATTACGGCCTTGGCCGTCTCGGGCGGCCAAGTCTCGTATACCTCGGCGATCTTGTGCAGGTCGTAGGCGACCCGGCCGGACACGGACTGACCTTCAATCCATTGCGCGAGCTGCTTCAGGCGTTGGTCCGGATTGTCCGACCAGTTGGCGCGGACGGCCAGCGGCCCGCCGCCGCGCTTGACGACATGCACGGCAAGGCCGTTGCGATCGTCTTGTTGGCCGTCCCCGTCACGGGGGTGCTTGGCGTGCTTCTCGGCGGCGCGCCCATAGGCAAGCAGATCCTCCAGTGGCTCCATGAAATGGGCGACGGCGAACCCGACGGAAAAGGTAAGGTCGATTCCTGTCTCCTCCGACCAGGCTTTCAGCGCTTCGCCGAACGCGTCGTGCAGTGCGCGCGCGCAGTCGAGGCAATGATCAACGGGCACAAACGCCAGGACATCATCGCCGCCGGCATAGACAAGCACGCCATTATGCTCATGGACGATCTCGCGGGACTTCGAAGCAAAGTCCGCAAGTGCTCGGGAAAATTTCCTGTGCTTATCAAGTGAGTTGAGTGCCGAGAGCGCTTGGCCCATTCGGTCGCCGTCGGCGACCAGCACGCCGAGATAGGGGCTCGGCTCTTTATGATCGCGCTCGAGGTCCCGAAGAGCGTCCGCGAGCGGAGCAAGATCTGCGGCCGCGACGTCAGCTTCCTCGCGAAGATCGTGATGGCGCGACCGGAACACCGCGGTGCCCTCGAACGGAAACGCGGCGTAGCGCGGATGGCCGCGTCCCTGCGAGACATCGATTTCGTGAATGATCCCGGTGTCGGCGGCGCGGCAAGCCTTGGCAAGCGCTTCAAGGCGGTCCGATGGAATACGCCTGAGCCACGGGTCGGCGGCGACGCGGGCGACGGAAGGATAGCGGGGCGCCCCATCGTCCGGCGCCCAGGTGCGCTTCACCATGCCAACCACATCCAGGTGCTCGCCCTCGCGGAGAGGCAGGCGCGGGCGCGATCCTTCGGGCCGCTCTTTCCGGAGCACGCTCTCGCGCAGGCCGTCGAGCGACGATTTCGGCACGCCGGCTCGTCCCTTGGCGGGCAGGAAGTCCCGGCATCGCTTGCGGGCGCCGAGCAGCCGCATCAGCGCTGCCCGGTCGGCCTGATAGGTTTCCGTAGTATAAGTCTGCCACGCGGCATAGATCTCGACTACATCATCAAGCTGTTCGTTCCAGATGCTGGCATCGATGACGCCTTGATGCATGTCGAAGACGCGGTCAGCAAAGTCGCGCCATCGTCTGCGTGCCGCCTGCTTGGCCGCGCCAGCCACAGCAGCGGGATCCGCTCCGCTGATCTCAGCCACGATCACGTTCGCCACACTGAGCGGCGAGTCGGGCGCCAGGTCGGCGTCGTCGCGCGGCGCCGGGAAGATCAGATTACCGCCGTGCTCCCGAACCGCCTTGGCGGCCGCCTTGCTGATCTCGGAAAGCAGATAGGAGCCGAACCATAGGTCCCGGGTCCGCCTCGCGGCGGCGATGAAATCCTGCACCGGACCGACGGTGACCGCGACGAGGTGCCCAATCATGGCTTGACCTCGCGAAAGCCTTTTTTCTGCGCATAGCTGAGAAACGCTTCTAGCGCGGAGCCTGATTTCGACTCGGCCAAAGGCACACCGTTCTTGGCAAGCTCAGGCACCCTTGTTCTTGGCTCTATACCGCTAGTGGACAGCAGGTCCGTATTGGGATCTATGCCCAACTTCTCTGCCACCTCGGTGCTTTTAGGCCTTAGCTCAACCCCGAACACGCTTGGCGCAATGAGCCGTAAAATGAGGGATACTGCCTTTTCCATTTGCGAGCGCCAATGGTTTGAGGATCAGCGGGCTCGCCATACGCTCGAACTCACCCGAGGGATCGAGCACCGTATCTGGCGGATCGTCTCGATCCTTGAAGTGGAACACAATCGGCAGGCCGAATTCGGCGCGCGGGAAAGCGTCCTCGGGGATATGAGCCAACCTCGTGTGTTGTGGCGAGCGCCGGTCTGTCACTCTGCGGATCGTCTCGGGCTCGGGCCATCGTGAGCGGCCCGGACGTTGACGCCCCGGATTTCGGCCCACATCCGTTCCTTGGCGAAACGTCCGCAACAGGCCGATGACCTCCTTCCACGCTTCGACAGGCGCCTCGTGGCGCTCTCCAACCAATGCGCTCGCCGGTAGGGTGGGCCAATCTCGGACATTGCCATCGCTGTCCGCGGAATATTTCTTGAGCTGATTCCGAAAGTCGTCGAGATCGCGCGGCGCCAGTTCCTTGCACAGCAAGGCGCCGCAACCACGCCGTGTGCGCGCGCCGAGCCCGCCGAAATTCGCCCACGCCCAGACAGCCGTCTCCACATCCTCCAGGAGCGCCTCGGGAAAGCGAAGCCGCAAGGTAAATGTTGCTGGCGACTCCTCGGTCGTTTGTCGGTCTTTGCTCCACTTGCCTTGGGAAGGAAACCGCGCGTATGTCAGTTCGCAGTTCGGGTCGCTGAACAGTTTTCCCCAGGGCAGTTCAAGCCGGCTATCTTTCCTGGCTGCGTATTGTGCACATGCCTGCGAAGAACCCGCCGCCACATCACGAACGCTGACTTCGACCGGGCTCGCTTTGTCCGTGCTGCCCCAAATTTCGATATGACGTTTGAACAGATCTTCGCGCTTGTCGAAACCAGCCCCTCGGGTGGCGCGCCACCAGAATTGAAGTTGTCCCCGGATCGAGGTGCCCCGGACCGGCTGGCTCTTATCGGGGACGCCCGCTTCCACCCCGCCGCCGAAAAGCGGCGTGATCAAGGAGACCTCGTAGTCCTTAGTCGCACGCACCGACGACAGGGTCGCCGGCCGCTGGGGGCAGGGTGGAATATCGTTCAGTTTCGGCATCAATCAGCAACCGTGTCCATAAAGTGCAAAGGAGCCACCAAGCTTGCCAAAATCCGCATTCAATCAACAATGCTCATGCCGTGCCGAATACGCAACTGTGAATTCCATCCCCTGCACCAACCCACTCAAAACTATATCACATGATACTTTTCTCGCCCTCGCTCGATGGCCAAAATGCCATAAGATACTGTTTTAATTAAAGTACTTCGAACATCTTTCCCCACCCCTCTTGCTCTCAGGCCTGTCCCGGAGGCTCTCGTATCGCCAGTCCGAGAGCCTCCCCTCTCATTTTTGGTAGTTATACCGCATATCCAGACGTCCGGAGCAGCAGAGATGCGATACAGCATCAAGATGAGAAGCCAGTCCCCTTTAACCCAATTGTGACGCCTGCACATACGCACCGCCGACATCATCACTTCGTTCACGGGAAGGATCGATGCTCTACCATCGGCGCAGGCGATCATCCACCCGGACAAGGCCTCATGAGGTGCTGCACGATGAGAATTGTCCCTTTTTTGCGAGACACCGCTGTTTCACTCAACGAATCTTATATAATCTATCCGATTACGGCACACCAAAGAAGAGCACTCGCGGCACTTCAGGTCCCGAGACCGCCCCCTCGACCGCGCGTCGCGCCATGTCGGGAAAGGACGACTGCCTGCTCGTTCCAT